>CAYHJF010000009.1:0-6719 GCA_964356915.1 uncultured Candidatus Saccharibacteria bacterium | reverse complement strand
ACCAAGCGCCGACAAACGACGCTTATGTTCAAGTTGAGATAAAACGTTTACTTGATCCATGAACTGCGAAAGTTGGTTTGTTGTAAAAAACTCTTTCAAAACCGACATAAACGGTCGTGCATTTACAAGCTGAACGGGAGTTAATGCGTCTGCATCCAGCGTTGAAATACGATCATGGATATTGCGCTCCATGCGAGCCATACCGACACGCAAGCGATTTTGCAGCATCTCACCTACGCCTCGAACACGACGATGACCGAGGTGATCGATATCATCTTCCATCTCATCGGGTGTATTATTTTTGCGAATTACTTCGCCTAAAATATATCCAAAATCTTGTTTTGTAAGAACTCTTGACTCTTCTTTACCGCCTCCAAGTGATTTAAATCGAAGATTCATCTTGTAACGACCGACGACATGTAAGTCATACCGTACCTCACTAAACATTGTTGATATAAGAGAACGTGCATTATCAAGAGCCGCCATCTCTCCTGGTCGAATACGTTTGTAGATCTCTACATAAGCGTCATCAGGCGTTTTAGTTAAGTCTTTCTTAAGAGTTGCATCAATATGCGAGATTGGTCCGGTATCGACATCTTTAAACATACTCTTAATATCTTCGTCATTTGCAAACCCAAAAATACGTAACAGTGCCGTTGCGGGGAGTTTACGCTTGCGATCGATTTTGACCCAGATTACTCCATCACTATCAGTTTCAAACTCAAGCCATACACCACGACCTGGAATAATTTTGGCGCCAAAACGCTTTTTACCGCGAAAATATGATGCCGTAAAATATGCACCAAATGAACGCACGAGTTGCGAAACAATAACACGTTCGATTCCGTTAATAATAAAGGTGCCGTGTGGCGTCATTAACGGAAAATCCGCAAAGAAAATTTCTTGCGTTTTTATCTCTCCTGTTTTCTTATTTGTAAGACGTGTCTTAACCCGAAGCGGAGCTTCGTAAGACAAGTTGTTTGTACGAGCATAATGCTCATCATGCTGGGGTTTTTCTAATACGAACCCGAGAAATTCGAGAACAATCTGCTTTCCAGTATTATCCTCGATGGGCGAAAATTCATCGAGCAATTCCTGAAAACCTTTCTTCAAGAACCAGTCATAGCTCTTGAGCTGGACTTCGGCTAAATATGGCAAAGGAGCAAGAGGCTCTTTATACCTCGAAAAATATTTTTTCTGCATAAAAATAGAAAAACAAGGACAAAAACCCCTAACTCCTACTTATAAATGGGGCCTTTATCGTCTTTAATTGGTTATTTGATTTTTAATAACCACTTTATTAAATTGCGCTTCACCCACCCACTCTAACCATGACTCATCCATTTGTGGATAACTTCTACGCATTATTCCCAATACAGCCAGTATACTCACGCACAAAATGCTGTCAACTCCTGAACTCTGGATATTTCCTAGCGAGCTGAGTGGTGTAGTTTTATCGAGTAAGAAATGTCATTACCTGTAAAACTATAGTCTTGCTCAATAGAATAATCCTGTATCGCCCACATGAGTAAGATGAAGATTACAATAATGATCGCAATCGTCCAATCAAGCCAGCGCTTATTTATCAACTTTTTAAGCATACGAATATTATCGCACAAAGAGAGCCTTTCTCCTGTGCATAAAGATTTCTTTATTTTAAGATTATTTCTTCTGCTTCCAACGCTCTACCGTCACTAACAAGGTGCTTGCGATAAATATAGATGAATAGGTACCAATAACGATACCTACTATTAACGCCAAGGCGAAGTTTTGAGTAGCAACTCCTCCAAAAAAGTAAACAGCAAGCAACGAAAGTACGGTAGTTAACGAAGTATTAATCGATCGTGTAATTGTTTCGTGGAGACTACGTTCAACAAGATCTTCAAAGGTACCCGAATTACTTCTCCTTAAATTCTCTCGTACGCGATCAAATACTACTATGGTATCGTGCACTGAAAACCCAAGAACCGTAAGAAGTGCTGTTACAAAAAGTGCGTCAATTTCAATGTGAAAAAACGAGAAAATACCAATCGGTACAAATACATCATGTAGGAGCGCGACAATTGCAATTGTGCCGTATGCCCAACTTGAAACTGGTCGTGACACCTTGCGAAATGCGAATGCGATATAAGCGACGATAGCAATAAGCGCCAAAATGAGAGCAGTGATCGCATTACGACGAAGCTGACGACCAACCGAAGGGCCTGTGGATATAAAGCTTTTTTCTTCCACCTCCCCTTTTGTACGAAGAATCGTAAGAACTTTCTGGTGTTCAACCTCTGTTAGATAATTCATACGAATTATCACTCGACGATCACTACTTTCTGCTATATCTGTGACAGCAACGCCTACACCTTTTAGCATTTCCACAATTTCAGATTTTTGAGGCACTGAATTTTTGAACTCAATATCAATACGAGCGTCTCCTTTGAAATCAACTCCGAAATTAAGTCCGTAGACTAAAAGCGATGCTACTGAAAGCCCAAAAAGAATACTCGAAAACGTATAGAAAATTTTACGAGATTTTACTATATTCATACAATTCTCCCAAAACCACTACCATATAAGAATTTTACTACTCGACCAGGAGCATGATTACGCGAATGAAGCGCACGCAGAAACGTACGAGTTACTACAATAGCTGAAAACATTGACACGCCAATACCTAAACCTAGAGTCAACGCAAAACCTTTCACTGCGTCTGACCCAAAATACCAAAGGATGACTGCTGTAATAAGACTTGAGATATTTGAATCACGAACTGATGTCCATGCGCGCTTGAACCCTTCCTCGATCGAGGTTCCTAAGGTTTTACCTCTGCGCAATTCCTCTTTCATGCGTTCAAAAATAAGAATATTAGCATCAACTGCCATACCAATCGACAATATAAAGCCTGCGATACCGGCCGTTGAAAACGTAACTGGTATTAATTTAAAAATAGTAAGTGAAAGCGAAACATAAATCAAAAGCGCTACAATCGCAATAAGCCCTGGCAACCTATACCACGAAAGCATAAATATCATAACAAATAGGAAACCGAGAAGTCCTGAAAAGAAACTCTTTTTCAAAGAATCAGCGCCACGCGCAGGTTCTTCTGTACGCTGAGAAATAAGCTCAATCGGCACTGGCAACGCTCCAGAATTAAGTCGCTGTGAAAGCAAGCGAGCCTCTTCAGGCGTGAAATTACCTGTAATCTGCGCCGTGCCCCCATCAATCTTTTCGCGTACAATTGGGATACTAATAGGCACTCCATCAAGAAAAATGGCGATAGGTTTATTGATATTTGCCTCTGTAAGGTTAGCAAAAATTTTGGATCCTTCGTCATTAAAAATTATCTGCACCTCTGCAGTACCTCCCGTTTGTGCAAACTCAAACCGCGCACTTTTCAAGTATCGGCCAGTTAATTCAGTGGGAGCAAATGCAGCTAGTGGATTTTGTTGTGCCTCTTCGTCTGAAATTTCAGGACGACGAGTCTGGAATTCAAGATACGGAGTTTCTCCGATGAGCCTGATGGCCTGCGCAGGATCAAAAATCCCCGCGAGCTGTACGCTCAAATGCTCTTCTCCAAGAGTTCGCTCAACGCGCACAATCGGCTCTGAAACACCGAAAAAATTTACTCGACGTTCAATGACATCACGCAAACCTTCAAGGGCTGAAGATTTTTGATCATCAGGAATTTTCGACATATCCGCTTTGTACGTGAGGTGAATGCCTCCCTTTAAGTCGAGCCCAAGTCGAAACGGTACATTTAACTTTTCCCATATCCCCCACTTTGGGTACACAAAATATCCAGCAAGACAACCAAGGATAAGAAGCGCGAGAGCGAGTAATCGAAATTTCATAGAATGAAAGCCATTATACCAACGCCACTTAAAAAGGCAAGAAAAACTTATACTATGTATCTGCTTTGTCAATATTGTTAAAAAATAATGCGACACTTACAATGCCGATAGAAAGGAGGCTAACACTCATGGCAGACAGCGACCAGCCTTCAGCAGCAAACGCCTTACCCGTGATAGACCAGGAGCAACCCTCAGCCATAAGCACTTTCACAAAAAAGATAGTTCTCGACTACGATGTACTCCGTCAAATCACTCAAGGGTATCGAGCGGCTGCTCATAGAATTGTACTCACGATCGGATCGTGGGATCAATTCCACATCGGGCACGCACGATATCTCGCTCGCGCAAAAGAACGAGGCGACATCCTCGTGGCTGGAGTTGATAGCGATAGAGCTATCAAAAAATACAAAGGAGAACACCGCCCACTGATTCCAGAAGACGAGCGCATGGAAATACTCTGTTATTTAGGCTTTGTGGACTTCGTCACACTAATAGATGACGTCACCGAACGTGGCGCATGGAAGTACGGTCTTGTGAAAAAACTAAAGCCTCATGCATTTGTGGCAGTACAGGATAGCTACCCGGAACGCCAACAACGAGTCATACGACGACATTGTGATGAGCTTGTCGTACTACCTCGTCAAGCTGAGAATACGTCATCAAGCGACCTCTACCGGAGACTCACCCGTGAACTACCGAAGGTAATGGAGTTGCTTGACCAACGAAGGACTAGATAATGCCCTCCCCAACTTCGTATATACTCGCGTATATCCCAGTCATCCATCGAGGATACATTGATTTCCTTCAAAAACACTACCATGTCGGCTGTCCAATCTTGCTGCTTTCAGATGCCCTGGTAGACGAATATAAATTTCTCGAACGAGAAATACGTGCGCTTGATGCTCGAACCACACAACGACTACTCAGAGCGCTGGGTTTTCTCCAAACAGAGATTCTCACTCATGATGACTTCTCTATCTTGAGTGGGAAGCATTTCATCATCCCAGACGAAGGCATCACGCGACGATTTGCAGGCGACCACCTCCAAGACTGTACTGTTGAATTTGACCGCACCTTCTTGCGATGGGATGAAACCCGCGTATCATCACAAGATCCTGTCACCTTTGATCGTATCTCTGAAGACCCTCAAGATAGGATCTATATGGGTCTTGCTCGAACGGAAGGTGAAAAAAGTTCTGACTGGTGGAGACGTGTCGGAGCAATAGTTCCGCTCACTTCGGCAAGTAACTTCTCCGTCTCAGACTTTGACCTAACCGCTTACAATGCGCATATGCCGTCAGAATACAGCCCATACGCATACGGCGATGTTAGAGACTTCATTCCGGCTGGCACACAAAATGAGATATCCTCAGCAATGCATGCCGAAGAAGCGATAATCTGTGAAGCCGCAAGGCGCGGAATCCCACTCCAAGGGAAACATATTTATACCTCTGTCTTCCCTTGCCCTCCTTGTGCAAAACGGATTGCGAGAGTAGGTATCCGGAAGTGCTTCTACGGCTCGGGACACGCATCATTTGATGGTGAAAAAAATCTCAGAGCTCATGATGTTGAAATAATTTACGTAAAATAAATGCCCAGAACAGTATTGTTCTGGGCCTTTTCTTTTTTTGCTTTTCTACCCTACCGGAAACTGTACCACCTTTGCTCTCTTCGTTTTGAATGAATACTTTGGTGCGACGAGATGTGCGTGCAAATGACATACCGTAGCACCGGTGTACTTCGTACTTCCAAAACGCATCAAAAACGCTCCTCCTCTAACTCGGAACTGGGTCGTAGCCCAATCAACAAGTCGAGTAATGCTCGCGAAATCACTCGCAGAAAGCTCGGAGAATCTTTCAAGATGCCTCGTGGGAACGAGCAGGAGATGCACGCGTGCATTGGCATATGGTTGAAAGTTATGTACCAAAAACCACCCGTCAACACGCTTAATCACTCGACTATTTTTTTCCAAAAAATTTCCAGGACAAAATGGGCACTTCCCATCTCGAGCAATTTTCGCGAGAGTTTTTCGGTATCGGAAGCTACGAGCTGAACTCAAATCCACCACCTTCTTCCGCGACATCACGTTCGCCTTTCGTACTCCAAGAATGCGTAGGGGTATGGATTTTTTTCGTCTGCCAAAAATGCTTCGCGCTGAGTGAGACGCCACCTTGCCTCTGGGAGATCTGAAAAAAATGTATCCGCTTCCGAAAAATCTGCATCAATCACAGTCAGGTACACGCGCTGTACGTGAGCCTCGAGAGACTCTCTATACACCTCCGCTCCACCGATGATGAATGTTTTGGCGACATCCATCTTGCTCGCAACATCGATTCCCTCAGGCAAAGAATTTGCCCGAATATATGGAAGCTCGATATTTACCGGACTGCGTGCGAGGACAATGTTTGCACGATCCTTCAGCGGCTTCCGCAATGACTCCTTGGTTCTGCGACCCATGATAACCGCATGGGTCTTTGTCAGAGCCACAAACCGAGCCATATCGGCTCGCATTGGAGCCCAGGGGAAACCTCCCTTCCTTCCAATCTCGTGATTTCTTCCCATCGCTGCTACAGCACAGATCTCCATGTCGTCCTCCTTTATAGTGCGACTGGTATGTCTTTGATTGCTGGATGTGGACGGTAGTCTTCGAGCTGAAAATCATCGAATCGAAATCGAAAAATATCCTGGACCTCGGGGTTAATCACAACCCGAGGAAGCGCCCGAGGTTCGCGTTCAAGCTGCGGACCAGCAAACGGGATCTGATCGAGATAGATGTGTGTGTCTTCAGTCGTATGGATGAATTCATGCGGCACAAGCCCTGTCACCTGCGCAACCATATGCAGCAGGAGTGAATAGCTTGCGATATTGAACGGCACG
>CAYHJF010000008.1:0-29061 GCA_964356915.1 uncultured Candidatus Saccharibacteria bacterium | reverse complement strand
GGATTCGAACCTACGACCATCTCGTTAACAGCGAGCCGCTCTACCACTGAGCTACGCCGGAATATAGAACACATCATACCCATAAACTCCTGAAAACTCAAGAATCCTGCTTTGAAAAGTTGGACCTTTCTTCAGTAAAAAATCTTGAGCTTAGTATCCCTGAATTTTTCGAGCGTTGTCGTGCTGACGGATCTTTTCAAGCGCTTTAGCTTCAATCTGACGAATACGCTCACGCGTCACGCCAAACTCTTTTCCTACGTCCTCAAGTGTGTGTGTAATACCGTCCTCAAGCCCAAAACGCATTTTTAATATTTTCTGTTCGCGAGGCAACAAATCATGCATGATGTCCTGAATATGATCGCGAAGAATCTTGCGCGACGTCTCTTCTGCGGGAGATAAGATTTTATCGTCTTCGATAAATTCGCCCAATGTTGAATCCTCTTCGTCCTCGCCAACCGGGGTTTCGAGTGATACTGTATCCTGCGAAATTTTCATGATGTGATGCACCTTACTTACTTCGATATTCATCTCGGAGGCAACTTCTTCAGGCAATGGCTCTCGGCCCAAATCCTGCATCAAGCGACGACGTACCTGCTGAAACTTTGAGATTGTCTCAACCATATGCACGGGGATACGAATTGTACGCGCCTGATCAGCAATCGCGCGCGTAATTGCTTGGCGAATCCACCATGTAGCGTAAGTAGAAAATTTAAATCCGCGTCGCCAGTCAAACTTTTCAACCGCACGAAAAAGCCCGATATTTCCCTCTTGAATTAAGTCGAGCAATGAAAGGTTTGAAGATCGATTTACATAGCGCTTTGCGATTGAAACTACGAGACGCAAGTTTGCCTGTGTGAGTTTCTGCTTTGCATCCTCGTCTTCTTTCTCGATACGACGAGCGAGCTCACGCTCTTCCTCTGCGCCGATAAGCGGAATCCGACCTATCTCTTTAAGATACATCTGCACTGAATCCTGTGACGCTTCTTTTTCAAGTTTATCGAGTGTATCTTTTTTGTGTTTTGTCTTTGCCGGCGTTTCATCGCTTACCTCAATCAACTCTTGGTTTTCGAGCACATCAACACTCGCGCTCGATAAACGCTCATATAAATCCTCGAGTAACATCACATCGTCCTCAATTGTTGGAAATGCTTTTAAAATTTCTGTGTACGTCAAAAACCCGCGCGTCTTCCCACGATCAACAAGATCGCTGAGCTTTTTCTCCGCATCCTCTTTCTTCTTGAGCCCCGCGACTTTCTTGCGATCAACTTTTTGCGGTTTCTTTTTCGCGACTACCTTTTTCTTTGCCCGCGCGACGACTTTCTTTTTTGGACTAGAAACCTTTTTTCTTTGTTTTTTCTTCATGGGTTTTGTGAAGCGAACCAATAGCTGTTAAATGAGCGGCAAGAACCTGAAACTCGGCCATCGAAACATTCATCTCTTCCTTTCTGCCAAGCGCTTCGAGTTGCTTAATTTCCTCATGGAGTTTTGTAAGCTTATCTTTAATTGAAAGCTCGCGCCATGCGTGGAGAAGTGAGAGGAACTCCTCTTCTTTACTTTTTACCTGTTCAACCATCGTCTCAGCTGTAAAAAGATATCGATCTGCTTCCCGCCGAACATCATCGGGAAGTGATTGGAGTAACGCATCTTTTGTATCATATTTTTCTTTCTCCCGCAAACGCTCAAAAATCTCTCCCGTTGATACAAGAGAGCACTCTTCCCGCTTTGGAAGATCACCGAGTAACGTGAGCTGCGGATCGAGAAGCCCCATGCCTGCAATCTGTTCCTCGAGCAGCGCTTTGCGTGTTCGCTCAGGCCGCGCGGCAGCATGGTTGTTTGTAGACACCGATGAAACGCCGGACACTACGGTCGTCTGCTTATACTTGGTAAGTTCTCGCCACAGTGCATCTTCTGAAATCTTTAGTATACCTGCAAGCTGTCGAACCCAATGCGCTCGCTCTATCTCATTTTTAAGCCGTGCAACCATCGGAAGCACCTCTTCACCAACTCGTTTTTTTGCGAGCGGGTCAGCGACCGGCACGCCCTCAGTCGCTTTTTTGAGAAAGAACTGAATACTCTCCATTGAATCATCAACCATCTTTATCCACGCGCGTGAATCTTGCAACACAATATCTGCTGGATCTTTCCCTCCCTCAATATCGGCAACGCGTACATGAAATTCCTGCTCGTAAGCAAGATTGACCGCGCGACGCGATGCATCGATACCTGCCTTATCTACATCAAACGCAAACGTCACCGCATCAGCAAGACGTCGCATCATACTTAAATGAGAAGACGTGAGTGCGGTACCGGAAACTGCAACAGTCTGAGCAACGCCCGCCTGATGAGAAAGGATACAGTCCATATATCCCTCCACGACGACCGTATGTCGTGCCGTACGAATAGCTGTCTTTGCCTTATTGAATCCGTATAAAAATCGAGACTTATCATAGAGTGCTGTTTGTGGGGTATTAATATATTTTGCTCCCTCTTCTGCTTTTGCGTTTGGAGGAAAAATACGCCCACCAAATCCGATCACTCGCCCAAGTGCATCCTCGAGCGGAAATATAATACGAGAACGAAAACGATCATACGCACCCTTACTTCCCTGCACTGCGAGCCCTGCCTGCTCAAGCTCCTCATCCGTATATCCTTGTCGTTTGATATGTTCTGAAAGCGTTCTCCATCCATCGGGTGCAAATCCGATTCGAAATGAACTTATCGTTTCATCAGAAAGTCCACGCTCCTTCAAATATCGCTTCACCTCTTCTTCATGCTTCAAATTCGATTCAAAAAAACGAGTCGCTTCTTCAAGAACCGCGAGCAGTTTTGTTTTTTGAGAACGGTCTTCTCCCGGTCCTCCCGCTTTAAGCTCAACGCCCGTTCGCTCTGCCAAAATTCGTAACGCCTCAGGAAACTCAATTCCCTCCATCTCCATTAAAAATGTAAACATATCGCCACCCTTCCCGCAGCCGAAACAATGCCACCCATCACGTGCGGGCGAAACAAAAAACGATGGAGTTTTTTCTCCATGAAACGGACATCGAGCTTTATAGTTGATGCCTGCCTTCTCCAGCTTGATATACCCCTGAATAAAAGAAACGATATCAAGCCGTCCTTTGATTTGTTCGGCTGGAGTCATAGAGAGTGTCTGTATTATAGGTTACTTTTTACGGAAGCGGAAAAGGTGCATCTTGCCCACTTTCAAAAGAGTATCCGTAGAGATTTCCATACTCTCATCCCGAAGAGGCTCAAGCGAATCTCCCATTACACGGCGCACGGCTCCCTGACGAACCAATGTCCGTATCTGGGCTCGCGACTGCGCTCCTTCAAACGCTACATCGAGTCCATCGAGCAGCTTTACTGGCAATCCCACACGCACAACGATCTCATCTTCAGTCTTGAGTTCTTTCTTTGAAAACCGTCTCTCAAAATCTGCGCGAGCGCTCTCTGCCGCCTTTTGACTATGCAGTAACGAGACTAATAACGTACCAAGTTCTTTTTTTGCTTCAAATGGATTTTGTACAATAAATCGATCGAGCTCTTGAATCTCATCTTCGCGCACATCACCAAAGCTAATAAAATACGAAAGAATCAACTTGTCAGGAATAGACATGATGAGACCAAACTGATTATGCGCACTATCAGCAAGAGCAATATAATTATTAAAACTTTTTGACATCTTGCGCCCATCGCCCGCCACTCCTTCGATGAGCGGTGTCATGAGTACAACCTCTGGCGTTTTACCAAATGCCGCCATAATGTCGCGCGTATGCATAAAATTAAGAAGTTGATCGATCGCTCCTACTTCTATATCTGCTTTTAGATGAAGTGAATCAATGGCCATGAGCGAACTATAGTTTGCTTCCCTCATCGACACCCCCGCCCCTGATTTTATCCGTGTGCGAAAGTCTTCGCGCTGCGCCACCTCGCCAAAACTAACTGCTCCAAGCACGCGAAAAAAATCCGCCAATTTCATCTTTGCGAGCCATGTTGAATTCCGGTGCACGCGCGCTTTGCGAATATTGAGCAGTGGCGCGATCTGCTTTGTATACGTACGAAAATTCCTCTCGATCTCTTTTTGTGTGAGTTCTTTTCGCTGGTCACTGCGTCCCGCAGGATCTCCAATCTGCGCGGTAAAATCTCCGATAATAAAATGTACTTCATGCCCTGCGCGCTGAAACAAACGCAGTAACATCAAAGGAACAGCATGCCCAAGATGCATCTCTGCACCCGTTGGATCGATGCCGAGTTTAATCCGTAGTTTCTTTTTTGATTTGATGAGCTGCTCAAACGCATCACCAACAACAATCTGCTTACACTTCGGTCGCGCATACGAAAGAAACTCTTCGGGAGAGAGTTTGAGTGTAGGTTTCACTGCCCGCTCAATGAGGCGTTCGTGCCACGATGCCATATATCTATGCTACACGCTCCATCACCTATGGCAACTCTTGCGTATGCGCCTCTGGATTGCCAAATTGCAAAAATTCACCACCGGCAGGTCTCCAATGAAATTTAAGTGCTACAAGAAAAATAATTGGCGCAATAATCGCAAAAATACCAAAAAGTCTTCCTCGCTTATGTTCAAGTCGTGCGTAAATCATAGCGATTATACCCACAAGCATGACAATCGGCATACCAAAGACAACGCCGACGAGAAATGCGCCACTCAAGATGTCTCGTACCGAAACAGTTAAAATATCTTCGGGAACAAAAAAGATAAGAAGGGTTGCTGCAAAATATGCGAGAGCAAATATCAACGCCAAAATCGCATAGAAATGATACTCCCCGTCACGATCCCCTTTCATGATCTGCATGTATCCAGTATATCAAGCTCCTCGGCCGAGGTAAACGAACACTAGAAATTCACTAACCCATCCGCACAAAACCGACCTTGTGATATAAATATACCTCGTGCTATAAGCAACAAAGACATCTTTGAACCGAAAGGACCTAAGTGCCCAAAGATCTACTTGTTACTGCCGGATGGATTACTACTGATAGTGGCGAAATTCGCTTATCTTCTGAAATATCCACGAGTCTACGTGGTTTACGTACGGCAATCGATGCCCAACCCAGCTGGCCACACATCATTGGAGACATTTTCAAACAACCAGTGAGACCCATTCGTTCACTTGGTGAACTAGCGGATTTCACATTCGGATTTTCTTTTGGTATGCGGGGTAATCTCCCAACCGAACTATGTGACCTGATCGAACGATGGTGCCTTCAAACCGATACACCTCTTGCGGTGATCATATCTGGAGATGATTGGACTGCTCGATACCCTATCGTTTCCCTCTTTCTTTTTGAATGCTACGCGCTCAAAAGATCTGACGAAGCACAGCCCACACCCCAACCGGCATAATGCCGGTTTTTTATTTAGTATACTGATTGACAACTGGCAATACTCATGCTATTTCTTCATTCAGAAGGAGCTCGCAGTGAATCGCTACCAAACACTTGCAGAATTTGTTACTGGAACACTCCCTAGTATTGTCGTGGGAGAAGATGGACTTGAAGCAATATTCTGTTCTTACAATGCTGTTGGTAATCACAAAAGCGGCCTCGTAACCACGAGACGATCTCGACTTCGCCTCTTTGTCCAAAATGGACACCTCGATGGTGAACTCGCCGTCACGCTAGGAGTAACTGCCTTCCTCACAGGCAATGCTCGAGTTGCTACTTGCATGGCTCACGCTCTCGAAAGCGAAGCTATCGAAGCACAACAGAAAGTTGAGCGTGGTATCACCTCCTCTATTCGAACGGAGCCTGACGCCAAGCGCCTCATCTTTATCTACGCGGGGATCACTGCCTTCGAAGGAGCGGTCTCGTTTGCATGTACTATGCGTGAGCAGTATACAGACGCAATCGTGATGGTCATCACGTGTGACTGCGACCTAGCCGGCAAAACACAGAAGCTTGATCCGCTCATCAGCGCTGGAACGATTAATCACGTCATCGTGACACCAGTATGTGGTGGTGTTTCCGTCATGGGCAAGCTCGTTGAAGAACTAGTCGAAGCGGCATAACTAAACTAATATCACTCATCATACGACCCCTCCAATTATGGCTGGGGTTTTTATTTTAAATAGATACCCAAAGTTGCCAATCTGGCGGGGACGATGCCCGGAACTTTGAACCGAAAGTACGGCTCAAATTCGAGGATCTTGATAAAAGTATACAGAAACTAAGAGCTATCTACAAAGTTCATCCTGAATGGTTTGAGGTGCCGAAGCCAAAATCCGAGAAGGGCAAGAATGCGGCGGATTATTCCGCTTAAAAACTCAAACCTTTGAAATTGCAATTTCCTTGGGTATTTATGACGTAGTTAAAATTTACGAAATTACGTTCGTATCCTCTGTCTTTTACGCCAAACTCATTTACTCTAACGGCAGCATAATAGCCCTTAGAGTTTTTGAGCAATAAAATATCAAGTTTCCGCCTAGGTTCACGGAAGCGGTCAGTAAAATCATAATATCTATCACTTATTATTTCTTTTAATTTTTTATCCTCAACCATCGCAATACATTCTATGGTTTTTGGATCGTTGGAAACTCTCATTCTCTCTCCGCTACATTCTCCCCACGCAATTTCAAAGAGAAAATCTCCATTTCCTATAAGAAATAATCCATTGTTATTAGTAAAATCAAGTTCAGAGTTCCCACTTAAAGCAGAATTCTCATAATCTAGCCTTCTGGGTGCACTTTTATATTCGTATGAACTTTTATCTTTATAAGAGTGTAGATGAGATACAAATTCATCAACTGACATTATTTGAGTGTGAAAGGCATTCTTAATCGCTTCACGCTTTTGATTACTTAGAAAATTTGTGTCGTTAGTAATATAGATATCGCGTCCATTTTTTATGTGGCTGAAGATGTGTCTAACATCATTGATATTATTAATATATGTTTTGGTGATTGGATTGAAATTCGGAAACAGGATTCTTTTAAGTTCTTGAAAATCGTGCCGATCATCCTCGTCTTCAGGCAAAAGCTCATTTTCTATCTTAATCATTCTCCCCAAACTTACCTGTTGGAATAAATTTCTTATTCTTAACAAGATTGCCTCTCTCCTGATCTCATCGGCATCATTAGAAAAATCACTCTCTAACGCAGTTGCAATTTGAACATCGACGCTAATAAACTTTCCGCATTCGATAATTTCTCTAACTAAAGAGCAGCTATCTAGTACATTTGTCTCATTTGCATCAAAATCAAATAGATAAATAAGTAGATTTGTATCTAGAGTTGCTTTAATTTCTCTCATAAATATTTATTCATATTCAATCGTTGCGGGTGGCTTTTGGGTTATATCGTAAAGCACTCGGTTTACCCCTCGTACCTTGCCGATAATCGAGCTTGAAATCTTTTCTAACAGCTCATTCGGGATTTTGTGCCAGTCGGCGCTCATACCGTCTATCGAATCAACTGCGCGGAGCGCAATGACATATTCATAGGTTCGACCATCACCCATGACACCAACCACTTTAACCGGAAGAAGGGCCGCGAATGCCTGCCAGATTTTTTCGTACTCTCCGGCCTTTCTCAATTCTTCGATAAATACTGCATCGGCTTCCCGGAGAATCTGAAGCCGTTCTTCAGTAATTTCTCCGACAATACGTACAGCAAGTCCTGGACCCGGAAATGGATGCCTCCATAGGAGTTCTCTTGGAAGTCCTAGGGTTAAACCTACGCGACGCACTTCATCTTTGTATAAATCTTTTATGGGCTCAAGAATTTTGAAGCCCATCTTTTCGGGAAGAGTGAGGTTGTGGTGGCTTTTGATTTTTGCTGCTGTTTTGGATGTCGAGGCAGATTCTATACGGTCAGGGTAAATAGTGCCTTGAGCCAGATATGCGATTGAATGCTTTTTGAGCTCATTCTTGATTGCCTTTTCAAATACTTCAATAAAGCTGTGACCGATGATTTTCCGCTTCTGCTCTGGGTCGGAAATACCCTTTAGTCGTTCTAAGAAAAGTTGGCTTGCATCAATAACGTGAAGTTGTTTGAAACCATTTTTACGCAGGTAAGAAGCTACCTGGTCGACCTCTCCTTTGCGGAGGAGTCCTGTATCGACAAAGACTGCACGAAGTCTATTACCAATAGCCCTATGGATAAGCGTAGCGGCTACCAACGAATCGACGCCGCCAGAGATACCAACTACGACGTGCTTGTCTTCAACCTCATTCTTAACCTCTGCAATTATGTTTTCTGCTACTGAATTGATTCTCCAATTCTTCTTGGCTTTACAGATTGTAAATAAGAAATTTTTGAGTAACTTTTCTCCGTGCTGGGTGTGAGTCACTTCTGGATGAAACTGGATGCCATAAAAATTATTCTCTGAATCGGCAAAAGCTGCGTATTTACAGCCGGTCGTCGATGCTGTTTTCTTAAATCCCTTAGGCAACGTAGATACTTGATCGCCATGAGAAAACCATACAACTTCTTTTGAAGAGAGTGTTTGAAAAATTCCTTTCTTGTCTTTAATACTTAAAATCTCTTTGCCGAACTCTCGATGTTTGCCTTTAACAACCCTGCCACCAAGTATGTGCGCCATGACTTGATGCCCATAGCAGATACCAAGAACCGGAATACCGAGCTTGAAGGTTGGTTTATCCGGTCGAGGACTATCTTTCTCTAACACCGAAGCGGGACCGCCGGACAGAATGAGGCCAACGGGATTGTATTTTTGTATTTCAGAAGCTGGAGTATCAAAAGGCAAAATCTCGGCTTTTACGCCGAGATCCCGCACGCGTCTTGCTATGAGATGGGCAAACTGACTTCCAAAATTGAGGATTATGACCATAGTAAATAATATCACTAATTATTGGCCAAATGAACCTTATTTTACTTCGGTTCAAAGTTGCCAATCTGGCGGAGAGGGGGAGATTCGAACTCCCGATACCTTGCGGTATACTCGCTTTCCAAGCGAGCGCACTAGGCCACTATGCGACCCCTCCAGAATTAAATCTTTTCTTCAGCTCCTCTCTTTTATAACCCTTCTTCCACTCTTTTTCTAACATAATACTCTCTTCTTCTGTCTTACATGTTTCATATCCTAAAAGAAGAAAAGGACGCCTACTTTTAGTTGACTGGACTTGGCCAGCGTTATGTTCTTTTAACCGTCTATCTATATTATTTGTTTTCCCAATATAAAAGTTGCCATCCTTTTTACTTTTCAAAAAATAAATATAGTAAGTCATACTCTAGGCCCCTGCCTACCGTCAGGCAGGACTATGCGACCCCTCCAAAAATCTTTCGCGAATAAATTGTAACAAGAACCTATCCTATACACCAGATTCGGAGACATCGTGCCCTCGATAATATACTCCCCTCAAAATAATAAGGAGTCCGAGGAGGACGAGAAATGTACCCACCGCAACAAGCGAAAAAGATCCCGTGGAGGCAACGATCAACAACAACATCGCTGCGGATACCAAGATAAAAATACCGGATCCAAACAATAGTGATCGATAAAAAATAAATGGATTTGACCGACGCTGCCAGCCATGAACAAAAAAGAACATCGATGCGTAGAGACCTATCGCTACTGCAAAAAATCCTGTCAGCGCACGCATCCATTCAGGAAATATAGGCCGCCAGTATCCATACGAACCAACAAGCTGCATTACTGAAGGCTCAAAATTCGCTATCCGAACAGCAGTAAATATTACGTTGTATAAAAATACACCGATGAGTATGCGTTGAGCAAGTGCTTCGCGATTTGAAAGAAAAAGTGGAAACGTCAGCAGGTAGCCAAGGCTAAAGTTAAGAAAGAAATACGAGAGAATATGAAAAATACCAATCGCCATTCCATTATCTTTCAATAACAACTGGCTCGTCGCAAAGTAAAGATAAAATACTCCAAGGTATAAATAGAACAATAAAAAATGCCCTTGCGGAGCAGAGCGTGTTTTGTAGTATGAAACATACAAACGAGCGGCAATCAAAAGACTGACAATGGCGTTGAGAGTTCCTGCGATTGCGACAAGAGGAATCATTGTTTTATTCTACTTGCATCCCACGAAGCGCGCGAATTCGATCTTCGATCGGAGGATGCGTCATAAAGACTTTTGTTAGCCAAGAAATCTTTTTCTCCTTTCCTTGATACGGATCATCGAGCCATAGATGCGCGGTTGCACGACTCGCCTGCTGCATCGGCGTGTGATCATCAGCAAGCTTTTGGAGCGCACTTGCAAGTGCATCAGGATATCGAGTCAAAAGCGCGCCAGAGGCATCCGCGAGAAATTCCCGTTTGCGTGATACAGCAAGCTGTATCAAAAGTCCGACAAGCGGAGCAAGAATCGCAAGAACAATACCGGCAATCAACAAAACTCCGTTCGCCTTGTTGTCGCGATCGCGATCCATGCCTCCCCACCACATCGAACGCATAAACATATCGGAGACAAGTTGCACGACGCCAACAAGCACAACAACAATCGTAGAAATAAGCATGTCTCGGTTGCCAATATGAGACATCTCGTGCGCAAGAACTGCTTCGAGCTCGCTTTTATCCATCCGCTCCAAAAGACCGGTAGTCACGGCAACGATCGCATGGTCCGCGTTGCGCCCCGTTGCAAATGCATTGGGCTGTGCAGTACTCACAATATACAATCGCGGCTTCGGTAGCCCCGCAGTAATTGCAAGATTCTCAACGATGTTATGCAAATCTGGCGCTTCTTCATCTTTGAGCTCGCGCGCTCCGCTTGTAGCAAGAACAATCTTGTCCGAAAACCAATACGAGAAAAAGCTCGAAGCAACACTAATGATAAACGCGAGGATCACAAAACTCGGATCCCCGTAGATCTGCGAAAATACCCAACCGACAGAGGTGATGACAAGTAAAAAAACCGTAATCAAAAACCACGTCTTACGGATATTAGAATCACGATGAGTCCAAAGTGTAGCCATAATAGATAAGGAAAAATCAGCAGGAAACCCCGCGTGATTTATTAAAACGAAACTTTTACGTTCTCGCGCTGTTCGGGCGCTTCATCGAGATCAAAAAATTCTTCTTTGCCAAACCCAAACATCCCCGCGATAATATTCGACGGGAACATTTCTACGCGCGTATTCATATCCATCACATTGGTATTGTAAAAACGACGCGATGCCATAATCTTATTTTCTGTATCCGAAAGCTCACGCTGGAGTTCAAGAAAATTCGCATTCGCCTTAAGATCAGGATAAGCCTCTGCAAGTGCGAACACACTCTTCAGCGCGCCTGTGAGCATATTTTCTTTCTCCGCGCGATCATGCATTGATCCGCCAGCAAGCGCCTCTGTGCGCGCCTTGATAACCTTCTCAAATGCTGTCTGCTCATGTATAGCGTACCCTTTAACCGTCTCTACAAGATTTGGGATCAAATCATAACGACGCTTAAGCTGAACATCAATCGTACTCCATGCTTCTTTGACTCGCTGGCGCAAACGAACAAGTCCATTGTACGAACCAACTACATATAGTATTGCGAGGACAAGAATGCCCCCGATAATCCATCCAGTTATCATATAATAGTAGTATACCACGCCCTCAAAAAGACAAAACCCTCACTTTATGGGAGGGTTTTGTCTTTCACTAGAGCAAGATTTAGTAATCTCCCATTCCCATACCGCCCATGCCTCCCATCCCGGGAGCGCCCATCGAAGAGTCCTTCTTCTCTGGAATATCTGTGATGGTCGCCTCTGTCGTTAGAAGCATTGCGGCAGCTGACGCGGCGTTCTGCAACGCGGAACGCGTTACTTTGACCGGATCAATAATGCCCTTATCAATCATCGGGACGTATTCTTCGCCCGCGACATCATAGCCGAGCTGTGGCAATACCTTGAGAGCATCTAGATTACCGTTTTTGAAATCATTTACACGGTCTTTGATTTTCCATTCTTTCTCAAGATGAAGCACGATATCAGCCGGAGACTTACCCGCATTCAACATAATCTGTTCGAATGGAGAACGAAGTGCGCGAACCAAAATGCGTCGCGCCGCCTCTGCCGCCTCTTGATGCTGTGGCGAATCTTTCATACGACCAAAGTCATATACACCGAGTACGTACGACATAACCAAAAGCGTTACGCCACCGCCCGGCACAATACCTTCTTCGATCGCAGCCTTTGTTGCAGAAACTGCGTCTTCGATACGGTGCTGTTTCTCTTTTTGCTCAACTTCTGTAGCAGCGCCAACACGGATAACCGCGACACCACCCTTTAGCTTTGCAAAACGTTCCTGCAATTTCTCTTTGTCATAATCAGATGTCGTATCTTCAATTTGTTTTTTGATCTGTGACGCACGTTTTTCGATATGTTCTTTTGAGCCCTTCCCGTCAACGATGGTCGTGCTTTCTTTTGTCGCAATAACACGGCGAGCTTCACCAAGCATCGAGAGATCTGCTTTTTCAAGCTTCAATCCAAGATCTTCAGAAATCACAGTGCCACCTGTCACAATCGCGATATCTTCGAGCATTTCTTTGCGACGATCACCGTATCCCGGAGCCTTAATCGCGAGGGCATGAAATGTTCCGCGGAGTTTGTTTACAACAAGTGTCGCAAGCGCCTCGCCTTCGACTTCTTCTGCAATAATGACAAGTTCTTTCTTGCCGGTCTGAGCAAGTTTTTCGAGAATCGGAAGAATATCAGAGATCGCAGAAATCTTGCGATCAGTGATCAAAATTTTTGGATCATCATATACCGCTTCCATACGCTCGGCATTTGTTACCATGTAGTGAGAGGTAAAACCCTTGTCGAATTGCATACCCTCAACAATCTCTTGAGAAACGCCGAATGTCTGACCTTCTTCTACCGTCACCACGCCATCCTTGCCAACTTTCTCAATAATACCGGCAATCAATTTGCCGATTTCAGGATCTTTGGCAGAGATAGTCGCGACCTGTTCCCACTTGTCCTTTGAATCAATTTTGACTGCTTTCGCTTTCAAAATATTTACAACGTGATCAACACCTTCCAAGAGCGCATTCTTTAACCCAACGAGCGGAAGCGTAGCGGAACCGGAGAGCTCCAAAAGCCCTGCGTTGAAAATAGACTGCGCGAGAATCGTAGCGGTCGTTGTGCCATCACCTGCAACATCATTAGTCTTAGACGCGACCTCTTTGACGATTGAAACACCCATGTTTTCAATTTTGTTCTCAACTTCGATTTCTTTTGCAATCGTCACACCATCATTCGTAATGACGGGAGAACCAAAACTTTTATCGAGAATAACATTGCGACCCTTTGGGCCCAACGTAATTTTTACTGCGTTCGCGAGCGTATCGACTCCTTTGCGAAGTGATTCACGCGCCTCTTCATGAAATACAATTTTCTTTGCCATATTATTTTTCGATTACTGCGAGAATATCTTCCTCCCGTGCGATTAAATATTCTTTTCCATCAACTTTAATTTCACTCGGACCATATTTTGCAAAAAGCACACGGTCTCCAACCTTGATAGACATTGGACGTACCTCGCCCAACTTTGACATCTTACCGGGACCTACAGCAACAACCATTCCCTCTTCTGGACGTTCTTTTGCGGTATCCGGAATAAAAATGCCCGATGCAGTCTTATTACTTCGTTCATCATCAGAAAGCTGCTGTACGAGCACCCGGTCACCAAGCGGTTTAATATTCATGACTTGTGTATCTTGATTATCTAGTATGTAATTGGCACTCTCGACCAAAGAGTGCTAACAGACGTATTGTAGAAACTCTGGGGTATATGTCAAGCATCTCTAACAATTAGCCCTAACTCGTGGATATGCACTTCTCATACAAGCCTCTGCTTCTATACTAAAGAACAGAGTTGCATCGTCGGGAGGTACCATGACAAATCTGTTCCGTGGGACTCTCACTCTCCCCATGCGAGAAGCTGCTCAAGAATTGAGCGTTCTGCCGGGACGTATCGCACGTGCCGGACTATCGACGCTCGCCGCGCTCGAGTATTCTCTTTTTCGTACTCATGCCCAAGCAGCCTCTCGTAAACCCGTATCGATTGCAATCAACGGAGGAGCAATCCTCCCCCCTTTCTTTTATAACGTTACGCGCGACCATCTGCGCAATACGCTAGGCAATATTGCTCACATACGAATTCCTCACCAACCAGTCATCAGTATCGATGGAGTTTGGTCATGGTTCAGTATGGCTGAATATCTATGGCGTCTCGCTCTTGGCGATCAGATCGCTGAATATCAGATCGGTCATTCGATTGGAGGTGTCGCGAGCATCATCGCACTTGGTCTCTGGCCAGACAAAGTACGCAAGGTCTACCTCGGCGGCACACCCATTCGATCAGCGCACGCTCGCCATCCTTTAATATAGTATGTCATGCGATCGGTAGTTGGTATCGATCCAGACAATCACTACGGCCTCGCGCTCGTTCGACAAGTTCTCCAAGACCCAGAACTTCGCAAACGAGTCTTCATCATCGCAAGTAGGAATGATAAATTTTGTACTCCGCGCCTCTGTCGCGTCGAAGACGTACCCTATCACATCGTACGCACACCACGACATATCAGCCTCTTACACGAAGAAGAAGTCTGCTCAGTCATTGCTGGCGATATTCTTGACGACATACGCGCACTCAAGCGCCACGTCGTATCAACAGTCCGACTCGCTTCATGAATCGGACTTTTTTATTTAGAGTGCTTTTTTAAGCCACACCCCCGTAAATGATCTTTTATTTTTTGCCACATCTTCCGGCGTACCCTCGGCGACAATCTCGCCTCCCTTTGCGCCTCCCTCAGGACCAAGGTCAACAATCCAATCAGCATTCTTTATGAAGTCCATATTGTGCTCAACGACAAGTACGGTGTTTCCTTTTTCAACGAGCGCATCAAGTACAAGAAGTAATTTTTGAATATCTTCAAAGTGAAGTCCTGTCGTCGGCTCGTCTAAAATATAAAGTGTTTTACCAGTTGCGCGTCGCGCGAGTTCAGTAGCAAGTTTTACGCGCTGTGCTTCTCCTCCCGAGAGCGTGGTAGCGGGCTGACCTACCTTCATATATCCAAGGCCAACCTTCACAAGTGTTTCGAGCTTATCTTTGATTTGTGGAATCTCATCAAAAAATTTGAGTGCTTCTTCAATCGGCATATCGAGCACATCGGCAATATTTTTTTGCTGATACTCAATCTCTAACGCTTCTTTGTTGTAACGCTTCCCGTGACACTCTTCACACTCCTGATAGATATCCGGCAAAAAATACATCTCGATTTTTTTAACACCCTGACCTTCGCACTCTTCGCATCGTCCACCCTTTACATTGAAACTGAATCGCCCTGGGCCATACCCGCGAGCACGAGCTTCGCGTGTACGCGCAAAAAGATCACGGATTAACCCGAATACGCCCGTATATGTGGCTGGGTTTGAGCGAGGCGTGCGACCAATTGGCGATTGATCAACGACTACTACCTTATCAAGATATTCGAGTCCTTTGATCTGTTTGTGCTCTGCAGGCATTTCGCGAGCATTATAAAAATGCTGCAAAAGCGCGGTAGCAAGGGTATCATTTACCAATGTCGATTTACCCGAACCTGAAACTCCTGTCACGCACACAAGCCTTCCAAGTGGAATCTTGAGAGAAACATTTTTCAAATTATGCCCTCGAGCGCCCTCAACAACAATCCATTCTTTAACACGCACGTCGCGCATCTTCCGATCCGGTACCGCTACCTCTTTTTTTCCTCCCAAATATTGCCCCGTCAGCGTTGGCGCTTTTAATACCTGTTGATACGTGCCTTCAAAAATAATATTGCCGCCATGCGTCCCTGCACCTTTTCCAACATCAATAATCCAATCTGACTCCTGCATCGTCTCGCGATCATGCTCAACAATGAGAACCGTATTACCAAGATCTCGTAAATCTTTAATCGTCTTAAGTAACATTGTGTGATCGCGTGCGTGAAGTCCGATTGATGGCTCATCCAGCACATAAATAACACCGGTGAGCTGTGAGCCAATCTGTGTTGCAAGACGTACGCGTTGTGCCTCTCCTCCTGAAAGTGTTGTCGACTCACGCGCAAGCGTAAGATATTCAAGTCCAACATTCATAAGAAAATCGAGACGACGCACAATTTCTTTTAGCACTAATCGCACCTCTTGCGGCCCTTTCTTTTCAAGCGTCTTAAAAAAATCTAATGCTTCACGAATTGAAATATGTGTTACCTCAGCAATATTCTTATCATCGATTGTCACGGCAAGCGCCTCTGGCTTTAACCGATTACCTCCACATACCGAACATGCTTGCACAAGCATATATTTCTCAATCTCTCCGCGCGTCCACTCTGATTCAGTATCTTTCCATCGACGCTTGAGATTGGGAACTACACCTTCAAATTTCTCACCGTCACCATTGAGGATAATTTCGATTACTTTTTTCGAAAGATCTTTCACTGGAACATCCAGTTTAAACTCATAACGAGAGGCAAGATCTTCGAGCATCCACCAATACCATGATTGTCGTCCAACTTTGTGCGATGCGCGCGACCATGGCTGGATTGCGCCCTCTAACAATGAAAGTTTTGCATTTGGGATAACAAGCTTCTGATCAACCTCTAACGTAGAACCGATACCCGTACACGCAACACACGCCCCATATGGGCTGTTAAACGAAAATGCTCTTGGCTCAAGATCGTAGAGTGATATACCACATGACGCACACGCAAGATGCTCAGAAAAAAGCATATCTTCCTGCGTATTATTGGTAATCAAAAATCCTTTACCGATCTTAAGCGCGGTTTCAGTCGAGTCGCGAAGACGCGCCCGATCAAGCTCTTTGTCAATTACAATACGATCAATAACTACTTCGATCGTGTGTTTTTTCTTTGGATCAAGATTTTTGTCTTTTGCTTCTTCAAGTCGAATTACATCCCCATCGAGCCGAACTCTCAAAAATCCTGCTCGCTCAACCTCACCAAAAATTCCTTTATGCTCACCGCGCTTTCCACGAATGATTGGCGCAAGCAACACGATCTGCGTACCCGCAGGTTGAGTGGTAATTCTTTTTACGATTTCATCGACTGTCTGTTTTTTAACTTGTCGGCCACACCGCGGACAATGTGGAATCCCAACACGAGAATATAAAAGCCGGAGATAATCATAGATCTCTGTAATTGTACCGACAGTACTGCGAGGATTTCGCGAAACACTCTTTTGATCGATCGCGATTGCAGGAGACAATCCATCAATCGACTCCACATCCGGCTTTTCTTTAATGCCTAAAAATTGTCGTGCGTAACTCGAAAGAGATTCGACAAAACGTCGCTCAGCTTCGGCATAAATAGTGTCGAATACAAGCGACGATTTACCGGAACCAGAAAGACCGGTTACGACAACGAGCGCATTTTTGGGAATATCAACATCAATGTTCTTCAGGTTGTGAACCCGAGCGCCTCTCACCTTGATCTGGGCGTCTCCTTTTTTCATACCAAGTGAGCTATCATAACCCCATTTTTACAACTTTTCAAGATGTGAAACTCGCACCCTAAAAAAAGAGGGGCCCGCGTTCGCTATATAGCTACTTACGAGCCCCTGTGGGCTGGACTTCCAGCGGTTGTAGATCAGCTCTTCCACGGCGCGATGAAACGCCAGAAGAACGTAGACACGGGCTGGATCACGAAGCGCTGCAAGGGCGAGAGTTGCTGCTGGAGCAGAGGCTTCTTGATGACGGACACGGGCCCCGTCCTCCGAACCCTCGCGAGCTCACGCCGCTTCCATGCGAGCTCGCTCTCCCGAAGCGCGACGGCGTCGACGTCGAGCACGTCGCACACATTGCGAAACGAGAACGGCCACTCGCAGTCATCGGCACGGATCCACTCCTCGGCTTCTCGCGAAAGCAGTCGCAGTCGCGAAGAAGGACTCGTCATGTGATCACGGAACGCTCTCAGAGCATCTTCGAGCACCGCAAGCATGAGAGTCTGCTTACCAGACATGACCCCGTGCGCCCGCAAAGGCACATCATGTGCGCGCTTCATCAGTAGGTACCTCCCTATTGTCTAGTATACCATAAATACAGTTAAAGTCAAGCATAAAAAGCCCCCCTCCAATATAAAAACCTCGCTGGTATGCGAGGCTCGCCTGATATTTTCTTACTAACCCGTCCGTCTCCGTCCTTCATCGTGCGCTAGCTCATAACGCATGGCCTGCCCAAACCAATATCGAGCGTTCTCTAAATCTTGAGCAGTTATAGCATGTTGGATACGACTGACATGCCCACGCAATCTATCTCGTTGACGCACGCTACGTAACCTTGACGCTCTGCTCTGAAGTTCAGGAATCGCAGTCGTAATATCCGACCATTCGGCTCGTCGAGGATCAACCCTTCTCTCGTCTGTCATATCTATTACTGTATGTACGGAAATTGTCTCTTTTCGTCAATAGTATACGGTATACTCATAATATGACTATCGCGCAAAAGATTGCGAAGGCGCCCCAGACACCCGGCGTATATATATTCAAGAACAAACGAGGACAGACTATATATGTAGGCAAAGCAGCAAATTTGCGCGCACGACTTCGTTCATATCTGCGTTCCGGATGGAAAGAACATATGCTCACGGAGGCTACATCCCTCTCATGGGAAGAGCTCTCAAGCGACATCGAAGCGCTCATCTATGAAGCCGCACTCATCAAGGCAAAAAAACCTCACTATAATATTGTCTTTCGTGATGATAAGAATTATTTTTTTGTCGCATTTTCAAAAGACCCTTACCCAAGAATATTTTTAACCCATCAACCCTTTGGGAAACTCGCAAAAACAGACGCGACATATATCGGACCATTTACAGACGGTAACCCTATTAAGCAAACTCTCCGCCTCTTGCGCCACGCCTTTCCCTACTGCACCTGTTCAACGCATACCCGCCACAAACGTCGCTGTGTAAACGCCGAGATCGGCCGATGTCTTGGATTTTGCTGTGCGGATATTCCAGCAGACAAAAAAAACACGGCGCACTATAAACACAACATCGCGGCAATCAAAAAAATTCTTTCGGGCAAATCGCGCACTTTACGTACAGAACTTGAACGTGCAATGAAAAAATCTTCGCTTGAACAAAAATATGAAGATGCTCAAGTGCTGCGCAACCAAATCAATGCGCTGGACCGAGTCTTCGCGCACCGTCTCTATATCCAACGCGACATCGCTACAGACCAGCAAAAAGGACTGCGTCTTCTTGCGACACTTCTTAATCTCGATTCTCCGCCACATCGTATTGAATGCTATGACATCTCACACCACCAAGGAGACACGCCTGTTGGTTCCATGGTTGTCTTTGAAAACGGCGCGCCAGCAAAAAAAGAATACCGAAAGTTTATTATGAAATATACTTCTGGCATTAATGATTTTGCAATGATGCAAGAAATACTCACTCGACGCTTTGGTAACGATTGGCCTCGACCCGACATCATTCTCATCGACGGAGGGAAAGGACAGCTTTCAGCCGCACGCGCAGTTGTTCCCCGTACGATTCCTGTCATTGCAATCGCAAAGCGAGAAGAAGAACTCTATTCTACACACAAAAAAACTCCTTACCCTCTTAAAACCCTTCCTACTCCTCTCCTTTATCTCATAACAAACCTTCGCGATGAGGCTCACCGATTCGCAATATCGTTTCATCGCAAGCGCAGAAGTACGCTTGTCATCCCTCGCTAACGTATCTATACTAGAGAAATGCAAAACGCACTTCCGATCATTCAACTTGTCCTTTCCGCCCTCCTTATGTTTCTTATTTTGCTTCAACAACGCGGCACTTCTGCGGGATCCGCGTTTGGCGGTGAAGGCTCCACCTATTCGACACGTCGAGGCGGAGAACGCGTCATTTTCATCGTCACGATTATTATCGCGGCTCTTTTCTTTATCTCTGCTGCGATACCACTCTTTGTCAGATAACCATATAAATTTATGAAACGTTTTTTGCCAAGCGGCAAAGAATGGCGCTCCGCATTCGATCTCTTGTCTCGACAAGAAAAGATCGCTTTTTTAAGCTTTTTTGCAATCACATGGCTCAGTCTTATGGGACTTTTGGTACTTATCGACAGCCGTTACTCAACGATTCTCCCAGCTTCTGGTGGATCGCTCACTGAAGGCATCATCGGCATTCCCTCAAAAATTAATCCCTTACTCGCTATTTCTGACGCGGATCGTGACCTCTCGCGACTCATATTTGCAGGCCTCATGAAATCAAATGGCTCAGGAGGTCTTGCGCCCGAACTAGCCGACCGTTATGAAATTTCTGAGGACGGACTCGTCTATACGTTTTACCTAAAAGAGAATCTCTACTGGCACGACAATAAGCCCCTTACAACAGACGATGTCGCATTCACGATAAATCTTGCGAAGAATCCAAAAATCGATAGCCCTAAGCGAGCAAACTGGGAAGGAGTAAATATAGAAGTCGTCAACGAGCATGAAATGAAATTTCATTTGCGAAAACCATATGCTCCATTTCTTGAAAATACTACGCTTGGCATTCTTCCAAAGCATGTATGGGAAAAAGTTCCCGTTGAGGAATTTAAAATATCTGATCTCAACACGAATCCTCTTGGGGCTGGAGCATTTAAAATTCGATCTCTTGTAAAGAGTGATTCTGGCAGTATAACCCAATACACGCTTGAGCGTTTTGCTCGATACCGGCCTCAAGCACCCTATCTCGACACTCTCATTCTTTCCATTTTCCCTACGGAAGCCGAAGCAACGACTGCATTTACCGAAGGAACAATTGAAGCTATCGCAAATATTACTCCGCCAACCGACAACTTGGCGGCAACAACCCGTGAGATCCGCTTACCCCGTATCTTCGGAGTATTTTTTAACCAAGACTCATTTAAACCGTTGCAAAACGCTGATCTCCGTAAAGCACTCGAACTCGCAACGGATCGTGATCGCATCATACGAGAAGCGGCTCATGGGAAAGCGATCGCAACCTCACTTCCAATACCGCCTGGCACATTTGCATACGCCTCAGATCTCGACCGACCAACATTTGATATACGTGGAGCTCAAGAGATTCTCAAAAAGGCAGGATTCGAAGACACTGACGGAGATGGGATCATAGAGCTTGTGACAAAAAAAGAAAAAACACCGATACACTTTACCCTCGCAACATCCGATACGCCGGAACTTGCAAAAGCAGCAGAGATTCTCAAGGCAACTTGGCACGAAATTGGCGTTGATCTTACCGTGCAAACATATGAAATTGGCGATCTCGAACAAAGCGTGATCCGCCCACGTGAATATGCCGCTCTCCTCTTTGGACAAGTTGTCGGATATGACCCCGATCCATTTGCATTCTGGCATGCATCTCAAAGAAATGATCCTGGATTAAACATCGCACTCTATGCAAACACAAAAGTAAATAAAGCGCTCGAAGACGCTCGTACAACAACAGATCCAGTAAAACGAGCTGAGCTTTATAGAATATTCCAAGAAGAGCTAGCGAAAGATAAGCCTGCAGTGTTTCTTTATAGTCCCCTCTACACATACATTCTACCTCGCGACCTCCGCGGTATCGAACTTTCACAAATCCCTCTCCCTCGAGAACGCTTTACCAATATTGAAAATTGGTACCGTAATACGAGGACAAGGTGGAATATACTCGTCCGATAACCAAGATCTTGCAAAGATCATTAATATGCTGTATAATGTAACCTAACGTGTAAATTTCTCTAGTTTTGTCGCGAGGCGGAGTCTTCTGTTACAATTAACTCCGCTCTCTATCTTCGAAAAGAGCGACAAAAAGCCGAGGTGGCGGAATTGGCAGACGCGCTCGTTTCAGGGGCGAGTTCCCGCAAGGGAGTGGGGGTTCAAATCCCCCCTTCGGCACTAATATTTATATCTTTTCCTAAAAAGATATATTCACCAGAAATTTTTTATTTCTAAACTGGTTCGTATTTTTTTACGAACGGTTTTATTTCTTTAGCGTATGATTACACAACCAAATAAAAGTCCTCGTGGCCGACGCCCAGCGTCAGGCAACACGCGGCGTCCGCAAGGACGTGGTGGTTACACAGCGAGAGCGCCTCAACAGGCACCTCTCTCTTCTGCAGCTACTACAAATCCAGAGCCAGGTGAGCCACGCCTTCGCGTTGTACCACTTGGTGGAGTAGAAGAAGTCGGTCGAAATATGTCGTTTCTCGAATACGGAGACGATATTCTTATCATTGATATGGGACTTCAATTCCCCGAGGAGAACATGCCGGGAATTGATTTTATTATTCCAAACGTCACATATCTTAAAGAACATAAGAATAAAATCCGCGGCGTCATTATCACGCACGGACACTATGACCATATTGGCGCAGTACCATATTTATCAGCAGAGCTCGGATCGCCTACTATTTATGCGATGGCTCTTACGAGAGGCATCATCTTAAAACGACAAGACGACTTCAAGCATCTACCAAAGATAAACGTTGAAACGATTACAAAAGACTCAAAGTTAAAACTTGGCGTCTTTGATATAGAATTTTTTCACGTCAATCACACAATCTTCGACACGGTCGGTGTTGCGATTCGTACACCGGTCGGTATGGTATGCCATACCGCAGACTTCAAATTCGATAACAATCCTGTCGGCGACTCACCTGCTGACTACGGAAAAATCGCAAGCCTTGCGACAGAGGGAGTTACACTTCTTCTTTCCGACTCAACAGGAGCAGAGCGCCCTGGACACTCAATATCCGAAAGTGAAATTCAAAAAAATCTTGAAGATATTGTCGAACACGCCCCCGGCCGTTTGATTGTCGCAACATTTGCATCCCTCCTCCCACGCATCCAACAATTGATTATCTTGGCGGAAAAATATGACCGCAAGATTGTCATTGAAGGATTCTCGATGAAATCCAACGTGGCACTTGCCCAAGAACTTGGATATCTCAAAATACCAAAAGGTATCATCATTGATGTCAAAAACGTCAATGACTACGCCGCAAATAAGATTCTCTTTATGTGCACGGGAGCTCAAGGCGAAGGAGGAGCTGCGCTCATGCGCATTGCGACTCGAGAACATCGCTATATGCGCCTTCAAGAAGGCGACACCGTAGTATTTTCATCGTCCGTCATCCCTGGTAACGAACGTACGGTCCAGTCACTCAAAGATATCATCTATAGAGAAGGTGCTACCGTATATCACTATCAAATGATGGATATACATGCGGGAGGTCACGCGCAACGCGAAGACTTGAAACTCATGCTCAACCTCATGCGACCAAAATATTTCATGCCGATTCATGGCAACTACTTCATGCTTAAACTCCATGCGGGACTTGCTGAATCTGTCGGTATTCCAAAACAAAATATTATTATCCCGACCAACGGCGCTGTTATTGAACTCACATCAAATGCGATTCACAACACGGGCGAATCGGTGCCTGCAAGCCATGTTATGGTTGATGGTCTCGGCGTAGGTGACGTCAAAGAAGTCGTACTCCGCGACCGACAAATGATGGCTGGAGATGGCATCTTTGTCATCATCGCGCTCGTGGACGCACAAACAGGCAAAGTGAAAAATTCACCCGATATTATCTCTCGTGGATTTATTTACCTCAAGGAATCAAAAGACTTGCTCTACGAGACGCGAGGACGTGTCAAACGTCACATCGAAGAGATAACCGAGAAAATGCATCCAATCAACTTCCAATACGTTAAAGAAGAACTCCGCGAAAAAGTTGGACAATTCCTCTACCAGCGTACAGAACGAAGACCCATGGTCATCCCCGTCGTCATTGAGATCTAGTCTCATAAAAACCCCGCTTCAAAAGAAGCGGGGTTTTTATTTGAAAAAAGTCTCCATAACAAGTCACCAAAAAACTCTTGATTTATTTAAAATATATGATATAGTTTTTTTGGAAATATTAAGGAGGTCTCTTGATGGGTGCTATCGAGGAATTCCGAGATGAACCAATCTTATTGATTGTAAGAACCTCTTGTAGGTACCCTGGCCAGAGTATGAGCTCCGTTCATGACTTACCTGGATCAAAAGCAGCGATCCGTCACCTCGCCGCTACAGAGATTCAATATGTTCAGGAAACTATCGAGATTGGACCTGAAACTAATTTTGATGTTGTTACCGCACTCACTCCTTTGGGCTTATTTGAGGGAGTCCCTGCTATTCTCAAAGCTATCAGCCTTATCCAACTATTGAAAAGCCGCACTCGCCTGACAGAGATCATGCGAGCGGCAAGAGACTAACCTGTAATATCTCGCCTGGCGAGATATTTTTATTCTCTTTCATTTTTTGAAAAACTTGTTTTGATATATAATCTCTCTATGCCCAAACCAACGCTTTTAACTGGAATGCGACCGACAAACCATCTTCATATTGGCAACTATTTTGGTGCACTCAAATCACTCATTGAATATCAAAACAAATACCAGACCTATCTTATGGTTGCGGATGTGCACGCCCTCACAACTCTGGAAGACACAAAAACACTTCGTGAGAACACACTTAAAATCGTCATGCTTTATATGGCGTGCGGGATTGACCCAAAAAAAATCACGATTTTTGTTCAATCGCTCATACCCGAACAAATCGAGCTTGCAACTCTCTTTGGCATGATTACACCCGTTTCAATGCTCCAACTCAACCCCGTCTACAAAGAAATGATCGCGGAAAATCCTCACGCAACAAACCTTGGCCTCCTCTCCTATCCCGTACTACAGGCGGCAGATATTCTCGCATACAAAGCAAGTGTCGTGCCCGTTGGTAAAGACCAACTTCCTCATTTAGAACTTTCGCGAGAAATCGCACGACGCTTCAATGGACGCTATGGAAAAATATTTCCTGAACCAGAATCAAAGCTTCATAAAGACCTCAAAATCCTCTCTCTCCAAGACCCAAGTAAAAAAATGTCAAAATCTCATGGGGAGTCTACCCAGGTCAGTCTTCTCGACACACCCGAAATGATCCATAAAAAAATTAAGATAGCCGTTACTGACTCTGACAAAGAAGTCCGATTCAATATGGAGGAAAAACCTGCTATCTCAAACCTTATTTTTATCATGCATCTTGCATCCGGACGATCACTCAAACAAATCGAACATGATTTTATAGGTAAAGGATATGGAGAATTCAAAACCAAAGTTGCTGACTCTCTTGTCTCATTCTTGAAACCTATTCAAACTCAATATAAAGAACTTTCGAAAAACAAAAAATTAGTTGAAAAAGTTCTCACTGAAGGATCAAAAAAAGCTCAACGTGTAGCAGCTAAAACACTCACTGAAGCAAAAAAGAAAATAGGAATGTTTTAACTATCCTTCAATGAGCTTCCGCAGCTCATTAATTTTCTCATCTAATAACTCTTGATTTTCAGCCTCTACGTTTAACCGCACGAGTGGTTCTGTGTTTGACATACGAATATTCGTCCACCATTCATCATAATAAATCGACAGACCATCAACCCATTTAACTGCGTGCGCATCGTGGAAGTGCGCGGCAATCTGCTCCAAGAGATGATCCTTTCCTTCATCAACCGTAAAATTAATCTCTCCGCTCGCCGGATATACCTGAAATTCTTCGAGTACCTGATCTGATGTTTTCCCAAGGGCTGCAAGAAATTGCGCGAAGTATAATAAAGGCAAAAAATCAGAATCAAGATACCAAAAATCCTTGAAGTAAAAGTGCCCCGACATCTCAGCAGAAAATAACGCGTCCATCTCACGCATCTTTGCCTTGATAAATGAGTGCCCTACGCGCGACTCAATCGCGTTGCCGCCGCCCTTTAATACTGTCTCACGCACAATACTCGATGAACGTACATCGTAGACAATAGAAGCGCCCGCATGTGACTTTAATAACTCACGTGCAAAAAATGCCCCTACGTAGTCTGCACGCAAAAATCGCGCATTCTTTGTTACAAATCCCGATCGGTCACCATCTTGATCAAAGGCAATCCCAAAGTCTGCCCGCTCTTTGAGTACTTCGTTTTTGAGAGTTGCAAGATTTACCTCTTTTGAGGGATCCATCATCTCAACGCCAGAATAAAAAAATGCATCGCCATTCAGTACGATTGTTTTGAATGGTAGTCGCTTTACTAAATATGGGAGCAACACTGCACTCATGCCGCCCGCGGCATCAATGACAACCGTAAGTTCGGTTGTCTTAGATAGATCGACCCTCTCAAGTAAAAAATCAATGTACTCCCGATAAAATGTTTTTTGCTCAACACCTCCTCGACCATCATCATTTTTTTGCTGAAAAATACTACGCTGAGCAATTTGTTGTACCACCTCAAGCCCCATACCCTGTCCGAGCGGATCCCCACCTTTACGCAAAAATTTCAGCCCGTTCATGCGAGCGGGCGTATGAGATGCCGTAATCATGATCCCACCATCAGCCTCTGTCTGAATTACAACAAACCCATGAAATGGAGTCGTAGCAGAACCAATATCAATAATATGGACTCCTTCATCGAGCAACGCTTCTATAACGGCTTTTTTGAGCTCTGGAGAAGACGGACGAGCATCTTGCGCGACAACGATAGAAAGCGGATGGATCGTTGGCTTTGGATCTTTGCCTCGTAAAAACTCGACAAAGGCGCGAGCAATAATATAGACCGACTTTGCGTTGATCTGTTCAGGAAATTCACCTCGAATATCATACGCCTTAAAGATCTTCGGATTTACATACATTACGTTTTATCTTATCATCGAAGCCATGTCTCTCAAAATTGGTATTGTAGGGTTACCGAACGTCGGAAAATCGACACTCTTTCAAGCGCTGACACAAAAACAGGTAGACACGTCAAACTATCCGTTTGCTACCATCGAACCGAATATCGGCATTGTCAGCGTTGAAGACTCTCGCATCGACGCGCTTGCTAATCTCACAGGCAGCAAAAAACGCATCCCTGCGGTTATTGAATTCGTCGACATCGCAGGCCTCGTAAAAGGAGCTTCTGCAGGTGAAGGACTCGGTAACCAATTTTTATCGCACATCCGCGAAGTAGACGCGATCGTTGAAGTCTGCCGAGCGTTTGAGGACTCCAATATTGTTCACGTTGAATCATCGATAGACCCTGAACGAGACAAAGGAATTATTGAAACTGAACTTCTCATGGCTGACCTCGCAACAGTAGAAAAAGCACTCGCACGACTTGAAAAAGAAGCAAAAACTGGATCGGCCGATACGCGCGAAAAACTTGAGCATGCGCGAGCGCTCAAGGCAGTTATCGATTCTGGCGCGCTCCCAACGGGAGACCAAAAGAATCTTGCCCGAGAACTTCAACTTCTCTCTGGCAAACCAATCATGTATCTCTATAACGTAAAGGATGAAACGCCCCAACCTGCGAATGATACAACCGTATATTTAAATATTAAATTGGAGGAAGAACTTTCGGGCATGACACCTGAAGAGCGCGCTGAGTTTGGCATGTCATCCCACCTATCTACACTCGCGCATGCAGCCTACCGTCTTCTTGGACTCATGAGCTATTTCACGACTGGCGAAGATGAAACTCGCGCGTGGACAATACCAAAAGGATCAACAGCGAAACAAGCAGGCGGCGCGATCCACTCTGATTTTGAAGAAAAATTTATCCGAGCTGAGATTATCTTCTGGGAAGACCTCCTAAAAGCTGGGTCTTACGCAAAAGCACGCGAATTAGGGCTCTTGCGTACCGAGGGTAAGGATTACACTGTAAAAGATGGGGACGTTATCGAGTTTAAGATCTGACCCCTTGCTCAGTTTCATAAAATACGGTATGATCCTGCCATGACTTCAGAGTCAAAATATTACGAACTTTCATACTGGCTTACCTCTGGAATATCCGAGGAAGAAGCCTCCTCAGCCCACGAAGAGCTACGCACGCTCCTAGACTCCCACTCAGCTATCGTTGAATCATGGGATTCGCCGCGTCGCAGAAATCTTGCCTACCCAATTCGCAAAGAACGGGAAGGATATTTTGGCGCGTTTCGCTTTACCGTTGCATCAGATCAAGTATATGCAATCGATAAAAAGACGCGCGATAGAAAATCTATCTTACGCTCAATGTTACTCGGTTGGCAGCATGCTCCAACACGTCAATATGTCCCCCGTCCTCAAACAGCGCATAAAGAAGAGCAAGTTGCTACTGATGTCCAAGCACTCGATAAGAGACTTGAAGAAATCTTAGGCCCAACCCCCAATGAATCTCAATAAAGTATTCTTAATAGGAAACTTGACCAGAGACCCAGAAGTTAAAACTCTGCCTTCTGGACAACCCGTTGCGACATTCGGCATCGCGACGAATCGAACATGGAACGACAAAGCTGGTAAGAAGCAGCAAGCAGCAGAATTTCACAATATTGTCATGTTCGGAAGACTTGCTGAAATCGCTAAACAATACCTCTCAAAAGGTAAGTCCATCTTGATCGAAGGTAGACTCCAAACCCGAACATGGGATACTCCCGATGGCCAAAAGCGTAACCGAACTGAAATTGTAGCTGAAAGTATGCAGCTTGGCCCACGAGGGACTGCTGACTCAGGTAACTCAACACCAAATGATACTAATAACCAACAAGAAACGGTCGACACTATCGAATACCCACATGATGAAGGAGAGATAAATCCCGATGAGATCCCATTCTAGCCACTCTAACAACAAACCACCAGCTCCGAAGAAACAGTGTTTTTTCTGCACAGCAAACGCGCATGCTATCGACTACAAAGATAGCGAGCAATTACGTACATTTCTCAATCCGCAGTCACGCATTATGCCGAAAAAACGAACAGGCCTCTGTGCTACGCATCAGCGCATGCTCGCACGGTCAGTAAAGCGCGCACGTATCGTAGGAACAGTGCCGTTTACAACGCGCTAATCTTCCTCTGAAGGACTCGGAACAGCAACATTCTTATTCAAAGCCTCCTCAATTTCCTTGCGGAGGTTTTTGAGTTCTGTTTTATTTTCTTTCAAGAATCGGCGAGCAGCATCATACCCTTGCCCAAGTTTTATTGTGCCATATGAATGAGACGCTCCACTCTTCTTTACAATACCGAGCTTTAAACCAAAGTTAAGCAAATCGCCATCGTAGGAAATTCCCTCCCCATAAAAGATATCGAACTCCGCGGTACGGAAAGGAGGCGCTACCTTATTTT
>CAYHJF010000007.1:2692-35517 GCA_964356915.1 uncultured Candidatus Saccharibacteria bacterium | reverse complement strand
TGCATGCCTTATCCACGCCGCCAGCGTTCATCCTGAGCCAGGATCAAACTCTCATTAAGACTGTTTTCTTACGAAAACAGCAAAAAGATATATTTGATATGCTCTTTTTTTGAGTCACCTTTCGACGGATTCTCTATATCACTCGCAATACTATGAAATTGTAAACGTGCTTTCTAAAACAAATCCGCGACTATCCTCGGAGACCCAAGAACAATCGCGGACCTGCTGCATATATTACTTTGACTCACCCATATACAGTCTCTAGTGGGTCATTATACGCACCTCCCTTATACCTGTCAATAGCCTTACGGGGCAATAAAAAACCGCCCCTTAGGGAGCGGATCTGCCGTTCGGTCTGTACTCGTTTCCACGCATCATTTATATGACTCCGGTTCGAAATTTCACAACCGCTTCGAGAACGCCTGTTGGTACATCGGTAAGATCAAGCGACCCACCCTCATCTCTCCGTCCTCCATCACTTATTGTGACGAGCGTCAGACAACATCGCCTACCCGAACCATTTCGAATCCACCAATAGCGCGCGGGTGACAAATTGCGCCACTCACCCCTATGTTCAGCGTGAGCAATAACTCCTCCGTCAATTCGTACAATAATACCATTGTCTGGAGAGTCTTCACGCGCTCGTTGCCGCATAACACGCGGCGTACCTCCAGTTGAAGTCATTGTGCGTTCAGCCGATAATAAACGATTTCAAAAAACAATGCGGTTGGTAATTCTCCAAGCTCATTTTGTGCGATACGAGAAATCTGTAAATCTTGCGACACAACGATTGAATCAATGCGCGTCACGATTGAGGCCTGCTCAAGCAACCAATACTGGCCCGGCTCAAGTAACCACTCATGCCGATCAGCTCTCTCGGGAGTCTCGGTTGTGACATCCGGAAAAACACGGGCCCCTGAAGACTTGGAAAAAAGAGCGCTCGCATGCTTACCCTGTATCGAAAATTGTGCTTTTGGCGTATCTGTAACAGGACGTCCAGTTGTCCGAAATAACATAGCGTATTTAACCTCCCAACCGTCTGCCAAAAGCTAAGCAGAGTTTTCAGGCAGACGCAAGCTCTCTTCTATAATATTCTTATAGGCCTCTGCGCTCGATCGTACGCGTCGATCTTGAGTCACATAATCAATCTCCACGAGACCAAAACGAGGAGCGAATCCTTTATCCCACTCGAAATTATCAAGGAGCGACCAGTAGAAATACCCCCTCACATCGATACCCTCACTCATCGCCCGACGCATCGCCATGACATGCTCCCGAATAAACTCTTCACGAAATTTATCTTCTTCGTCGGCAACTCCATTCTCTGTTATATAAATTGGCTTCTTGTACCGCCATATGCCACAAAGCACGTGATACAAGCCCTCAGGATATATCTCCCACCCCATATCAGAAACTTTTTTATTCTCATTTTTACCAAACGACCAGTTAATGCGATTGTGAAAATAATAATTTAAACCAATAAAATCCTGCTCACCTTTTATACGATTCAAAAATTGATAGTTCCAAAAATAATCCGCGCACCATTTTAAAAATTTATTCCATGGATTTATTCCGTGCGCCTCAAAATAAATATTATTTTTTGCGATCCCCACCTCCGCATTCGGATTAATTGATTTTATCGCGCGATACGCAAGAACATGGGTATGCGCGAGCCTACGCATTACTTTAAAATACTTACGATATGATCGTATTTCAGGTGGCCACTCTCCCTTTAAATACGAATGCCCTGCATACACCTCAGGCTCATTGATAGTAATCCAAAATTTTATACCAAGATCTTTGTACGACTCTGTGAGTTTTTGTACATATCGCTCAAAATATTTTGGCGAACGACGATTCAACCATCCACCCTCATCACGAAACCACAAAGGCACCGTCCAATGATAAAGCGTCACAAATGGCTCAAGCCCGCGCTCTTGTAGCGCCTTAATTACATTTCTATAATGCTCGATTTCTTGTTCATTAAACTCCCCTTTGCGTGGCTCGATGCGCGACCACTCAATCGAAAACCGATGCGCATTATGCCCAAGTGATTTTGCAAGATTAAAATCTTCCTCGTAATGATGGTAGTGATCACAAGCACCGCCAGATACATAGTTATGATGATTTTTTAGAAACGTATAAATATTTGGCATGGATTTAAACCATTGCCGATGCTTTGCCCGCTCAGGCATTTCGTGCGCAGTCTTTTCCTCCCACTCAGTCCAGTCATTCTTATTGCCACCCTCTACCTGATGGGCAGACGTGGATGCACCCCAAAAAAACTTTTTCATATAACTTCAGTGTATCGCCTTGGAACTTAAAGATAAAAAATCACTCTACTAAAATTTTACTTTTCGCAATCTCCCAAATTTCTGAATGACCATTTTGTTTTAACCAATACCACCATTCCACTCCCCATAAATAAAACGTGTCAAAACCGCTCGCTTCGGCGTACCGCAATGTATCCTTGAAATACTCGGGATCCATAACAGCATACTGCTCTTCAACGGTTGCACTATTTACCGGTTTTGATAGCCATGGCTCACCTTGAAGCTCAATAACCATCATTGGTTTTTTACCAACAACAAGCTCAGTAAACGCCCGCTTAGCACGGAAAAATTCTGGAGGTAAGGGATATTCAAACTGTCCAAAATATTTATTATTTACCCGCCGATACATCGTCGTACCAAATTGATCCCCCCTCTTTGCTGCACGAATCCAAATTGAAAGTTCTCCTGAGTCCGTCGTCAGAATCGGGCGCGATGGATCGAGTGAGTGCACCAACGCTACCTCCTGATCAAGCGTTTCTGAAACATCATACGGACATTCTCCAAATGGTAAGTAAGGCTCGTTTTCTACCTGCCATATCTCAATCGCAGAAGAATTTTTATATCGCTCAACAACTGTGCGCATATAGCGATATAACTCTTCATCCTGCTCAGAACGCGGTAACGCACGCACCCAACTTGGAATATGACACTCTGGCCATCGCGGCACCTTGCGACCAAGCGCAAGAATAAGTTTTGCTCCGCGCGCTTCGGCTTCACTCACCTGCCAATCAAGCATACTAAAATCTTGTGTGCCGCGCTCACGCTCAATCTCCGTCCAATACGCACCTATGCGAATATGACGAACCCGTAAATCATCAAGAATCGCCCGATACGTGTCGCGCGCATCAAGCCCGAACCACTCGGCGACACCGGGAGCAAACGTAACTCCATACACACGCGGCTCAAGCACGGGAGCGCGCCGCATCAACCAGCCAGCCACTGCGACACAAATAAACACTATAATGATAAAAGATTTTACAAAAAATTTTAATATTCTTTTCATATAAATGCTAAAATGCCAAACCCCACGCTCATAATAATAATCCCTGTAAGCTTTACGGCAAACACGCGCGCTCGCGCTGACTCATGTAAAAAACGTGGATAAAAAAGAGCTAGTATAAACGTTACAAGAAATACGAAAAAATATTCCAGCCCTTTGAGCGCGTTGATTGTCGCGACCGGACCAATGGCAACTGCGTAATTGAGCAAAATTAAACTCACAGCACCTGCAACTTTATTTGATAAGAACAATACACCAGAACTTGATGTCCCTCCAGCACTTCCCTTTTTGATTTCACGATGCGTCGCAGGAATAAAAAGCAATCCTATCGCAGCGAGCACGCTACCCATGCGTGACCATATAAACACCGAAAGAAACGGACCGGTCTTATATAGCTCTTTTGCAATAAAGAACGAGGATGCCAGAAAAAATGCGGAAAGAAGAGATAGTATAATAAGTCGTTTTGCAAAAATAATCTTAGTACGCCGTGACTCAAGCGCAAGTAACGCTCCTCCTGCGATAAAGAACACGACAGCAAGTAATTCTTTTACACGTGCCACTTCACCAAAAAATACAAACGCAAGTAAAAGAATAAACACCGGAGTAGCTCCGCCAACAAGCGGCATTACACGCGAAGGATCGTTGGCAGAAAGAGCGGCAAACAAACAGTATAAAGATGCGAGATACAATACACCAACAAAAAGTGCGATTAACAGCTCGGATGCGGGTAATATTGTTAGCCCGAGAGGCGCGAGCAATATCATGCCGATACTTGCAAGACCAGTATAAAAAGCAAACACGAGAGGATTCGGAATGCTCCTCTCCATAAGCGCCTTATCAAATGTGGAAACAAGGGCACTCAAAAAATAAGCACCAATCGTAAGCGGCAACCATGTCATGAGATTAGTATATCATGACTAGTTTGACCTGCTCGAAATGCGCTGATATAGTCCTTGGTGGAGGATTTTTTATGAGCACAATATGCCTAAAAGGCGGTAGTACTCACATTTTTTATCTTGCCAAGAAAGCCCGCGCTCAACATCGTCCTGGAGATCGAGTTCTTGGTCATGATAACAACTGGTACATTGTATATTATATACGGCTAGAAACAGAAACAATGGCAATCATCTTTCATGATAACAATCAAGATGACCTCTCATGCCAACTACTTCCCACAAGATATGACCCAGACATCGATGGACTTGTACCCAATGGATCTATTGGATTTTAACCTTTCTACATAATAAGAAAGGTTTTTATTTTATTTTATTTCTTTCGATTTCTCTGCCGCCACTCCTCTATCTTCTTATGATCTCCCGACAATAGCTCGGGGGGCACCGTATATTTTTTCTTTTTATATAACACTACTTCTGGTCGTGTATAGGTAGGTATACCAACACCGTAGCGCAACTCTTCAACTGACTCCTGATTACCGAGTACACCGACAATCTGTCGAGCAATCGCATCAACAATGACAAGCGCAGGTAACTCACCTCCCGTCAAAACATATGGTCCAACAGAAATCTCCTCTGCTTTCAAGGCTATTTTCACTCTCTCATCAATCCCCTCGTAGTGCCCCGCTATCAATACAACGTGCTTTTTACTTTTCGCATATGCTTTTGCTTTTATATTGGTAAACTGATCTCCTGCCGCGGATAGCATAATAACACGAGGTTTTATTTTATCTTTTTTTGTTGCTTCATCAAATGCTCGCAATATAATATCAGCCTTCATGACCATACCCGCCCCACCTCCATACGGTTTATCATCTGCAGTATTATGCTTGTCAGTCGCAAATTGTCGGATATCGACAATGTGCACGTCTATTATTTTTTTCTGAACAGCGCGACGCAAAATTGATTCCTCAAGATACGGTCGGAATAAGTTCGGAAATAATGTTAAAACTGAAATTTGCATACTATATTACTAATTTCTAAAATATTCAAACCAATATACACTTGAGTACCATACTGAAATCAGGAAAAATATCACAAAACAAAACTGCACAAATCGTACAAGAGTATACATAAAAGAGCCGCGCTTAAATTGCCCCGCACTCATCGCAAATAACGCAAGTGCGGGCCAGAACACCACGATAAGACCTCCCCACCCTCCCATAAACAATGCCAACCATGCAACAAAAAATAAAAATAAACCTCCCCAAATGAAAAATACTTTCTTGGGCAATTTGTGAAACATGTGGAAAATCCATAAGAAAATACCGACACAAAATAATATGGGAGCACCAGAAAGCATTAGCAAGTCTAGAGCAATCTGCATCATTTCGATCATTACCTCAAAAATACCACACGACCAACTAAAACAAAAACCCCGTGTACGCGGGATTTTTGTTTTTATAATCACTGATGATCAAATATTCAAATCGCCCAGATCATCTATATCTTTCTTTTCGTGCGGCTCACGACGCATGCCACCTTCTGGCTCCTCAATCTTAAGGTTCACGCGCGCATTGTGTTTCATACCAACAACACGAAGGAGTGTGCGTAGCGCTTTTGCGGTGTTACCATTGCGTCCGATTACCTGACCCATATTGGCCGGATTAACACGGAGCGACAACAACACGCCCATCTCATCAACGCGCCGGTCAACTTTTACATCGTCCGGATTATCAACAAGGGATTTTACGACAAATTCGAGAAAGTCTCTGTCTGCTGTATCAGATGCCATAACTGTACTGGTTAGCAATCTCAATGCGACCTTTCAGAACTATTATATTATATCAAATTTTACTGCTTCTTCAAGGACGGAAGACGACGCATCAAGTCTTCTACGGTCGCTGAAATCTTAGCGCCCTTGGATTTCCAATATTCCACGCGCTCGGTCTTTACAACCGCCGCCTTCTGACGAGCATTATAGTGTCCGAGAATCTCATTCACCTTGCCCGATGACGCAGCCTTCCGTGAATCCATAACAACAACCCGAAATGACGGGTCGTTTTTCCTTCCTACGCGCTGAAGTCGAATCGTAAGCATAGGACGCATTTTACATGAATCACATAAAACGTCAATAACTCCTCTCACTTACTCCTTCCTCATCATTGACGTTACTTGATTTTTATGATAATTTTTTAAAAGTATCTGCTCTTTACACCATGAGGAGACAGAATGTCCGAACTCGCCGACAATGTCCTTGTCGAGCTGACTAGGTTTGCGCGAGATGGGATCATCACATGCGGTGGCCCCGACGTAATGCATATCGTCTCTACAAAAACAGGTAGAAGAATACCTGCACTTCGCCTTATACTCAGTGAACTACACCGAGCACAACGTATTGCATGTCTTCCTCTGCCACACGGCAACGGATACTCTGAAATACGGATTCTTGAGGAAACTCAAATCCCCGGGATTCACGTATCTCCGGCGGCACCATCGCATGACGATATCCCTCCCCCAATTCCACCCGATCCGAATCCCGCAACCCAAACAATAGCAACAGATACTACCGCTATTGTCGAAACGGCTTCGATCGCTGCGATCATCCCACCAACCTCTCAACAATCGCAGATAGCGCTTTTCATTGATGCGGATAACGCAAAACTTAGAGCTGAAGCAGCTGGATACAATTTGTCATTTAACCAACTACGTGAATATTGCCGACAATTCGGTCGGGTGGTATTCGCCTATGTCTTCATATCTATGAAATCACGCCTCCAAGAATCCGTGCAAGCGCTCTGGCAAGCAGGATTCGTAGTCATTCTGTGCCCACTTGCACTGAAAGACAAAGATGCCGTCGATGCAAAGATGAAAGATGAGGTTCGTAAAATCGCAGAATTCTCACTCATAGACACAATCGTTGTTGTTAGTGAAGACAAAGATCTCACCGATGATCCGATTCTCGTTCATAGCTACGTACGCGATCTCGGCAAAAAAATCATTTTCATATCTCCAACTGAAGCACGACAATACTTAGAAGGCGACGACGTCATCATTGCGCCACGATTTGTAAGCACCCAAGGACAAATATATCGGGAAGCGCTCGAATATATCGTAGACTATGGTGTGCCCAGGAATGGTGATGGCCAAGAATGTATACGTTTTGCACTCGACGTCGTCCGCGCAATCGGAGCAGCCACAGCAATCGAAAACCTTTCGTTCAATCCACTGAGGGAGGCGGTCTGGTCTAGACTTGCGAGAGTATGGAGCAGAATACATGGGAGCACCGAAGTAACCTACGTGCTTGAAGCATTAAAGCAGTTAGGCGCCCTTCGAGACTACCGAGGAAGGAGTTTTCGATACTACACCCTCGACAGCACAAGTCCTCTGATGCGCCGCATCGCGTAACAATAAATACCCCGTGTGCGTAAACCTTTTGAACCCCGCAGTATATACTTGCGGGGATTTTTATTTTTTTATCTTATGCCTTTGCGTATGCGCTCGCCTCTTCCAACTTTACCGAAAGAACTCGAGAGATCGCATCATCACCCTGCGTAACACCGTATAAAACACCCGCATGACGCATCGTCTCGCGATTATGCGTGATTACAATGAGCTGCGCCTTCTTCGCAAGTCGCTCGAGCAAATCTCCGTATCGCTGTGAATTTGCCTCATCGAGCGCAGCATCTGTTTCATCTAACACTAAAAAAGGAGGTGGATTTACGGCTGACATCGCAAAAAGAAGTGCTACTGATGTGAGCGCACGCTCTCCACCCGAAAGCATTTCGAGAGAACGAATACGTTTTCGTGGGATATCAAGCACAACCTCGATCCCGCTTTTTTCTTCTTCAATCTCTTCACTCATCTCATCAGCTTGAATTTTTTTTGGCTTCACATATTCAAGTGCTGCCTTCCCTCCACCAAAAACAATCTTAAAAATTTCATTAAATTCCTGACTGATTTTTTCGATACCATGTGAAAAACGCTCCTTAAGTGTACCGTGCAGCTCTCCAAGAAGACGCTCAAGCGATTCTTGCGCTTTCTTGAGATCTTCAAGCTCTCGGGCTAAAAAAGCATCTCGTTCAAGCGTTTCGTTATACTCTTGCAATACCGCTGGATCAATTCCTCCGGCTTCTTCAAGCTTCAAACGAAGGCGATCGACTGAACGGAGCAAAGACGCTCTGTCTGCATCATTTTCAAATATACTCCCCTCCTTCGCGTCTTCTTCTACAAGACGTAGATCTTCCATAAACTTCGCAAAATCCGTAACACGTGACTGATACTGCAGTTCTGTAAACTCTACCTCTCGAATCTGTTGCTTCAAAATTTCTACTTCCCTCTCCCGATCTCGTAATGCTCGTTCCCGCTCTCGCAAATCCGCCATTAAATCATCTCTCGACGCTTCATCTTCTTCTTTTTGAATTTTGAGACCCGCAATAATCTTTTCAATCGCTCCAAGCTCTTTTGTAATAGCATCTTTGCGTTGCAAAAAAGGCGCGTCTGCAGCTTCCGCATTCTGAGGAGATCGTATAATCGTCTCTAATTTCATCCTGATATCCTTGAGCCCCGACTTGAGACTTTCGTAACTGTCTTTCTGCACGATCTCATCCACAAGCACGATTGTCTCCCGAATCACCTGAGTAAGGGCTGCGTGAGATACGCTACCGCCCGCACCCGATGCGCGTGCGCCCTGCACCATACCTTCTACCTTCCCAAGCTCACGTTCGAGTGATCTTCGCTTTTCTTCAAGTCGATCGAGCTCTTCATTCATTTTTTTGCGTGCGGGAACTTCGGCGAACTCACGCTCCTCACGTTGAACTTCTCCCCTAAGTTTTGAAATTTCATCTTCTTTTTTTCTGATCTCCTCAAGAACAGGATTTTTTGACGCAACAAATTTCTTTGTCATGGACTCAAGTGACGCTTTTTCACGTTTTGCATACTCTTGAGCTTTCTGAGCAAGTTCCTCTACATTTGATTCGTGAGCCTTCATCTTGTCAGCCTGCGACTTCAAATACTTGATGTGTGGCTGAATCTCACGACGCTGCGCCTCTACCTGTTTTACATTAAACTCGGTTTCAGCAAGCTTGCGCTCTGATTCACGAGCTTTCATATAAAATTCTCGGAGCCCAAGAGCGTCTTCGATCATCGCCTGTCGATCCGAAGGATTCGCCCATAAAATACGATCTACTTCTCCTTGAGAAATAATGTGATGCTGACTTGAACCAAGGCCCACCTTTGAAAGTAGCTCAAAAATATCCTTGAGCCGTACCGTCGAACCATTTAATAAATATTCATTGGAACCATCTCGTACAACACGGCGAGAGATAATAACCTCATCAAACTCAAAAGGAAATTGTTTTTTTGTATTATCAAAAATAAGTTTAACTTCGGCACGCCCCAAGCGAGGCGCTTTTTCTGACCCATTGAAGATTAAATCTTCCCCTTTCTTACCGCGAAGCGACTTCATCGACTGCTCGCCTAACACCCACCTAATACCTTCGGCCACATTAGATTTCCCTGACCCATTTGGACCGACAATCGCGGCAACTTTTGTTGGAAATTCAAAAACAGTCGTACGACCAAACGACTTAAAACCTGACAATGTAAGACTTTTAAGATACATGCATCAATTCCTCATCCCCATCCTTTTTTTATAAGCGCGGCTTTTGCGGCCTCTACTTCGGCCTCCTGCTTTGAAAGTCCTGCTCCCTCTGCAACAAGCGTGTGCCCGAGATATACGCCAACGGAAAATTTCTTCGCATGATCTGGGCCAACTTCCTTGAGTACCTTATAGTTTGGAGTAACGCCGGCATGCTCCTGCGCTCCTTCTTGAAAAGTACTCTTTGGATCTTTCCATAATTTCTTTTCTACAACATCTTTTATTTTAAGGAATAGTACTCGTGCGATAAATTTCTGGGCTGAATCGTATCCACGATCAAGATAAATCGCGCCCACAATCGCTTCGAATGCATTCGCAAGGATATAATGCCGCGCCCGCCCTGTGTCTTTTTTCTCACCGCGAGATAACAGCATATAACTATTGACTCCTAAATCTGAGGCAACATCCGCGAGCATCTCAGCATTCACAAGAGCGGCACGATACGACGTCAACTCGCCTTCTGGCTTCTCAGGATAAAGTGCGTACAAATGCTCTGTCACCACAAGCTCTAGCACTGCGTCACCGAGAAATTCTAGGCGCTCATTGTGGCCCACCGGACATCCGGGGTTTTCATTAATATAGGAACGATGTGTAACTGCCTGCAAAAGCAGGTTAACGTCTTTAAATTTAATCTTCAGTTCGCGTGCAAGCGCTTCAAGTTCATCGGGGTTCATAATTTCTTAAAAATTTCTTTGATATCATCGTACATGCGAAGCGATCCTATCTCGCCTTGAGGAAACCACTTAGCATCATCGAGTCCGCCGGAAGCCTTCAAATGTAAATCGACATCCTTTGTTGTGCCCAGATAATATACCACCTTACGACGTACTGCGCCTTTTTCGGGATCATGGGCAACATAAATGTTCTCACAAATCTTTTTTTCAAACTCAAGTTCTTTAATACCAAGCTCTCGCATAACTGCATTTCGCGCCCCTTCTTCATCACTTTCTTCTGGAGCGATTTTACCCTTTGGCAAGGTCCAATAACCAAATACGTCATGTACCAACGCGATACTACCGCTTCGCGCGACGACCGCACCTCCGCGCTTTTCAATAGGAAGTTTTTCGAGCTCTTCAGGATTATATTTTTTTGTTGCTTGATCTTTGCCCGGCTCACCAAGTTCACGATACACCGTACCTAAGACGCCATTCACAAATCGGCCGGAATTTTCACCACCAAATGTTTTTGCAAGTTCAATCGCTTCATTGATCGCAACCTTTGGTGGAACGTCTTTATACTCTCCAAAAAGAAGCTCCCAAAGTCCTATACGCAAAATATTGCGATCGATAATCGCAATCTTCTCAAGAGGCCACTCGGGAGCCGCATTGTGAATGATAGAATCGAGTTCACTTTGCTTTTCAAGCACATGAGAAACTAAAGACAATACAAACGTTCTATCTTCGAGACCAGGACCAAATTCTTCGATCACACGACCAAGAATATCTTCAATCGTTGACCGCTCGCCGTGCCAAAAATCCCATTCGTAGAGGGTCTGCATTGCCAAAGACCGCGCAAGATGTCGTGATGCCATGAATGTTGTTAAAGGAACGAACGGGTGATAGTCACGATACTACTTATTCTGCTTTTGCCTGTCCGGTGAGCTCTTTTTGCTTCTGTTTCTTTTCTTTTTTATTCAATTTTGCCAACACATCAACAACCTGTCGTCCTCGATATTTACCACAATTCTGACAAACCTCATGCGCCATCGTGCGAGCCTTGCAAGATACGCAAAGAGCACGCACGCCGAGCTTCAACGCGTGGTGCGAGCGGCGATTATTGCTATGTGACCTTGTGTGCCTCATTCGTACTGTCATGCCATCAAAGGTAACACACAAAGACCGGAATTGCAATGGTGCGAGCCGTGATATACTACCCGTATGATTCAACAGAACTTACAACCAGAAAATATAGCGGAACAAATCCTCCAACAGCTTATCGATGCCGCGGATAAAGAGCACGCTTCCGATATCCACATCGATCCACGAGGAGATGAGGTCGCGGTACGATTTCGTACCGATGGTCTTCTCAAAGAAATCTCAAAATTTGAGATGTCCTTCCTTGAACCGATTACCTCTCGACTCAAGGTTATGACCCAGCTCGATATCACAAATCATTCCACACCTCAGGAAGGCCACTTTGAATGGCTCATGATGCCTGCGAGCGACAAGCCACAAGAACAACGCGTTCTTGATATTCGCGTTTCATTTTTTCCAACAATTTATGGGGAGTCAATCGTCATGCGGATTCTCAATCGCGCAGAACTACTAATCCCTCTCTCACAAATAGGATTCAGTGCCCGAGATCAAAAACTTGTTGAAACTCTCCTAACGCTACCTTATGGCATGGTACTCGCATCTGGTCCTGCGGGCGCGGGCAAAACAACATTACTATACGCGATACTCAATAAACTAATCTTGCCAGAAAAAAATATCATCACTCTTGAAGACCCCGTTGAATATCATTTTAAAAATATCCGCCAAAGCCAAATTCATCCAGAACGTGGGTTTACATTTGATTCAGGAATGCGCTCGATTCTTCGACAAGACCCCGATATCGTTATGATCGGAGAGATTCGTGACCCTATTACCCTAGAAACAGCGATCAACGCATCTCTGACCGGACGCCTCCTCTTTTCTTCTATCCACGCCAACTCTAGCATCGGTACAATCGCCCGCATCCTTGATATGAAAATTGACCCATCTCTCATTGCGTATGCACTCAATGGCGTCATTGCACAACGTCTCGTACGAAGAGTTTGTCAATCATGTAAAACACCGGACGCTCCAGATCAAAAGGCGCTCCTTCTCCTCGGCCTCCCTCAAGACGTTCAACTCTTTAAGGGAGCTGGATGTAGCGTCTGCAGTGGCAGTGGCTACAAGGGACGTCTTGGTATTTTTGAAATTCTCGTCATTGACAACGACATGCGACGCGCGATTGTTGATCACAAACAAGTTGAGGAGATTAATACTATCGCAAAAGAGAAAGGATTAAAGACGCTTCGCGAAGATGGTCTCGAAAAAATAAAAGCAGGACTCACGACCGTCGAAGAGCTCATGCGTATTTCCATCTAACGACCTTCAGTCATCACCATCGCCCCGCCCCACAGCGCTTCAAAAAGCGCTGTCTCTGTTTTTGCAAATGATTCGCTCTCAATAATCAAAATCGTATTTTCACTCGCTGGCGAGATCAATGCTACGCTATCGCCAAAAATAATTTTTGTATACGTTGGCTTCATCTGATGTGGCAGCATGCGTGACTCTCGGTTTTCCTGACGATCTCGAGATATAATATCTTTTGCGTACTGCGTACCTGCAACCAAATGACGACTCTTAATACCTCTTTTTAATTTTTCTTCGATAATCTGATGACGAATATAATACTTCTTCGCAAATCCCAAAAACTGCTCCGGATCGGTAATAATCAAATATTCTTTTACCTCTGATCTAAAAATAACTTGCCAAATCTTACGAAACCCTTCTGCCCCGTCAAAAAACATTACTCGGGGTCGTTTATGTTTTTTTGTATAGAACGCGTGCAGCGTAACCAAGCGCTTATCAAGCGTATTGACCGCATCTCGAAATGCATCGATCACCACGCGCGGATCCTCAGCAATATACAGCGTCTGTTTTTTAACTTTCGTCTCATAAACAAACCCTTTTTTCTTTAAATCCTCGAGGAGTGTATATGTCGTCGTTCGCTTAATACCTGCGTACTCTGCAAGCTGTTGTACGGTCGCCTCTCCCAACTCAACAAGCCCAAGATACAATTTTGCGTCATTCACCGACAACCCAACGCCTATCAATCCCCTAACCATTGAGGCATTCATGTCCATAAGCGTATCACATCTCCACTATCGCCAAAAACAAAGTGTCGACTAATTCGACATCAAACTATATTGGAAGCTTCTTTTTTACTCTGTACGGTACCTACAGATGCTCATTAAATAAAGGGAGGTGTTAGCGATGACACTTTTTGAAAAACTTTTTCTCGCTCATATGATCGGCGATTGGATGTTACAAACCGAATATATGGCAACGTATAAGGCACGCGGATCCTTTTTTAATCGCGCGCTTATATCGCATTGCGTATTATATTGCGTACCATTCACCCTCTTAACTTGCGTGACTTCACTGAAACCAACATGGCTTGCCCTCTTATTCGCAAGTCATATGCTTATTGACCGACGATGGCCTGTTGAGTGGTGGATTCATGTCGTCATGCGTACCAGCACCGACACCCTTCGCACTCTTCCATGGCTCATCATTGTCGTCGATCAGGTCATGCACATCATCGTCCTTATGTTGATTGCGAGGACAAGTTTGTGATCATCGTCGCCGTCATCCTACTCTCTCTATCCATTCCTTATACTCTCATGTATCTTTTGATATTACGGGAATGCCACGAAGAGTGTATTGCGGCATGGCTTGCAGCAGTTATTGCAGCTCTCCTGCTTTTTTTCTGTTAGCGGTACCCTTCAACGTACCGCTTTTATTTATGCAATAAAAAATTCTTACAAAACGTTTTTCGATGAATCTTTGATAGCCCCTCCGCACGGATCACTGCAATATGAGCTGCGGTCCCATACCCCTTATGTGTATCAAATTGATACTTTGGATAACGTTGACTTATACGCACCATCCAACGATCGCGCGTAACCTTTGCCACAATAGAAGCCGCGGCGATCAATGGAATTTTCTCATCTCCTTTAATAATCGTTTTTTGCCGATACTCTCGTGGAGCGTGAAGTCCGCCATCAAGTAAAATCTCTACTACGAGAGGGTCCATACCTTTCATGAGACGTTCAATCGCACTACGCGCGACCCTCGAAATTCCAATCTTATCAATCGTATGTGCCGGAATACTCACAACTCGATACATACCCTTTTGCCGAATAACCTTATACCATGCTTCTCGTTTCTTGGGAGAAAGCTTTTTTGAGTCCCGAATACCTGCAAGATCACTCGCAGAGATACCCCATACAGCCGCAATCACCATAGGTCCGGCAAGTGGACCACGCCCAACCTCATCAATACCCACATACGCGATTGACCTTCTTTTATCTTTTCTGTCAACGGCTTTCCGGTTCATTATACTTTACGATACAATACCTCTGTGAAATTCGTCCATCTCCACGTCCACTCGCACTACTCACTTCTCGATGGACTCTCAAAAATCGACGAGCTTGTTGCGCGCGCAAAAGAACTTGGAATGTCCGCGCTCGCCCTCACCGATCACGGAAATCTCTACGGAGCAATAGAATTTTATAAGAAAACAAAAAAAGCTGGCCTCAAACCGATTCTCGGAATGGAAGCGTACGTCGCTCGCCGCGGTCTCCATGACAAAGTAACTGGCATCGACGACAAACGCTACCACCTCACACTACTCGCCATCTCAACAAAAGGCTGGAAAAATTTAATTCAACTCGCAACAATTGCTGCGCTCGAAGGCTACTACTATAAACCCCGTGTCGATCATGAACTTCTCAAAAAACACTCTGAAGGCCTTGTCGCACTCTCTGGCTGTATGGGAGGTGAAATCCCTCAGGCACTCTTGTCAGGAGAAAAAGAACGAGCGCGTGAACTTTTAACTACCTATCAAGATATTTTTGGTAAAGAAAATTTTTATATTGAAATCTCTCACCACCCTGGTATTGCAAATCACGAAGCACTCCAACAAACACTTCGTGATTTTGCTAAAGAAACCAACGCGCCTGTAGTCGCGACTCAAGATTGCCATTACACCCGACCAGATGATGCAAACGCGCAAGACGTATTACTTGCCGTACAGACAAACACGCGCCTTGATGACGATGATCGCCTCACGATGCGAAGTGATGATTTTTCATTTCGCTCGAGTGAAGAAATGACAGAACTCTTCAAAGACTTACCCGAAGCAATCTTAAATACAACCGCAATCGCCGAACGTGCAAATGTAGAGATCGAACTTGGCGTACTCCAACTTCCTGAATATCCTCTTCCAAAAGGAGAAACCGCCGAATCATATCTCTATAAAATGTGTTTTGAGCGTCTATCAAATCGCTACAATCCCGCACCTCCAGAAGTAGAGACTCGCTTACGCTATGAACTCGGTGTCATTGAAAAAACCGGCTTCGCCTCCTACTTCTTAATCGTGCAAGATTTCGTTAACTGGGCTCGTACTCAAGGCATCGTCGTGGGCCCTGGTCGCGGATCTGCCGCGGGCTCCATTATCGCCTACGTTCTTGGTATCACGAACGTTGATCCCATTAAATATAATCTTCTTTTTGAGCGCTTCATGAATCCGGAACGCATCAGCCCTCCCGATATTGATCTCGACTTTGCTGATACGCGTCGCGATGAAGTTCTCGCTTATGTATCACAAAAATATGGGTATGATCATGTCGCACAGATTATTACATTCGGGACAATGGCTGCCCGCGCAGCGCTCCGTGATGCTGGACGGGCACTCGGCCTTTCATACGATTTTTGTGACCACCTCGCGAAACTAATCCCCTTTAACCCAAACCAAGGCCAAAAAGAAAATTATCTCAAAGAATGTTTGGAAGGAATTCCTGAGCTCCGCGCGCTATATCAGTCAACCGATGACGCGCGTCGTCTCATTGATGCCGCAATGCGACTAGAGGGCGTCGTACGACATGCATCTACTCATGCCTGCGGTGTTGTCATCACAAAAGATCCTCTTCCCACCATCGTACCCCTTCAATACGCGTCTGGTCGGGAAGACAAAAAAGAATCTATAACAACTCAATTTGAAATGCACGCAATCGAAGACCTTGGAGTACTTAAAGTTGATTTTCTTGGACTTTCAAACCTTTCGATCATTGAAGAGACAATCAAGCGCGTCAAAAAACTCTACGACAAAGATATCGATATTGAAAACTTAGCAGTCGATGATCCGGCAGTATTTAAAACACTTGCTGAAGGGAAGACAGTTGGAGTCTTCCAACTTGAAGGTGCCGGCATGACGCGCTTCTTAAAAGAACTCAAGCCAACCAACATTGAAGACATTATCGCCATGGTCTCGCTCTATCGCCCGGGTCCGATGGAACTTATTCCATCGTATATCTTACGCAAACATGGAAAAGAACAGGTCGCATATCTCCATCCAAATCTTGAGCCAATTCTCAAAAATACTTACGGTATTATGATCTACCAAGAACAGCTCATGCAAGCAGCCCAAGCCCTTGCGGGATTTACACTTCCAGAAGCGGATACACTTCGTAAAGCAGTCGGTAAAAAAATCCGCTCGCTCCTAGAAGAACAAAAAGAAAAATTAATCGCTGGGACAGAAAGAGCTATCGGATCACGACGTCTGGGCGAAACATTTTGGGATCTTGTAGAGCCATTCGCACGCTATGGATTCAATCGATCACACGCTGCCGGATATGCGATGATTGCGTACCAAACTGCGTGGCTCAAAACATATTACCCCGTGGAATTTATGGCCGCTCTTCTCAACTCCGATTCAAAAAATATTGACCGCATTTCATCTCTTGTAAGCGTATGCGCTCAAGAAAAAATTGTTCTTCTCCCGCCCGATATCAACGAATCAAGAAATGGCTTTACGGTAACAGACGAAAAAGCAATCCGCTTTGGACTCGCGGCAGTTAAAAATGTTGGCGCAAACGTTGTCTCTGAAATCGTAAAAGAGCGAGATCTTAATGGTCCTTTTACCTCTCTGTCGCATTTTATTGAACGCATCTGGACGCGAGATCTTAATAAAAAGTCCCTCGAAGCACTTACAAAGTCAGGAGCGCTCGACAACTTTGGTGAACGAAATAAAATTCTCACAAATATGGAACGCATTCTTGAATATTCTCGCAACACTCACCAAGCAGCCGCAAGCGACCAGCACTCTCTTTTTGGCCTCATGGAAGACAAATCCTCTCTTCCTGAGCTTAAGCTTACTGAGACCCAACCCGCCTCAACGACCGATCGACTTACGTGGGAAAAAGAACTCCTCGGGCTCTATGTCTCCGGCCACCCACTTGAACAATTTCCAAAAGCTCTTGCGGACGCAACTCCAATCAAAGCGTGGAAAGACAAAGGATCAGCGCGAAAAGCAAAATTATGCGGCATGATTACCGAAGCAAAGCGTATCCTCACTAAACGCGGTGAACCAATGATGTTCTTGAAATTACAAGATAAAAGTGATGAAATTGAGGGAGTCGCCTTTCCTTCCACGCTTCAGCTGTATGGACATCTCTTACAACCAGAGGCGTGTGTATATGTGGAAGGTAAAATTAATGAACGAAACGGTATCCCAAGTATCGTATGCGATAAAATTGAAGCACTAACTGCATGACTAATTCTATAACAGAACATAAACGACATACGCTCGCACACTTACTTGCGATGGCGGTTCTCAAAAAATACCCGAACGCAAAGCTCGGCATCGGACCCACGATTGAAAATGGGTTTTATTATGACTTTCAAATTCCGGAGGGATTTAAAGAAAGCGACCTTAAAGAATTTGAGAAAGCGATGCGTAAGGCAATCGGCGGCAAACTTGCAACAGTCGGGAAAAAAGTTACTCCTGACCAAGCGCGCGCTCTTTTCAAAGATCAGCCGTTTAAACTAGATCTCATTGAAGAATATGCCTCAGAGGGTCGCGAGCTGACCGCATATCAAACAGGCTCGTTTTTTGACCTATGCCGCGGAGGACACATTGATAATACTGGTGAAATTGATCCTGACTCATTCATGCTCACTCGCATTGCCGGAGCATACTGGCGAGGAGATGAAACCAAACCACAACTTCAACGCATTTATGGCTTCGCATTTGATACCAAAGAAGAGCTTGAAGCCTACATCGTCATGCTTGAAGAAGCGAAAAAACGCGACCACAAAAAACTTGGCCCTGAACTCGATCTTTTTACATTCTCAGAGCTCGTCGGTCCTGGTCTCCCCCTCTGGACGCCCAAAGGCACTATTCTCCGGACCGTTCTTGATGATTTTGTCTGGTCACTCCGCCGGAAACACGGATATCAAAAAGTAGAAATTCCACACATCAGCAAAAAAGATCTTTACGAAACGAGTGGTCATTGGCAAAAATTTCAAGACCAACTATTCCACGTCACTACACGCGAAGGACATGAATTTGTCATGAAGCCAATGAACTGCCCCCACCACACACAAATCTACGCACGCAAACCGCATAGCTATCGGGAACTCCCCCAGCGTTACGCAAATACGACCATGGTGTATCGGGACGAACAATCAGGAGAACTCGCCGGTCTCTCACGCGTACGATGCATCACTCAAGATGATGCCCACGTATTCTGTCGAAAAGATCAGATTGCTGAAGAGATGGAAAAAGTGTGGAGTATTATCGAGGAGTTTTATGGCGCGATAGGATTTACTCTCTCTCCTCGCCTATCTCTCTCAGACCCCGCGCATCCAGAAAACTATCTTGGAAGCCGCGAAGTGTGGGATGTAACAGAACAAGAACTACGAGCGCTCGTACAAAAACGTGGAGTAGACGCCCCTGAAACCTTAGGAGAAGCGGCATTTTATGGACCGAAAATCGATTTCATGGCAAAAGACTCTTTGGGACGAGAGTGGCAAGTCGCTACCATCCAACTCGATATGAATATGCCAGAGCGCTTTGACCTTACATGTGTCAACGAACGCGGTGAAAAGGAACGCATCGTCATGATTCATGCCGCCATCATGGGATCGATTGAACGCTATCTTTCAATCGTTATAGAGCATGTAGCAGGCGCATTCCCACTCTGGCTCGCTCCTGTACAAATCAAAATTCTTTCAATTAATGACAAGGTGCTTGATTTCGTACATGATGTACATAAAAAATTTGAACTACAAAATATTCGCGTAGAAATTGATGACCGCATGGAATCAATCGGTAAAAAAATTCGTGAAGCCGAGATGCAAAAAATTCCCTTTCTTCTTGTCATTGGCGATAAAGAGGCGGAGAGCAATATGGTTAGTGTACGAGAACGAAGTAAGGGAGATATTGGGCAAGAGGATATTGACAAATTCATACAAAGGGTATATAATGCGATAGAACATCGTTCCTTGCCTTAACCTATAACCGCGTGTTCAAGGAGGATCTCGCATGCCCGTCACGGTCATCTCGAAGCGCACCCGCAAAGTGCGCATCATCAACGATGCCACCTCTGGGTTCTACTCGCCAAGCGACCGTAGCAACTGTCGAGTCGCCGCAACGACCCACAACCACCTCAGTGGCGCCGCCGGCAGGAGGGCGCCAGGCTTCTTCCCCCGCACCGCCGGAAAGCGGTACCTGAAGCGCATCGCAACCACCTGGTCCTGACCTTCCAAGTAACACGCGCAGCAATAAAAGACCCCGATCATTGATCGGGGTTTGCGCGTTTATAACTATACTACCTGTAGAGCTGGCTGCTCCTCAGGAGGTTTCTCGGAGCTCATCCGCACGATAAACGCCTCAATTTGGCGGCGCATTTCGGGAACACGTGTTCCCAATTTGCCCAATTCGACTACGAGATCGATGTACGGAGAAATTTCTTCCGGCTTTAGCTTTGCTATGACTTCAGCACTCTTGAGTTTGTCCGCGATACGCTCGCGAGCAGCCGCAAGATCTGACTCAAGCTTCTCTATTTTTTTCGACTGAACATCGATCTGCGCCGTATGTCTCACGAACAAAGATGCGAGATACCCACAGCAACAGATAAGAATGATGCACGCAAGAATAATAAATTTCATGACAGCATTGCGTGATTCCGCTGACTCAAGCTTCTCTTTTAGCTCTTGGAGCGCATCTTCTTTTGAGCTCGATGATCTTGTTGCGTCGTAGAACTTCTTCTGCAAACCTTGCATCGCAGCTTGCGCACTTGCAAGGTCGCGCGTAAGTCCATCTCGCTCCTCGTTCAGACGAGCATGATCTGCAAGAGTGATAAGTGGAATGACCAAGCGATCTCCAGCATGTAAATTGGTAGGACGCATACCAGGATTTGCAATCCTCAAGTCATCGTCAGATATACAACCCTCCCGACGAAGAATACTCTGAACGGTATCTCCATCCTCAACGACATACATCTTGGCATACGCATAAGACGCATACAGACACAATAACAGCAAGAAAACGTTCGGGTGTGCTCGCATTTTCTCCGTCGCTGGCTATAATAGAAATTACTATAGATGTCAACCTCTATCACCCAAAAACTTATTACCATTCTTGGGCCTACCGCTTCTGGTAAGTCAGAATTTGCGGTACGCATTGCTCAACAAATAAACGGGGAAATTATTTCCGCTGATTCACGACAAGTATACCGAGGACTGAACATCGGCACAGGCAAAATTACTAAAAAAGAAATGTGCGGTATCAAACACTACTGTCTTGACGCAGTAGACCCAAAAAAACTCTACACGGTAGATGACTACAAAAAAGATGCGCTCGAAGCAATTAAAAAAATACAAAAAAAAGGAAAAACTCCAATTCTCGTTGGGGGTACGGGATTCTATATAGATTCTATTTTATACAAAACAAACCTACCTGCAGTAAAACCAAATATAAAACTCCGTGCACAACTTGAAAAAAAATCTCTTACTGAACTTTTTACACTACTCAAAAAACTTGACCCGAGGCGCGCTCGCTCCATCGATCGATATAATTCACGTAGACTCATTCGAGCAATTGAGATTATCAAAGCGACCGGAAAACCTATCCCAATAAATGAAAAAACCTCCCGCTTTGATACACATATTATTGGAATTCATTTACCCAAAGATGAGCTTCAAGCACGCATTTCAAAACGTGTAGATTCGATGATTCGTCGAGGTCTTATCAAAGAAACTCAAAAACTCATTAAAACAAAGGTACCTCGCCGCCGTATTGAGGAATTCGGATTTGAATACCGCTACCCTCTTCTCTATCTAGACGGTAAAATTTCAAAAAAAGAAATGACCGAGCGCATTAAAATAGAAACGTGGCACTACGCCAAACGACAGATGACATGGTTTAAAAGGAATCAAAATATCTACTGGGCTACTTCAACTCCTGGAGCTGAAAAATATATAAAAAAAACTTATTACAATGTACCGTGTCTAAAACACTAAGAAAACCCGAATATTGACCAAAGAATTGCATAAACCATAAACAATACAACAAAATACAGAATCTTGGTAGCAATAATATGTACTACCTGCATGAAAAGTAATGAAAAAATATTTTCCTCTATTACATGCCCACTAAAAAATGGCCACTTAGAAAAAGAAGAGAATAATTTCCAAAGCCAATAGCTGAGAGCAAAGGTAATAATAATAATTACCCCTTCTTGAGGAAATTTTATAAGATCTTTAAGAGATAGCTTGGACTCTAACCTTAAAGCTTCGAATAAAACAAGGCCCGTATTAAGTGGTACAACTATGTATTTTGAGTAAAAATGCATTAGCCTCATTGTAACTCCTTCTCAAACAATGAACGTAATACCTGCGGATTCCCCTTTCCTTTTGTACGTTTCATGGCCTGCCCAACCAAAAATTGGAGAGCATTGGTTTTCCCACTCCTATATTCTGTGACTACTGTTTCATTTTCCTGAATCACAAGCTTAATAGCTGCTTCTAACTCCCCTTCGTCACTCATCTGGAATAGATCCTTATCTCTTGCAATTTCCGTGGGATCACCGCCAAATTCAACCATATGAAGCAATAGCTCCTTGGCAGCGGCTGATGAAATCTTTTTTTCAGCTATCAGCGCAATTAGTTCTGCAAAATTTTCAGCATCTAATTTCATAGTCTCTGTTTTCAATTTCTTTTCAGATAACGCGTATACCATATCTGAAAGTATATAATTGCGTACGAGCTTAAAAATCTCTTTTCGCTCATGCACAACTTCGCTCGCATCAAACCACGCCTCTAATTCAGACGCGCTTTCCTCAAAAAAACGCGCGAGCACATGATCTCGTGCAAATATTTCGATAGCCTCCTCATCAAGACTAAATGCAGTACGAAATCGATCACGTTTTGCCGTGGGCAATTCGGGCAACTCATGCTTGAGTGTTTCTCGCAACTCACTTAAATGCAGCAGGGGTAAGTCAGGCTCTGGGAAATATCGATAATCATGAGCCGACTCTTTCTCGCGCTGTAGCACGGTTTCATTCTTATGCTCGTCCCATCCACGGGTCTGCTGTATCACAACGCCTCCGGACTCAAGAACCTGCTTTTGTCGCTCAATTTCAAATTCAATAGCACGCTCAACAAACTTAAACGAATTGATATTTTTAAGCTCAACTTTTGTCCCAAACTTCTCTTCTCCCTTTGGACGGATAGAAACATTCGCCTCAACACGCATTTCACCCCTCTCCATACGTGCATGAGATGCGCCTACATATTGAAAAATCTGCTGAAGTGCCTCGGCTGCTTCTCGTGCCTCTGCGGCACCTCTCAAATCAGGCTCGGTTACGAGCTCCATAAGCGGCACACTAGCACGATTAAAATCAACAAGAGTATCTGATCCCTTATCATGCATCAAACTTCCCGTATCTTCCTCTAGGTGCACGCGCGTAATACGTACCTTTTTACCAGACGCGAGTGAAATCATTCCTCCACTCACAATCGGATGCTCATATTGTGAAATTTGATATCCCTTTGGAAGATCCGGATAAAAATAATTTTTTCTATCAAACTGGCTTATATCAGCTATCTCTCCTCCAAGCGCAAGTCCCACTAAAATAACCTTTTTGATCGCCTCAATATTTGCAACGGGAAGTGCCCCCGGATGAGCAAGACATACGGGGCAAACATTTTTATTTGGCTCTTTTTCCTCAGGATCATTGAGACACGCGCAAAACATTTTACTTTTTGTAGCAAGTTCCGCATGAATTTCTAGCCCTATAACTGACTCGTATTCCATACAAAATAGTGTTGCATAAAAAGGGATTTTTGGGTATACTCGACTGCATTATGCTTTCGTATTCAGAGCTCAAAATCGGCACCACATTTGTCATCGACGGGGAACCTTACAAAGTTCTCGAATATAATTTTTTGCGTATGCAACAACGTAAACCCGTTGCTCAAACAAAAATTAAAAACCTTAAGACTGGTAAAGTAACGAGCCGTACATTTCATCAAAATGAATCTTTTGCGGAAGCAGATATCGAAAAAGAAAAAGCCCTCTTTTTATATGCCCACCGAAACGAATACTGGTTTCGTAGAGGTAACGACCCAAAAAATCGCGCCACGCTCAGTGAAGAGGTAGTTGGCGATGCAGGACACTATCTTATCGCAAATACTGATGTATCACTCAATGTGTTTAACGATGAGGTCATTAATATCGAAATTCCTATCAAAATGGATTTCAAAGTAAAAGAAGCTCCGCCCAACGTAAAGGGTGACAGCGCAACGGGCGGTAACAAAGAAATTATTCTTGAAAATGGACTCCGCATCAACGCTCCCCTTTTCATCAATGAAGGAGATGTTATTCGAATCAACACCGATACAGGACAATACGTCGAGCGAGTTGAGAAAAATTAAAGCTTAACTGCTTCCCCAGGAGCTAGAGTCTTTGCATTATCCTTTGATACGGATACTTGTGGTTCTCTTGGTAATTCTTTTATAATTGTTGTCTTCTGTGCATTTGGAGATCCCGCAAGCGCATCTTTGAGGGCGCGCTTAAGCCCTGTTAAATCAGGACCGCTTCGTGGCTGTGATGATTGGCCTGAACGCTGTGATTTCTGTGACTGAGATGACGCAAGATCTTTAAGTGAAAGTGTTTTTTCAGTATTTTCTTTTCGAACGATAGGTGCACTTTCTTTAATAACAATCGGAGATTTATACTCTTGCTCAACTTTCTTAGGAACGGAAAATTCGATTCCAAGGTCTCCTAAGTGATCACCGAACGATGCCTTTGGCGTTAGTGGCGCAGCCTTAATCTCACCAGCCTGAATTTTTTTCATACAATCAGGACAGTAGACTGGACGACGGCCATCGGGCTTAAAGTTCACGTGCGTAATCTTCCCACAGTTGGAGCAAGTGACTGCGTGTCGCTCTCCTACAGCCGCTGGAGAGACTGAGGATGACATGCTCGTAGAGTCTGGCAGCGTACCACTCCATTGATCAATCTCGGCCTCCACTTCTTTACGTGAACGCGCATACAAATGCCGAGAGCGCTCAATAATCCGTGCTGTCGGATCTGCTGAATTTGTAAGCTTCACGGATGGCAAGGTAAGTGCAGAAAATGGCCGCGAGGTTACACCGTTAACCATCAACTTTAAATAAATATTGTAGTTCGGAAGATTCACAAGATCCTGAATTTCAAATTCTGGAGCATACTCTTTTTCGAGAAACTCGGCATCTGCGGCACCAACACGAAACGTAATCATCGTGCCGACGTTTCCAAATACTGCATCCCGCACTTTTGTCGACGTATCACTCACTAATTGCCCGACGTACTGATGAGCGATAACCATATCTAATCGGTACTTTCGTGCCTCTGACAAGATAGTCGCAAATGATTCTGTCGCAAAATTTTGAAACTCGTCAACGTACAAGAAAAAATCCTTCCGCTCTTCTTCTGGAATGCGTACGCGTTCCATGGCGGCAAGCTGAATTTTTGTAATAAACATTGCGCCAAGCAACTGCGCGTTATCTTCTCCGATGCGTCCTTTTGACACGTTCACAAGAAGAATTTTCCCCTTGTTCATGATATCCAAAACATTAAAAGAACTATTTACCTGTCCGACCATATTACGAATCATTGGCGTCGAGAGGAACTGACCTACCTTGTTTTGAATTGGCGCAATGGCCTCTCCTCGGAATCGATCATTGTACGCCTCGTATTCGTGGATCCAAAAAGATCGCACGACTGGATCTTTCACGTTTGCTACAATTTTTTGTCTGTACTCTTTATCAACCAAAATCCGCGGAATCCCTAACAGCGTAGTCCCTGGAGTATCAACGAGAGCAAGAATACAGTTATTCAGAATGTATTCCATGCGACTTGACCATACATTCGCCCAAATCTTGGTAAAGATCGCCATAAGATCAGATGCAACAAGATGCTTATACTCAGGATCTGGAATTTCTAAAATATTGAAACCGACCGGATAATCCATATCGGCCGGATTAATATAGATCACATCATCAAGTCGATCATCAGGAATCTGTGGGAGAACCTCCTCAATGAAGCTTCCGTGCGGATCAACAACCGCAAGACCGCCTCCATTGGCGATATCTTGAAGTGCTAGATTCTTAAGTAAATTTGATTTACCGGTACCCGTCTTTCCAATTACATAAATATGCTGCCGTCGATCGGCCGTGCGAATACCAAAGGTGCGTTCCGCGCCTCTAAAGTTTGTCTTTGCAAAATAAACTGTATGTTCCTTATGCGGCTCCATAGTTGTTCACTATCTAGTATACCGTACTCTTTAGCGCGCTGTCGCCTCTTCCTCTTGTATCATCTTTTGAACGCTCTCGAGTGGGACGGTATACAAATCATGAGAATGTCGAACCATCGCCTCTTTTTGTGAATCACGCGTCGGGGGTAAAATCTTGAGAGCTGACGCTAAAAATGCATCCCCCGCATCCCCATCAACAGTCATTTTAATATAAAACTGCTGTCGCCCAAGATTTAAAAGATCTTTAGCGACCACGACAGGTGCGAGTTCTTTATCAAAAATCGGAGCGTCTTCACCGCCAAGACGGAATGCAATCATCGTTCCTACATTTCCAAGAATAGTGGAAATAATTTTTTGATCGACAGCAGCCGTATACTGATGTGCAAGCGCAACGCAAAACCCATACTGACGTGCCTGCGCACAAAACGTCCCAAAGCCTGATGTCGCATAAGAAGAAAACTCGTCAAAATACAGATAAAAATCTTCTGCTCGCTCTCCGCGTGAGATCCCCGCTTCTTTGAGTTTTGCGAGTACTAATCCGCCAAAAAGTGCGGCATTTTCATCGCCAAGCTTATCTTTTGCAAGATTAACCAAAATGATACTCTTACTCGCAACGAGCGCCTTAAAATCAACACGGTTACGCCGTTGGGCAAAAATTGCTCTTAGGTACGGGTGTGACATAGCGTTCCCAAGCTTATTCACTAAAGGAATGACTGTGTCAGCAGAATATTTTTGAGACCACGCAGGATACTCATCGCTCCAAAATCGCCTTACCTCCGTATCTTGAATATTATCTATACAATCATTTCTATATACATCATTTGTTAACAATGGTATTAAGCCCCTCAACGTTCCTTTGGGATACTCAAGTAACCCGAGTATCGCAAATCGTAACACGTACTCTAATGGATGCGTCCAATCGGTGCCAAATAACTTACGTAAAACATCAACAATTCCTTCAGCAACAATTGGTCGTTCCGATACTCCAACGTCGGTAAGCGGATTCCACGATATTGGAAAATCATGATCTGACGGATCAATCACCACTACATCTTGCAAACGCTCTTCTGGAATAAAATCTAATAAATCATTTGTGAGCGCTCCGTACGGATCAATCACACAAATACCTTTTCCGTAAACAATATCCTGTCTAACAAGCAGCTCAAGTAATTTTGATTTTCCGGTACCACTTTTCCCGACAATATACATAGGTCGACGTCGATCGCGCCTTTTAATACCAAAAATTAACTGGCGCTCCTCTGAAACTGCCTCGTCAAACACACGACCAAAAAAAGATGCTTCGCGCGGGTCAATGCGCTGATAGATTGCCAATTGCTGCGGCGGAGACGAAGTCTTTACTGGCCGAGGCTTTTGTTCAGTTGCCATAAAATATGAATATCAAAAAAAACATGTGTACGAAGTCATTATACCATGCGAAAACAAAAATTTCAGATTACGCCAAGTTCCTGAAGCGCTTTTTCATATTGCTCAAGAGCATATACGGCATCACTATAATGCACGGTCTTGGCCCCCTCATGAGCAATCTGATTGCGCATCTTATGTGCGGAACGTAGTGCGTTTAGATTCTTAAAATTAGCAAACTTTAATTCCTGCAAACGATCACCCATCGTCTCCCCTAAAATACCGCGAGATTTCAATACCCTATCAACAATAGTATCGGCCTCAATAACAAGATACGCTGCGTCTTCATCGGATGCTTCTTGAAGCTTCTCTTTGAGATGCGTCCATTCTTCATGAATGAACGGCTCGATTACGAGCGGCGTCTCATCGTGCACAATTTTTTCTGGTAATGGATTATTGTGTAGTTGAGTCGTCATGAGCACAACATAGATCATCCCTCCAAAAGATAATACCGCAACCAACCCAGAAACAACTTTCAATGAAATAATAAAGCGCTCAGCAAACGCGCTCACCCACCATGGGACGATAGCCGCAAGACCCTCGGCACGAGCAAATGCGCTCACTGGCAAAGCAATGAGGACTATTAATACTAAAAATATAGCCGTCAAAACATGAGACCTATCTATCATATTGTATGTGTGCGTTTATATACTCACTTTACTACTTTTCAGGCTGCGCGTCCTCACGAAAAATTGGCAATCCTGCCGACGGCCCCAAGCGCTTAGAATCAACGCGCTGAAGAATTGGAGCAGTCAATACAGCGTCTGTTGGAGGATGGAAAAGAGTCGCCAACTCTTCTGTGCTCATAATGAACGTGCTAGCACCGAAATTCCAGTGCAATAAACTCGAAGACAAGAGGCGTGATGCTCCCGACTCTTCGGGCATACGGCGTAAAAGAAAGTTCCTGTACAACCTTTCTTTGCGTGCCTGCGTACGTTCTTTGGTAAAAAAGAAAGGAAATTGATTCCACTTTGTCTGTGTAGCAACCGCGTTATTATTCGTAAAATAATTTAAATTTTGACCGGCATATTGATTAAAAGAAGCAACAATGCCGCGCTTTGCGAAACCTTCATCAAACTCTACCTTTGGAGCAAGATATACGTATCGAATGACGGTTTCGTATCCAGCCTTCGCCGCATTAGCCTCCACAAGCTTAATAAGATCGGTTTCTCCTGGCGTTCGAATCGGACGATCTTCCCGCTCATCCCCTTCTGCATTTTTTGTCTTCTTGATTCCTTTTTCTCTCAGCTCTTTAACAAGCTTATCCGTCTTCTCTCTCCATATTGTTGAAGCAGGACGAATGAGTATCTGCGTACATACATGCTCTCGCTTTTTTATCTTACTAAATACCTCTAAAACTGAGGCTATTGGGTCTAGATCGCGCGTCTCATCAAGTGCATCTTCAAACTGCGTATACGTACGAATAGGCAACGCATCCGCCTTTCCAAGCTTAAGCTCGGAACCATACATATCAAGTCCGCGATCTTGCAAATCTTCTACTCGACGTGGGAACACATCGAGATAATCTTCTGTCTCTTCAATCTCTACCGACGGATAATTAGCATAAATATTTGCAGTAATAACGCCCGCGTGTTTTTTTGGTGTACGTATAAAAAAATGAATCTCCCCTCCAAAACTTACGAGTTCAAGAGAAAACCAGAGTGTTACTTCTCCATCGCGATACTTTTCAAATAAGTCTCCGGCCTCATTTCGAACTGTATGAAGTGCGGCAAAGAATTGGTCCATCGCCTTTGGACTACGTCCAACTTGGCGAGGAATTTTTATCTCAAGCAAAGTCCACTCAATCGCACTCTTATAAAGCGCCTGTCGCCAACTCAACCACGTACGCTCAAATGCTACAAAAAAAAGCGGGCCAACCCACAGCCACCAGTATCGCCCGAGTATGATAACAATGGGCGCGAAATCTCCAAAAAACGATTGGATCATTGATTATGAAAGAAGTGTATAGGTTCCGTCGGAATTTGACTGAAACATTTTTCTATTCTGTAAGTTGATGAGCACGGTCGCGGGTTTCACTTGGCGATGCTGAAGTACGCGGTCAACAATCTGATCACGCGTCAAAGGACCATGTTCTTTGAGAACCTTTACTACAACGTCACGGATAAACCCTGGCTGATAGCCCCAATCTGCAAGACCATAAAGCCCACGGCCCACGAGCACAAAACGAGCATCTTTAATAAGTTCGTTGTGTACTGTTTGAACATGAACATTTCGCTCCATAAATTCCTGAATATGTTTGGCAATATCACGGAAATGAAGAGGCTTCTTCGCGCGAGACAACGCAACATATGCTCCATCACGCATACCCTTTGGACGAACGAACGGCGAAGACACGTGGCCATATTCACCCCACTTATTACGCTCAATGTGTTTTGAAATAGCAAGAAGTGATTTTAAAACACCCGAAGATCGTACATCGACACCAACTTTCTTAAGTGCGCCATCAGCACGCTTTACAACTTCAGACTCGGTAACCGGTTCGTGGTCTCTCGTAAGTTCGCTTGCAACCGCATTAAGAGCCTGTTCTATCTTTGCAATCGGAGCATCTTTCAAACACCAGCGTACTGCAAAATTATCACTCTCCTTACGACGCACCAAACCACCACATAAATCAAGGAAAAATAAGAGATACTTCTTATCCCTCACTGAGGCAAACTCGGGCAATGCCGCAAGTCCTGACTCAGAGATAACACCTCCATTAGAACGAATGACTTCGGTAATCAGTTTTTCTTCTGGGACAAAATCGCTAAGCATACCCGATTTCTTTAACTTCGACAGGGCATCATTTTCGATCTGACGTACACGCTCGCGCGTAATACCTTCTTTTTTGCCGATCGCTTCGAGAGTCAGAGCCTCTTTCTCACCAAGCCCATAGCGCTTCTTAAGCACGTTACGGGCACGAGGAGCAAGCTCCCCAAGGAGCGTATTGACCCGCTTCTCAAATACCGTACTAATCATTGCCATATATGCTTTTTACACTACCATATTACTAAAAAAGAATCAACCCCCTCTTCTAAAACTACGGGCTAAGCACTAAAGAACCCGTATCTTCGTAGCCTCGAATCGACGAACGTATCGCGATAGACTCTAAAATACCCAATAGTGCCATCAATAAAACAAGAAAAGAGCCTCCGTAACTCATAAACGGCAAACCGATTCCCGTAATCGGTAGTAGCCCTACATTCATTCCTACGTGAATAATGATATGCCCAAGTAAAAGAAATCCAACCCCCATCGCCACAAGTCGTGGAAAATTTTCTGGCGCACCCAATGCAATCTTAATAATACGCCAAAAAATGACTCCGAAAGAAATGAAAATCATTGTCACTCCAACGAGCCCCCATTCTTCAGCAAAAGCAGCAAAAACAAAGTCTGTTTCTGATTCTGGTAAAAAATTAAGTCGTGACTGAGTACCGTAGCCAACTCCCTTCCCCCATACCCCACCCGAACCAACAGCAATCATCGCCTGGATGGCATGATACCCTGACCCGCGAGGATCACGCTCTGGCTGTAAGAAAGAAGCAACGCGCGCCTTTTGATACGGCTGCAACAATAAAAACCATCCTACAAGAACACCGCATACGCCCAGCGCACCAAAAAACGCAATCTGTTTCATATTCATACCGGCGAACAACACCATACACATCCATAAAAATAAAAGAATCGCCGCAGAACCAATATCAGGCTGTACAAACACGAGACCAAGCGGAAGTATCAGATAAAGCATAGAAACAATAATATGCCGAGCAAGTGCAATTTCCACGTGGCGGCCAGAAAAATATTTTGCGAGCAATAACATCAGCGCAAGTTTCGCCACTTCAACCGGTTCAACACCGGCCGATCCGATATAAAACCAACTTTGTACGCCACGCGTCGTATGCCCCAACACAACAAGCCCCCCAAGCAATGCAACTGCAACAGCGTAAAGTGATAAAATCACAATGCTTGATTTAAAAAGACGCCAATCGGTAAGCGTCGCAACTATCAATACGACGAAGCCAACTCCAATCCACTCAAGTTGTCGCCAAAAATAGTAGTCGCTACCTCCCAGAGATTTCATAGTGAAAAGGCCGAAGATTAAAAGCGGCACAACAGCCAAGATAAGCACCCAATCAAGGTGACGAAAACGTTGCATGGGCACAGCCTATCACTCGAGCGTACGACGGTAAAGAATTTGAATATTCGTCGGCGCTTCAAAGGATGACGCCGGCCACGTAAAAATTGCGTCTTGTTCGGAATTGCTTGGGAAATTTTCAAGAACCGTACGAGATGCGGCATATGCATTACCATCCGCACGCTCTAAAATAACGAAAATCTCAAGTGCTTTTTCAGAAAAAAGCGATGTGTTTTTGAGTGTAACAGTAAGAATTGGAGCTGGATTCTGCTCGAATACTTTGCGTGCAACATCAATCTTCAGTCCTTTCCCAGAATCAATCTTTGCCCAGTCTATGTTATTTATCTGCAACTCTGTTCGAGCAGCCTCCTTTGCACCAGAACGAAGATTCGAAACGTACAAAAATGCTCGTTCATTGGGATATACATACGTTGAATTTGATTTTGTATCCAAAATAACCCCTTCAGCATCGTAAATTTTAAACGTATAACTGATCTTACGAGCGCCTACTTGTAAGTTTGGATTTTCCAACAAAGCACCCGCATCATATACGCCATCTCGAACACGGAAAAAACGCGTCCACAAAATACGTGGCTCTCGAATTTGTCCAAGGCACGATACACATTCAGGCCCACCACAATCAATCTCTGTCTCTTGTCCATTCTTCACACGATCAAAACATGAATATTGTGGATACAACCGATAGCCGATGTAACCGACTGCCCCAAGAATGATAAGTCCAAAAAACGAAAGACCGACGAGCTGACGGCGAAACGCCCACATAGAAGCCATGTCTACCATTGTAACAAAGTAGTATAAAAAAATCCCACCAAAACTTTTGAATACACGTTTCAAAAACTTTGGTGGGTGCCGAGTTTTCGTACTCGGCGGACGCCACACTGAAGCATGGATAGTTGAGAGGAATGGATACGAGATACAACGCCGCGAACACCGGAGGTCTCACGAAGGCTTTTTGAGCCGCACGATCTTCCAAGCACCAGATCGCCTTTCAACGATCATCATGGCCGAAATGGTCAAGGTGGCCGCATC
>CAYHJF010000007.1:0-2592 GCA_964356915.1 uncultured Candidatus Saccharibacteria bacterium | reverse complement strand
GTGGCCGCATCCACAATGTCATCCGTCCGGACGAAAGATGCGCAGACAACTCCATCACTCTGCACGCCCACGTGCACGTCCGAAATGTGCACCGTGAGTCGCTCGACATCATCGAAGTAACGCTCGAGCGACTGATAGGCCTTCTCGGACAATTTGTCCGCGTAGAGGCCGTCGATGGCTGCCAGATCCTTCCTTGAGAGCGCGTTGGCGTACTGGGCGATGAGCCCTTTGATCTCGTCGGTCTCGGCTGAATCGAGCTCGGAGACCATCGTGTTCTGCGGCGAAGACATGCGATTGGCAGCACAGCCGTAGCCAGCCAACACCATGAACATGAGGCATGAAACCTTCACGAGCTGATTGAACATTTGATCTCTCCCTTGTGCCCTTGGCACACAACAGATATTCCCCTTTTTTAGGGTACAGTTCTAATTCGTCTAACAGCTATTATACAACAAAAATATATAAAAGTCAATATTCCGCCTCACCAAACAAAAAAGCCCCAGTTTGAGGCTTTTTATGGTCACTTCGATCCTGAGAGGAGGAGCGATGGGCCGAAGCACATCGCTGATTATTTGGGTGGAAAGTTCTCGTAAAAACGAGGTAGAAGGACGACGGAGAAACCCTCCGACTTGGTTATCTGGCGCCTTTTGAGGGGCGCGACGCGCTGGGTGTCTAGTCCAGCGACCAAGTAGCTTTTTTCCGCTGTGCGGACTCGCAGGTGTCCCCGCAAGAAGCTCCGTCCTTATCGATGAACGCATTCCTCGAGGGAGAGAGTGAACTCTCCCACAGTTTGCTTGCAGCTCGTAATATTCCGAGCTGGTCCATCGATCCTCGTCGCGAGGTGAACGTGATACAGAGCGTACTCGCCCTGCTAATGCCCCTGGTTTTACACCAAGCTAGTCATGGCGATCGGATGTCGCCTATCACATTGCTGCGAACGTCTTACGTGACAGTCAAACGGGGCCCCATCGTAGTCCCTACGTCACGTGACTGTGCTGGCTTAATGGTGGTTCTGCCAAACACAGATTTTCATTCGCAACACTCGCACGAAGCACTCGAGCTGACTGCCTTTGTAAATGGCTTCATCGTCTCGTGGCCACCTAAGACCTAGTGCTCCGCTCGCCGGAACAAACGTGGTATGAGCTCGCGCCCTCACCAGTACTTCTTCCCTTCTCCGCTCGCGCGAGTCTAGGTTGTCGCACCTTGTCTATTCCGACTACTCGGAAACGGATTTATCCATGAGAGGCACCGTTCCGAATCTTTCCTCCTCTCAATTTCGAAGAACTATCTTTGCTATTGTGCATATATTCCTAGCAAATACTCCTTCTGTCGTCAAGAACTCAAAAATCTTAAAACTCTGCGTTACCTGTTTATAGTAAGTGGATAAAGCATGGATAAAAAAACATACCTGCGCAACAAAATAGCTTTTTTCCAAAAGCTATTTTAAAGATAAAAACACTTTGAGTTGGCGGCTACCTACTTTCCCCTTTCGAGTATCATCGGCACTACGGCGTTTTACGACTCTGTTCGGAATGGGAAGAGGTAGTTCCACCGCGTCGAGTCACCAACTCAAAACGTTTTTATAGTAAGGTAATAAATTTTTATTGCTCAAAATCAGAAGGAGAAAGCGAAGCCGAGCATGAAGCACGGCTTCGCGAAAGCGAGGCGGTCGGAGACCAGTGGAGACCCTATGGATCTCGCGGCACGTTTTGCGCGGCTTACCGCGTTTCCCGACGTGGACGTGTTGGACCCGCTGTTTTCACCGGACTCCGACCATTCCTCCTTCCAATTTTGAACAAATTTGTTGTGTATGTGCATTGTCTAGCGGGAAACTCGATCTATTAGTACTCCTCAGCTCAACACATTACTGTGCGTACACTTGGAGCCTATCAACCTCGTAATCTCCGAGGGATCTCAACGGTTTCTTATCTTGGGGTGGGCTTCGCACTTAGATGCTTTCAGTGCTTATCCCGTCCGTATATAGCTACTCGGCGCTGCCACTGGCGTGACAACCGATACACCAGAGATACGTTCCTTCCGGTCCTCTCGTACTAGGAAGAACTCCCCTCAAAAACCAACGCCTGCAGCAGATAGGAGACCAACCTGTCTCACGCTTCTTTTCACTTTTTACAAAGTGGAATGGACTATATCTTCATCCTTTTTACAAAGGAGGCTAACGTATAGTCTCTACGGGCGTATTGTTTTTAAAAATACTTCCCTCGGTATTATCCTCTCGTGTTCTTTAGAGATAGGACTTCACCGATACAGTTAGCTTTCTGTCATAGACATTACTGTCTATGGACCGCCGTGATTAATTAATGTAATTTGGTTGATCTTTTTTACTTCGATAAGCGAGAGATGTTGCGAAAACTTCTCAGTTTTCATAACATCCGAACGACATCGAATCAAAGGGCTTTATGCCCTTTATACTTCTTTTTTTGACGAAAAAACTTTTTTAGTGACAACAAGTTCGATATTTTTTTCTTTAAGGATTCAGATATGTTCAGTCTCCGATTTACATCAGATGCTGAACGGTCTGAACCCAGCTCACGTACCCTTTTAATTGGCGAACAGCCAAACCCTTGGGACCTT
>CAYHJF010000006.1:0-43597 GCA_964356915.1 uncultured Candidatus Saccharibacteria bacterium | reverse complement strand
CCACCTCTCGGATTCGAACCGAGGACCTTCACTTTACAAAAGTGTTGCTCTACCACTGAGCTAAGGTGGCACACTTCTTTAAGAAACTCTTAGAACTCTTCCTGTTGATGATTGGAAATATCCCATCCATCCTCTTCAAGGCGTGGACGCGCTATCGGACCACTCTCTCTTTTCCAAGAACGAATTTCTTTCCAATACAGTGATTCTCGAGGAATCATTTGAAAACGTTCCTGCACTAAAATGCGTAAATTTTTTGTCTTTCCGGCAACCTGCCCCGCGCCACGCTCAAATACTTTTAATCCTCGGTCAAGTAATTTTAACGATTCTTCGCGAGCGCGAAATCGATACCACTGTTCACTCCATTCAATCGCCGCGAGAGCTTTCACACTCACGAGACTTTCGCCAGCGCTTACGCCCTCTCCCGTTCGTACACTCTTCATGTGTCGCAACGGGATCATCGTCATCCCGACAAGACCGCTAACAAAGAGCACAAAAAGCACGATTGCCATATAGATTGAGTATATCGTTAGAGCTGAAAGCGGGCAAACCGCTTGAGTTCAAGGTGCTCACCAAACGAGCCTGCCGCAGCCTTTACGAGGTCACCGATAGTTTGCTTATCATCTCGCATATATGGCTGAGAAAGTAGCGCTTCGAGCGTCTCTACACCCTCTCCCATTGCTGCAATATGCATAGCGATATTGTGAGCAAGGTTTTTGAACTCTTCGTTGCGCGATACAAAATCAGTCTCTGATCGAAGCTCGACAAGAACGCCAACTCGCCCACCATGGATGTATGCTTCAACGCACCCTGCGTTTGTCTCACGAGAAGATTTTTTATCTGCGATCGCAAGACCCATGGCCTTAATTGCCTCAAGAGCGCGCGCTTCATCGCCAGCGGACTCAGTGAGCGCTTTTTTAATCATGATAATCGAAGCCCCCGTCTTATCTCGGAGCGCCTTAATAGCAGCTGCGTTAATTTCCATCGGGAACTGATTGTTTGCCTCTCAAGTAGGCGGCCTTTGCTTTCTCAAGAATCAGTGAGATGCTTTCGGGCGCGTTATCGTTTCCTGGAATTGGGTATGCAGCACTATGTGGATCACAATCTGTATTCATAAGACCAATGACAGGAATTTGTTTATGTCCGGCTTCTGCGATTGCGATTGCTTCTTCTTTTGTATCAACAACAAACATCGCTTTCGGAAGTGCTGTGTACGTAAGCAACCCTGCAAACATTGATTCTAAACGCTCAGTCTCTCGCTGAATCATCAAGCGTTCTTGTTTTGTATATTTTTCCAACTCACCTGAGTTTTTCTTAGCCACAAGGTCTTGCCAGTGTGTCACCCGCTTGCGGATAACATCGAAATTTGTGATAGTCCCACCCAACCATCGCCCATCAACATATGGATGTCCAAGTTCTTCAGCAATACGCTTCACCACTAAGCTTGCGGCGGGCTTTGTACCAACCCACATAACCGCGGCTCCAATCTTACCCAACTCTTCAAGATATGTAAGAGCGGTCTCTAACGATTCAAAAACACGATCTAAACTTAAAATCTCAATATTACTCTTTACGCCAGCAATATACTCGCGCATACGCGGGTGGCGACGAGTGCGTGCATAACCAAACTGAACACCAGCCCGGAAGAGCTCTTCAAGGCGTGGATCGTAAGAAATTTGCTTCTGTTCTTCTGTTATTGTCATATGTAAAAGACGATTTCGAGTATACAGGAAAAGAAAAAAGCGCGCAAGGTGTCCCCTTGCATAACAAAGCCTACTCTGGTAGTATATTCCTCATCGAGTTATGAAAAGTGATATTCATCCACAATATTTTCCAAACGCCGAGATTTCATGTGCGTGCGGAAAAACATACTCCATTGGGTCCACAAAAGAGCGGATCGAAGTTGAAATTTGCGCTTTATGCCATCCGTTCTATACCGGAAAAGAAAAACTCATAGACACCGCCGGACGTGTTGATAAATTCAAGAAACGCCTCGTCAAGGCAACGTCTACCGAAAAGAAAGCGCCTAAGAAATCTGGCGGACGCAAAGTTCGTAAATAAATGGCTCGCATCATTCTTGAGATCCGCGCAGGAGCGGGCGGTAACGAAGCGGGCCTTTTTGCCTTAGATCTCGGTTTAATGTATTCAAAATATGCTTCTCGTCGAGGTTGGGCCTTTAGTGTTGTCGATGAATCAAAGAGTGATCTCGGAGGCCTAAAAGAAGGCGTCTATGAAATTCGAGGCGATGGCGCGTATGAAGCTCTCCGCCAAGAAAGCGGCGTACATCGCGTACAACGCATTCCTAAAACAGAAAAATCGGGACGAGTTCATACGTCGACTGCCTCAGTTGCCATCCTTAAGTTTGTTGAGCCAAAAGAAGTCGTTATCAACCCTCAAGATCTTGAGGTTACTTTTTCTCGTGCCGGCGGTCCAGGAGGTCAAAACGTCAATAAAGTAGAGTCGGCGGTACGACTTCTCCACAAGCCGACAGGCATCGTGATTAGTTCCCGAACGGAGCGATCGCAGTTGGCAAATCGTGAAAAAGCGATGGAAATTCTACGTGCAAAACTATATGAAATCCAACAACAAGGAGCTCACGGCTCTACTGCCGCTGATCGAAAAGCACAGATCGGTACACAAGATCGCTCTGAAAAAATTCGTACGTATAATTTTACCCAAGACCGTATCACCGATCATCGCATCAAAAAAAGCTGGCATAACATGGAAAAAATCCTTGAAGGCAACCTTGATGCGGTCGTAAAAGCATTTGAAAAAGCCTGAAGCTTGGCTCACATAAAAACGCATGCTACTCTGCCTCCTAGATAAGGAGGCTCTTTTGATTTATACCGATCCGCTCTATGGCATGGTTGAGCTCCCTGATTTTGTCGCGGAGATCGCTCATACAACACAAATGCGTCGTTTGCGCGGGATCACTCAAGATGCCCTGCCAAATGTGTTTTTTCCAACAGGAGCTTCGTTCCCTAGTAGGTTCCAGCATTCTATGGGAGTTGCATACTTAGCAACTATTGCGACAAGTCAAAACCCGCAGCTATCTGGAGTTCAACAAAATCTCATCATCGCATCGGCACTTCTTCATGATGTTGGCAACCCGCCATTCTCGCATCTCGCAGAACCATTTTTACGCGAAATTACTGGACATGACGGGGAATCGTTCGCGCGCAACATGCTTGTCAACTCTTCACTGGAAACGACGTGCCGTGGTTTTGGTTGCGGCGCTGATTCTAAATCAATCATTAGCATGATCACGGGTGCATGTGGATTATTTTCACACATCATACACGGATCACTTGACGTTGATAATCTTGATAATGTTGCGCGCTACTTGCATACAACAGGCATGCCTGGAATGTTTGACCCCGAAGCCATCGCCGCCAGCTTTCGACGTACACCGAGTACTCACAAGATTGTGCCGCACACATGGGGTCTCATTGATGGCATCCAGCGTGAGACGGACAAATGGCGTCAAGCACGCAATGCAGTATACCGCGATCTTTATGCGGACCCGCACCTGAATGTCGCGATGATGCTCTATCGCATCGTTGACCTCACCTATCGAGCCGGCAGACTTGAGTCTGATTTCTTTCTTCTCAATGACGCCGATGCCCTCGTATGGCTTCGCGAACGTGGCCAAAAAGAGCTGTTTGCAATGCTCGACTCCTGGCGATGGTATCCAGAGATCTATCGAGCTGAAATCGAAACCCCTTCAGCTCGCCTTATAACGGCCTCTCGAGACCCAATGCTTCGGGGTACACTCGCCGATCTTATCGCAGAACACTGTAACATCGCGCCTCATCAAGTATGTATCTACGCGGGCGAGGGACGTGATGATCGTGTCGTTGATCTGCCATTTCTCAAAGATGACGGAACTGTTATCCAAACTCGAGAGAAAAAACGCAAACTATGGCGAATCACCATTTACCTTGATCCTGATTGTGCAAAAATTACACCGAATGCAATTAATCTCATAAAAACCTACCTCGATATTTCGTAGCTAGGTTTTTTTATTTCAACTACAAAGAAGCAACGCCCCTTAAAATATCAAGCTGGCCCTGATACTTTTCAACTTTCTCTAACACCTGATTTGCGTACGTATTTCCCAATGCACTTTTCCAATTTGAACCGGCAAAGTATTTTGCAGCAGCAGTATGCTCGCCTGCGCGCGTATTAGCTCCTATATCCCCTAAATAGAGCCCTGCGGCCATAAACGCATCTTCAGCGCTCCAAGGGTTAGGTGGATTGTGATTGGTCGCTGTAGCGATCCGAGACTTATATCCTTCCCATGTCGATGGGATAAATTGCGCGGGCCCCATAGCACCACCCCATCCAACTGACATGGGGCATGAAAGCGGCATTTTTTCGGGATCGAGTCCAAGCTCTGACGTAATTCGCTTATATGGCTCGATATCACGCGTTGGCTTCATGATCGCCTGCCAACGATACTTTGGTGGGTCGTCGGGCAAATTACACTGGCCAATATTTTTTCCAAGCTCTGACTCTTGCGCAACCACCCCGAGGATAAATGCTGCCCGCACGCCAGTTTTTGCACTCGCGCGATCAGCATATGCCATCGCTTCTTCAAACTTAATCGATGGCGAACCTTGCAACAAGAAAAGCTCTGAACGAATACTCGCGGCATCTTTCTTCTTTTCTTTTACAACTTTTTGATACTCTGATTCTTTGCCCTTCGTAACCTTAAGAAGAGTTTTTTGCTCTTTTTCTGTACCCTCAAGACGTTTTTTTTCTAAATCTTGTACTACGCGAAGCTGCCCCTGCTCCTGATGGCGCTCTTGTAACTCATCTCGTGCTTCTTCTTCGAGTTTTTTAACTGACCGTAACTCTTCAAAAGACCCTTGCAAAGACTGTTGAACAGCATTTACTGCATCAATATCCTGTAAAAAATCTGATATATGTTCGTATGAAAGTAATAGTTCAATTACCGACACATCATCATATGCTTGATAGGTACGAAGTAACTCCGCAAGCGAACGCTTCTCGCGACCTACTTTAGCGGTAATACCTGAAATCGCCCCTTCCTTTTCGATAATTTTATCTTGGAGTGTCTCGAGCGTAACATCTAATGATCGTATCTGTAATTTTGTCTGCTTAATCTTACTATTTAATACCGTAATATCCCGTTCAAGTGTTGCAGCCTCCCCCTGCTTTTGACCTATCAAATTTTGGTAATTACCAATTTCAGATTCAAGCGCCTCAAGCTCACGCATGAGCTTCGTGCGTCGTTCCTCAACTACTTGCTGTTGGGTTGTTGCTTGCGCGTAGACCAAAACACCATTCATTGCCATCGCGGCAATGAATGCACACGAGAAAAAAACGAGCTTACTCGTCTTCTTCAGTTGGCTCTTCTTCTTTCTTTCCTTTTTGTACAACTTCAATCTCATCAAGATTTACCTCTTTGGTTTCGAGCTCTTCTACGCCACGAGGTGGCGTAACATTGGCTACAATACCCTTCTTGTCACCATGAATTTCGACTCCCTTAGGTAAAACGATGTCCTCGAGCGAAATGTGATCATTGAAAGTTTTAAGTAAACCGAGGTCAGCAACAACTTCATGAGGCAAATCTTTTGGTAACGCTTCTACTTCTACTTCATGTAAGATTTTCACCAAGATTCCACCAAGTGATTTCATAGCCTCTGATTCACCATTGAACTCGATTGGAACATGAACACGGATTGGTTTATCTGAACGAGCTTCGTAAAAATCAACGTGCATTGGTATGCGCTTTACTGGGTGATGCTCTACTTCATGAATCATAACACTTTTATGTCCATGACCATCAATTTTTAGATCAACAAGTGTTGATTCTCCGGCGCTTTTCCATACCTGCAAAAATTCCTTTGTAGACAAAGAAAGCGGCATCGCCTTACCACCAGCACCATAAACAACGGCCGGAAGCTCACCCCCTTCACGGAAAGCCTTTAGCTTCTTACCAAAAATTGTACGTTCTTTTGCAGTTAATTGCGGCATATCGTGAGAATATACCATACGGACAACCTATCTGCAACCATACCTACTCCTTGTGAACGACAACGACATTCGGTGGAACGCGACCAGAAAGTGACTCAATAAGGTTCTGTGCGGCCACTTCAGACATCTTCCCGCGCGTCGCCTCTGTGGCTGAAGCAATATGCGGAGTAAGAATGACATTATCTAATTCAAGCAACTGTCGCTCAATTGTAGGTTCATTTTCAAATACATCGAGCGCAGCACCACGAATTATTTTATCTTTGAGCGCCTGCGCAAGCGCGAACTCATCAACAACTGGACCTCGTGACGTGTTAACCAAATATGCCGTACTTCTCATGAGTTGAAGCCGAGCACTATTGATTAAATGTTTTGTCTCCGGCAAAAGCGGTACGTGGATGCTCACAAAATCAGCATGCGGTAATAGATCGTCAGCTGTTGGCTTATATACAGCCCCGTATTCTTTCTCAAACTCATCATTTCGCTTTACATCGTAATAGATGACCTTCATGCCAAACCCTCTTACCGCATGATGTGCAACAAGCATACCAATACGCCCAAGTCCCAAGATACCAAGCGTCTTACCTGACAAATCTGTTCCTAATAACAACATGGGAGCCCATCCAATATATTTTCCTGCGCGCGCGAATCGATCTGACTCGGGAATACGGTGCGCGATCGCAAGCATGAGAGCAAATGTATGCTCGGCGACAGTCTCAGATAACACGCCAGGTGTATTTGTGATTGTCACATTACGTTCACGCGCCGCCTGCATATCAATATTATCGAACCCTACTGCGTAATTTGCGAAAATCCGACATTGCTTACCAGCAGCGTCAAACACTTCTCCGTCAATTTTATCCGTCAAAAGACATAACACGGCATCGTACTGACCAGCCTTCAAGGCCGCTATGAGTTCCTGTTTCGATAAAACCTTATCATCTGGATTTATAACCACCTCGTACCCTTGCTCGCGTAACATTCGTGGTCCGTCATCCGGAATTTTACGAGTTACATAAATTTTTTGTGCTGCCATAGTAAAAGATTATTTCTATAAATAAGGAATCTCAACTATTCGTTGATCGACAAAATCAAGAATAAATATCAGAAGAAAAAGAAAAGCAAAATATGTAAGGATAGTTAAACTAAACTGTACTACTGGATGAAGTTTATTAATGTTATACCTCGATTTCCCAAGATAATACCATATCAATGAAAATAAAAGGATGGTCGCAAGAAATTCTGAAACTCCAGAAAGCATCGCAAGTATATTAATATTTCCGGAAACTGTTGCGCTCACAGTTATATTTTACCTGAACTACCAAAAAGATCCATGTTCGCAATACATACCCGTTTCACTGCCGCAATTACCGGAGCAAATATTCTGTACGGCGCAATCTCATCTTTGGCAGCCTCAATTTGCAATGCCGCGTGATACGCAACTCGTAAATCAGTACTAATATGTACATTGGCGATCCCGGCCGCTACCGCCGCCTTAAGATCTTCTGCTGGGTCTCCTGACCCTCCATGGAGTACAAGCACCGTATCAGATAGCTTTGCCTTAATCGCAGCAATGCGTGCGATATCGAGCTTCCCTTCATTCTTTGCAACGCCATGGATTCCTCCAACAACTGGAGCAAGCCTGTGAACCCCCGTCTCGCGTACAAATCGTTCTGCTTCTTCTGGTTTCGCAAGACTTTCCTCTGGCACTTCAATTTCCTTGTCGTATACTTTTGAAGAATCCGTTACAAAATATCCGATTTCACCCTCAATTGAAATCTCGGAATTTTTTGTACGCGCGTATTCGACAACCTCTCGCGTACCAGCAATATTCTCTTCAAATGGTTTTTTGGATAAATCAATATGTACTGAATCATACCCCGCATCAATTGCCTCTTTTGCTTTCTCGACGCTATATGAATGATCTGCATTGATATAAAGCGGAATTTGATAGCGCTCACGTACTGCTCGCACAAGAGCAACGCCTTCGGCAAGTCCAACAAAATCTCGCTCTCCTTCCGATGTACCAATGAGCGCTGGGGAACGTCTCTCTACAGCCGCTTCCGCAATCGCTTTAATCATCTCAAGATTAGAAATATTAAAATGCGGTACTGCCCAATGTTCACGATTTGCTCGATCAAGAATCTGTCGTACTGTTTCCATGTTTATAATTCCTTCATTCGTTTTGGCTTATAATCTGACGGTGCTTCAGCTAAAAATCCACGTAACGCCTGTTCATCTAAAAGTCCTTGCTGTGCACCAACATATTGCACAACAGACATCGAATTAATCGGTGCCCAACGCATTGCATCTTCTATAGAATGCCCGAGTGCGAGTGTTGCGGCAAACGTTGAAGAGAATGCATCACCAGCTCCTGTGCGCTCATATGGTGGCTTTGGATCGGGATATGGAGGCATAAACCACAGCACTCCATCCGCCAATACATACGCTCCTTCTTTTCCATCCGTCACGACAACAATCTTTGGACCAAGAGAGCGAACTCCACTTGTAAGTTTGGCAATATCATCATCATTTGTCTCTAAAATAAGTTGAGCCTCTTCACGATTACAGAAAAAAAGTTCGGTATGAGCATATAGTTCTTTGAGTTTATCTACTCCGAACTTCATCTGAAACGTACCTGGCTGTAAAACTAATTTGATTGATGGATGCGCCTTTATGTACGCCGTAATTTCATTATGAAATGGGAGTGAATTATGTCCCGCTGAACTCAAGTAAAGCCACCGCGGCTCACCGATAGCTGGAAGCGTATAATTATATTCTTCATGCCTAATAAGAATTGTCCGATCATCCTGATACCATAAAACGTAATGGTAGTTTGAAATTTTATCGGCGTTAACATGAATGAATCGCGTATCGATCTTTTCTTTTTTGAGCGTTTCGATAATTTCACGCCCCTGCATATCATGCCCAACATTTGAAACAAGCGCGGTCTTAAGGCCTAACCGAGAAGCCGCAACAGCTGCATTCGCGCTATTACCAACCGCGGGCACGATATACGCGCGCTCAAAAGGGACCTTAGAGCCATACTCCAAACATAACTTTTGATGATCTGTCCCGATAACTTCAGCACTTTCCTTAGGAATACGAATAAACGCATCCGTTACCACGTCTCCAATTGCCAAAAAATCGTATGTCATTGTTTTCTTCCTTGGACTCGAATAACGGCATCTGCAATATGCGTTGCACCCATACCGAATTTTTCAATAAGCTCGTTTGGTTCACCAGATTCTCCGAAACGATCTTTAACTCCCACAAACTCAATCGGTACCGGCATGGAGCTTGCAAGAAACTCTGCGATCGCCGACCCAAAACCTCCATGCATCTGATGCTCTTCAACCGTAACAACCGCGCGAGCTATTTTTACTGATTCAAGAATTGCATCCGTATCAAGCGGCTTTATGGTAGGCACATTTACAACACGTACTTTTACTCCTTTTGATTCGAGCGAGGCTGCTGCCAATATCGCATTATGAACGAGAGGTCCTGTTGCAAACACTACTACGTCCAGAGCTCCTTCAACATCAAAGAATGTTTCAGCCTTTCCGATCGCAAACGGAGTACCTTCAGTAGTCATAACGGGCGTTTTTTCCCGATGAAGTCGAATGTATACGGGAGATGGATATGATGCAGCCGCGATTGTCGCCTTCTCCGCTTCAATAGTATCGCACGGAGAAATAACGGTCATATGCGGGATCACTCTCATGATGGCAATATCTTCGATCGCCTGATGTGTCGCGCCATCGGGTCCCACTGAGATTCCTGCATGACACCCGACTACTTTCACATTTTGCTCGTTATAACATGCTGTCGTTCGAATTTGCTCCCAATTACGGCCCGGACTAAACATTGCATACGAGGCAATAAATGGAACCTTGCCCATCGCAGCCATACCCGATGCAACAGCTGCAAGATTTTGTTCAGCAACACCGATCTCTACATATCGATCAGGAAACTTTTTCTTGAACGGCAAAATTTGCGTTGATTCTGTTAAATCAGCACACAGGGCAACTACATTTTGATTTTCTTCCCCTGCACGCACAAGACCTGACCCAAATCCTAATCGGGTCGGTTTCTGAACGACTTTTGTAATATCGAGTACGTCGGGAGCAAGTTGTGCGCGTTGTGGAATCATTGAGTTTGTGTAGTATCTATATTTTTTGATGGGGCCTCGGGAAAATTATCTTCGGTCTTTGGCAATACGAAGCGTAAATTTCCTTGCCCCGCAGACAGTGCATCGAGCTCACGCACCGTCTTAACCCACTGCCAGATAATCACGACTGCCGCTAAAAAAGAAATGATGAGAAAGACGAGCATACGATATTCACTTTTCTGCGTTGAGATGGATCCACTATTCATGTTCGCTTTGGATTTTCCCCCCAAGAGTCCGGAGCATACGCAACGCTTCCTCCGCCTGCTTATCCGCCGGCACTGCATCTGTCGGACCCTTTCCTGGCGGAGCACCATGCCATTCATATCGCCGCTCCATAAACTCGACTCCTTTCCCTGGAATTGTATGTGCAAGAATCATTGTCGGTTTTTCATACACTGCCTTCCCCTGCTCAATCGCATCAACGAGCGCTTCCATATTATGTCCATCAACGTCAATGATATGCCATCCAAATGATTCATACTTCGCGCGGAGTGGTTCAAGCGGCATGATATCTTCAGTAAATCCATCAATTTGAATGCTATTGCGATCCATAATACAAATCAAATTCCATAGACGCTCTTTTGCGGCAAGAAGTACTGCTTCCCATACATTCCCCGCGTCATGCTCACCATCTGACATAAGACAATAAAAAAATGAGCTTTTTTTATCCATGCGCGCGGCAAGCGCCATACCAACTGCCTGAGAAAGACCTGAGCCAAGCGGACCAGAACTCGTTTCAATGCCCGGTAACTTTGTACGATGAGGATGCCCCTGAAGGCGCGTACCAAATTTACGCAATGTCTTGAGCTCATCTACAGGAAAATATCCAGCGTGCGCCATTGTCGCATATAACACCGGACAAATATGACCATTTGAAAGAACTACTCGATCGCGACCTTCCCAGGATGGATCTTTGGGATTGTGTGTAAGACTATGAAAATAAAGTGCGGTGAATACATCCGCCATACCAAGCGGTCCGGCTGAATGCCCAGACCCAGCAGCAACGAGCATTTCGATAATCGACTGACGAATATCGTTTGCCTTTACTTCAAGGAGTTTTACTTGATCGTCTGTTAAATATCCCATGGTTATTTTTTAATACGTGGCTGAAATAGTGAATTAAATTCTACTGCGATAGGTTCTATCTCTTTAATATCTGCCCCCTTCATGATCACTCGCAACATCAATGCTTCTTTTGTCTCTGGAGAAAATGCCTGATCGAAAACAAAATTTCCAAGACTATAGGCGATCACTCCATTTCCATATTGCTCAATCTCTTGGGCAACATGCGGGTGATGACCAATGACGATCTTTGCTCCCGCATCAATAGCAGCATGCGCAAGATCTTGCTGACGACTACGCGAATGAATCTCGTATTCTTCTCCAAAATGAAAAGATACTACCAGTATATCAGCCTTATCTTTTGCTTGTCGAACCGTTTCTTTCACAGTTTCAACATTTGCAAGCGAAATCCCTGAAAGCGCCTCCCCCGCCTCCATCCACTTAGGACCTACGTCAGAAAATGCAAGAAAACCAATTTTAATTCCATTGCGCTCAAGAATTTGTGGTTCATGAGCTTCCCCCGCGTTCCATCCAGCTCCGGCGTATAAAATACCAGCGCCCTGCAAGCGCCGAAACGTATCTTCAAGCGCCTCCCGTCCATAATCTCCAACGTGGTTATTAGCAAATGATACGACATCAAAGCCAGCATCATAAAGAGCTTTAACTGTGTCCGGATTCATACGAAAAGAATACTCGGACCCACGCTTTTCGCCCTTATCAGAAATCGGACCCTCAAGATTTCCAAATGTCACATCTGCCTCTGAAAGTGTACTTACAATACCTCTGAGAGGAAATGTGAAATCACTCTTACCCTGTTTTTCAATGACTGCTTCAACGCCTCGATTAAACATAAGATCGCCGACGAAAAGCATCGAGTACTCTTCATTTGGTATCTCAGCGGCAGGGCGAGGTGGAATTGCGAGCGGAGAGTCAGGAACATGACCATATACAAAATTCTCCCGCACCCAATGTACAAGTTTCTTTGTGTCGCCCGACTGGTCGCTCGATCCCAAAACAACAAGCGCGATATCACGTGTTGTGAATTCTGAGAGCGGCAGCCGAAAAGCGGAGACTAATGTCTTACGTGCCGCATCAGTATAACCAACTTTTCCTCCTAAAAACTCTGGATCGTCACTCTTCCAATTATAATTAAACCACGTATGTGCTCCTTTATTTGTTTTGAAGCGAACTTGTCGAGTTCGACTCATCGTTAACACGGGCTCGCGCACATCTCTAATATACTTCATGAGTTTCGCGAGATCTTCTGGAGTAGAAACATTTTCAAGCTGTAATCCCGATGGATCAGAGTAATGAGTACCTGAAAGCCCGAGTGCACGAGCCTTATCATTCATAAGCCCAACAAATCGATCGGTGCCAATAGTACGTGCAAGCGCGTAGGCCGTATCATTTGATGATGACAATAAAAGTGGAGCTAAGAGATCCTTTGCACGAAGTATTTCACCTTGAATAAAACTTCCTGAATTACCATAAATATCAACGTCCTGCTTTGAAAATTCAACCTCTCGCTCTTGATTAACTGCTTCAAGTGAAATAATAGCGGTCATCAATTTTGTTATTGAAGCGATTGAACGCGGCTTTGAACGATCTTTTTCCGTGAACACATACCCATTGTCGAGATCTGTCACGATAAACCCTTGCGCGGAAATTGCCGGCGGGCGGGTATAGTTAAGCGCAAGATATCCAAGATTCCCTGCTTCGGGCACATGTTTTTCTGTAACAAAAATAGGTGTCTCTTTATCAACAAACGCATATACTTGAGCCGCATGAGCCGTCTCTAAACGGATGCATCCTCCTGAATACCCGCGTGATACCGCTGCCCCCGAGGGATACGTAGGCCAACCATGAATAAAAAAGTTCCCAAAAAATCCAATACTGTAGGGCATCCATACTTCACCAATCGAAGAAAAATGATTCTGCTCCTTTGTAAGTGCCCGATATTCGCCCGTTGGAGTTTCCCAATATGACCCTGGACGCCCCTTTGACGCGATGGGAAATTCCGCTTTCTTTTCACCCTGTTCGTAGAGCGCAAGTGTCATACTGTTTAAATCTGCGTAAACCGCTTTTCCATTTTTTGGAATATCGGGAACACCATGTTCAAGTGGCCGATAAAAAAAATCTGCGGAGATATTATCCGATACTTTCTCTTGCATCACAACATGGGGTATCGTATCAAGTTTTTCTGTCACAAATGATCCGAGTCCCAACACGCGCGCAAAAGAATCGCCTGCCAAGTAAAGTCCGTAGACAAGGCTCGCGCCCACGACAAGCCCTCCGCACGCGACTACAACCCTACGCAAACGATCAAATACCAACATCTCGCTTTAAAATTTCAAGCGCTTGTTCAAATGGCATATCAGGAGTAAAAAGACTTGAACCAACGACAAGACGCGTCGCTCCCGCCTCAATACATTGATGCGCTATTCCCGAATGAATACCTCCGTCAACTTCGATTGGAATACCTGGGGCTTGCTGACGTAACTTCAATATCTTTTCAAGCACTCTCTCGTCAAATTGTTGCCCTGATGGACCTGGAGTTACCGCAAGCGTTTGCACCATATCTGCCATGATCAAAAAAGGCTCAAGTCGCTCCCATGGAGTCTGTGGTTTAATCGCGACACCTAACTCTTTGCCAAGTGCATGCGCATGATGGATAAGATCTCCTACTCGACGCGTTGATTCTTCATGAACAATGACTCGCTTAACCGTAGGAGCGGAAAGCCACGGCTCAATTGAATTCTCTGGTCGGTCAACCATATAGTGAATCTCAATGGCAGCGCGGGTAACAAGACGGGAGACAGCACTGGCGTCATGCCATACCGCATGCGATGTAAATGATCCATCTGACACATCAATATGAATCGTCTGAACATATGGCTCAGCAATTTTAATGCGCTCCATCACTTCATCAAACGTATCAACATTGATCGCAGGGATAATTTCAATCATATTACGACGCGTGATCTATTTTTTTGATGCGCCTCGCGTGACGAGCATCTTTAGAGAATTTAGTATCCAGCCATACCATCGCAACCTTCACCATTACCCGCACTGAAATAAAACGTGCGCCGAATGAAAGCGCATTGGCATCATTGTGTTCTCGTGACAAGATCACAATCTCTTCGGGTCCACCATAAAACACTGCCGCGCGTACTTTTTTAAAACGATTTGCCGCCATCGCCTCCCCCTGACCAGATCCACCAAATAAAAATGCAACGTCTTCTGGATGACGTGAGAGTGCTCGAGCAGCCTTACGGATAAAGTCTGGGTAATCGTCATTCTTTCTTAATGCATGCGCTCCGTAATCAACAACCTCGAATCCACTCCGCACGAGCTCTTTTTTAAGCGCCTCTTTTGCAGCAAACCCCGCGTGATCAGTTGCCAGATAAACCTTCATAATAGCTTTATTGTAACACAAAACGGGCACCTAAGAACCCGTTTTGATGTGTATTGAGAAAAAAATTACACCGTACCTGCAAGTCCCGCGCTACGCACATGGCGTAAAAGCATACTCACGTACCCCCATTCATTGTCATACCATGAAAGTACTTTCACAAAATTACCATCAACAACTTTTGTAAAACTTGTATCCACGATTGCGCCAAAGGGCTGCCCCACAATATCAGAAGATACCAGCTGTTCGTCAGTAACCTTCAAAATACCCTTCCATCGTGGCTCCTCCGATGCTTTTCGTAAAATATCGTTAATCTCGGAAGCTGTTACCGGTCGTTTTGTAAGAAACGTAATATCTGAAAGAGACCCCGCGGGTACCGGTACTCGAACGGCAATACCATCGAATTTACCTTTGAGAGACTCTACAACACGTGTTACGGCGATCGCAGCGCCCGTAGTGGACGGTACTGAATTTTGCGCGCCTGCACGCCCTCGACGCCAATCTTTGCCATCAGGCCCATCAACAATGCGCTGTGTCGCAGTATAGGCATGGATAGTCGTAAGCATCGCCTTCTCAATTCCAGGATTTTCCGCGAGGATTGAAACCACGGGAGATACTGAATTTGTCGTACACGATCCATTTGATGAGATCGTACACATCTTAAACTGCGCATCGTTAATCCCATTGAGAATCGTTTTCTGATCGGGTCCGTCTTCATCTTTTGCTGGAGCAGTAATCACAACACGCTTGGCGCCTGCTGTTATATGTCCTCTTACTTTTTCGAATGACTCAAAAAGACCAGTCGACTCAACGGCGACATCAACATTAAATTTTGCCCACGGCAACTTTGTCATTTCTTTTTCCTTAACAACAGGAATTTCTTTGCCATCGATAATCATCATATTGCGCGCGACATCCGCTTTTACTTCTTTATCCCATCGTCCGTATACCGTGTCGTATTTTAGTAAGTACGCAAGATTATCAACATCTCCAAGATCATTAATCGCAACAATCGTCATCGATGGATCAGAAAAAGCCTGTCGAAAGAAAAGCCTACCGATACGACCAAACCCATTGATTGCAACGTTCATGACTTTGAAAGACTTTGGAGATACATATACGCAGATAGAGCCGCCTTCACTCCATCGCCCGCGGAAATATTATTTTGCTTGAATACTTCATCGGTTACGTCCCCTGCCGCCCAAATACCCTCTCGCGATGTCGAGGAAGTCTTATGATCGATAACGATTTCCTTCATTTTGTTAAGCGTTACCAAATCAGCAACCATATCTGAATTTGGGACAGAACCAATTTCAACGAATACTCCTTGTACGTCGAGAGATTTTGGTGTATTTGTCTTTCGATCAAGATACTCAAGCGCAGCAACAAATCTATTGTCTTTATCTGGGACTATTTTTGCGGTTTGCGCATTGTATACAACCTCAACTCCTCCCTTCAACATTTTTGCCTGTGTTATTGGATCTCCCTTGAGAGTCTCACCGTACTCGAGCAAATATACCTTCGAAGCATATGGTAAAAGATCAACGGCCGACTCAAGTCCTGCATTTCCACCCCCAACAACCGCGACAACTTTTCCCTTGAAAAGCGGCGCATCACATGTAGCACAGTATGCAACTCCCTTACCATTGAGTTCCTCTTCGCCAGGAATACCAAGCTTACGCCGTCTCGCGCCCGTACCAATAATGAGTGTACGGGAACGATATGTTACGCCCTCGCTCGTTGAGACCATATAAATTTTGTCCTCACCCTGCGTTACCTTCTCAACCTTCTGTCCTGTCACAATAGTGATATCTTCTTGCGCGCGGATATGTGCCTCAAAATTCCGAGCAAGATCGATGCCGGCAATTGAAACCGTGCCAATCCAATTTTGAATATCAGCTGATACCTCTGACTGTCCTCCGAATGTTTCGGTAATTAAAAGTGTGTGAATTTTTTTTCGAGCCGCATAAACTCCCGCCGCAACCGCCGCAGGACCACCGCCCATGATAATAAGATCGTACATGAGACGATTGTACTATCTCGCCACACTATCCAGCAAGTGCTTTGAGCTCCTCATAACTCGCCTCTCCGCAAATAAACTTTTTTGTTTCGGGATTTACAAAGAACGGTACACCACCGCACTTTGAACCATCATCATATTGATGAAGTTTATGAGCATTATTATCGTTATGCCAAACCTCAAACTGCTCAACTAAGACGCCCTCAAGACGAAGCTTATCCACAAGCGGCTTCATGGTAATACAGTGAGGACACTCTTCCCCATAAAATTCGTAAATCATATGAATTCGTATTATTGATTCGTGGAAGTATTTTCTGCCTTCTTCACAACCACCACGATATCCGCCTCCGCAACCTCACTTGGATGTGGGACTGATTGTGCACGAATAGTGACAATATAACGTCCTCCATTTGCACTACCGGCAAGATTATTTCTTGCATCAAATTGAATCGAATTAAATCGAGCTGAAGTACCTGGGATAGTCACACGATTTGCATGCCCTTGAGGTCTTGTTCCCGTAATATTTTGATACTTATAGACAAAAGGTTGTTCTGTAGGACGCGTTCCATCGCCTACGCCATCACCACAGTGTTCAAAATCAGGATTTCTTGCGTCTAAGTCGCACCCTGCTGTATCGAGCTGTACATCATCAACCCATATTTCGATATCACCAATATCTTCTGGACGCGCGGTCGAGTTTGGACGAATTGATAAACGAGTTGGACGAACTGTCGTAGTTCCAGAGATCTCAACAAGAGCATCAAACTGCTGATGCGGATGCGCACCGCCACGTGGATTATGTTCAATCGTAAATGCGACGCTACAACGCGGATCAATTGGTGGATCTCCCGGTAACACTGGTGGGGTACAGTTGATAACCTCTACCGGAATATCAACAAAGACCCCCGCGTGCCCAACAAGTCCCACGCGGATAAGATGTGTTCCCAACGAAACACTCGCATCAACAAGAATTTGCAATGGAGTTGAACAATCTGGAGTACACTGCGCCGGATCAAATGGATCTCCCGTATTAAAGTCGCTCACAATAAATCCTGCTGGCACACTTCTCATTTCAAATTGCACTCGCTCCGGGGTTCCACTATTAGTTCTCACTGAAACAACCGTGCGTGTTGGAGAGGTAGCCCCAGGCACAATCGGAGAGAGCGGACTATACGATAACGAAGGGAGGAATGGATCGATAGGATTTACATGGAGCGTAAAATTTTCTTTTGGAGCAACACATCCGTCACCACTTGCAAGTATACCAAGGGCTGGATCACCCCCACTTACTGCTGAAGAAGCAGTAAGTGTTACCGACGTATCACATGAACCTCCTGGAGTAGCAGCACATGAATCTGGTGAAAACGCTGACGCCGTAACGCCAGCAGGCAAACCGGTAATACTAAATGACTCTACGCTGTCTGACGCCTGTGCGGTTGCGGCAAAATCAATATGCACGGGGACAACGATGCTGTCGCCCGCATTTACGGTCTGGTCAGAAATATTTAAAACACTAAACTCACAATTATTCGTCACGGTAGTATCATCCGCCGATACACTACTCATCTCAATCCAACCAAGCTCTCCCGCCCACGCTGAATTTGCAAATCTTTTTGTACTCGCCGTATAAGAAACTCCGTAATCATCTCCTCCGCCGTCAGTTGATCCGGATAACTTAATCCAACCATCCCATCCGCCCGTACCCATAGCAAGTAATTGTCCAGAACATCCTGAACGAAATACACTGCACGCACGTGCCCACCCAACAAGTCCTCCATCGCCTGTGGCAGGAGAATTCGTAACCGCCAAACGAGCAGGCTCATACGGAGCCTCTGGATATCCATTTGGATATTTTGAATCTTGCGGTGGATTAAATTGGATCCATCCGATCGCGTCATTCCATGCAAAACCAGTGAGCGCGCCGTCATCTTGTCGTTCTATTTTATAGTCACTTGCCGGACAAGATCCGCCCTGTTCACAGTTAAAGCTTGTCCAACCGATACCGCCGCCCGCATCCGTAGCTCCCCATGCCCATCCAGAAAATGGAACGGCAGCCGCAGAAGCAAATGAAGTAACGTCAAGACGAACAGCTGAAACAACAGCGAGAACAGCGACGCCACTAAGTATTATTTTTTTCCAGTTATTCACGCCGTTTTGACGTTAAAGTTGTTAAATATTTATTTCTATCAAACTACTAGTTGGCGCACATCGCATATACAGAAACGCCATCGTAATCATCTGTATTTACTACCGCAACGCGCCAACCCTCAGCTGTACCCCCAGGCGCAGCTCCCCATGATGCACGCGCTGTACCGCTTACCATGGAGAATCCTGCCCCTGTTGTAGGCTCAGAGACTAGAATATCGGTCGGTCGATCATCACCTAAAACACGATATCCCGCTCCACCTCCGCTCACAATTTTCTGACCCGCAGGGCAAAATGCGCCAACAACAAATCTGTTTGTTCCTGCCGTGTATTCTGAAGCCTCACAACCCGATCCGGCTGGACCTGTTGTAGCGCCACCTGTGGTGACAAAACTATATGTAGGTGGAGGCGGACTCCCACCATTTTGGTTTCTACTTTTAAACGAGCAACGAACCCATTCCATAGAAGTTACTGTTTTTGATCCATTACCTGCGTGTGAATGATCTTCGTGAGTTGCGGCAAAGCTACCAATAGTCAGTGTACTACCGCCGCCTCCACCACCTGCTGGCCATGCATTTCTACAGTCAGCTCCGATACAGAGACTTGAACCTCGAAACGCTCCGCCCGTAACCCAGTCACCTCCAAGATTGGCGCCTGCGTTGAGGTCTGCATAAAAGTTTGTATCATCGTCAACAAAACGTCCTGCCTTTACTTGTCCGTCTACGTTTAGACCACCCGTGCCCCATGCAAGATCGTAGGCATCAAAGTTTCTACCAATCGTGACATTACCATTTGGACTCAATGACATGATATCTACCGGAGCAGGTGCGGGAGCACCCCACCTTTGTTTCGTAAATTTGAGAAGATCGTCATCATTATCACCCCAGATAATCTGTGCGTCTTTATGATCTACCCCATTATCCTTAAGCCCGATGAACACACCGTCTGTATCCCATGTTGTAAGAGTTCCGTATAAGCCAGTACTTCCCCAAAATGAGGCTGCCCCAACACTCGTCAATTTCCCACCCGCTTCTCCTATCTGTAATTTTGTTGTTGGAGCAGAAACTCCTACACCAAGATTACCGCCTTGAGTAAGCGCAACGTTAGTATTTTGTGCGTTATTCAAAAACTCAAGCGTACCACCGTTAGAACGGACAAAATACGAAGAAGTATTTGATGTACACGTCACTTCACTACGGTAATACGGTCCTGGGGGTCCTGGTGGGCGACCAAGCTGTGCAATATCGATATAGGTATTACCACTATCTGATGGTAAACACTGATAGATCAACGTTGGGTTTGCGCCAAATGGATTTCCTCCTGGAGTCGTATCGCCTGATGAGTTTGATACAGGGTTTGGATCATTAGGCACCCATGTACGAGGACCTTCCGTTACAGAAGCTGCGTCATACGACTCAAATGCAAGTGCATGACCTGCAACGTTTAAGTTTCCTTCTGGGCGCACGATCGTAATACCTCCCTGTACAGAAAGTTTTGAACCAGCGGGAGCAGATGTATCAGAAAGACCAATTCCTACATTTTCAACAAAGTGAGAATACCCCTCTACCAAAAATGACCCCCCAATACCTAGAGCTCCCTCTTTGCGTTGCGTAACATCGCCTTGGTTGAGTGGAGGTAAACATCCTGGATGAAAATCAGGACTACTCGGATCAGTCACACATTGTGGAGCTGGCGTTCGCGGTGGCGACCAATCTGCCATAACACTCACTGCGGAAGCAAGAAATGCTACCGAGACAACCATTGCGACCGTTTTCATTTGTGATGTAATTTTTTCAAACATAGAATTCATATATCTGATAATTGGTAACCCGACTTTGTATATATAAAAGATAAAATATTATTGACCCTGTATCATCCCAAGAGCTTTTAAATCCTCTCTGTAATCAGCCTTGGTCTGTGGCACGACTACTCGCTCTTCACGGACTCCGTCTACTTGTTTCAAAGACTTTTTCTGCTCCTCGCGAGTCAAAGGACGCGCATCGGCTTTCTTCAAATTGCCAAGTGCCTGCAAATCCTGACGAAACTCTGCTCGCTTTTGCTCTCCCGGAGTGAGTTTTGGACCTAAAAATCCTCCGCGCAAGAGATAATATACTGCAACAGCGACCAATACGACGAACGCAAAAACCACAAGCGCGATTTCTCGCCGTGATTTTTGCATTACTCCCGTCGCTAATGGCTGTTCGTCCATATCTCTAAATAGCCTTTGAACTCATTATAAACTCTTTCTTACTACTAGCGAATATTGATTGTGCATAACCCAAATAACGCTTACTGTTTTTTGTAGGCTTCTTTTGTATATTTATTTGCCGGATCCCAACTCATCCATGAATCAAGTCCTGCGTCATGGATCGCCTGTTTTTGCTTAAAAATCTCTGCGGCACCATATTCAGCCCCCAAATCAAAATCCTGTATCCATGGACGAAGTTTCTGTGGATCTTCATTTATTGCCTTAAGACGTTCAACTCCTCGTTTCATTGAGATAAGAATAATCTCATATGGATGCTCCGCTGGATTTTTATATCCTTCAAAGCCAGGTGCGTAGTGCGATGGATAGACCATAGGTGCTACATAATCAAAATAAGGAACTATCTTTTCTAAAATTTGTCCGATACCAAGATCGTCTGTCGAATAGGTCGTAAGTCCGAAAACATCAGCAGAGATAGGTATACCCAAATCTCGAGTATTGGTACGTAAATATTTAAAGAAATCCTCTAGCACAACGCTTCTTTCGCGTCCCTTTGCATACGGAAAAATCGCGTATTTAAGTGCGCCATCTGACGGATAACGAATATAGTCAAAATTTACCTCATCAAAACCAACATGCTCAGCTTCACGGGCGATCTCTACCATATAGCTCCAATAATACTCAGCCCCTGGGTCAACAAAGTTTAGACCGTGTTTATCTTTCCAAATACCTCCGCGCGAATCTTTGACGGCAATTTCCGGTACACGGCGAGCAATATACGGATCTTGAAATACTGAAACTCGACCGATGACATAAAGATTCTTTTCATGTAACCGCTTGATCAGCGTACGAATATCGGGAATACGACGCTCATCAGCCTCGACTGCATCAATAATCTTATTCTCAACAGGAAAAGAAATCTTTCCCGTATAGTCCTTGATATCAATCATGACTGCATTTACTTCGGAATTTTCTACGAATCGAAGAAGTGGCTCTCGAACAGACTCTGTACCAGCAACCCAACTCGACATATATACTGCGCGGAGCGGTTTTGGAGTCGAGATATGCTCTACTGGCTCTTCAGCGGGCGGAGCATCAGCGGAACTAATTCGAACACCGCTATCGTACAAAAGCGCGTCGCTCGATCCCCATACATGCCACCCAAAAAGCAAAATAGCCCCGCCTGCTACGAGGCCGACGATATCACGCCATAAAAATCTAAAGAAGCGCTGCAACATCAATCGTAGGATCTTTAAGCTGATCTTTTACCGCCCCCAGATGCCTCCCTGAACCTATGAGGGCTGAAAAAGCGGTCTTGTGTTTAAATTGGTTAATCAAAATAGCTCCCTTCAATACATCTCCTGCAAAAAAAAGTCTTTCGTAACCGTTATGTTCAGGCCATATTCGAATTAAATCATCCATACCTTCTGTAAGCGCTGTCTCTCCGACAAACGTCAAGTGCCATCCCAAACTCGTAATAGAGTACGTAGAAACCGCGCGAAATTCCATCTGAGCGCCAGCCATGTTCGCACCGGCAACCTTGCCCTGCATCACTGCATTCGTCCAATTGCCAACAATACGGTATTTATCAAAAACTACATCCACGTACTCGGCAATATCACCCGCAGCCCAGACTGTAGGAATTGATGACTGCAGATATTGATTCACTCGAATGCCCCGCTCAATATCAAGTCCGATGCCTTTAAATGGAGCTAAATTACGCTCAATCCCGATACCAACACCAACCCAATCACCCGAATATGTTTCTCCTTTGCGCGTTGTGACAGAAACACCTTGTTCTGCGCCCATCACACGCGCAACATCAGACTCTGCATGTATATTAACGTGATGTGCGGCAAAATTTTTCTGAACTAATTCCCATCCTGCGTCATCGAGCATAGAACCAAAAAATTTCTCCTCTGAGAGCAGGAGCTCGGGTTCGAGTCCGGCATGTACCGCCGACTCGACAAATTCAAGTGCGATAAACCCTCCTCCAACAACAACGGGCTTTTCTTTTTTTGCCTTTGATATATGCAATCGATCGTGCAAACGATCTGCATCCGCAAGCGTTTGAAGACGATATACATTTTCAGCGGCCGATTGATCAACACCGGCCCATGGGCGCGGCGTACCACCCGTCGCGATAAGCAATTTTTCATACTTGATAAGCTTATCGAGTGACGTGGTAATCTCACGAGTCTCTAGGTTACATGCGATCGCATGTTCACCGCTCCACACCTCTATACGCTTCGGCGCAAACTGTTCAAATGTTCGTAAAAATACCTGTTTTCTATCAATACGTCCGCGCACATAATGCGGGAGAAGAACTCGCGAATAGAGCGGCTCTTGTTCTTCTGAAAGAACAAGAATACTCGCATGCGGATCGCGAGTACGAATTTCTTCGGCAGCAGTAACCGCGGCGACACCGCCACCGACAACCACATAATCATAAAGTGCGGCTCGCCGCATGACTATTGAGACTCATCGGATGACCGACGTACTGAAACAAGCGCTAAAACCGCAATACCGAGCCCCAAAAAAACCAAAAGCGCCGTCTGGGTAGACCCTCGGTGAATCGGCAAAAATGGCACAATAGCGACCCAAAATCCAAGAAATGCCAAGAAAAGATCCTTTCGCATAATCGTACTCTAGCAAAAAAAATCTTACCGGAACAGGAATAAAATACCCACTACAATAAGTACCTGCGAACCAATACCAAGAATTGGATAATCATCGAGCAAATGCCTTGCGTGCATAAATCGATGAAATTTATCATGGGCGATAAGTACAGGATGTGGCATTGACCGACAAAGTCCTACCAATAAATCAGGCAAAATGGCAAAAAATGCCGCTACAAGTATATGCGTAATGTTTGATGATCTAAAAAAGAGTCCCGCAACAAAAAATCCTCCCATCAGATCAGATATAATTAATAAAAGCTCTGGTATAAATTCCGGCTTTAAAAATGATACGGGCTTATAATTGGTAGCTGTCACGACACGCTTAATGCGTGGCACATAATAATGCCAATGTGGGATTGCATCAAAAACATAGTGGCTTACAAACCCCATGGCCGCAGCAGCTGCATATGATGTAAATGGACGAGTAAGCGCGACCCCAACAATCGCATGTGTTGCAAGAATCATATATTAATCGCGGTATGCGTGAGCTAAAAGACGTCCGCCAACAGAGTTAATGACTGAAACTAAGAGCGCGCCAACGAGTGCCGGTAAAAAACTATCGACCGAAAACCCATCAATAACTCGCGCGGCAAACCAAAAGAGCCCTCCATTAATAACAAGCATAAAAAGTCCCAATGTTAATACTGTAATCGGTAACGTCAGAATCACAAGAATGGGCCGAACAATCGCATTCAATAAACCAAGAACGAGTGCGACGATAAGTGCCGTATAGATCGTATTTACATGAATACCCGGCACAACGTATGCCGCGCACATAAGCGAAAGCGCACCGAGTACCCATCGAGAAAGAAGATGCATATATTTAAAGACGCTTTTTAAGTACCTCTTCGAGGACTGTGATATCTTTCTCGGTTAATCGATGTTTCCCAATATTACTCCGAAGCCAAAGTAATTCCTGTGTTACTTCTTTAGCATCAACGCCTTCATAATCTCCCGCCTCTGCCATATCTCCATGAAATATCTGAATAACTTCATCAATCTTCTCTCGCGAAAAACCCTTGCTCGAAAGAGAAGATTTTACTTCATCAAATTCCTGTTTTGAAACCTTGTGGTTCGGGAAAAAGAAACTCATACATTCAGTCTAGCGATACCCTGCGATACACGCAACGACCTTCTTTACACGACAAATCCAAAGACACTCTTACTCGCAACACCGATGCCATACGTGACACCAACCGCAAGGATAATAATACTTACATTCAACACAATACGCCGACGAATATTCATGCCTGATAAAAATGCGAGCACGTAAGAAACTCCCACGACAATGATACCTGCAACTAAAAATGAAACGGCAACACTTCGCGCGCCAAGAAGTACTGGCATGATCGGTATCAGAGCGCCAAATGCATACGAAATACCGACAACAAAAGCTGAGGCGAGCGGACTACTACCCTTCTGTGGAGTTATTTCTCCCGATACAAACGCGCGCTTTCCACTTTCGATATCTTCCACCTCTCGCTGCGAACTTGTAGCCGCAAATGCGCCCGCGGCCATAGATAGCGCACCTGCAATCGCAACCATCATACTTGCTGCAATAACAATCGTCACCGATTGAAATGCGGCAAAAAATCCGCTCACTGCTCCAAGCATTTCTACCAGTCCATCGTTCATACCAAGAAAAATATTCCGAATACGCTCTGGTTGAATTTTTCTTGCCTCAGCTCTTGAGACAATTGTATCTTCATGTTGCAACTCGTCTTCAAGAACTGATCTGACAGCCTTACCAAGTGGCCCATCCTTATATTTTTTCCACACTCGAAGATATTTTTTAATACCGTAAATCTCAATCGCCTCAAGTACAAGATACGCGGCAGCATCACCAAATATTCTACAGAAAAATACCAAACCTCGTAATTTTATCCTCCGCTTCAAATCAAGCGTATCAAGTCCCATCCCATAAAAAGTTTGCCAAAACTTCAAATGCCTCGCCTCGGTCACAATAAGTTCATCGAGGAGTCCCGCGAGATCGCCTACCGCACGCGTACGCAACTGTCGATACAACTGAAGATCGAGCAATTCATCAAGAATTAAAACACGCGCAAGCGCCAGATTTTTACCATCTACGGAATGCATAGAAAAGACTATAGCATAATCTATGTTCAAATATGAAAAAAATCGCTAGACTGCACGGTATACCATTTTATGAATTGGAAACTCATAGGACTCACTGGAATAATATTGCTGATCGCGGCATTTTGGCGGCTTTCTTCAATGTTAAAAATAACACGCGAAACATACGATACTTCACCTGCAATTATCTCAGTATTAAAAACCGCACGTCCCGAGTCCTACACAACATGGCACTGGGAACGAGCGGCATCGAGCACACCATGGTCTCCTCGAGATGCTCATGCATGGTACGTGTGGGACGACACGCTCTGGATGCTCGGAGGGCTCAACGGAAATCCAATTGCACAAAATGATTCTGTAGAATATTGGAACGCTCCTCACTTTGCCGAAATTTGGAAAACAAAAGACGGCACAACATGGTCACTTGTTACTGCACGCGGTTCATGGGGACCGCGTCGCTCTATGGAGATCGAAACGTTTCGCGATAAACTCTGGATGCTGGGCGGATGGAATAAAGTCCACGGCTACCAAGATGACATTTGGTATTCAAATGATGGTGCTTCGTGGATGCGCGCAACTTCAACTCGCCCATTTACTCCCCGCGAAGGACATGGTGTTGCGGTCATGAATAATACACTCGTACTTGCGGGCGGAGTACAATTTGACGATCGATCAACAAAAAATGATGTATGGCTTTCAAGTGATGGAACTACGTGGAAAGAAGCACTTGAGCACGCTCCGTGGTCACCGCGATACGATCATACGTTAACAACATTTGAAAATAAATTATGGATCATCGGTGGGATCGATCTTAAAAAAGATATCAAACAAGATATTTGGACATCTGACGACGGCATTTCATGGAAACTTCTTTCTGATACTCCTCCGTGGCCAGCGCGTCATGGACATTCAACATTTGTATTCGATAATAAACTTTGGATCATCGGTGGCTGGGGAAAAGCGGGCGGACTTAATGATACGTGGTTTACAAGCGACGGCATCACGTGGCATGCCCTTAAAACAGCTGCGCCCTGGATCGGACGAGAAGATCACACCGCTACGGTATTCCATGACACAATATGGATGGCGGGAGGCATGGACAACGTGTGGCACTGGAACAATGATCTGTGGCACCTCGTACCATAATAAAAACCTCCACGGTCGGAGGTTTTTTATTATCCACCCTTATATACTCAATCTTATTCAATGAAAAATACTGCGCGCACCGTCACCATGATTTCTTTTTGTAAACTCGAAGTAATGATCGTTCATTATTCATACGGTTACCCTAATTTTGATAGTATAGATTTTTTTGTTAATACTGCATCCAAGCCAAACGTACGCCCTGCTCGCACACTGGCAAAATACAACAACAGAACAGCATAAATTATATGTTCATCGACAATATATGCATGAGCATTTGGATACGGAAAATCAAGAATCGGAAGATAATACAAAATCATTAATAGAGCCCCCAGAGGAGCACTCAGACGAACCATCACACCCAGTATGAGTGAAACGCCAAGCAACGTAAGCCCCCATGCATTCACAAAATTAACGACAGGCAAAATCGACGGACTTAAAAGCCACGCGTAAAACCCAGGAAACAATTTTGCTCCCTTGAGATAAAAGGCCGCAGACCACGCAGGATCTAATACTTTCGTAATGCCCGCATAAAACATCAACCACCCAAGAGAAAGACGTGTTATTACTAAAAATATTTTTTGCCCCATACTTATAATATAACGCTCTAGCAAAAAGGATCAATCACTCTCAATCTGCATTTTGATACCCTTACGTTTTTCAAACCACACATACCCACCGATTGCACCAATACTCAAAAGCCATCCGATAAAAATTAATCCTGTGACACGGTCTATTCGTAACTCAACTTCACGAAGTGATCGCCCCGCGAGCACAAAACCTTCATGTGATCCATCGACGTGTCTTAGCACAATAGCAATCCTTAGATCAGACTTTGGCTGCCATGTTAATCGATGTTCTTTGTGAATTTTTGCGTATTCAAAAACTCCGGCCGGCGGCGTTCCTATTGATTGATCGCGTAACCCAGATGAGGCACGAAGCATCCCCTCCTTATCAAAAATACTGAGAAACGGCGCAAGACTTTTTGTGGCATCAATATTCTCTTTCCCAACGATACTGAGTGGTTCTTCACCTCTTTCTAATCGGTGTGCGGCGTCTTCCGCCATTTGAACCTGAGGATCATCGGCATTACTACGCATGACAAACTGTACCGATGCATAAAGTAGCGCGCATAGCATCGTGACAATTACTATCGCGGCGACTGACCACGCGTATGAGTAAAATGATTTAATGATTCGCATGTATACATACTAAAACGCTATGAAGCACGCCTCAGTTACCCTCAAAACTCTACCGATTGAAATACCTCCCCAAGTGGGGCACAATCATACATAATCTTATCTCTATACATGGACAGCAATCAAAGAATTGTCATCGCCTCCTTAAACATCCGTCACGGACAAGGCATGCCAAAAAATATCCGCAGCGCATATACATCATTTCGTCATCCAAAAAAATCAATGGAGGCGAATGCAAAACATATCGCCCACCGACTTAAATCACTTGATCCCATACCTGATATTGTCTGTATCCAAGAATCAAACGCCGCGGCAATCCGCTGGCCGGACGTTACGGAGATTATCCGCGAACGCTTAGGTTTTGGATATGTCGCGAAAGCACCGCAACGTATCTTACCTCACAATAACGCTATCATCAGTAGACTTCCTCTCCTCTCAACATTTTCGCGCCAGTTTAAACGTCACTCTCTTTTGCGCTCCGGTAATCCTCTCAGCCTCCTCGTCTCTATCAACCGTGGATTTATTGGAGCCGAGATAGAAGGTATCGGCACTATCATTAATACTCATCTCGATCCCTTTGACCCACGTGTACGCGATACCGAGGCTCGAGAACTGATGTCTTTCATAAAACCTGAGACACCCGTTATTCTTGCCGGAGACTTTAATGCCTCTTCATTCAATGAACCTAGCTTGCGCATTATATCGAACAAAGGGTTCCACACATTGCCAGCACTTGATAAAAAACACTTTGAAAAAGAAGCAACGTGGCCTCACGTGCGCCACAACAATCGCACACCATTCATGCGCCTCGACTATATCTTTGCTACGCTTCCCCTCACAATCATAGAAACAAAACCCTTTGATACACGTCTCTCGGATCACTCAGGTGTTATCGCTACGGTTGAAATTAGCTCGTCATAGCACATAGTCACGACATCAGCTACAATCCAAGTATTATTACTTTATATCCAAAAATTTTATGAACAGTAAAATAATCATTTCAACGGTCGTGGGAGTTGTTATCGTCGGAGGCGTCGCGGCATATATGTTTATGGGCAAAGGCACCATGATGCGCGATACCAACTCTGACCTGACCTCACAACAAGGTAAAGCAACATCAATGAAAAGTCTTTTGACGAGCACATCTCCACAAAAATGTACCTTCAGCGAAAGCATTGAAGGTGACAACGCAGCATCATCGGGCACCGTATATGTAGCTTCTGGAAAAATGCGCGGAGATTTTGAATCTCTTGTCGCTGGAAAAAGTGAAAAGAGCCACATGATCGTTGTAGATAATACCAGTCACGTCTGGAGCGATTCCATGAGCCAAGGGTTTAAGATGAGCCTCACAGAAATCGAAAAACCAACTGCCGGCAAACAAAACCAAATTGATATCAATAAAGAAGTAGCATACTCTTGCAGCGCATGGTCAGTAGACGCAAGCTTGTTTGTACCTCCATCAAACATCACGTTTTCTGATATGAACGCAATGATGAAAGATATCCCAGCCATGAATGGCATACCGCCAAACAACAATCCCATGTTAGATGACGGAGGTCCCATGAGAACGTCGCAATGCGGTGCATGTGACTCACTCCCCGGAGAGCAAAAAACTCAATGTCGTGCCGCGCTGAGCTGCTAACCAAAAACCAAACAAAAAAATCACCGAGAGATCGGTGATTTTTTTATCTACGGCCGCGAAATGGTGGGCGTCTTGCTCCTCCGCTCCGTGGAGCCGATGATCGAGGGCGTCGCTCAAAACGACGTGGCTCTTCATCAGGCACATGAACGCGCGGTCTACGTGGAGGAAGTTCTGGCAACTCAGAAATCGCAATCAAAGTCTGTAACAGCTTTTCGATTTCGCGCACTTCGCGCCCTTGCTCTGGCGTTGCAAATGAAATCGCTCGTCCAGCCTGTCCTGCACGACCCGTACGGCCGATACGATGAATATAGTCTGCCGGGTTATCGGGAATATCAAAGTTAATCACAAGCTCGATACCAACGACATCAATTCCACGCGATGCGATATCTGTAGCGACAAGCACACGATTAATCCCCGTCTTAAATCCTTCGAGTGCGGCTTTGCGCTGAGGAAGAGATTTTCCAGAATGGATTTCCGCTGCCTTATGTCCCATATTCAAAATCGACTGACAGATTTTTCTTGCACCATGTTTTGTGCGAGAAAATACGAGTACGGTACCGCGATACTGAGAAAGTAATTTCTCAAGAAGGGCAACCTTGTCTTCTTTTTTTAATACGAAAAGTTCTTGTTCAACATTTTTTGACGCTGTTCCCGGACGCGCAATCTCCACGCGGAGCGGAAGTTTCATATGTTGCGTTGCGATGCGTACAATATCATCCGGCATTGTTGCTGAAAAAAGCATCGTCTGACGCTCACGAGGTAATACGTGAAGTATTTTTTTAATTTGAGGGGCAAATCCCATATCAAGCATCCGATCAGCTTCATCGAGAACCAAAATATCAACCTTCCCAAGAGAGAGAGTTCGCTGTTCCATATGATCGATAATACGTCCTGGCGTCCCAATGATAATATCAGGATTTCTTGAGATCGCCTGTATCTGAGGTCTCATCGACATTCCACCGATGAGAATTGCGGTACGCAATCCAAGCGTGTGACCAACCTTACGAAACGTCTCTTCAACCTGTAAAGCAAGTTCGCGCGTTGGGAGAACAACCAATCCATGACCCTTTGTCTGCATGATCCGCTGAATCATAGGAATACCGAATGCGAGCGTCTTACCCGTACCAGTCTGCGCGATACCAATCACATCCTTGCCTTCAATCGCGACTGGGATAGCTTTTTCTTGAATAGGCGTTGGTGTTGTAAATTTTAACTGCGCCAAAATATCAAGTAACCTCGGCGCGATGTCGAGGCCATAAAATGTCACGGGAGTTGTTCGGTCATTCTGCATAGAGTCTTACAATGCTTTAATAGTACAACAAATTAATTATTAAGTCAAGTAGCCTATAAAGACCACTTCTTACGCTTCGTCTGCGGCTTTGAGTAGTGCGGCAAATCTATCTTGTAATTTTTTGAGCTTCGGGCTAATAACAATCTGACAATATGGTTGAGAAGAGTTATTTGAATAGTAGTCACGATGATACTCCTCTGCCTCAAAAAACTTCTCAAGAGGCTTCACCTCTGTGACAATCGGCTTCCCTCCCTGATCTGCCTCATCAAGATCTTTGATGAATTTTTCTACTTTAACTTTTTGATCTTCAGTCGTATACAAGACAACCGAGCGATATTGCGTACCAACGTCGTGTCCCTGCTTATTGAGCGTCGTAGGATCATGAGTAGCAAAAAATACCGTAAGTAAGTCTTCAAGCATAATGACTGCCGGATCAAAGTCAATTTTTATTACCTCGGCGTGCCCGGTCTTGCCTCCGGATACCTGATCATATGTTGGATTGTCTGTCTTGCCGCCAGCATATCCCGACATTACTGAGGTAACGCCGCGAAGACGCGTAAATACAGCTTCCGTACACCAAAAACATCCGCCACCAAATACTATCGTCTCCATCGAATTATTCTATCATCAATAATCCACAATGGCATCCATATGCATTCATATGGTATATACATCAGTATGCCATTTCAAAAACCACGAAAATCAAAACACCTATTACTCGTTAAGCGCAGCAAGACAGGACTCGGTCTCTTTGCAAAAAAAGATATTCCCTTTCGATCATTTATTATCGAATACCATGGCCCGATGCTCAATGCAGCTCAAGCGGATCGCAAGGGTGGAAAATATCTATTTGAAATTAGTAAAAAATGTACCATAGACGGTACAATACGCTCAAATCTTGCTCGATATATTAATCATTCCTGCAAACCAAACTGTCGTGTAGAGATAGACGGCAATCGTGTGTTTATTTTTTCGAGAAAAAATATTTTTGCAGGAGAAGAACTCTCCTATGACTACGGGGAAGAATACTTTGACGAGTATATCAAACCTCATGGCTGCAAATGCCCCGCAAAGCACTAACGAACACCTCTCTCTCAAACGTAAAAATCTACTCGCGACCCGTCTCTTCACTCTTTTTAACGAGTAACCGCAGGATATATTCCGCTCCGTACAACATCACAAGACCAACAACCAAGATAACCTCAACTAGTTTTAATCGATGCTGGACAAGAGAGGCTGAAAGTCCTGAAAAATAACCAAGTCCCCCAACAATAAAAAGCCACGCGAGAGCGGCAAAAAAATTCCGACGAAGAAAAAACTTTCTTCCAATACCCACCTTACCAGCCCGTACGATAATGGCATGATTTGCTCCATAGAGAAATTTTGCCATAAAAAACGCGAGTCCCGGCCGATCCCGCAGTAACCGCTCAAACGGTAATGCAAGACGATCAACAAAACGAACAAAAACTCCCGTATGCCCTGCAAGACGTCTTCCAAGATAAAACCATAGTGCATCGCCAATAAGAATGCCTGACCATGCCGATATAAACGTTAGTGGGAGAGAAAGAATGCCTCGCTGTACGAGAAAGGCTGCCGTAAAGAAAATAACATCTCCCTCAATAACCATTCCGAGAAAAACGAGGACGTACCCGAGGGGATGCCACAACGAAAAATAATGTTCAAGAAATGCTTCCATAAATAAAATGAGGTACGACTATGGCTTAATAGTCGCGTATAGTTTATCTGCAAGATCAAAAAACTGCTCTGCTCGCCTATTGCGTGGTCGCGAGAGTGTATTTTCATAAATCCGTTCGACGCGTGCCGGCCGTGGAGTAAATACTGCGATACGATCAGCAAGTTCGATCGCCTCTTCTACAATATGAGTAACCATAATAACAGTAAGCCCGCGCTCACGCCATATATTAAGCAACTCGCCACGAAGCTCTTCGGCCGTGAATGAATCGAGTTCAGAAAATGGTTCATCCATAAATAAAATCTTTGGACTCACAGCAAGAGACCGCGCAAGACCAACGCGCTGACGCATCCCCCCTGAAAGTTCTTTTGGATAAGAGCGCGCGAAACGTTCAAGCCCAAATTGAGCAAGCTCCTTATTTACAATCTCTGCACGCTCATGCTCAGAGGCTACTCGAGACAAAAGCCCAAGCTCGATATTCTCATACACCGTAAGCCACGGTAAAAGAGCAAACTGTTGAAATACAAAACTCATATCACGCTTATTATATCCGGGTGCAAGCACGACTGATCCGGTATATTCACGCTCCAGTCCACTCATAATACGAAGGAGTGTGGATTTGCCAGAGCCTGAAGGACCGACAAGTATAAAAAACTCATGCTCTTTAATTTCAAGGGAGATATCTTTCAAAACAGAGATACCCTTACGCTCTCCTTGAGAAAACGTTTTTGATACAGAATCTAATGTCAAAATAGCGCTCATATTATTGATCCATCTTCTCATGACTCCACTCAAGCATCGAGAGCCACACAAATTTATTAATGACAAACACCGCAAGCAAAAATCCAAAAATACCAAGTGCCGTCACGGTCGCATTATCAGCAAAAGTTTGAAAAAATTTTCCTAACCCACGCGGAGTACCAACAAGCATCTCCGTTGCAATGAGCGCCTCCCACCCTTCCCCAAGACCAATGATCGACCCCGTAATAAGCCCTGGTAAGCTTGCAGGCAACAAAAACTTACGAAAATATTGGTACCCACGTAAATCAAAAACCTCGACTGCTTCTTGCCAGTCATCTCGGATAAGCTTGAGCGAGCTAATGATTGAGAAAAAAATCGGCCACACGACAGTCAACACAAGAAATACAACAACGGTCGTATCTGAGACTCCCCATACATGTACCGCGAGCGGTAAGGCGGCAAACGTAGGAAAACTTTGTAACACATCAAAGATTGGAAGAGAAATTGTCGCCGCTCGTCCACGATAAAACAATACTGCGCATATCCATGCGATCACCGCAGAAAAAACATATGCCACCATGATACGAAGAAGTGAAAGTGAAAAATCTTGTGCAAGTACACCCGCCGCAATATTTGCGTATTCAGCAAAAAGAAGCGTATACAAAAACGGTAATGATACAAAAAATATCACAACAAATACATGTTTCCACGACCGATAGATATGCCCTGAATGCTTATTTTTCATACCTGTAATTCCGGTATTTCCTTACGCGTATCTTGTATTACTACTCTGTTGTAATGCCATCAAAGTGCTCTTCGCGAGCGTCTGCTTTCGTTGCATGCACAGTTCCATCTTTATGTTCTGGTGGAGAATAAATTGAATAGAGCTTGAGTGCTCCCGCACCTGTATTGATGACATTGTGCCGAGCGCCCATTGGAATCACAACCGCGTCATCAGCTTTTACGGCATGTTCCACGCCATCCAAAATTACTTTCGCCTCCCCTGCTTCAAAACGAATAAACTGATCGAGCTCATGAACCTCCTCTCCGATCTCCTCGCCCGCCTTGAGCGACATCAACACAAGCTGACTATTTTTACCCGTATATAATACTTTGCGATAGTTTTCATTCTCAAGTGTTGCCTGTTCAATATTTGTTATGTATCCTTTCATACTTCTATGCTACCACACCTCTCTTCTTCAAGCTTTCTGAACAAATGTTCCCGCCTCTAAATCATCAAACGCCTGTTGTAATTCCTCATCGGTATTCATGACAATTGGACCATACCATGCGACTGGCTCTCCGATTGGCTTCCCTGCAATTACCAAAAACCGCGTAGACTTTTCTGCCGCGTATACTTCGATAGTTGAACCCCTCTCAAGCAATGCAGCTGTACCACTCGCGATTTGATCTTTCGGCGCAGTAACGCCTGCCATCCCTTCGATAACATATACGAGCGCCGTATCATTTTCGGGAACATGGCATAAAAATGTTTTTCCTGCTTCTAGCGATACATCGAGATATAAAGGATTCACCATTAAATCTGATACCGGACCTTGTGCTTCGTGCCAACTACCCGCGATTATCTTTACACGCGCACCATCGTGTTCTGTCTCTGGAATTTGATCTGGCAAAATATCCTGATATCGCGGAGACATCATTTTATGCGCACGTGGCAAATTCACCCACAGCTGAAATCCTGTGATTGGATTTTTTTCTGGATTGGGCATCTCTTGATGTACGATTCCCCTACCCGCCGTCATCCATTGCACCGCACCTGCGCCAACGACACCTTTATTGTGCATACTATCTTCGTGACGAACCTCGCCCTCGAGCATATATGTCACCGTTTCAATCCCGCGATGTGGATGCCACGGAAATCCTGCTTCATAATCAGTAGGATTCTTTGAACTAAAGTCATCGAGCAACAAAAACGGATCGCACCGCGGAACTTCGCCATATCCAAAGATACGGTGCAAATGAACACCTGCACCCTCAACGGTTGGCTTTGCGCGAAATGTTCGTTTGATTGTACGCGAAGACATGTTGTTTTATTTATAACGTTTTTTCATGTCACGTGCTGATTGAGCGATGAGCTTCTTCAAAACCGAGAGATCAACATCTTCGAGTTTTTTAATATACAAGCAGGAACCACCGGTAATTTTATATTTCCCAAGCTTTGCCATGAGATCTTTATATGCTGTAAAACCAGCCATGATATACACGGTCAAATTTTGCTTACGTGGAGAAAATGCAACGATAGGCCAATCACCCTCGCGACCACTCGCATATTTATAGCGATACGTCCCAAATCCAATAAGACTCGCGCCCCACATCGCGGGCTTCACGCCCATTATTGTCCGCATGAGCTTAAGAATAATTGCCGCTTCTTTGCGTTTTTGCGCATCAGGAATACTAGCTATAAAAGCGCTCACGCTTGCCTTATTTTTTGTTGTCTTGAGTTCTGCCATAGGGAAATTATATCACAAACAAAATCTTGCTTATGCGCTCTACGACCCAAACGTAATCGTTCTCATCGAGACACTACCATGTGCAATCCCATCGATCGGATATGAAAGCGACTCATCTTTTTCTTGTAGCGCGAGTATATACATCAACGGCCAGTAGTGATCTGGGGTTGGGATTGCAAGATCTGCAGCATGTCCTAATTTTTCATATTCCATAAGAGCTTTATGATTACCCTGCTCGATAAGTATTCGCGCGGTATCATCAAACTCAAGGGCCCAATCACGCGGTTTTGCTGCTGGATCAAAATCAATAATCCCAAGATTATGTACGATGTTACCGCTTCCGATAATTAGTACTCCGCGCCGACGCAACCCGGCAAGCTCTCGCCCAAGCTCATAGTGCCATGCGGCGTCTTTCGTATAATCAATACTCATCTGAAAGACTGGGATATCTGCTTTCGGAAATACGCGATGAAGTACAATCCATGTGCCATGATCAACGCCCCAATCGTTATCGGGCGCAACCTCCGTCTTTCCTACAAGTTTTTGTGTCTCATGAGCAACCTCGGGAGAGCCTGCGCACGGATATGTCAGATTATAAAGTTCTTTTGGAAATCCCCAGAAATCATGAATTGTTTTTGGCTTCTCTGCTACGTGCACGCGGGTTCCCTCGGTCAACCAATGTGCTGATATAGATAAAATTGCTCGCGGTCGTGGAAGCTTTGTGCCAAGTTCTATCCATGCGCGAGAATATTGATTATCCTCAATACCATTCATTGGGCTACCATGCCCAAAAAATACAACGGGCATTTTCTCGCTCACACCTCCACTATCCGCAAGATTTTTCAGATCACCAAGCGTCATTGCGTTGGCGCACACTCTCCTTCCGTGTATGACTCCGCCAAAGGATTAGTACACGCCTCACATGAGTTACCAAACGTTTGTTTGACTGGATAGCAGGGTGCTTTGATACATTGAATATTTACTTTGGCACATACGGGTTTGTAGATCGTGATACATGCATCTACATTGCGCGATGAGTCGGGACACATCGTTACTTTTGCGATTACTTCTGTGAATGTTTTACCGTCTGCCCGACACTGTCTCGGATAACTCTCCATAATAGGATTACCCTGTGCCGCACATTCTTCAAAGTTCGTTACTGGCAAAACATCTCGTTTATATTCAATAAGCTTATCGTTTTCTATCTTGAAATATCGTGAGACACCCACTGACGGCTGTGTAGCCATTGGTTCATTCGCTTTTCGATCCGCGTAATTCACGATAATTTGCCCATCTCGAAATTCTGTGGTCTGTGGAGCAATGCGATCGCCGAGTAAAATTGCATTTGTGCCAAAATATTTAATCGATTGATCGCCTTCTTTTATCGCAATATTTTTCTTGAGTGCCGCGACGACATAATAAAACGTCCCTGACCCTCCTCCGTTTTGTGTCAGTAAAAACGCAATGTCTTCTCTACCATCTCCAGTAAAATCTCCTCGCACTTCGTTACCAAAATACTCTGTGACGATCTTAGACGCTGAGCCAGGTGCAGCCTCTACCTCCGACCTACCATCTACGAGCGCAAAACTCTGCCCATCAATCTCATACGAAATATTTTTGAAATCTTTTTCGGGTGTCTGTATCTCTCCCTGTTTTTCCCGATATATATAGTGATTAAAAAGAAAGAAACCGCCCACAAACACAAGCACTGCCAAAAGACCTATTGTCCGCCCAACAAAAAATCTTCGTAAATCCATGTATTTATTCTAGCACAAAAAAACCGCCTTTTGAGGCGGGTTTTTGTGAAGCATAATTTGGATTATGTGTTAGGCGTCTGCCCGTCCGCCGCCTTTTGCAGTTCAGCTATGTTGAATTTTTTCATTTTCAAAAATGCAGCTGTAACCCGCGCCATCTTCTCTTTGTCACCGCTCGCCATCAGATCATCCATAATAACAGGCGCGATTTGCCATGATACGCCATATTTGTCTTTGAGCCAGCCACACTGTTCGGATTCAGGTACTGCGGAAAGCTTTTCCCAATAATAATCAATCTCCTCTTGCGTATCACAGTTGACGATAAGTGAGACGGCCTCGTTGAAGGCAAAGTGGTGCATAGAGGCACTTGCATCCATCGCTGTGAACCACTGACCTTCGAGCATAAAATCCGTAAACATAATGCTACCCTCTTTATTTGGTTCCATGCCGGCAGGATAGTGGGCAAGCGCGCCACGCTTCGCGTTTTTAAAAACAGAGAGATAAAAATTCGTTGCCTCTTCTGCTTTGTCGCATGTTTCAGTCACAAACAGCATCGATGGGATGATAAGAGGCCGCTCCTCGCCCTCGGGCTTTGTCAAAATCAGCTGCCACGAAACGCCATACTTGTCCTCAATCCAACCATATCGCTCACTAAATGGATATTGCTGTATAGGCATCAATACTTTGCCGCCCTCCGCAAGCTTTGACCATATCTCATCGATCTTGGTCTTAGCATCTTTATCTTGCGACGGGTCAAAGTTGACCATGAAAGACACCGAAGGATTAAGTTTGAACACTGGCCCTGCGCTGATAGACATAAATGAATACCCCCACAACTGAAATGACACGATGTCACAGTCCCCCGAGGGTGTACCGTGTATGACATTGATCTTTGTTATTTTTGAATCACCACCAAATACTGATACATAAAACTCAGCGGCCTCACGTGCCTCTTTGTCATACCAAAGGTGTGGAATTATTTTTTGCATATATATATTATTTTTCCGCAATCTCTTTGAGCTTTTCGAGCCCTTTGGGCCACATATCTTCAAACATTTTTATATACTCATCTTCACTGTCCATATCTACCAATACTTCAGTCTTACCATCCACCTCCTTGAACGTATAATTTTCATACGCAGGTGCCCATTTTTTTGCAGCTTCGCTTGTCGTATCTTCAACACCGTCCTTTATAACCCCAAGATGCTCAATCGAAATAAATTCATAAGGTCTACGTTCTGCTATACGACTCACCATGCCACTTTCTTTGCCCGTTTCTGGGTCTAGACCAACAAAGAGTATCTTCGAACCCTCACTCCAATCTCCTTTATAATATGATGAGCCCATGTTAAACGCCTTTGTCCATTCGCGATATGTCGCATCATCAAGCATAGTATCCCAGACCTTTTCTTTGGGAGCATTGATGCTGATTGAATAGTGTAGTTTTTGCATATGCGTTATTTTTGTTTTGAGTAATTAATCATCCACAAAACGCCATATTTATCTGTGAGTGACCCGAAGTAATCTCCCCAAAACATGTCTTGCATGGGCATCTCTGACTTACCGCCTGCCGAGAGCGCTGCAAAAAGACGATCAGCCTCTTCTTTTGAATCAGGTTCAAGATTGATATATACATTATTGCCCATAGTAACCTTAAAGCCCATCGATTCTGGTGCATCCGTACCCATCAACATATGACCGCCCAAAATTGGCAGCGCCACATGCATGACAAGATTTTTATCGGCCTCGGCCATGGGCGGACGGCTCGGATCTGCGGGCACCTGACCCATACGATTTATGCCGCCGACAAATTCGCCTCCAAACACTGATTTGTAAAAATTAAATGCCTCTTCGGTGGTGCGTGGGAAATTCAGATACGTACTTACTTTTGCCATATGTTTTAAATATATTTAATACTTTTAAAATGATCCCGTCTTCACCTCACCCACCCGCTCATAGTTAGCGATGATGACCCCTGCAGGCGACACTGTGCTGTCTATGAGTTTGAAAGCAAGTGGAATGGTACCCTCGGCAAAAAGTCGCTTGCCATTGCCAAGTGTGATGGGGAAAATTTTGAGCCGCAATACATCAACCAAATCATGCTTTAAAAGCGTTTGGGCGAGATTACTACTCCCCCAAACCTGCAGATCGGGGCCACCCTCGCTTTTAAGTTTTTTTACTTGTTCGGCGACATCCCCACCGAGAAGCACAGAATTTTCCCAAGCAAGTTTAAGCGTTGGATCATCAGATGCGACATATTTTTTTACTTCATTAATACCGGGCCAATCAGCAGCGTGCTGCGGCCAGTAGCTGGCAAAGATTTCATACGTCTTGCGACCAAGAAGTAACTCGGACTCGGCGAGCGACATTTGTTCACTCATGACTTTGCCCGCAAAGTCATCAAAGTATGGCACCGTCCAACCGCCGTATTTAAAACCGCCAGATACATCCTCCTCCGGACCTCCCGGCGCCTGCATGACACCGTCTAATGTCACAAACTCGATTACAATTATTTTTCTCATAGTATCAATATAAGGTTGGTAATCTGGCGGGGACGATTGTCGGAATTTTGAACCGAAAACATGGCTCAAATTCGAGGATCTTGATAAAAGTATACAGAAACTAAGGGCTATCTACAAAATTCATCCTGAATGGTTTGAGATACCGAAACCTAAATCGACCAGAGGTAAGAACGAGGTTGATTACTCAATGTAAAATTCCTGCATATCCGTATCCCGCCCGCGAAGGACAGAAAGGATCACGGGCGGCTCCCTAACTCTGCATGAGAGAAATGAGAGTATTAAGTTCGGTCACATTAGTGCGCTGTGTGTCGAGCGTAGCTTTTGGAAAAAACTTAGTGTATTCGCCAAGTTCGGTGCGCTTTTTCTTATTGAGGTAGTTCGATTCAAACTCACTTTTACACCATGCCGAAGTCTTGCCGGAAAAAGATTGTCCGGGTCTTAAAATCGCAAGAAGTGTTGCCTCCAAGCAGGGGGAATTTTCAAGCAGTTCAATTCCTCGCTGTTTTGCTTCAGTTCTGGCTTGATTCATTTCCTGCTCGCTTTTGTCATTATCCAAAATCACAATTCGCCGATCAAACGCTCCCGGCTCATTCACGGCATTAGTGATGATATTTGTTGCCGTGCCTCCCCTGCCATTACGGATTGTTACTGCAACTCCGCTATCTCGGGAATACAATCCGCGCAAATGCTTGAGGAACATCTCCTCACCAAGTCCTTCTCCATACATCAACAAAGTCCGGCTAGCACTGCGACGTTTTTTCTTGTAAGGGTTTGTTCGCGACATGACTTTTGATACTAAATCTTCGGAACAGCCCCGTACGATCCGGCAATATATTTGGAGTAATAGTTTTCGTCAGAGCGAACATCGGACACTTCATCCAAGCGCCACGCTTCACTTATACCGTTCTCGTTCTTCTCGACCAATATGATTTGATACTTATCGAGCTTGCTCAAGAGCGTGTGGCTGTGGGTACTCAAGAGAAGTTGTGCATTTTTAGGATTCGTCTCCGGTTGTATGAACAAGTCAAACAACGCCATTACCATTTCAGGATGTAAATTTACATCAAACTCATCGACAATAGCGATGCTTCCTTTTTCAAGGGCGGCGAGAATGCTTTTCAAAAGCACAAATAGTTGCTTCGTTCCCGATGATTCATATTGCACAGGCAAATACTGCGTCTGTCCATTGAACAGGTGTGATGCTCGAACATTGAACGCAAAGCCATTTTCCTTTTTCTCTTTCTTTATCTCAAACCCACTTAGTCCAAGATCAAATCGGCAAAGCAGTTTCTCTGCCTCTTGCTTGAGCGCGCTGTTCTCACTAAAGAAGTCAAAAGCTTCTCCAAGTTGAGCAATAGAATTCGGAAGCAAATGATCTCCAATCCATCCTGCCTCAATAACATTCGTCTCAATTTGCCCCCAATATGTCGCAATTGCCTGACTTTCCGCGTGGTTAAGTCGAGCGGCAGTACCGATAACGCTCGCGTTAGAACGCAAGAGATTTTCAAATCCTTTCGGCAAATCAAAATTGTCTCCCTCAAAATCGTAGCGACTATCTTTTACATTCCAGCTTCGAGAAAAAATCTTTTTGGTAGATTTCTTTTCTTTAGCAAAACTGGTGAGTTTTAGCTCTTCACTCAAAATCTTTTCTTTAGTAATGGTGAATGCATAGGTATACACCTTTCCATCAACCTCAAACACTACCGACAATTCTGTCGGCTTATTCTTCTCGTCGCCAAATGCAAACGGCTGAACGACAATCGGATTCTCCGGCTTCATATTGAACGAATCAATGATCAGCCACTTCAAAAACGGCAAAACCTTTAGTAAATTAGTTTTACCGGATGCGTTTGGTCCTATTACTGTCTCAACCTTTGAGAGCCGCACACCTGACTTGGCTACAAAATAGCCGTTATTCTCTGGCGCATTGCCATTTACCTCAAAATCAAGGGGTGTCTCCTCCCCAAACGAATAGAAATTCTTACATGAAATTGAATGAATCATATTTTATGGATTTTACCCTTATTACCTCGACCTGCCCTATCGTAGCAGGTAATGGATAATATTGCAAGCATATCCACAATATTTTGTGGATAATTGAGTAAAATAGGCAATTTATGCCTATTTTTGCTATATTCTACCAAAACCTAGGACTTTATTTCCCAGACTTCGTTCGATTATCTTGCTTGCACAACATCTGGCAATTTTGAGCTATGGTTTTTCCACCCTCGTGCCAAGGTGTTATGTGGTCGGCCTCCATTTCAGAAATGTCGTAATTTTTCTTACAGAAGGAGCATTTACCATTTTGTCTCTCAAACGCTTCGCGTTTCATTTTATCTGTAAAAGCACGAATCGAAAGATACCTTTCTTGCCTAGTCAAGACATACGGATAGATACCAGACTTTTTGGTAACATCCTCATCCTGCATTAGTTCTTTAATCTCAGATTCTAGTTTAGTAGCGTTTAGTTTTTTATCTTTAAATTGATTGTGCAATTCGCCCCAATTTACCTGCGCCATTTCTTTGCGGTAATTAGTGAATGTCTTTCGTGTCCATGCAATTACACCTTGAAAGTATTCCCATAGCTTGTCAGCATTTTTATCATGTTGATGCTTTGCCATGTATCCAGCAACATCTCCGTTGTTGATCCAAGAAAGTGCGGTTTCAAGATATTCCTGACGAATTGGTGAACCACTTACTAATTGCCCGTCATCGTTAGCTAAAAGATACGCTACACAGCCCGTTTTACTGAATTTGAGTTTTGCGTCCGAAAGCCACGGCCCAGTGTAGACGGCGTTAAGCAATTCTTGCGGTGTAAGTCTTTCACCAGCCGTATTTATAACTTCAAACCATTCAATGCGCTCCTTATCGGTGCCGTCACAAAAGTAGATCATGAGCTCGTAATCGAGTATCTGGTCTTTTTCTTCTTTGGTGAGATTGTGGAAATAACGGTCACGAATAGAATAGTCTCCGCTCACATACTGACAAATGCTTAACGTACGCTGTTGGCCATCAAGCAACTCGAAGTTTCCGGCGCTATTTTCTATCCAATACATGACATTGAGCGGAAATTGATGTTGGACAGTATGCATGACGGCGTCGCGCTGTTCGGGTTTATAGACAAATTCCCGCTGGTATTTTGGGCGAATATCAAGTTTGCCATCATAAGCTACCACGCCTTCTTCGGCGCTGTCTTTGTAGCCATTAAATACTTCGCGCACGGAAATTTTTTGTAAATCAATTTTCATATTATTTTTTAACTTTCTTATTTTTAATTAAAATTCGATTATATATTTTTCTACCTTCAATTAAAGTAAAACATTCGTAACCGATCCACCTTGCAGAATTGGCAAC
>CAYHJF010000005.1:0-58331 GCA_964356915.1 uncultured Candidatus Saccharibacteria bacterium | reverse complement strand
GAACCTACGACCATCTCCTTAAAAGGGAGCTGCTCTACCGACTGAGCTACGGGCGGAGATTAATCAGAATTATTTAATTATACAACACCCGCGCACGAAGTGTTCTATCTCCTAGAAAGAACGCCTTCGCTAATTTGGCGACGGGCGGATATGTAATACTATTTATTTTTTGAAACGAGCAGCAATCCAAGAATCGGGGCAAGTGCCCAAAACAAGTATGCACTTGGCCCAACAAAAAGAGTTTTTGTCAGACTTGAGAATTCAATGATACCCCGAAAATTGATTATTGACAATGTCCCTGCGACAAAAAGCCCGACCTCCAAGAAACTCATAACGAATGCCTGCCACCAGCGATATCCTGTGCGTGGAAGCGCGGAAAATATTCTTTGATCAAAAATGAGAAAAACAACTAAAAAGAAAACGCCATATATCGCGAGTCGTTGATATGAGGTATTGGTCAAAAATTTATATGTATCAGCAACTTTAAATATTGTTGGGCTGGCGAAAAGAGCAACGTACGAGGCGAAGAGAAAGGAATACAGTTTTGCGCGTCCTCCTGACATCGTCCCCCATAAAAAACCTGCGACGAGAAAAAATCCAATAAGCACAATGTCCCATGCAGGATTTTTTAAAAATTGACTTACGGTTGCAAGGTACTCGTTCACTGCTTTTTTAATTACCTTCTTTGTGGAGCTCTTCGACAAGCGCTTTGAGAGCGGGAGTCATTTTTTTAGGTATTTTAATTTTTACTTCAATGAGGAGATCTCCTCGTGAGCCGTCATCTCGTGGGATTCCTTTGCCAGATACCTTGAGGACTTCTCCGTCTGAAACTCCCTGCGGTACTTTTACTTTAATTGAACCATCGAGTAATTCAATGTCTCGAGATCCTCCCGCAAGCGCAAGTGAAAGCGGAGCATCGAAACGCATAAACAAATCATTGCGCAAACGCTTGAATGTTGCGTGCGGTAAAACGCGAACTTTGATATATAAATCTCCAGTCTCTCCTCCACGCGTCGCCTCTCCTTTTTGACCGAGACGAATAACCTCTCCGTCTTCGATACCCGTAGGAATAATAATTTTAATTTCTTCGCTCGCTGGTACTACGCCAATTCCGGAACATGTATCACATTTTTTCTCTGGAACTTTGCCGCGGCCAGCACACTGTGAACATTCAACGACCTGCGTAAACGAACCAAAGAGTGAACGCTTTGTATCGCGAATAGTTCCTGCTCCATGACATCGCGAACACGCGATTTCTTTAACTCCCTTTGCCGCACCCGATCCACCACAGGTTTCGCATGCCGCTCGCTTGCGAATTAAGACGCGACGCTCTCCTCCAAATACTGACTCTGCAAATGGAATTTCGATATCTATTGAAATATCGCGTCCTCGGCGTGCGCGTGTACCTCCCGCACCCCCGCCAAATCCACCACGTCCGCCACCAAAAAATGTCTCAAAAATATCGCCCATATCCATGTCTTCAAATCCTCGAAAATTACCGAAATCCCAACTACCCTGCCCGCCGCCACCGCCCGCAGCAGATCCAAACTGGTCGTACTGTGCGCGCTTTTGGTCGTCAGAAAGAACCTGATAGGCTTCGTTGATTTCTTTAAACTTTCCTTCATCGCCGCCTTTTTTATCAGGATGATATTGATGCGCAAGCTTTCGGTACGCCTTTTTGATGTCGTCTTTTGAAGCTCCGCGTTCAATGCCTAAAATATTGTAGTAGTCTTTCATGAGAATGAATGGGCAACTAATTCTACAGGAACTGCCCTCAATTCCACAACCCCCGCCCGAGTAAGAGCTTTTATAATAATACTCGTTATCAAAAACCCAAACCAATATACCGGTAACGCGATAAGGCGTAAAACTGCAAATAAACCAATAGAAAATGCGATTGGCAGAAAGGTTTGATACGCTACTACTTGTTTTGTCAGCGTCGTCATCGCTCCGATATACGTCAGATGCCCCATCGTCTCGTCCGGATTAATACGTAATCCGTAATCCTTTTCAAATTGCTTTGCCGCGGCATCAATAATTCTTGCGCGATCAGCGGGTCCGATAATACTCGAGTCTATATGATTCTGCCGTGCAGCCGCCTCAACAATATAATCAGCAAACGTAATGTCTTGGGAAAAATCAGGAATAATCCTTTTTACAAAAGGCTCTGCGTAACTTAAAAACTGAAGAAATCGAGTCTCCGAAAAAATTTGTTGCGCGTTGATCGTCTTAATGGGTGCACGTACGTATGCTCCCGTTGCAAGTGCTATAAACAAAAAAGTTGCCATGAGAGGAACTGTTTTTCTAAGTGGCCTCACAAGTCCCCCTTTTATAATATTTTGCAACTCATAGCGCCCGCGGAAATATCCAACTACACCCATCACAAATGCACCCACAGCTCCTGCAAGAAACACGAGACTTTGAAACCAAAGTATGCCAGCAAACACAGCAAGAGCCCATGCAACAACAAATGTTAATGTGCTCTCGACAAGAATCATTGTCATCCCAAAAAATACGAGAACTAGAAAGAGCGCGCTAATAAAGCTACCCAAAGACGCGTTGAGCGCCCACGATGTTTGATCGAGTAATGATGAGGCTGAAAGCCAGAGAACAAGCATTGCGAAAAACAACGCCCCCAATAAAACGTACTCTTTATTGCGTGGTCTGGTTATCATCCTTTGGAATGTCTTCGTGCTCAACTTCACGCGCCGCTGGCTCTTCTGCTGCTGGCTGAGGAGCATCTGCTTTGTAGAGTAGCTCGCCAATTTTCTGACTTGCCTGCGCGAAAGCTTGAGACTTTGCTTTTATATCCTCTAGTATATCACTTTTCAACGCTTCCTGTAACGCTTTTTTCTTTTCTTCTATATCCGCTTTCAATTCCGCGGGGATTTTTTCGCCCGCATCAGTAACTGCTTTATCTGTCGTATAGATTAATGTATCAGCCGTATTACGAACTTCAGCAAACTCACGCTTTTTCTTATCATCGGTTGCGTGGGATTCCGCGTCACGCTTCATCCGCTCAATATCATCTTTAGAAAGTCCGCTTGAAGCTTCAATGCGTACTGACTGTTCCTTTCCTGTTGCCTTATCTTTTGCCTTCACCGATAAAATGCCGTTGGCATCGATATCAAACGAAAGTTCTACTTGAGGCATACCACGAGGTGCCGGAGGAATCCCATCAAGAATAAAGCGTCCGAGTGTTTTATTATCCGCGGCCATCTCACGCTCTCCCTGCAATACATGGATTTCAACCGATGTTTGATTATCTCCAGCCGTTGAAAATATCTGTGTTTTTGCGGTCGGGATTGTGGTGTTCTTCTCAATTAGACGCGTAAAAACTCCACCTAGTGTTTCGAGTCCCAACGAAAGCGGTATGACATCAAGTAAAAGCACATCTTTAACATCTCCCTGCAAAATACCTGCTTGCACTGCAGCGCCAATTGCTACCACTTCGTCTGGGTTTATTGAACGATTTGGTTCTTTGCCAAACAATTTTTTAACTGCCTCTACAATCGCGGGCATACGCGTCTGACCACCAACCAAGATTACTTCGTTAATATCTGACAATTGAAACCCAGCATCCTGAACAACACCTCTGGTAACTTCGATTGATTTATCGATGTAGGTGCCCACAAGTGATTCGAGTTGCGCGCGCGTCATCTTGAGCAAGAGATGTTGTGGGCCATTGGCGTCAGAGGTAATAAATGGAATATTAATTTCGTGCTCTACCGTGCCTGACAATTCATGCTTTGCTTTTTCAGCAGCTTCCTTGAGCCGTTGGAGTGCGAGCGTATCTTTAGAGATATCAATTCCGCTCTGTCTCTTGTACTCCGCAATAATCCACTCAATAATTTTTTGATCAAAATCATCTCCTCCAAGATGCGTATCTCCGCCGGTTGCTTTTACTTCGATTGTATCCGCAGAAATTTCAAGAACGGAGACGTCAAACGTACCGCCACCAAAGTCATAGACAACAATCTTCTCGTCTTTCTTTTTATTAAATCCGTATGCGAGAGCTGCTGCCGTTGGTTCATTGATGATGCGTCGCACTGTTAGCCCCGCGATCTCTCCAGCATCTTTTGTTGCTTTACGTTGAGAGTCATCAAAGTATGCGGGAACAGTAATAATTGCTTCCGTGATTTTCTCACCAAGCTTTTCTTCAGCATCTGCCTTTAATTTTTGAAGTACCATAGCTGATATCTCTTCTGGACGATATGCCTTTTCGCCCATCTGAATTTCAATACCGCTATTTGCAGATTCTTTAACCTCATACGGTAACAATGTCTTATCACGCTGTACTTCTGCGTCAGAATATTTGCGACCAATAAGACGCTTTGCTGAATAGATAGTTCCTTTTGGATTCGTTACTGCTTGGCGCTTTGCAAGCAAACCAACTGGTCGGTCACCCGACTTGGAAGCCGCAACAACTGAAGGAGTAGTTCGATTACCCTCTTTATTCTCAATAATACGTGGCGTGCCACCCTCTACGACTGCCATCGCAGAATTTGTTGTACCCAAATCAATGCCTAAAATTTTTGCCATAATGATATTATTTCCTAGTATTATATTTCAAACTTCGCAACTTTTACTTTTGCAGGACGTAATGTAACCTCACCCATTTTATATCCTTTTTGCAGAACTTGCGCGATCGTATCATCCGCCGCCTCATCTGTAACTTGCTCTACTCCAATTGCCTCATGCATTCGCGGGTCAAATACTTCTCCGACTGTACCAACTGCTTCTATTCCATATCGAGATACAATTGCATGTAGGTTATCTCTAATTCGTCCAATACCGATAGTCCACGGGGTTTCTTCGGGTGGATGACTATCAAATGCTTGGTCCAACTGATCAAGAATATCGATAAAGTCTCCCAATACTCGAACTTTCATATACTCACCCGTCCTTTCTTCACGTAGTCTCGATTCTTTTTCAACGTTGATATAATCAGCTTTTGCGCGCTTCCATCCTTCTAGGTATTCTTCTTTTTCTTTTCTACATGCGGCGATATCATCCTTGAGACGCTTTACTCTCGATCGAAATTCATCACCCCCAGACTCTTCATCAGAATATTCTATTTCTTCTTTTTCTTGGTCTGCCATATGTTCATAACATGAATAATGCGATCATACTGCATACGAGTAGGCCCCGTAATAAAAAGTGTTCGTTCGTCAGGAATTTGGGTCATCATCACTGTCATATGCGATATCGGATGTATTTCATTTTCATCGCCTATGATAATTTCAAAAGGATTTTCTCGTAACTCTTCAGCGTACGCCTCTTCATATTCTCGAAATCCATCCAATACCGTACCTAACTCTTCTACTCGCCCTCGTTCGTTAAATTCAGGTTCTCTTAAAAGCTCTCGAAATCCGATAGGAGGCCCTCCCGTACAAGCAGACAGGACATGAAAACTTTCCGCGAGCATTTCTTGTAACTCCTCTACTCCATCAATACGATCAATGTCTCGTCCTGAACTTCGCATCGATGACGCGCTGGATTCATCTTCAAGAATCTTTTCTACAAAAAACCGATATCCTCGAGATTTTGGTACACGCCCACCGGACACGTGTGGCTGTTCGATAAATCCAGCATCTGTAAGATCACTAAAAATATTACGAATTGAAGCTGAAGAAAGCGTACGACGCATGCGAGATGCAACACGCTCAGAAGAGACGGGCTCAGCAGTGCGAATATACTCTCGCACTAAAAGCTCAAGAATTTCCTGTTCGCGCTCCGTAATCATACTCACTAGTATATAAAACTTAGCACTCTCAAGTCAAGAGTGCTAAAAGACCCTCATCCTGAAAGCCTTGTGCCATAGATAGGCTGTCAAACTTCTTGACAAAGATTAAATATATGCTATTTTCATCAAAGACCGTTACTCGAAAGGGACCTCCCATGACGCCGTGGAAGTGGTGTGCTCGCATACTTGGGATCATGATCCTTGGTCTATCAATATGCATTTTTATCTCAAATGGCGTCCTTAATACTCCAGGAGATGGCGCAGAGCCGCGAAATACTCTCGTATCGGTAGCCACTGGATATAATCGCTATGGATCATGCATACTCGACGACTATGAGCGCGGTGGACACGAGTGGGTCTGTCCGATCGTACCGACGGTACGCCCTGGATGGAATAAAGCGTACTATCCCGTACTCGCGTTCATTGTCACCTATGCCTTCTGGCCCATTGAATTACTCATAGGCCTTTGGCTACTCGCGATTAGTATTCCAAAAGAAAAGAAAGCACCCTAACACCTACTATATGTTTAGGTGTTTTTATTTAGTATTCCAAAACATAAAGACCGCCATGTGGCGGTCTTTATGTTTTGCTTTATCGTTTTGCCCACTGTGGAGACTTGCGAGCTTTTTTGAGACCGAATTTACGGCGCTCTTTTGCGCGTGGATCGCGTCGCAAGAAGCCTGCTTTTTTCAATTGAGCACGAAGATCTTTATCAAATTCGAGAAGTGCGCGGGCAATACCATGACGCATTGCTTCTGCTTGTGAATGAATGCCACCTCCTTGGATCTTTACTGAAACACCAAAACGAGTGTCGGGACGAGTTTTACGAAACGCATCTTCAGCAATTTTTTGCATTTCAATCGTCGGGAAATACACCGCGTACTGCTTATCATTTACTACCATGCCATCTTGTCCTGGATACAAACGAACACGTGCAATAGACGTCTTACGACGGCCAACGGCTTCAAAATACTTTTCTTCCTTTTTACTTTTCGTCACCGACATAAATTACAAGATTTTTTAATATATGATCTTTTAAACGATTGCGTGGGATCATGCCAGCTACTGCATCAAAGACAAACTTGCGCGGGTCTTTCTTGAATACATCTCCGTACGTTGGCTTGCGAAGACCGCTATGGAATCCCGAGTAGCGTTCGCGACCCTCTTGAGTCATCTTGCGTCCGGTGACATATACACTCCCGGCATTTTTGATGATCACTTTACACGTTGGCATCAAATGTGGCTCGTGTAGCGGATCACGTTTACCGCGCAAATATGAAGCCGCCTCAGACGCAATGCGCCCAAGAACCTTCCCTCCTGCATCAAGTGTTACCTCTGTTGTCTTCGCTGTTGCCATACGTTAATCTACAAAACTTACCTGCACCATGCGCGTCGCGTCACTCTTACGCATTCCTAACTTAGTAATACGCAAAAAGCCACTCTTTCTACCGCCAATTGACGGAACAATGTCTTTTTTCAAACGTGAGGCGGCATCTGGGCCTATTGCGGCAATAACCGCACGATGCCCTGCAAGGGTACCTGACAATTCTTTTGTAATCAACTTCTCAAGCAGCGGACGTATTGCTTTCCCCTTTGTTTCGGTTGTTGTAATTGCCTTTGTCATCACCACCGAACGCATCAAACCATTGATCAGCGCTTTGCGCGGACCCTTTTCTCGTTTTAAAATTTTTCCTTTGCGTCGATGATTCATGGTAGATTTATCTGTTAGTCTTCCTTCAACAACAAACCAAAGTTGCCAAGTTCGCGATGAATCTCTTGGATCGCTTTATCGCCAACTCCTTCGATCTCACGTAATTCCATCTCTGTACGCTCCGCGAGATTGCCGAGCGTCTTGATATCGTTTTTTGTAAGTGCATTGAGTGTATGGCGAGAAAGCTTCACATCTTCGACTGCAATTTGTCGATAATCCGTATCTCCAGATCCACGATCTTCGACGACTACGTCCGTCTCTACTACTTCAGGCGCTTGCTCCCCTTTTTCTCGAAAACTCTTCAACTCTCCGAGCTGTCCGAGTAAAATATCAAGGCCCTTTTGGAAAGAGTCGCGTGGAGAGATCGTACCATCAGTCTCAATATTCATGATTAAACGGTTGTAATCAGTTTCCGTACCAACACGCATGTTCTCAACGTTGTAGCTCACCTTTCGAATAGGCGTAAAGATTGCATCAAGAATGATTACACCCGACTCAACGCGCTGTGGAGAAAGGTCTTCTTTTGCTTTATAACCAACTCCTCGTTCAACCGTAAGTTCGATAGAAAATCTCGCATCCTTTTTTGTAAGTGTTGCGATATGAAGATCTTTATTAATGATTTCGAGCTGTGAAGATGTCTTAATATCTCCAGCCTTCAACGCCTGTTCACCTTTTGCTTCAAAGGTTACTGTCTCCGGACCATCTGAATGCATCTTAAAGCGCAACTGTTTAAGATTGAGTAAAATTACCAATACATCCTCAAGAACTCCTGGGATTGTGGCAAACTCATGACTAACACCGTCAATTTTGACGCGCGTAACAGCAGCTCCTATGAGCGATGAAAACAAAACGCGACGTAACGCATTACCGATAGTTACGCCGTATCCCGGATGCAATCCCTCGATGACGATTTCTGCCTTCGTGTCATCTTCATGCTCAATATAGGGACGCATGGGCAAAAGAATGGAGTAGTTCATAAAATATAAAATTTAATAAAGAGTACTAGCGGGCGTAGTACTCAATGATCGAATTAACGTTAAATAATCTTACCACATCTTCGACTTTTGGTAAAGAAACAATGGCACCTTCACGCTTTTCTGGAGCGAGAGTAACCCAAGACGGAGCCTGATGCTTTTTAAGCATGATATCGATATGTCCAAACGCGCCAGTCGTTATAGCGGCCGGATCGATCGAAATAACATCTCCGATGCGGGTGCGATAAGATGCGGTAAATACTCTCTTTCCATTTACAAGCATGTGACCGTGGGAGACGAGTTGACGGGCTACTGAACGCGAAACTGAAAATCCAAGACGAAAAACAACGTTATCAAGACGCGATTCAAGGATCTGGATAAGCGAAGCTCCTGCATCACCACCCTTACCCTTCATTGCCTGTGCTACATAGCTTGAAAATTGGCTCTCGGAAACGTCATAAAGAAAACGCATTTTTTGTTTCTCTGAAAGCTGACGACCGAATTCAGACTTAGGACGTCTGCGCGCAGCAGCGCCACGACCTCCCGGTGCGTATGGTTTTCGAGTAACGGCGCATTTGGGCGTATAACAACGCTCACCCTTTAAGTAGAGCTTTTCTCCCTGACGCCGACATCGTTTACACTTTGAATCTGACATAAATAGTAAGTAAATATTATACGCGCCGTGGCTTTTCGGCTTTCATAAATCCGTGTGGTACCGGTGTTAAATCTTTAAGGGAGTGAATCGCAAAACCTTTCTGGCCAATGGTACGAATAGCTGACTCACGTCCAGAACCAACGCCATTTACACGAATTGCAATCTCCGTAACACCCATCTGGAGAGCATGGTCTGCGAGAATTTCAGCAGCCTTTGAGGCTGCATACGGAGTACCCTTTTTTGACCCGGAGAAACCGCTACGGCCTGCAGAAGCGGAACTAAATACATTACCCTTTTCGTCGGTCAACGTAAGTAATGTATTGTTGTACGTCGAACGAATATGCACGATGGCACTGGTAAGTCGTTTTTTTGAGGATCGTGAAGAAGCTGTCTGTGATGAGCCTTCACCATCTCCCGCTTTCTTTATGACGCGTTTTTTTCCCATAGTATCAGTTGTAGTTTATTTCTTATCGAGTTTACGCTTACCGGAACCCATCGTTTTGCGTACATTACCGCGGCGTGTGCGAGAATTTGTCTTTGTACGCTGCCCTCGAGCAGGTAAACCTCGTAAATGACGTGTGCCACGATATGAGCCTATATCACGCAATCGCTTAATATTTTGCATGATTTCTCGGCGAAGCGCTCCTTCTACGGTGTATTCTTTTTCAATAACATCACGCAATTTCGCAACTTCGTCCGCACTTAAATCCTTTGCGCGCTTAGTATCAGAAATTTTTGTACGAGCAAGAATTTTTCGTGCTACAGGACGACCAATGCCGTACACATAGGAAAGAGAAATTTCAATCTTCTTGTTGTCTGGGATTGTAACCCCTGCGATACGTACCATAATTATCCTTGTCTTTGTTTATGCTTCGGATTCTTGCAAATGACAAAAATGCGCCGAACACGGCGTACAGTTTTGCAATGATTGCAAATTTTCTTTACTGAAGCTCGCACTTTCATGTATTGGTTAAATGTATTTCTACTACTATAGCCTCTGAATAATACGGCCCTTCTCTTTGTCGTAAGGAGAAAACTCGATACGTACACGATCACCTACGAGCACCTTGATATAGTGAAGACGCATTTTTCCGGAGAGGTGTGCATGCACTTCTCCATCGCCGTTATCTAGTTCAATTCGGAAGAGACCTCCCTTGAACGCTTCAACGACTACGCCTTCTTTCAAGAGCTTTTCGCCTGGCATAGAAATATGGACTCAATGATACCCAATTGTCCTTTCGCTGTCAAATCTTTCCTAGCGCCCGACCTCAATCTTGAGGCGGGATGGGTCGCTAGGTATCTTTTTAATAAACGATGGGCGAAATGTAGCCTCAACCTTAGAGATACCCGGATATGAAGCAAAAACATCCGTAAGTTTCTCGTACTCATCGAGTGCGAGCGTCTTTTGAGCAAGCTCTTCGGTAGGAATAACCCCAACAAATACCGCCCCACCGGTAAGCGGAATTTTTACTTCTTTCTTCTGGTAATCGAATACGACCGTTCCAATGGTGATAGAAGAATTTTGATCAAGACGATATGCACGCTCTCGGTATCCGTCCTTAAAGAGCGCCTTAGCAAGCATTTCTTGATAGATCTCCTCTTTTATGCCGAGTGTCTTTGTCTCCCCACGAACCTCAGCAAAGAATTTATCAGACTTTGAGCCAACGGTCGGATCAGTAATCTTTGAGATGGTCTTGTAATCAATTGTATCCTTAAAAATACGCATCCCCTCTGGAATCGTGCTCTCAAACTGTTTTTGAAGTTCTACAAGCATCTCTCCCTCAAGCTTACTAAGTAATTCTTGAGCTTCTTTAGCGCCGATAACCTTTCCTTCCCCAGAAGCTCCCCCCGTCATTTCTGTCTTGGAACGACCATAAAATTTCTCAAATTTCGTAGACCCCTTAAATCCTGGAATCGTAAAGTCAGTAAGCCCTATGTTATAAGAGGGTCCTGGCTGGTCAGCTATAATTACAGCTTCTATGGAAGATGGCTTCCCTGCTGACATACCTGGAACAACGACTCCTTTTTGAAGACGATAAATCTTGCCTTCCGGCGTTTCAAATCGTGTATTTGTAACAAGTGATTGGGAGGCGGCACTAAATTTATTGAAAATAATGATAGTACCTCGTGCTTTTTCGTTAAACGTCTTTGATTCAAGACTTTCTCCTTCACCACGCTTCACAAGCGATGAGGAAAGCTCTTCTGCTGGGACTGTTAGCATGATACCTTTTTCTCCCAAATCAAATTCTGCTCTTTTTGGAACAACGGTAATCGTCATAGAGGCATTCCACCATACAAAACTAACCGCCAGCCCAAGCAATATAACTGCAGCGCCGATAGCCACAACTGCACGCCTCCCAAACCATGACTGATTAAGCTCACGTGTAAGCGGCATTTGGGGCTTTGGGGTAAGAAACATAGCCTCTCCGGCTTTTTGTGGCGGCATCGAAGGCTCAATCGGTTTAATTGGTTGAGTATTTGGCATAGACGTGGGTGACTTTTGTACAATGTCTGGCTTTGCCATAACGACAGGCGTTGGAGAAGGTGTTATTTTTCTCATCTCTACAACATCACCCTCAAGAATCTTGCTCACCTCCTCTTGAGGACCAACGAGTTTAGGAGATGAGGCACTTTTTACATGTCCCACTGTAGACGTGACATCAGACATCGAAGGCTTGCGCGGCGCGCGGCGAGTTCGAGTTGTCTCTGTTGTTTTCTTTTTTCGTGAGAAAAGAGGCATAGAAAAAATTATCTCCTTTAGTATAGCATTAAACTCGCTTGTTTAAAATAAGCGACATCAACCCAAAATCTCCTGGACCATCAAAGCAACAAAATGTACCGAATCGATCTTTAAACTGGTCGGGCGCCATGAGCGATACAGTAAGTCCCTTTGCAATATCAGGATGTAAGAGTGGTGGAGCAACTGCAGACTTGAGCTCCTCAACTAATGCTCCTCCGCCGAGAAAATACATCTGAATATTGATCATCATATCCCTTGAGGCGCGCTGCCACACACGCTCAAATACCTGCTCCCATGTCTTTAATTCCCGCCGGATAATATCATGAACCCGTTTTTTCGCATCATCAGCAAGAGAACCATCGGTATAACTCTTCAAAAGTGAAAACGCATGCTCAATATCCATCTGCTCAAGCTCTGCAATACGTAATAAAATATTTAGTACTCCGAATGGCAACGTCTGAACATCGATAATCATGCCATCGTGGATAAAGGTTACCTCCGTGATCTCTCCTCCGATATCAACGAGTAGTAACGGGCGATCATATGGTAATGTGTTTCGCACAAGAAACCATGACGAAACAGGGAAAGAAGAGAAATTTATTGAAGCCGCGGCATTGGTTGCTTTCAAGATTTCTGTGAGTCGCGTATACAGTTCCTGTGACGTAGCAGAAAACCGAACAAAAAGCTCAACTTGCTCAGATGCGCGTCCGATTGGACGCTCGATCGGATAGCCGTTCAAAAGAGAGCGCATAAGAATTGTCTCAAAAATCACAACATCAGTACGCTTCAGTTCATTTACAAACTCCTGCGTACCCTCTTGAAAATACTGTTGCAAGCGAGCCTCTGTAAGCACTACGGGTCTATCATTCGTACCTGCAAAACGAACTGTCTTACCAAGATAAAATATAGAAGAAAGGCCAACCTCATAGTACATCGGCATGGCCGCACCCTTTAAGTGAGCTTTGATATCATCTACAACGCTCGAAAATTGAGTAATCGTAGATTTGCTAAAATGCATGGCGTCTTGGCGCAATGATGCCTGATGGAATCGGCGAAATGTTTTTAATATATGAGCTTTCCCATTCGGCTCGTGAAGCTCAAAAAGCGTCGCGCTCACGGAAACCGTGCCAACGTCAAAAACGACTCCGAGTTGTTTTTTTGATGAAGAAAATCGCATTATGGATATACTGCTGCTCGAATCCTTCGAACGCCTGCGCTCGAAGCTTCTTCTTTCAGTATAGCAAACTTACCGATCTCTTTGGTGTGCGTAACATGAGGCCCTCCACAAAACTCCATAGAAAAAACTCCTGACGGGTCTGAAAAAGTATATATCGAGACTTTTTGAGGATATTTCTCTTTAAAGAAGTGGAGCGCCCCGCGCTTCATTGCTTCTTCGTACGGCAATTCTTCGCGAACAACTGTCAAATCACGCTCGATTGCCTCATTTACAAGCTTCTCAACTGCCTCAATTTCAGAACGATCAAGCTTACGCGGGAAACTAAAATCAAATCGCGTACGCTCGACCGTAATATCAGAACCCATTTGATGTACTTCTTCTCCTAAAACTTTGCGTAGCGCGGCCTGTACCAAATGTGTCGCGCTATGCAAGCGAGTCACTTTTTTGAGTTCTTCTTCATCTTTTGCTTTCAATTCGCCTGTATCCAGCAACAAACCGTGCCCTCCGAACTTTTTTTCAAGTCCCGCACGCGAAGCTTCCTGATGTTTTCGAAATTCCTCTGTAAACGCATCGAGAGTAAGTCGCTCTGTAGCTGCGCCGCCAATTTCTTTAATAATTTCGTATGGCAAACCAAATGATTGATAAAGATCAAAAGCTTGCATGGCCGTGATTTCACTCTCACGACACGCCGCCTCAAGCGCCTTCATACCTCCTGCAATCGTCTTCTTAAACTTCGCGCGCTCTACATCCCACTCTATACGAATCGCGTCATTTTCTCGTAAAAGCTCAGGATAAAATTGCGCGTACTCATGAACAATATCGTGCACCAAACCATCAGCAACGTGAGCACCCAACTCATTTAAATATTCATACGCAAGAACCCGCCGCATAAGACGACGTAAAATATATCCCGCACCCTTATTGGATGGACGCACGCCGTCAGCAAGTAAAAATGATGATCCTCGTAAATGATCGATGAAAATACGCTTATGTCGAAGGGATACCGTCTCTGGTAGCAAATCAAGAAACGGCGCAAACAAATCTGTCTCGTATAAATCTTTTGTCTGCTGGACCGTCATGACCAATCGTTCAAAACCCATGCCCGTATCAACTCCTGGGATTTCAAGTGGCTCTAATTTTTTATCTGGATTTTGAGCAAGTAACTCTTCACGTGATCCCGGATAAAAAAACTGGTTGAACACAATATTCCATATCTCAACATCTTTTCCTTCAGCATTTTTACAGTAAATTTCTGTCGTGGGACCGCATGGCCCTGACGTTCCTGTTGGACCCCAAAATACATCATCAATTCCTTCTTCACGCACGTCTGCAACTCCAAGCGATTGCCAAATTGCTCGCGACTCCTCATCTTTAGGCACGCCATGTGAACCCTTGAAAATAGTTACGTATGAAATAGGAAGCTTCAGTTCTTGCGTTAATAATTCATACGCATATGTAATCGCCTCTTTTTTCATATACCCACCAAAGGAAAAATTTCCGAGCATTTCAAAAAATGTTAAATGCGTTGAATCACCAACCTCATCGATATCAGAGGTACGAAAACATTTCTGTATTGATACCGTATTGAGCGCGCCGAAATCTTTTTGAGGATCGGCGGCGCGCGTATAGTACGGCTTGAATTGTTGCATACCTGCAGTCGTCAGAAGAACTGATGGATCGTCAGGCAATAACGAAGAAGACGCTACGGCCGTATGTCCATGTGAGGCAAAATATTCAATGAATTTCTTGCGAATTTCCGCTGATGTCATGGTGAGTACTATATCAGATCTCTCTCGTTTTTTTAAGAGACTCAATAAATTCTTTGAGATACGTACCAACAAGCACTGCGTCGGCTTTTAGATTTACATCTTCAATACTTTTAATATTACTTGCCTGACACAACCATCCCGACCATATCTCGCGCGCATCTGGAAATAATTCTTTCTTTAAACCTCCCGCTTTAAGATCTCGGGAATTCCATACCACTCGCAAACCACCTGGGATACTCTTGAGCTCCTCTAACGTATCTGGCTCAACCACGAGTTTTTCTTGTGTGATCGTTGGTATACGCCCTACAGCAAGTATCCAATCCGCACCGCAGTCAACTGCCCGCTTAATATCATCGTCATGCGCATGAATACCTTTTGCAAGGATTGGTTTTTTTGTTAACCTCCGAGCTTTTTGTAATAACTCCCACGACCCTCCCCATCGAAGATCTGTATGAATAGAAAGTATATCGCCATGCATATTCGCAAGTTCAAAAAGTACATCCCATGAATATGCGGCACGAAATCCAAATGGAGATTGTGTTTTTACCTCTGCGATAAAACAAAAAGATTCTTTCATGCTCCTACACTTCAATGATGCCGCCTCCAACCATTCTCTCTTCAACATAGAAAACAATTGACTGCCCAGGAGCAACTGCGCGCTGCGGCTTTTCAAAAACTACTCGCCCGTCTTCGAAGACCGTACATCGTGCTCGCCCTGCCCGATATCGAATACGCGCCTCGCATACAAACGGAAATACCGGTTCAATCATCCAGTTATGATTTTTATATATAAGTTCTCTCTGATATAAAATTGCATCTTCATTACCCTCTGCTACTACTAGCGTTCGTGTACGGGCGTTTTTCTCAGCGACATAATACGGCATCGTACCACCAGGCGCGCCAATTCCATGACGTTGGCCTATCGTAAAAAACTCTATACCTTCGTGCCTACCTATCTCTCTACCATCTTTCGTCTTAATTGGACCTGCTTCTGTCTTAATATGATCACGCAAAAAATCAACCATACTCCCCTCTCCTACAAAGCAAATTCCCTGTGAATCTTTTTTGCCTGCCGTTGGCAACCCAGCACGCTCTGCAATTTTACGAATCTCTGATTTTTTATAATCACCCACTGGAAATAATGACTTTTGAATAATTTCTGGCGTAAGCGTCCATAAAAAATATGACTGATCTTTACTGTCATCATGTGCGACAAATAATTCAGGACTTTCTGAGTCTCGTTTTCGAATATAATGTCCTGTCGCAATATAATCTCCACCTTGCTCCATCGCCCACTTAAAAAATAATCCGAACTTGATCTCTTTATTGCACATGACATCAGGATTTGGTGTACGACCATTCTTATATTCATCAATCAAGTATGATACGACATGCTCATGATATTCTTTTCCAAAATCTAACACTCGAAATGGAATATCTAGTACGGCCGCAACACGAGCCGCATCCTGACGATCCTCTTTCCACGTACATTCAAATCGCGGGTTACGCCACCCCTGCATAAATATACCCACAACATCATACCCCTCATCACGCAACAAAAGCGCGGCAACCGAAGAGTCGACTCCGCCGGACATTGCGACAAATACTTTTTTCTTTTGCATAACCATAAAGCAACGTCAGTAAACCACACTCCAAGAAATCTGCAATATTATATCAAGCTTACTTTAAATATTTTACTTTGTTTTTTTTGTGTTCATCGAATGTACGGGCGTAATGCATTACGCCTTCAGCATCTGAAAGATAAAACATGTAAGGAGATTTGGTAGGATTAAGCGCGGCTCGTATCGCTCTCAGCCCCGGACTCGCAATTGGTGTCGGGGGTAATCCCTTGTAGACATAGGTATTGTAGGGGCTTGGGTTTTTAAGATCCGCCTCCGTCAACTCACTCGATCCCTTACCAGTAATATACCCAAGTGTTGCATCAACCTGTAAGCGGTGTCCCTCTTGAAGTCGGCGCCACAAAATACCAGCAATCATGTGCATATCCTCCTCGCTTCGCGCTTCACGTTCAAGTAAAGAAGCCATCGTAATAATCTCATCGACAGAACATGGAGAACTGCACTCTTTCTCAATCAAAGGAAGTACCTTTGACTCAAAAGTACGCAGTAAAAGTGCCATTACTTCTTCTGGGGGTGTAAGCTGAAAAATACGGTACGTATCTGGAAATAAATAACCCTCGAGTGCTGAATTTTTTGGTACAAAAGAAAATGAAGTGCTGACATTATTATTTAATGCTTGGTTAAATAGCTCTTGAGAAAACAACCCCGCGTCAGCAAGCGTTCGCCCTATCTGATCTATCGTATATCCCTCTGGAATGACAACTGTAATTTCTCGATTACGGGCAGTGAGTACACTAATTACCTGAAATAACGTCATTGGTTCTTCGAACTGAAAATGCCCTGCCCCTAACTTTGTCTCAACGCCCCCAAGATAGACGGCCCAAACAAAAAATGTCGTAGAGCGAATGACATGAGCATCTTTTAATCGTCGTGCAATTTTCTCCGCGTTCATCCCCCGATCAACGCGAACTAACGTTGCCATACTTGGTCGCGGTGGAAATATGACACCCAAAAAAAATCCAACACCCAAAAACCCTCCTACAATTACGCTAAGTACTATGCGAAGCCATTTTCCTTTCCTCATATAGCTATATATTTTGCGTACGCAAGCGCTCCATGAAGCCCCCCCGTGTCACCAAGTACCGTCCGTTCAATAGGTGGTTTTATAGGAAAGATACGAACAACCCGATTGATATGTGCTCGCACAAGATCCAATGGAATGATATGCGCTAAAAATCCTCCGATAACAACTACATTGGGCGACCAATGTACAATGAGATTGTTGATGCCGTAGGCTAAATACTCCGCCGCTTTATCAAATACCAACTTATCGCTAATTTCAGTAACTCGTTTGCCATGCTCACGCTCAAGCGCGGCACCGGAAATTAAATCTTCAAGATACACAGGTCCATTTGTATGAATGATTTGATGGCCAATTTCAAATCCAAGTGCGTTCTCATCGATACGCCCACCAACAATGCGACACCCTCCAACACCCGTACTAACGGTAATGTATGCGACGATACGATGCCCTTTTCCTGCACCGACACTCGCCTCCCCCAACGCGACGAGTGCGGCATCATTTTCTAATAAAACTTCTGTTTTACAAATTGCAGACAATGCATCTTTGATTGGATACTTTACCCAACCAGAAAGATGTGGAGCCGCAAGCAACTTTGAACGCATCGGGTCAAGAGGACCTGGTACTCCGCCAATAACCTTGTGCACAACTCTACCCGCGGCAGCTCGAGAAACAAGTTCACGAAACACACTCATCCCCTCATTTACATCTTGCGGCGTAGATACAATCAATGGCTCATCAAAATTATTACCATCTGATGAGTATGCGACGCGCATCTTCGTCCCCCCAATATCAAAAACAAGATACATAGTATAGCTAGGTACCAAGCGCCTTTTTAAATGTCTGCACCATTGGGACTTGCTCTGGATCAACTCCTGCTCGGTTCGCAAGCGCCAAAGAAACCCAGTCACCAACAAGAAACATATTCACGATTCGTTCGATTCTTTCTGATCCCATAAAATTCGTCTCGATGCATTCAACGTCTTGCTCTTTTAAAACATCCTTTAAAACATCCATGCGCCGACGAATACGTGGGTGATCTTGGTCGTCGCGCAAAAGAACGACGCGTATATTTTTTGCATCAAACGTCCCTCCAAAACCAGTCATCTCATTATGATTCAACTCCGGAAGCACGTTCCAAAATGCAGGAACCTTCCCCGTCTCATTGAGTTTAATTTTCCAAATACGCGCAACCGCGTAATTACGTCTCGATGCATACACAAGAGGAATTTTCCCCTCAAGCAATGCTGCGATGCGAGTACCCTCTTCCGAGAATCTCTTTGGATCAAGAACTGGAGAAAGTCCCTGAAGCTCTTCTTGCACGCTCTGACTACCCATCGCCTTGGCAAGAGCAGCGAGAAAAAAGCCTGTACTCATTCTCGGCTGAATACCAGTATCAGGGATAATAATATGAGGAATTTTAAATTCTTGTGCGCGCCGTAATAACTCACCTCCTGCCGTAATTACCAACAACGGAAGTTGTTGGGCACGAGCACTTTCAAATGCATCAAGCGTCTCTTCAGTGTCCCCAGAGTATGAAGCTGCAATTATACTGCCTGATTTTATGGGCGGAAGACCGTAGTCGTTATGCAATAATATCGGTTGATCGACTTGCCAGATATTCCAAGCATCCCCCGGAAGGGCTGACCCTCCCATACCTGCCAATACTACAGGCTGCGTACAGTGCCACTGATCGCCGTAAACTATCTCTGGCTTAAAAAGAAACTGCTGGTTTGTCCCCTCAATAGCATCTTGCATCATGTATGGAGTATACCAAATGAATGTTATAGACGAATAGAGCACGCAATACTTACTCTCCTCCTGAATCAAGGTATACTATATTCATGTTTGGATTCACTAAAGAAGAAGAACGACTCTTTTTTTCGCTCTCAACTCCAAAAAAAATCCAAGATTATCTTGAGTCTATCTCAATAAATTTTGAGGAGCATGGAGACACCTGCATGTCGCCACGTCGTGTTATTCGTGAAAAACGCGCCCACTGTATAGAAGGAGCTCTCTTTGCCGCGACAGCATTGCGCTACCACGGACATCGCCCACTTGTTGTCGATATGGTTAGTGCATATGAAGATTTTGATCATGTCATCACTGTGTTTCGCTTACATAATTCTTGGGGAGCAATCACAAAGACAAATCATGCAGTTCTACGATATCGTGAACCGGTATATAAAACGATTCGAGAGCTCATCATGTCATACTTCCATGAATATTTTCTCGACAACGGAAAAAAAACACTTCGATCATTTTCTCAACCTATCGACCTCTCACGCTTTGATAAAAAAAATTGGATGACCGATGAAAAGAATGTCTGGTATATCCCACGCTATCTAAATACGGTCCCTCATAGCGATATACTCGACAACCGACAACTCCATGGACTGCGTAAAGCAGACCCCATAGAGATCAAAGCAGGTAAACTCACAGATCAAAAACGAAAAACGCGCCACTAACAAGTGACGCGTTTTTGTGAGAAATGTTTACTTAGCGGGTTACGGAAATGTCTGCCGCGTTTTCTGCTTCACACGATCCGACTGTCACAGAATTGTTCGCATTTAAGCGTACATAGTATCCTGTGCCTCGTGACTGTGTTGACCAACTAAATGTTCCGTTTGAACTTGTTGGTACGCGTCCGAGATATCCTCGACTTGCGAGCTGAGTCATTTCAGCACATCCGGCCAAAGATACCTTACATGCTCCAGCTGTAGTTACCGCGTCATCATCAGTACACGCAGCGGAATCAGTCGTCGTAGTACCCGTTACGATAAGATATGCGGATCCCGTTGCCTTTGCCGCATCATGACGAATCCCATAAACATACGTACCTCCCTTGTCTACCTGTGCTACACGTATCGCACTCAAAACAGCAGTCACATCAGTCCAGCGAGCTGAATCGCGAGCATCACGAAAACGATTCAATGGGTCAAGCGCGACGAACACCACACCTGCCAAGATAGCGACGATCGCGATGACAATCAAAAGCTCAATGAGCGTAAATCCTTTTTGAAGTAATTTTTTTTGCATAATTTCCTACGACCAAATAATGGGCTTATACCCTAGTATAGTTAAAGATACCTATAAAAAGAAATCGGTTATCCACAGCAACCCTTATTCGATGAATCTAAAATATTTTTTAGATGCCCAGCCCTCCTCACCGCCCTGTAGCTTAACTTTGAACCATTCTCTTTCTTCTCCAAGCCATGGATAGCGCTCTCCCGGTATAGCCTTCTTTAAAAGATCAAAAGTAGTTCCTGGACCAGAACGGATATTCAACCAACCAGTCTCCGTGTTTAATACTACCACCTCACGCACACTGAGTTCTGGTGGCTTTTGTATAATAATCGGATCATTAACCGCTAAAGACAACGTGACGATAATCTCGTAAAGATTTGCTTGATTTCCTTTGACGAGCTTCGTGACACGCGCGTCATCAATGCGATACGGGATAGACGTAGTATTAAGCTCTTTAAGTTTTACCTCGGAAAGCGCAGATATCTCATCCGTGTTATATGCAAGCCACTCTATCTTCAACGGAAAGGTTGTCTGAGAAGCATTTAATGGCTCTGACCATAATCGCTCCGCCTCTTTAAGCTCTTTTTCTGCCCCAACAGCCGCTAAAACTACGGCTTCTTTATAATCTGTAGCTGTCTCAACTGTATATTCGATAAATCTTCCTTTTGCGCGTCCTACAATAAAGAGAGATTGATCAGTAATAAGCTGCAGTGAAATATCAACCGACTGAAATTTTGAAAACTGCTGTCCTTGCGCATTACCATTGGTCTGGTCATCAGGAGTCACAATCGCAACATCTCGCTCCCGCTGTACCCAACGCATAATACCAACTCCGATCAATGCGATAACTGCGATACTTAAACCCCAGAAAAAAATTCGAGTACGACGAGTGCCTGGGATAGCGACTGCTAACGCAGCGGCTCGCGGCGAAAGCAATGGATCGCGACGATTCCATGATGCAAATGCGGCACCGAGCGCACCCATATATTCAACCTCTAATTTTGGAAATTGTCGTGAAGTACCAACTTCAGTTGGTATACCAACATTTGTCGCAAAATAATCTGCAAGACCCGATAATCGACTCGTACCTCCAACTAATATGATTCGCTTCACTGAAAATCGCAACGATCGCTCTGCATACGCTAATGCCTGTCGTACCCCATATGCGATCGGTTCGAGTCCTTTGACAAGCATAAAAAAATCCTGCCCCGTCGTTTCAGTAAGTCCTAAGGTAATTTTTCGATCTTCTGCTTCAGCCTGCTTTTCTTTGAGCGCAGCACGGACATCGCTCGTAAACATGTCACCACCAACAGGAACCGAATCAGAGTATCGAATACTTTCTTGATCAAAAATTGCAATACGCGTTTGAGTTGATCCTATATCTACAACGCACACGGGCTCCCCTATCCCTTGCGGATACAGCGCTCGAAATGATGCTAAGAGTTCGCCGTCAAAAAAAGAAATCGAAATATGAAGTTTTCGAAAAAAGTTCTGCCATTCAATCATCACATCGCGCGGAGCGGCAAGTGTTATCACCGATCCATCGGGACGCACGCGATATGAATATGCAAGATTACCTCGTTCAAGAGGTACTGTCCGCGAAAGCTCCTGCAAAACAAGACCATCACGCTCAACTCTTTTCAATTTCATAAATCCAACCTCTGGAGTAAATACGTGAGGATATACGTGAGACTCGGGGAGTGAAAGAATAACCGTATGCGCAGCAATAGAACGTGAAGATACGCCTACAAATGCAGCCTTTACTGCCTGTAAAGCTTTCTCAACGTCACGAATTCGCCCTCCCTCAATAATGCCTGCGGCAAATTCTGTACGCCCGATCCTTCGAATATGCATCCGTCCTCCAAAGGCAAATACCTTGACCACCTCAATCGAGCGATCAGAAATATCAATTCCAATAGAGTACCCAAGCCATTTTCCTAACATGCTGTAACCCAGTTTGTTTTCTCAACCCACGTACCAAGGGTAATAGTAAAACCTGTACGCGTAACTTGTGATTCAATTTGTCTGCAATACGGCGATGTCCCTGCCATGCGTGCAGTTGTTGTAATAGTACGATTACTCCCAGCTCCTGTTACAGATATTGTACACGATCCGCCTGTAATCTGTAACGTACCGCCGGTATACGTAGCCGATCTTCGAAGTCTCAACAGCGCCTCCTCCATGCAACCCTCTGTCATTGCAATCATGCGCTGTTCCCCTGTATACGTAATGCCATTTTCAAGTTCCCCTAAACCTAAAAATGCATTTCGATATACCATCAAAAAAGCAGCACCACCGATAACAAAGATAATGATTAATGCAGCAACTCCCTTGTTCATAAATGCGTCATAACAGTTGTTGAAACTGTCTGCTCATAATTAAACTCCGGGGAACTAGACGCATTCACCTGAAGGGTCAGCGTAATCTTTAATGCATCACGCTCTCCCGCACTCGCTACATTTTGGAAAAGAATATTTTTTACACGCACATTATTACTTGTCATCTGTTGAGCTCCAACAGCCGAATCAATATAATTTAATACGCCATTGAACGGGAGAATTACAACATCAGGCGTTGGCGCAGGCATATCAAGACCGAGAACTGTATTTGATGCTCCTGGCAGCGGTACGGTTACCGCTGTCGCTTGTCTAATTTTTGATGAAATAATACCCAGCGAATTACGCGCACCCGTATTTACTTCTTCGATAACCGCGTCTTTCGCCCGTGCCGTCGACATAGAAATACTAAACAAAATTAAACTACCTGCGATCATTCCAAGAATCGCCACATAAAGCACGGTCTCAATCAGCGTAAATGCGCGCTTCGTGCTCATTTATAATTTACCCGTACCTCTTTTAAAATTGGGGTGTAATTTTGCTGAGCATCACCATCGAGAAATACACGATATCGAACCCATCGTTTCCCGTTGAGCGCGGCAGAAATTAATTCTCCTTTTGAGCTGATAAAATAATCCGTCTCGTCCCCATCAAGTCCTTCGGGTCCTACCCATTCACTCCACACTCCCGGCACGCCGCTCGCGTCGGGTGCTGTAGAGATTTGCAAACGAATGGCACATGTTGGTGGAGAACAATTTTGTGGGATGTCTTGATCCCACTCAACTATCTGAGCAGGAGAATTATCAGTCATATTGAAAGCTGATGATATGAAAGAACCTGACATTGAGTATGTAGTAAAAAACTGTAAAACGGTTGAGTTGGCACCGACAATCCATCCACTATAGGGAGTGAGAAGGGCGATAGAATGTAAATTCTGAGTCACTGGAGAAGTTAATGATGACCATAATCCCGTATAACGAATTATCTTACCATTAACTCCCACTCCGTACCCGCTCAGAGCATTGCTAAATACAATACTACGAATATCAGAATTTATGCCCGTTACTACCTCTGGCCAACTAGAACCGCCATTAATAGTATGGTAGGTCTTTCCATCCTGACCACCAGTCCAAACATCATTATAATTAACAATTTCAACTGTCTGTAAGGATTTCGATGTACCGGAACTTAATATACCCCAGCTTCCATTCCCATATTTTGCGATAAAACCACTACTCCCTACCGCATAACCAATAAGACCCGTCGGGCTGTCTACAATATCAACATCATTCAAATTACGGTTGTCTACAGGAAAAGATTCTGAAACCCAAGCGGATCCATTCCATCGGAGCATTGTTCCATCATGTCCAGCTATTCGCCCTTCGTTTTCATTAAGTATGACAATTGAATTAAGTTGTTTATTTGTGGGTGACACAACCGAAGTCCAATTACTCCCATCATAGTGCAGTATGACACCCGCTTCACCAACAGCCCACCCATCTCTAGGAGAAAAAAAAGCAACTCCAAAAAGATTTTTTAACGTTGGTTTTGGAGTTATTTGCACCCATGTTACACCGTCTATCGTATGAATAATGCTACCCTGGTTACCAACTGCCCACACTTCATTTGAAGACAATATAGCAACATCACTTAAAGCTTGCCCCACCGGAGGACGAAAAATAATAAAAGAAATATCGCTAAGCTCAGGAGAAAAACTTGGGTCAGCCCCTCGAGTAAGCGTCGCCTGATATTGCATATACTGTCCAGGAGCTATCTGAGGAGCGCTCGAAAGATTTTGACTCATACTGGGTCCATAATTTGTCCAAGAAGCATCCGGCGTTGGTGTATTGCCAGTTCTAGCTCTCAAACTGATCGAGCTGCCGACTGGAACCGATTGAGACCAATAAGTTACATCCCATGTAGTACTTTGACTGCCACTATCAATAACATCCGACTCAAATATACCCGAGGAGACATATACTTCTCCTATTTTCAAAATAGTTCCACTGGAACCAACGACCCAGCCGGATGTAGGAGAAGTCATTACGACATCCCTTAACCCTGTAGTTGCCGGAGAAGGAACGGACTGCCATGATGTCCCATTAAATCTAAAAATCCGCCCGCCACTTCCAACCGCCCAACCATCAGTTGGGGAAACCATAAAAATGCCTTCGAGGTCAGCGTTGGAAGCAACGTTGTAAGAGTTTATTCCGTAACCACCTCCATCGGCCACAATTCTATCTATTCTACCATTCGTACCAACAGACCAAAAATAAGTTCCATCACCATGAATAGCCATCGGAACGCCCTGCGTTAAACCAGCAGGTAACCGCCAAGAACTAAAACCAGTATAAGGAGCAACCCGCCACGTATACGCACCGTTTCCAGATAGTTGGGTAGCCACTAAAGCTATACCATTTTGTTCATACACATCATTAAAGTTATAGTCAACAGTTGTCGAAGGAATGATAATTTGCGATGATGTCGCACTATAGCCACCTATAAACTTATTACGACCTACAGCCCAACCTTCATGGTCATTCATCATATGAACCCCGTTTGCGACATAACCTGTTGGGGCTACAGCGCTAAACATCCCGTCTTGATATTCGAGAAATGCATTACCACCAACAGCGACCCAATGATTTTGAGAAATCACGTGAATAGCATTGAGATCGCGCGTCGCAAGAGCAGGCACAGAAGGAATTAACTGCCACCCAGTCCCAGGAATATAGTGCAAGATAAGTCCACCGTTCCCGACAGCCCACGCTTCTTCCGATCCCGGCACGACACCGATTGCATTAATTCCTTTTGTTGTTACAACGCCACTCGCAGGATCAAGCACAATTTGAAAGCTTTTCTGTAATTCTACAGCGCCAGCGGAACCCAGTCCGCTTACTTGCGTATTTACGAATGCTCCAGCATTAAATTCGCTCTCAGTTGTTTGTTGAATCACAGGACCTCCCGCAGAACGCGCCATTATCGCACTACCAAATGTGGGCGCAAGACTAATTTGCCCTGAAAATGAATGATCAGTATTTACTCCCGAACCATATTTTTCTGGATCAGACCAAATAACTTGGCCTCCCCCATCTTTCCAATCAGTTTGCGTCCAATCCTTTGAATCCCAGTTTGTAAGCAATAGCGATGTTGTCGCAGTATTACCAAGCCCCCACGAAACAGAAATATTTGCCTGCTTCGCATAAGGATCTTTGTAATTTGTACCTGTCGCTGGACACGATACGATTGATCCTGCAGAATCTCGGCAAACATCCGTGAGTTCAATCTTGCGTGTATATTTATTATCAACAAGCTCTGAAACACCGCTCGTAACTTGCCATGCTCCGCCACTCAACGACACAACAACATTCGTACCAACAATTTCATTCCATGCGCCCTCTCGCACCGAACGCAACGCCTCAACTGCCTCACTAACAAGTGACTGAGCTTGCGTGTATTCCCCTCCACGCAAAAATCCCGTGTACCCACCAGCAGATAACTGAGCGAGCGCGACAACAAGAAGCGCAAAAATACCAAGCGCTACGATAATCTCAAACATCGATTGTCCTCGATTCCACTTCATACTATTATTGTTCGCGGATAAGACCGAGCGGCGTAATGCGAATCGTACGAATACCCTCGGAAACATGACGAATAGTAAACGTACCATTCACTGACGGCGCTCCGCCTCCTTTTGTAAAATTAATATCGGCAGAAGAAAGCTGAGCAGGATCTCGCTCAAGTTGAAGCGCTTGGTCTAATACTACAATTGTATCAGTTGGATCGGCCGTGCCATATGATGTACCGCTCCTGCTGTACAAAATATATCGATCCTGTGTTCCGCTAAAATTAATATCGAGATACACACCGTGCGTTTTATTATCAAAACCTGCAACCGCTCGCTGACGCGCGGTTCGGAACTTTTGAATTAAATCTGACTTCGCCTCATCAAGTTGTGTTGAAAAATATAAATTACCGTAAATGGGAGTCGCGGCAACAAGTGTCGCGAGCATAATGCCCATCACAATCACAAGCTCAACGAGCGTAAATGCTCTACCGTTGAATATTGCCCGTGATTTCATAAATCGGCGTGATAATGGAGAGCGCGAGACCTCCGACCACCACTCCGATAATAAGGAGCAAGATCGGCTCGATTGCAGTCGCAAGAGATTTTGTTGCATTATCCATCTCTGCTTCATAAAAATCGGCAAGATATAAAAGTGTCTCTTCAAAACGTCCCGAGGACTCACCTACTCGAATCATCTTTGTCACCACAGGAGGATAGAGAGAGGCAAATTGCTCAAGACTTTCAGCGAGCTTCGCGCTCTTTCCAATATGATGACTTACCGCGCTAAGTGACTGACGATAATAATAATTCCCCATCGAATTTTTTGTAATCTCAAGCGCCTCATCAATCGTTACACCACTCTTAATCAACATGCCAAGCGTTCTTGAAAAACGAGTTAGATTTGCCCCGCGTACAATCGGCTTCAAAATTGGCATGTGAAGAAGTGCCATGTGCGTAATAGGCTGCATAAAACGCTGACGTAATAATATTGAAAGCGCGAGCGCCCCACCAAACGTACCACCAAAAAGCATAATGCCATTATTCTCAACCGCATGCGCAAATATAATCAGCGCGCGCGTTGTCACGGGCAGATCTACCTTTAATCCTTCAAACAAAGGAACGATTTTGGGCAAGATAAAAAATGTAAGACCCATTGCGAGAAAAAATGATGCAACAAGTACCACGACTGGATAAATCAATGCTCCCTTTACTTTTGCAACGAGCTCTTTCTCTTTTTCGAGCTCGAGAGCAATATTCTCAAGATTTTCGACAAGTGTGCCGCTCACCTCTCCCGCATACGTAGCTTGTACGAAGAGTGGAGAAAATATCCGAGTATGCTCTGCAAGCGCCTGTGACAACGTTCGACCCGATTCAACCGACAGACGCACATGTCCGATCGTGCGCTTGAGTTTCCCCGACGAAGCATCCTGCGCGATCTCGAGAGCCTCAGTGACAGTTAGTCCCGACTTGAGCATAATCGCCAAGTGTTTAGCAAAAAGCGCGCGCTCTGCGAGTGAGACGCCCCCGATGGATACTTCTGTATGAAGAACGTTGCGTTGCATTATGTGATGTTATTTTCCTTTTTTTGTATGAAGAGCAATATGTTTGCGCACCACCTCAGGCAACCGCGTAATTGAGAAATCCGTCTTTACGAGATAATCTACAGCCCCCAACTCCAATCCTGTCTTTACATCAGATTCTTGTCCCAAGTTTGTAAGCATCACTACCGGAATTGACTTGGTCGTACTATCGAGTTTGAGAGCGCTTAGAATATCGAATCCGTTTTTTTGAGGCAGTATCACATCGAGCAATATGAGTTCGGGCTTTTCACTCTTTACTTTACTCAGTCCCTCCTCTCCTGTGATCGCCATGCTGACCTCAAAACCTTCCCGCGTCAGCTTATCGCTATAAAGTTTTATTAAAAACTTATCATCCTCAATTAAAAGAATCTTATGTTTCGGTTCTTGTTGTTCTGGCGTACTCATAGTTCTATTGTATCGGTTTTATCGGTAAGGTGAAATAAAATGTTGTTCCTTGGTTTTGCTTGCTCTCAAACCATACTTTTCCACCACTCTGACGTATGATCGCGCGGGATATAAAGAGCCCTAACCCGGAACCCTCTGTTGCGAGCTCTACGACACGCGGGCTTCGATAAAACTTCTTAAAAATATTTTTTTGTTCTGACGGGGTCATGCCAATGCCATTGTCAGCACACGAGAATAAAAGATTTCCTCCTTTTTTTGAAACTGCGACGACAATACTCCCTTTGCCTCTCGTATATCGAATAGCATTAAACACAAGATTATTAACAACCTCTTGTATCTTTGTCTCATCAATGGAAAGTACTGGTAGATTTGATTCGATGCGAGTGATAATCTGTGAATTTTTTGCACGCGCAAAACTTTCAAGATCTCCAATAACTCTTTCAACAATTTTTCCGAAGTCTGCTTTCGTAAGTGTCAGCTGCATTCGCTTCTCATCAATACGGGAAGCATCGAGAAGATTTTTTACAAGACCAATCATTTTTGCAGCGCTCGAAAGCGCAAGCGTAACGTATTCTTGCTGATCTTTATTTAATGAGCCTAAATCACCCGACAATAATACTTCGAGCGCAGACTTGATACCTGCAAGCGGTGTCTTTAACTGATGCGAAATCACCGATGTAACTTCGGTGATATTTTTCATATTAGCGGTAAGGCGAGATTTTGATTTTTTTGCCATATATTATTCCATTGTTGCCCGAACCACTTCGTCCAGGGTTGTGATTCCGGCGATCGCCTTTCTAATGCCATCTTCCATCATAGTTGCCATACCACGCTCACGTGCAAGCTTGATAATCTCCGGTGAGGTTGCGCGCTTTGTTACAAGTGCTTTTATCTCATCATCCATCATAAGTACTTCAAAAATACCCACGCGTCCAAGATACCCCGTCTGACTACATACATTGCATCCTGATCCTTTATAAAAACGAGTCTTCGGAAGCGCCTTAAGACGAGTAGCACCAAATGCTTCAGCAATATGCGGAGTTGAGCGAATCATGTGATCCTCCGCTTCACTTGCAGGATACGAAACACGGCACTTATCACAAATCTTTCGAACCAAACGTTGAGCAATAATAATATTTACCGTAGAGGAAACTAAAAACGGCTCGATACCCATGTCGAGCAAACGTGGGAGCGTCGTAGCAGCATCATTGGCATGTAGTGTCGATAACACAAGATGACCCGTCATCGCAGAGTTAACTGCGATACCCGCAGTCTCTTCATCTCGGATTTCACCTACCATGATGATATCGGGGTCTTGACGCACGATCGCGCGGAGACCTTTTGCAAAAGTTAAATCCGTTCGTTGATTTACCTGAATTTGACTGATCCCCTCAATATCATACTCGACAGGATCTTCGATGGTCGCGATATGTACATCACGCGTATTCAAAATCTTGAGCATGGCATACACAGTCGTCGTCTTACCCGACCCTGTAGGACCTGTCACTAAAATCATTCCGTGTGGGTCATCGATAGAGCGTTCTACTTTTACGAGATCTTCTTCTGAAAGTCCTATGTCGGCAATATTATACTGGCGCGATTTCGCCGACAAAATACGCATGACAATATTCTCACCATTCGTGATCGGCACCGATGAAACGCGCACGTCAACCGTCTCATCGTCCTCTGCTTGAAAAGTCAACTTACCATCTTGTGCGGCGCGATGTTCATCCGTTCGCATTTTTGCAAGCACCTTGATACGCGTGATAATAGACTCAAGAAGTCGCGCGGGAATCGTCAGAACGTCATGCATAATGCCATCAATGCGAAATCGTATCACGCCCTGTTCTTTATGTGGCTCGACATGAATATCTGAAACCTTTGATTCATATCCGTATCGCAGAAGCGTATCAACAAGTGCCACGATACCCTCATCCTGCTCTTCGCGAGACAATGTCTCACCTTCAAGCTTTGTCAGTGTTCCCTGAAATGCGTCCTTGAGCCCGGTCTTGTAGCGAGACAATGCGTTATGAAGGTCGAGTGAGGTTGCGTAATACACAAGAGCTTTTTCCCCCAAACGCTTTTCAATAAAATGAATCGTCTCTATATCTTCAGGATGCGCGGTAGCAATTTTCGGTCCACCCTGAGCACGCCCAAAAACAATAATCTCTTTTGATCGGGCGACGAGCTCGGGAACTACATTCAGTAAAACCTCTTCGATCTTTTCTTCGCGCAAATTTACAAAGGGCATCCCTAAAGATCCCGCGATAAGTTGTCCAACTTGCTCATCTTTTACAAGTCCTTTATCAACCAGAACCTCGAGAGGCGCCTTTTTAGACGATCCCGCCTCCGCGAGCGCCGCTTGAAAGTCCTCCTCCCGTACGTGTCCGGGCGTAACCAGTAATTCGTGCAACTGTTCGTGCGTCATAGGATGCTAGTATCTTTTAGTATAGCGTGAACGGACGGATTGAGCGAATGAGGATAGTGTGGTATCGTTTGAGTCCATATGGACCAATCACGAATTCGCAACATTGCAATCATTGCACACATCGACCACGGCAAAACAACGCTGGTGGATTTTTTACTTAAACAATCACACGTGTTTCGTGATAACTCCGAAGAAATGTCCCAAGACCTCATCATGGACTCAAATGACCTTGAGCGTGAACGGGGCATTACTATTCTCGCAAAAAACACTGCGATCACCTATAAAACCTATAAAATCAACATTATTGATACTCCTGGGCACGCGGATTTTGGTGGAGAGGTAGAACGCACGCTCACCATGGCAGATGGCTGTATTTTGCTCGTTGACGCACAAGAAGGCCCTATGCCACAAACACGCTTTGTACTCCAAAAGGCACTCGAACTGAATCTAAAACCGATTGTCGTCATCAATAAAATCGACAAAGCCGCACGACGTATCCAAGAAGTTACCGATGAGATCGGTTCGCTCTTTCTTGAGCTCGCACGCCATGAAGCTCAGCTCGATTTCCCTATTCTTTATGCGGTTGGACGTGAGGGAAAAGCATGGGACGCACTTCCGGATGATCCGTCCGCACCCGCAACACTTGAACCACTTTTTGAAAAAATTGTTTCGTATATGCCCGCACCAACGAGCGACATCAATGGATCACTTCAACTTCGTATTGCCGCTCTCGACTATGATGACTTCAAAGGAAGTTATGCTATTGGACGCGTAGAGCGCGGCACAATCAAGGCAAAGACTCCTGTCATGCTTATTGACTATGTTGGCGCACAAAAACAAGGCAGAATTGAGAATCTTTATACATGGGAAGGATTGAAACGTGTTGAAGCGACGGAAGTAATCGCCGGCGATATTGTTGCAATTACTGGTCTTGGCAAAATAAGCATCAACACAACTGTTACAAGTCTTGAAAATCCGGAAGCGCTCCCCGTCATTGCCGTAGAAGAGCCTACGCTTCGTATTACACTCAGCGCTAATACATCTCCCTTCGTAGGCAAAGAAGGCTCACTCCTTAACTCACGTCAACTCAAAGAACGTCTCGAAAAAGAACTAGAAATCAACATCGCACTCCGTATGGAAACTCAGGGAGAAAAATTCATGCTTACAGGACGAGGTGAATTACACCTCTCTATCTTACTTGAAACACTTCGACGTGAAGATTTTGAAGTTGAAGTTTCCAAACCAACCGTTGTTACAAAAATTGAAAATAATAAAACTGTCGAACCATATGAGGAGGTTGTGATTGACGTACCCGAGATGTACCGCGGAACGATTATTTCAGAACTTGCACGTCGCCAAGCTGAACTCAAGGACACATTCCCCCACGCATCTGATATTCGTTTCGTTTACGAAATGCCGACACGATCTTTGCTCGGTCTTCGTTCAGCATTACTCGTACTCACGCGGGGTTCTTTTGTACTCAACTCCCGCTTTATGCACTTTGGTCCATCGGGTCCTACACTTCCTAAAACACGCGGAGGAGCTCTTATCGCCCATGAATCAGGAAAGGCTGTCGCCTTTGGCCTTGAAGTAGCCCAGGGTCGCGGTGTTACGTTTGTTGAGCCAGGTACGGACGTCTATGAAGGAATGATTGTTGGTGAAAATTCACGTGAAGAAGATCTTGAGATTAATGTTTGTAAAGGCAAAGAACTAACAAACATGCGTTCAAAATCAAGCGACGGCATCATTCAACTCGCTCCACCAGTACGCATGACTCTTGAACAAGCGCTCGACTTCATTGAAGATGATGAGCTCGTTGAGATCACACCAAAATCAATCAGACTACGTAAAAAATCCCTCTCAAAGATCGAACGAGACCGCGGTAAGCGAAAATAAAAAAAACTCCCTTGCAATAAGAGACGCGAAGAGTACAATCTTCGATAGATTTCTTGTTGCTGCGGAGGACTTGTGGGGAACGTACGGCGACTCAAAACACGTCCACTCTATCCCGAATACCCTTTGATCCAACGTATCGTATACTTTTTTGACAAGTGTTTTCATAGGAACCCTCTCTACCGTCCCATGACGAGAGCGGAATTTCGTCGCGCCTATCCTGAAGCAGACGTACACAATCGTCCAGTCATCGACTATGGCACACACTTCTCGTAGCGCACCTATATTTCATACGATCTCTTTAGAACAAGCTCGCCGCTGTATCGGTGAACCTCCTCGAGAGCTTATCGATCGATGTGTACTTGTTAAAAACGACGGCGTAATCGCCAGCCTTAACCATGCGGTTGAACTTTGGGTCATACCTGACGAGGATAATCCTCAGCCAAAAGCAAAACGCTTTGCATTATATGGCTTACCTCCAAATGTAGAACTTCTCGTTCTAACGCTTTCCAACGGCCATTGCCCCACCTCTCTCATTAATCCCGAGGTTGATTCTCAACTTTTTCCATCACGCCGCCAATAATACTGGCGGTTTTTATATAACAAAAAATACCCCATCACTGGGGTATTTTTTGTAAGGCGACTACCACGCGCGATTATTGCTTTCGCGGCGAGGAGCACGCTCTTCCATCGGACGTGCTTCATTGACTGTGAGACGGCGACCTTCGAAGTCTTTACCGTTCCACATTTCAATTGCGCGTGCGATATCTTCGTCGTTTTCCATTTCGACAAAACCGAATCCACGTGAACGGCCGGTCATTTTGTCAGTGATGATCGTTGCCGAAACCACTGGACCTACCTGTTCAAATGCGCTTTTCATAGCTGCTTCGGTCGTGCGATATGGAATACCGCCGATATAAAGTCTTTTAGCCATTGAACTATGTATCTAACTGTAAGGCGACCTTCTCGAGCCCGACGCACGCCTTACACCGATACGGAGAAGGCTAAACTCGCAACCGAGAAACACTTACGATTGGCATTATACCATGCCTGCAGGAAAAATCAAGCCCATGTCCGCGACTAAAAAAAGTACAAAAATAAGAACACTGTACCAATCAAAGAAAGCCCTGTTGGCAAGACTCTTTGATAAAGAAAACTCGGAGTAAATTTTTGAAGATAAGAAGAGAGTGACTTCTTAGGCTTAAATTCTACCTTTCTCTTTTTAAAAGCAACTTTCAACATTTTTGATTCAAGAAATATGCTAATTGAGTCTCGATGTCCGATGAAAACGCTACATGAAGAACAAAAATAATGAACCTCGACGAGATCGAGGGTCACACTACACATCGGGCAAAAATAGCGCTTGTCGGCAATATCGCTTTGCATAACGTACATACAATACAATACTTTTATACAAAAAGCAATAGCCTCTCCCCTACTCCCGTAAACACAATTTCTTTTGCCTCATTCTTTGACCAGGTGAGTTTCTTATGGTAAACACGGGGCAGGAGCTCTTGTCATGCAAACCGTTGAGCGTATCGATGCGTTCATGTTGGCACAATGTACTCGCGTTGCACATTGGCTTCAACGTACAACTGGGCGAACAACGTATTCCATCGCGAAATGCTTCCTTTCACTCGCAATGCTCTCAGATATCATTCGAGCACTCAATTACTGGGGTCATTTTCTCGTTATGGGCTACTCGCTACTCAGCGTGATAACGATTATTCCAATGACGGGAGTATTCCTTCTTTACTCCTATCTCTGTGATAAATCTGATGCGGACCTTCTCTCATCACAACTAGCAAGCGTTAAAAAACCATTCTTCTTAGCGCTTGGGGAACCAAAATTCCGCATAATCCAACTCGCTGTATCAATATCTGAAAACTTAGTCATTCTGCATATCCTCACTCTCTCAAGAATGCCCATACTCGATATTATCGCCGAGTCATGGGTAACATATATGATGCTATTTTGTTACTTCGCATCCGTCGATCCCCTGCCACCGGGAATAAGTAAGCTTCACGAGTGGCTTGAATCACTAAAAATTAAAAAACCCGTAGAAGCCGGGATCGAATCGTAGCATTCAATGCTACGATTTTTTATTTTTATCACTTAAATGCAGAGGCCATTTTCTGAAAAAGCGGCAAATACAACACTGGCTAAGCTGCTACTTTTGCTCGTTATTTTTCGGGTCAAAGTCCACCGTCCATTCAATACCGTATTTGTCTCTAAACATTGCAAAATAGGTACCCCAAGGGCTTTCTACCATTGGCACTTCCACAGTCCCCCCTGCCGAAAGGCCGTTGAATATTTTGTCTGCCTCCTCTTTGCTGTCGGCAGTAACAGCGATTTTGGATCTGTTTTCATTTTCATTTACTCGTCCCATGCTTTCTGGAATGTCATTAGCAATTAGCATGTTTCCGCCGATGGGCAGAGCAATGCGCATTATTTTATTTGCTTCAGTTTCTGCTACTGGGAATTCGGCACTCGCTATATCTTTGAAACGAGTGATCTTTTCAAACTCTCCGCCAAATACTGATTTGTAAAACGTGAACGCTTCTTCGGCATTGCCGTTGAAGTTGATGTAAGGATTGATGGTTGCCATAGTTTAATTATGCATTTTAATAATTCCTCCGGGAGTGGAGGGGTACGGGTCAGCATACATTCGATACTAAATACTTTGGGCGGAGGAGGTGAGATTCGAACTCACGATACGGTTGCCCGTATGACGGTTTTCAAGACCGTTGCCTTCAACCACTCAGCCACTCCTCCACGTTATTTCGGCAAAGCCCTCAACAAAAAAACTATCACCTCGTGTTTGCCGGAGCTCCGTTTAAGCTCGTCGACAGTAGCCCACTACTATCGGCCTACTCAACCACTCTTCTAACTACCGAAAAACTATATCATAAGACTGTAAGTTTTTCTAGAAAGAAAAAACCTGCTCCCATTTTTGGTCGCAGGCATTAAAAATGTAACAACGGCGCTCGCTCGCGCCTACTTCGAAGTGTAATACCTCCCTGCACATAACGTCCTGCGGCAGGAATATTCCATTTGCACTCTCTTTCTAGCGGACAAGACCAACACGACTGCTTATATCTTGTCACTTGGCTTGGACTCCACGAAATGGGAACTGCCTCGTGCCGTCTATCTCGCCCACCGTTCCCCTGATCAATAAAGCGACTAGCATTCCCAGGATTTTTCTTGCATAGCGTCCGCGAAAGAAGCCACATCGCATCTGCAAGTTCCATGGGACACGCTCTGCGATCTTTGAGATATAGTTCGAAAAACTCTCTGAGCGCCGCGAGTAGCTTACGATTATACGTAATCGTTCCGTCATCCGTATCGCGTAATTCCACTATTTCAGTCGCGAATACAAGACGATTGATGTGAAAATCAATGGGTGGAGGAAAAATCCATCGAGGAATCATGTCGGCATGCATGAGAAAATAAATCAACATACTCGTCATTTTTTCCTGAAATCCTAAAAATCCTCTCCCCTGCTTTCGATTTTGAATACGCGAAAGCGCATTAGCGAATGTATCTACTCCTTGAAAAAGATTTAGGACGCTTCCATCCCACACTTCAACAATTCGTCGCGCATTCTCAACCCAATAGCGCCCTACATTTTCCATATCGTACGTAAGCCTGTTATCAAGAAGTAACTGAGTAACCATCCTTGGTTCTACGTGTTGCCCATTACTTGGGATGAATATATCGGGCCTCTGGCTATACACGCGCGTCATGGCCTGAAATGCTACCCGACTGTCCATATTTCGCATATAGTAGCAGGCCGCAAACAAGAAATGAGCATGCTCAAATCCTCCAAGCTGAAAATCACCTCCTCTCGGCAAATTATGCTCAAGTTGAGGCGGCTCCACTCCTTCTCTTCCATACGGATATGCCTTACTCCTAAATGCATTCATAAGTATATCCAACACGCGAAATCCGCGTTCGGTATTAATTCGAAAACGACCTACATCATGCAATACTTCAAGTGGCATAGCGCGACATCCTTTGTACTCCTCTGTTAAAAAAGCAGGAAATCATAGAAAATACAACCCCTTGGGTACAAAGATAATAATTGACAGCGAAGAGAGAACCGCTAAGCTCAGAACAGAAACACACCGATATGAGCGCGAGGTGACCAATGAAAGGCATATCACCTAAAGCAATCCCTAAACTCATCGCACGAGACGTTAGAACCGTATTGCATCATGCGGCGATAGTAATTGTACTGAAAGGACACTCTGCTGAAGTGCGGACAAATAAAAATCCTGCACTCAACGTCATTGCAATTATTGGTCCTGGAAATTTTGTAGGGAGACAATTCTCAAAAGCGCTTCTCTGCGAAATTGGTATTGGAGCATCACGCCCCTATCGCGAAGCGAATATAAAACGCGGTGGAAAGCGAGTCATGAAAAGGCACAAGTGGTTTACCTTATCATCGACGCAATATGAGCATCTAGCCTCTCGGCTTTTTAAGCTACTTCATGCGATTGCAGCAAATCGAGTTGCCACATGGAAATCCGGCGATCGATTCTTCCTCTCGACGACACGCCACTGGCATACAAAACGTCAGAAAAAAATAGTTGTCTATCGCGATCAAAGCATGGAAGTACCACGAGGATGTCGTTTTAGCGTTTCACCGGCCGATGAACTACTTTGCGCAGATATATGCTGGGCTGAGATACACTCCCCACGAGTACTACGTCATCTACAAAATCTCGCGCGTTTCATTGATCGAACGCTTTCTCAATATCGTATAAATGGCTTCGTGCGCTCTTTTCAAAATCTGGGATTCGTAAAGAAAATCAAAACACAGCTCCGAGCGCAACTCTGTATCTCTATCGCTCCTCATTTGCTCATTGAGATGCTCCGACACTATCCACATGGAGCGAAGAACCGACTTTTCTCCGATATTGAAGATATGGTTTTCGATCTACTGGTTGAAGACCAAGCCCTCGAAATACGAGAACTTGCACTCGCAAAAAGAGTCCTCCCTCATCCAGCATCACGTGTAGGAGAAACTGATATACAGATACGCAACCATCTTCTCCAGACGGAGAGAACGGGAACATCTTTATCTCGCAGAACGCGCGTCTATCAGCACCATATTATTTTTGAAGTCTTCGCCCATAAGGCGAGCGAATGGGCAACCCTCTATCGTAAATCATAAGAGGGTTTTTTCATATTCAAAAATATGATTCCTCAAAAAAGAGCGTCTAGAATTTCAGGCTTCTCAAGTAAAAATAATAGCTCTGGATGAAACTTCTCTTTCATTTGAATCATCTCTTCTACTTTCTCTCTTGTAAAAAAATCTGCCCTTTCTACCTCCTCTTTATTAATATGAAATGGTCCGTCGTGGTGCGCCCTAAATACTGATAAAAATTTTATCTGACCTGTGTGCAAAACTACATAGCGATATTTTCCAATCAATACAAGATCGGCACCCTCTCCGAGTTCTTCCTCAAATTCTCGACGAGCCGCTGCTTCATATGTCTCACCGCTTTGAACATGTCCTCCAACAGCAGTACTCCAGTGAAGCGGGCAAAATGATTTCTGAGCACTCCGTAGCTGTAAAAGTAATTCCTTTTTTGAATTGATAATTAGAACGTGAACAATTCTATGCGAGAGAAGATTTGAATACGCCTCATCAAAAGAGCTTATACCTATCACTTCATCCTGCTCGTTGACTACATCCAAATACTCCATGCCCTATACAATCTGAGCGCCTAATCCCCGCAGCTTCCCCTCTATATCTTCATACCCGCGCTTAATTGTTGCCATATTTTTAATTGTTGACTTACCCTCTGCAACAAGCGCTGCAACCACATAAGAAAATCCTGCCCGAAGATCGGGAATCTCAATCTCTGCGCCATGCAGTTTTGTAGGCCCTGATATAACGGCACTATGTAAATGATTGCGTCGCCCAAATCGACACTTCTTACTTCCAAGGCATTCTCGGTGTAGCTGAATATGCGCACCCATTTGAACAAGCGCACTTGTATAGCCAAACCTATTTTCATACACAGTCTCATGCACAACAGAAACTCCCTCCGCTTGTGTCAGCAAAATAACAAAGGGCTGCTGCCAATCAGTCATAAAACCTGGATGCACGTCTGTCTCCAATATTAAAGGCTGCAATACACCATTTGCACGGTGGAATCGTATACCCGCCTCTTCAATATCAAACTCTCCTCCAACCTGACGAAATTTATTAAGAAACGTAATCATATCAAGCTGACGCGCGCCTCGAACAAACACATCGCCATTTGTCGCTACCGCAGCACATGCCCATGAAGCAACCTCTAAACGATCTGTCATTACTGTGTGATCATAACCACGCATCTTCTTCACCCCCACGATTGTAATTACGCGATCTGTATCAACAGAAATAATTGCGCCCATTTTTTGTAAAAGCGCGATGAGATCCATCACTTCAGGCTCTACCGCAGCATTTGCAAGTTCCGTCACACCGTCGGCAAGTACTGCGGAAAATAAAACTTGCTCGGTCGCTCCAACGCTAGGATACGATAATTTAATTTTTGCACCACAAAGTTTTGAAGCCTTGAGAAAATAAAAAGACTCATCCTCTTCGACGGAAACGCCAAACTCCCGAAGAGCCGCGAGATGAAAATCAACGGGGCGAGAACCAATACGACATCCTCCAAGCTTTGGAATAACCGCTTCCCCAAATCGCGCTACCAATGGACCTGCAAAAAGAATCGGGATACGACTCCGTCCAGAAAACTCTTGGAAACTCTCTTTTGTCGCAGAATGAATTTTTGCCAAAGAAATCTCTACATCATGATCATGTATCGTTATGTCTCCTCCAAGTGCTCGGAGCATTCCGGAAACAATCTCCAAATCTTCAATCTGTGAGATATTGCGTAGTCGACAAGGATCACTTGTTAAGAGTGCGGCAACGAGAGACTTTGGAAAGTTATTTTTTGCACCACGAACAGTCACCTCTCCCTGAAGCGACCTACCTCCCTGAATGCTAAGAGTGTCTCCGATCATCCTACTATTGTGTCACTGGGAATGCCTGCATGATTCCGAAAATATTTCCCTCTGTATCTTTCATATACGCAAGCCAACCTACACCGGGCACTTCCATTTTAAGTGTCGCCATCGTTCCACCCATGCTCACTCCTTTTTTAATTGTTTCATCAATATTCTCTACATCCATCGTGCACACAAACGCATTCACTGCTTGGCCCTCTGTTGGTGCAGGACCTTTACGTTTAAGCATCCCCCCGTTGATACCTGGCCACGGCTTACCGTCGGGTCCCGTTGAATCAGCTTTACCTGTAACAATAAGACGATAACCACTCATACTCTCCCCCATATCCGTAAATTCCCATCCGAATACTTCTGAATAAAATTTCTGTGCCCGATCAAGGTCTTCTGCGTGAATTTCAAAATGTACGGTTCGGTTCATATGATAGTCTCTCCTAAAGAATAATGAAATTAGTGTAGCAGTATTCAAAACAACTAAAAAGCGCCTCTGATATATTGAGGCGCTAAAAGATTTTTGTACGTTCTTTAACGTGCGAGCTGACACTAGCAAGGCCGAGGCCAAACGCAATGAGAAGTGTGTAGAGACCGACAGTCGCAAGTCCGAAGAAAAATGCATAGATTCCGATTACTTGTACTGTTGTCTTATATTTCCCAAAATCATTTGCTCTGATGTCATAACCCTGACGCAGAGCAAGAATACGAAGCCCCTGAGAGATGACTTCCGCGCCGCCAATACACAAAACGAGAACGGAATGTTCAGCCCATAGATAATGAGTAACCACGGCAAGTACCAATACCTTATCTGCCGCGGGATCCCAAAATGCTCCCCGTACCGTCGTAATACCACGCGTACGAGCGATCGGGCCATCGAGAAGATCGGAAACCGCTCCTATCGTAAAAAAGGTGCCGATAACAAAACCTGTACGTAGATAGGCGGGTCCACCAAAGTATAAGACCCATAACAGCACGCCAATCATGAGTCGCAAGAACGTCAATCGATCAGGCGTCATTGCCTCCGGAAAGTATGGATTATCAACAACATACATTCGTATAAGCCGCTCTTTCCACTTAAACACCCAATTTGAAATGGAAGAGACGGAGTGTCGAACACGTGCCACGCTTGTAGTCATGACTCTGCCTCCAAGCCTACAGAACACCCATGGAAAGGCAAGCACGGGTGCCGTATAGTAAGACATATGAATTCTCCCTGGTATGCCAAAACTCCTGATGAACGTCTGTTCCCAAAAATCGAAAAAGATGAAACTACTGACCTCGTAATTGTCGGCGGTGGTATTGCTGGCATCATGGCAGCCCACTATGCGATTGAAAAAAATATGCGCGTAGTGCTTTTGGAAAAAAATCATATCGCGACGGGTGACTCAGGAGCAACTACCGGGTTCCTTACTCGGCTTCCTGAAGGATCAATTGTCGCGCTTGAAAAACTTTATGGCCCCGCATTCGTACGCGGCGTTCTCGATGCATCAGGAAAAACTCAAAAATATATCTTTGACCTCATCACCTCTCAACACATCGACTGTGACTTTCGTATATGTAACTCCTATATTGGATCCTATAAAAATAATGACCCCGTTATTGAAGAAGAATGGACGGTCATTCGTAAAGCAGACGACCGCGCATCATTGAGACATGTCGGCGAGCTTACAGGCTCACCCTTTGCGGAAGCCATTGGACTCGCGGAAGAAGGATCCATGCACGCACGCGCATTTATTCGACATATGAGCCTCGCTCTTGTCAAAAAAGGTTTGCATATATTTGAAGAATCTGAAGTGACTCGATTTGAAACAACTCCAACTGGAGCGACGGCATATGTAGGGTCTCTTGCCGTACACGCTCAAAAAATTATTATCGCAACCGGTCGTCCTCATTCATATTTTACAGAGCTTCAAACGCTTGTTACTCAGAAGCTATCATATGTTGTATCTGCCGCTCATTCACAAATTCCTCTTGGTGATGATCTCTACTGGGATACTTCCCTACCCTATTTTTATTACCGTAAAACCGATCCTCACACGATGATCGTAGGCGGATGCGACATTGATGCCGCACAAGCTCAAAGTCAAAATGCATTCCCAAAGATAGAACAATTTATCAAAACACGTCTCAAGCTCGACAATCCTCGAGACTCTTATACGCACATGTTTAAGTGGTCAGGCAGTCTCTTTGAAACAAACGACAACCTCCCATACGTATTCGCACATCCTCATGAACACGGACGCATTATTGTCATCACAGGATTTGGAGGCAATGGACTTGTTATGGGGACTCTCGCGGCGGAGATAAGCATAGCGCTTGCTCGAGGAGAATACACACCCGAACAAAAACTCTTTAGCCTTGAACGCTCGAATACTACTATTGCTCAAGTAGCAAAAACTTCATCCACCACCTCTACTATAGAAAAAGTAAAAACGTTTGTTCCGTTTGCGCCTATAAGTGAGTTCACCGCAGGCAAACCAATCATGAAAAATTTCGGTGAACAACACATCGTTGTATTTAAGGTAAAGGAAAAATATTTCGCGATGAACAATACGTGTTCTCACGCTGGTGGATCGCTTGCGGATGGATCACAGACTGACACCACTGTTGAATGCCCTCTCCATGGAGCACGTTATAGTATTGAAACTGGTGAAGTTATTGGCCCTCCCGCAATCCGCGCACAACAAACGTATAAAACTCGCGTTACTGACAATGTAGTTGAAATAGAAATAGAAAAAATGGTAGTAATACCGGTTCAATTGTCTGCACGCTCCACGATCCCTCGTATTCGTCGTTGGCCTTACATTCTCCTTTTTGGCGCCATCGCGTTTCTTATCTGGGCCATTCAATTTCTTTTACAATTTTACTGGCTACAACAAGGCGAACAATATATTTCCCTCGTACGAAGTTTTGCGCTCATGGGAGCATCACTTATTGGTCTTGCACTTTTTACAAGCGCGATTTTTAAATGGTTCCCAAAAACCGCTCGATACTGGCACCTGCGTCGCTACTTAGGCGTGGCGGGATTTATATTCGTCTCGCTCCATATCGCATCAGTATATCAATACTACTATGATTATAATCTCGCGGAGATATACTTTTCACTCAATCCACTTGAGAACCCTATTATCTTTGGAACAATTGCGTATCCGATTTTATTTTTGATGGCCCTCACTTCAACTGACTGGGCTGTCACAAAACTCAAGCCACGTCGATGGAAAAATTTACACCGATTTATTTATCCAGCCTACATCAGCTCGATCTTTCACTTCGTATTCATCGACCCAGAACTTTTCACTCACCTACCGGGACAAGTCTTACTCGTAATCACTCTCGCCGCTCTCATCGGACAACTCTATTGGTTTTTCAAAACTATCGCGAAACGGCACTTCCAATCACTCGGAACATTTGTTGGCTTCACGATTATCTTTATAACATTCATCATATCTGCTCTTGCCTACTCAGCAAAACTCTTTCCGTGGCAACGATAACTCTGAAGACTATTTTAGAAAATATTCCCACTCGCGTTGATCTGCAAAATGATTACGCCCATCACTCGTCATACAGCCTGGTAATGACGTGCCTACTATAGACTTACCGTTCCGCATCGGCGTCATTATATGCCACATCCCTCCTCTTGCTTCACATACACGCTCAAAACCACTCTTTAATGCAGCTCTTTGAATACCCTGAACAGAGAAAAAGAGCATGACTACTACCACAACCGATAAAAAGAACGTCGTTTGTCCAATGGGCAAACTACTTTGATTTGATGTATCTTGAATGCCCCCTAACACTCGAGAACTGTATAAAAATAATCCTCCTGCAAATAAGAGAATCCCAACTGCTATAAAAATTAGTAGCAGCGTTAAGCTGCGTGTCGTATGCTCTTCTGACAAGGATGTTGTTAGATCACCAGGGTATTGAATACCAAACATCCCAACGGCATCGTATCCAGCAGGACGTTGTAGCGTTATATTTATAGTCCAATCTCCTGCAGGCGAAAAAGCATTCTTTGCAAATACGTATCCACCTTCAAATCGCTTTTCAAGCGGCACCACGATAGGACCAATATTGAGTACTGAATTTGTAACCGTCACAATAGCATTACGAACTGGTTCATTTGACTCGATGAGCATAAGATCTCTCTCTGCGCGATGCTCTTGAAGTGTGATTGTCACTCCCTGACTCTCTGTACGCCGCTCAAACGTCAAAGACTTTGATACTGGCGGAGTCGTAATGATCATACTCGCCGTATAAAAAAGTAATACTATACCTACAAATGATTCGAGTACAATGCTTTTACCAAGATTTCCCTCGCTATTACGTGGCTCTACGATTAATTGATGATAAAATCGCAACGCCCCTAAAACACCGCCAACGATACTAAGCCCGATAAATCCCGACCCCCAATCTGTAGTCATTATATTTGCCGGATCTTTTAAATGAAGCCAAACAATATACACACCCGTCATGCCGGCTAACCCAAATATCACGCTCAATATCTGGGAAAGTCTTACATACATTTTGCGCGTACGGTCTATTTGCGGCATTGAATACAGAAATCCTGCAAGCAATCCTACCCACGCATTTTTTGCGGCAAGATGTAAAAAATTTATTGTAATAGAGAATTCAGGATGAAATGGTGACGCCGCTGCATGGCTTATACGAGCGCGAAGATATTCAATAATAAAAAGTCCGATCGCCCACACCCAATACAATGATCGTTGCATCTTCCAAAGTGAAGTCCCCAATATTCCGATGCCGATAAAACCTCGTACTAAAGTAAAGAACCCCGAACGTGTTCTTATAAAATTTATAAGTGCTGAGACAAAAGTTCCTCCCTGCACATCACGCAGTATATCCGTCTTATAGAGAATGTGCGAAAAACTACCAACAACAATTAACAAAGCACCGCTTATTATGATTCGCCTCACTCGTAATCGATTTGCACTCCCAAAACATACTAATAATAATAGTGCCCCCGATAAAAGCGCTTGCCCAAAAAGCTCGATCCAAATCGTTATACTTTCTGTTTTTGTAGAAGAAAAAGCAACCTGAATATTGGTTTCTTTTGATGGTAGCGCTCCCGAAGTACTACCAACAGAAAAAGAATACGCTCCCTTTGTAAAATGTCCGTCATCCGCCGACACAACTTGCCACGATACCGTATAAATACCATTATCATGCATTGATAGGACACTCCTAAATATACGGGCATTGGATGGATCTACAACAGATTCCCCAGTCAAAAGATCTCCATCTGCGCCGAATACCGTGATACTACTCGCACGTGGCTCAATGCGCTCAGTGAATTCAATGATGATACTTTCTGGGAAACGTTCTACTGAAGATCCTGCCTCTGGTTGATACGTAATGGGAGTTGCATGAGCACTAACACCTATCGGTAAGACAAAAAATAATACGTAAATTCCTATCTTACGAAGCATATTTTTTATGAATCATTGTGAATACGATAAGAAGTGCAAATGTAGTAAGTGCCATCACTGGAATCGTGATGTATCCAAACTCAAAAACAAATCGCTGCGCGCATGAAACCGATCCCCCTACAGGACAAGGTAATCCCGTTTCAAAACCATATTGAAGAAGCGAGTGATAAAATGCAATCAATCCTCCAACACAAGAAAGCCAAAAAGAGTACGCCATGCTCCGCGAGTCGCCCTTGAACAACCCAACACCTAAAATTAATAACTGGGGAAATAAAAATATACGCTGATACCAACAAAGTGAACACGGCTCATACCCAAGCACGTCAGAGTACCATACACTACCGGCGATTGATCCCAACACGATAAGAAACGCACCCCACATCATATATGGCGCGATAACACGTAAAAGGGACTCTTTGCGAAATATAAGTAACCCTACCAAAACAATAAAAATGCTCTGAGCAACAACCGCGAGAGTAGGCAATAAGCTACTCATTGCTGGAAACATCCCGTCTTTTGAGCAAGAACATTTATTTCTATCTCTCCGGATAATCGACTTCCGTCAGCAAATTCCCACGTTGGATATCCTTGAATATTTTTTTGCTGACAAATCTCTAACTGCCCCTTGCCATCTGAGGTTGAACACTCTACATACGGCAACTCACTTGCAGCAGCACCAAACATTCTCTTCTGATTTTGACAATGAGGACACCAAAATGCCCCATAAAATACTGCTTTCTTTTCTTTAAGACATTGTGCCAACTGCGCGAGTGAATTTGATGAAGACGGAGTTTCTGATTTTGTCATGCGAAACCAAAATCCGGCGATAGCCGCCACCAAAACACATATAACGACAAGAATGATGATTTTTGTTTTCATAAAGATAGATTCTTAGGGATAACAAGCTCGTCCTGAAACCCCTAAGAATAGTATGGATCTTTTTAACGCTTACGAGCAAGAGCCCCCAAGGCAATCAACATGCCGAGGGCACCAGCAATAATACCAATTGCCGCCCACCCGCCAGCAATCGCGGTGTATATACCCGAAGATTCTGATGCACTCGCAAGATCAACGATTGTCCGCGACTGCTCTGGAAATCCAAGGTCTGCCTTTCCTATCGGGCAACCAAATGCTCCCTCTTTTTTGATCCGCACCACTCCATCTGAAATAGGAAGTTCTTTTGTATCAGCTTCGGCTCGAGGATGTCCCGCGGGGTTACACGTAAACAACAAACTCACGTCTGTATCGTTTACCTTACCGAAAAGACGATAACTATAAGTAGTTTCAACGGTTGGAAAAAAATTTGCACGATACGCGCCCGGATCATTATATGCCGGCGTTAAATCAAGTACTTTTTTCTTATCACCCGCAATCAATTCAACCTTAAGAGTTTGCTCGAGGCCCATGACTGCTCCGGCCGCTGGACTACTCTTATCACTTACTCCTGTAGCGTCTGCTTCCTTGATACGAAGATCTACTCCTGTCTTATCATCAACAACGATAGGCTCATTAAGCGACCCTACAGTAAATTCATATGACTTATTACCGATACGAAATGCCTGATGTTCATGAGCGAAGACCGCTGATGGGGCAAGTATCACTGAAAGCAGAACTAAAGAAAAATACATACGTTTTGACATTACAATATAATAACTATGCGAATAATATATTCTCGCGAGTATATCAATCACAATGTTTACGGTGCACAATTCCCCTTCGAAAAATTGTTTCTAAGGGATTATAGTCATTTTTGAGAGCAGCATAATATCCGTAATAGCACTGCATAAAAAGTGAGATCAGGATATTCGAGTACAACGCAAGAAAAATAGTAAAAACAAAAAATTTCCGATTTTCTCCGTGCAATGCCGCCTGTACGCCGGCACCGAATTCATGAGGATGCGCATGTTCTATGGGTAATGCGTGCAATCCAAAAGAAAGGAGAATGAATACCGCAAGTACTAATGCAAATGACTTAGTCACATAGATATTATAGCAGATAGAAAATTGCGGGGGCACTAGGATTCGAACCTAGATCAGTGGTTTTGGAGACCACGATTCTGCCATTGAACTATGCCCCCCTTGGTAGTGCGTATAGTAACAAATATAGTACAAAACTCCAGCACACTATATACTAAATATTATAACAGTCTCATGAATTCATACGAAGGAGATAGTCCCTATAGCGAGCATTTGGCAACACTACGTCGCGAGATTTTGGCTATCGAGAGTCGTATAGAAAGCCTCCATTCACCCGAACATCCCGAGGCTGACATCAATGGCATTGGCCTAACTGAACTTACTCACCTGCCCGATGATTGGATAAGTTTTGTAGCTGACGGTGAAGATGTTTTAGCACTTGAGCCCGCTGAAGCGGCTCACCTACAGGATCTTCTCCATAAACTTCGCCTTGGCGTTCTCGGTGATCCCAGTGAAGAAAAAAGCCTTGAAGCAATTATTCAATATAAAGCTCGATTCGATTCCGTAAAAGAAACGAAACACTAGATATTAAAAACCCTCGCCAACGGCGGGGTTTTTAATTTATTTCTTCGCTTCTTTATGTACGGTATGTTTTTTGCACCATTCGCAATGCTTTTTGAGTTCAAGTTTGCGCTCTACACCTTTCACATTTTTATGCGTGTAGTAGTTGTAGCGCTTACAGGTCGTACACCGGAAACGGACAAGATTAGGTTGCGGCATAGAAGAGAGTATGACACAAAAGAGAAAATAAGGAAAGCCCCGCTCGAATTATCGCCCCTCTACTCTACGAATGGCTTCGCTGAGCGCTGAATCATGCACAAACTCTAAAACTTGAGAATTTATATCCCCAGCACGCAATGCTTCTAAGATTGGCGCGGGGTCAATATACTCCTTTCCAGCTCCTTGAATCCCTAACACCCATTCATTACCGCTCGCATACTCATCGAATGCATCGGCAACTTCTCCTAAACTTTGAGCCTCACTCACGCGAGCGCCAAATGCTTGATGCTTACTCTCCCACTCCTCTGCTGAAAAAGGATTTTCCCATCCATGAAAATCTTTTTCACCTTCCGACGCTCCGGATGATACTGATTCAAATGACATAATTTAATATTTAAATTAATTATACCTGCATAATAACGACTCTTTCCTAATACTACCTATATTTCACTATTGAAATACTCGACATCTTATTACTGGAGCCGATGGTCGGGATTGAACCGACGACCTACTCCTTACCATGGAGTTGCTCTACCACTGAGCTACATCGGCATAAAAACTATGGGCAGAGCAGCCTGCCTGACGGCAGTCAGGGATTCGAATTTGCCCTTCGCGCATTACACGGGATGCTCCCAGCATTCCGGTTCGAATCCTCTCATTGTTAAAGTTGTTCCAACATTGGGCAGAGCAGGATTCGAACCTGCGTAGCCGTTAAGGCGCCAGATTTACAGTCTGGTGCGATTGTCCACTCCGCCATCTGCCCAAAAAACAAATTTTCAAACTTTGAATAAAGGTTCGTGACGAGAGAGCCTGCACCAGACTGTCTGGCGCTCGTCGCGCTCCCCACGCGACCCCGGGCTTTGCCCGTTCAAGCAACCCCATTGCTTGAACCCACTCCGCCATCTGCCCAAGAATTTACTTGACGAGGGTTTTTATTTTTATCTTTGTCGGTAGCTTCTTTACTTTATCAAAAGTAAATTTGGCATCTTTGACACCGATAGAGATTGACTCGTCAGACCGGATTTTATCACCGACAAGCATTTCTGCCAAGGGATTGAGAATCTTTGACTGAATGACGCGCTTAAGAGGTCGTGCACCGTATCGTGCGTCATACCCCTCTTTGATAAGAAGCTCTTTTGCTTCATCTGTCACAATAAACTCAATACCCTTCTTGGCAAGTCTCCCATGCACGCGCACTAATTGAATATCGACGATAGCCGATAACTGCTTCTTTGAAAGCGCATTAAACGTGATAATCGCATCGAGACGATTCAAAAACTCAGGACGGAATCGCTGTTCAAGAGCATGTCGCATCTTATTCCGCGTAGCTCCCGTGTGCGCCTCTTTTACCGAATCATCATCACTTACCTGAAATCCAAGTTTACCATTATCCAATACTACCTCTGAGCCAACATTGGATGTCATGATGATAATTGTATTCTTAAAATTAGCACGCCTCCCCTTCGCATCCGTAAGCTGCCCATCATCAAGAACCTGAAGCATAAGATTAAATACTTCGGGATGTGCTTTTTCAATTTCATCAAAAAGAATTACGGCATATGGACGATGACGAATAATTTCAGTTAACTGACCGCCCTCATCATATCCAACATACCCCGGCGGAGATCCGATCATTTTTGAAACGGAGTGCCGTTCCATGTATTCAGACATGTCGACACGAACTAAAGATTTTTCATCATTGAACATAAACTCTGCAAGCGCTCGAGCAAGCTCGGTCTTCCCGACACCCGTAGGCCCAAGGAACATAAACGAGCCGATGGGACGATCTTCTTCTCCAATGCCAGCGCGCGATCTTCGTACTGAATGTGCAATTTCTGTAATCGCCTCGTCCTGTCCAACAACACGTTTACGCAAGGCGTCTTCCATTTTCAATAATTTGCGAACTTCTTCTTCAAGCATTCGCTCTACGGGCACACCGGTCCAACGCTGCACAACGCGCGCAATATCTTGTTCCGTTACTTCTTCTTTTACTATCTTACGTGAACTCTGAAGTTTTTTGAGACGCTTTTCTTCTTCAGTAAGAGACTGTTGGAGCATCGGGATACGTCCATAGCGAATCTCGGCAACTTTCGCATAATCTGCGCTTCGCTCGGCACCATCTGCATCTTGTCGTAATCGCTCAATATCATGACTAATAGTGCGAATTCGCTCAACAACATCTTTTTCACCCTTCCACTTCTCCTCAAACGCTGCGTATTTTTCCTTTAACTCTCCAAGACGCTTTTCGAGTGGAGCAAGCTGGCGGGCAGTTTTACCTTCCTTCTTCATTGCTTCACGTTCAATCTCAAGATGCATAACTTCACGCTTAAGTTTTTCAACCTCCTCTGGAACGCTTTCGATTTCAAGACGCAAACTGGAAGCCGCCTCATCCATCAAATCAACAGCCTTGTCCGGCAAAAAACGATCCGTAATATATCGACGCGACAACTCTACCGCTTGCTTAATTGCCGCGTCGGTAATTTTGATACCATGATGAATTTCATATTTCTCACGAAGCCCGCGCAAAATTGAAATTGTATCCTCTGGTGAAGGTTCTTCGACAAAGACTGGCTGAAAACGACGCGCAAGTGCGGGGTCTTTCTCAATATGCTTTTGATACTCATTGAGTGTTGTTGCTCCGACAACATGCAACTCTCCACGCGCGAGTGCTGGCTTCAACATATTGGATGCATCCATTGCGCCCTCTGCCGCACCTGCCCCGACAAGCGTATGAAGTTCATCAATAAATAAAAGCACCTTACCCTCTGAGCGCTGAATTTCTTTAATAACCGCCTTAAGACGCTCTTCAAATTCACCGCGATACTTTGTTCCGGCAACAAGCGCGCCAAGATCAAGAGCCACGATTTCCCGCCCACGGAGACTCTCTGGCACCTCATCCGAGACAATCCGCTGCGCAATACCATCAATAATTGCGGTCTTACCAACGCCTGCTTCTCCAATAAGAACTGGATTATTTTTTGTACGTCGAGACAACACTTGGATTACACGACGAATCTCTTCATCGCGTCCAATTACAGGATCCAATTTATCTTCTCGCGCAAGTTTTGTGAGATTACGTGCGTATTTTTCAAGTACCTGATATTTTGCTTCTGGATTTTCATCCGTCACTCGCTGATTACCTCTAATAGAAACAAGCGCCTTGAGCACGTCTTCTTTATCAATCTTAAAACGCTCAAGAGCTTCTTTTGCGGCTGATGGTACGTCGAGTAATCCTAAAAACAAGTGTTCCGTTGAAATATATTCATCCTTCAAATGCGCGGCATTCTTGTGCGCGGCCTCTATAACCCGCGCAAGTTCTGGAGTTAAATAAAACTGGCTCGAAGGAGTAAGTACCGTTGAACCCTTTCGCTCATCGAGCAGGTCAAGAATCGTGTCGGAAAGATGCATGTAATCAACTTCTAGCCGGTCAAAAACTACCGCAATAACACCTTCCTCCTGCAATAAAAGAGAGGCGAGTAAGTGCATCGCATTAATCGAATTTTGGCCGCGTTCAACAGCAAGCTCATGAGCTCGCCGCAATGCTTCCTGTGCTTTTACTGTAAAATTTTGAAATGGAGGCATATATGTATTATCCCTTAAAATTTAGATTCTACCAACACTACCTGATTATCGATAAAGGAAAGAATACCACATTTTGTGATATCTGACAATCTTACTGAAAGAGTAACCAAGCAGATTATTCGACTGCCTCTACTCGCTCTATACCGTTGAGATTCTCTTTAAGAATCATCTCAATTCCTTCTTTGAGAGTGAGCTCTGAAAGCGGACATCCTTTGCATGTACCCTTGAGACGCAATTTAACCGTTCCCTCCTCAAACGCAACAAACTCTGCGTCCCCACGATGAAATGCGAGCATAGGCGAGACCTGTTCTTTCAATACTTTTTTAATTTCTGATTCCATATTTTTCTGTTGTTACCGCTACTGCGTCCCAATCGATATTCTTAAAGAATGTCTCAATGTACGCTTTTCGTGCGGTGGCAAAATCAATAAAATACGCGTGCTCATACACATCCATGATCATAAGCGCCACCATATTCCAAACGCCACCCTGATTGTGTGAGTCACATACGACATTGCGAAGCTTTCCTTCGTCGAGATCGTATCCAAGCACGACCCACCCACGCGCCGCAAGCCCAAGCGCCTTAAACTCTGCTTCCCATTTTTCATAGGACCCAAAATCGCGAGTAATAAGAGCGGCGACTACCCCTGACGGACTAGAACCACCAGACTTCATATTATCGAAGTAACCCTCATGAAGCTTCACTCCATTTAATGCAAAGGTCTCCTCTATTTTTAACGCTCGAAGATCTGAAGAAGTTGCATTTGCAGTCGCGAGATCAACGGTCTTCAATTTTTCCTCGATTTCAGCAACTTTTTTTGTATACCCAACATAGAGCACATCATGATGCTCTTTTAACTGTTTCTCCGAAATCCCATCTAGTGATGTGTACTTAAGTTCTTTTGGTGTTTTCATATTTTATGGATAGATTTGCTTACCCTCTTCATCAAATAATATAATCGCTTTTGTCGGACATGACTGTGCGGCAAGGAGTATCGTCTCAGCATCTGCCCCCTTTTCGTTCAGTACAATGGCCTTATTCTCATCATCAAGCGCGAATACTCCCGGTGCAATTGCAACACAGCTCGCCGCCCCGATACATAAATCTCGATCAACGTAGATTCGAGAAATTTTTAATTCTTTATTATCCATACTCTTGTTATTTGTAATTATTGTGGTATAATTTTTCCAGAATGACAGACGGCATTGTTGCTACGCCAAGCAGTATCCTCATTGCACAGTTTCTCGGCATCATCGCACTTTATTACATGCTCGTGTACAAGCCTCTCGTGGCATACGCACCGAGATATATCGGTAACGCACTCATTGGTCTTTCCACCGCGGGAATCACAATCTTTCTCTTTACGTCTCCGCTGGTATACGAACATATACTCTCAACCCTCCGCCTCACTGCGCTCGAGTAATATCTCTAGCGCTTTTTTATTTATCCGTAGTACTTCTCGGCATAAAAACGAATAAGTTGCTCGATTTCAGTAATTGCTTCTTCTGACAACCCTACCCCCACTTTAAGCTTTTTCTGAACTTCTTCCAAGGTCTGTGCTCCCTCTAATACCGCCTCTTCGATATCCTTGTCTGTAATATTAAGGCGCTCATCAATCACGCGCGCGCCCTCGACGACAATACGATCATTTTGTCCTGTCTTTCGAAAGAAATCATTTGCGGTCTTCTGAAACGCCTTATCAGCTAATACCGAACAATGAATCTTACGATTTGGAAGTCCTCCTAGACGTTCCATAATATGCTGCGGCTTTACTTTGAGTGCGTCCCCCACAGTCATACCATCATTTTCTGTAAGCATTACGGAATACATTGAAGTTGCTGCAATCGCTGACCCGCATCCAAACGTCTTCCACTTAAGCTCTTTGATTTGTTCTGTCTTGGGGTCAACCTTCATCCACATATTCATCATATCTCCACATGCGGGGCTTCCAACCATTCCTTGCGCATCAAAGTAGCCCTCGGGCGGCTCTTCGAGTAAAATATTTTGCGGCTTGAAAAAATGCTGTTTAACGATATCTGTGTAATACCACTTCTCACCCGTATATTGATTGATTACATCGATCTTTGAACCTTTCAAATCCTTATTCTGTTGTGTTGTTTCGTCCATTATTTTTTTATTTATAACTCTTTGATTTTGCTTTAACTCGTAAATTTTCGCCCGCAAACGCTTCGGGATGACTCATGCTTTTAGCATCTGTCTCTATTTTTATCGGTGAAATCTTGCGCAGCGTCTTCGTTACTTCAGGCAATACCTCCATCAACCGATCTATATCCTCTTTCGTCGTTCCCCTACCAAGAGTAAATCTGATTGAAGCATGAGCGTATTCATAGGGCTTTCCAAGTGCCAAGATAACATGCGATGGATCAAGGCTCTCTGAAGTACATGCCGATCCCGTAGAACAGGCTACTCCGTGCGCATCGAGATATAAAATTACCGCTTCCCCCTCAATATCCAAAATTGAGATATTAATATTATTTGGGAGACGCTGCACGAGATCACCATTTGGAACCGCGCGCTCGATCTCCTTTGTAATACGCAGGACCGCATAGTCACGAAGCTCAGTAAGTCTAGTAAACTCCTCCTCACGCTCTGCATCAGCGATCTCAAGGGCTTTTGCAAGACCTATAATCCCTGCGATATTCTCAGTTCCTGCGCGCCTTCGTCCCTCTTGAGATCCACCATAAAAAAGTGGCTTTATCTTTACCCCTCGCCGCGCATACAGCGCACCCACCCCTTTCGGACCATAAATCTTTGACCCATTGAGCACGAGGAAATCGACACCAAGCTCCTCTACCCGCATACGTAAATACCCAACCGCCTGACACGCATCTGTGTGAAAATATGGCATGCGTGTTTTGTGTTCATCTCGCCACTCTTGAATAAGTTGTCCTATTTCAGCAATCGGCTGAATCGTACCAATCTCATTATTTGCAAACATAACTGAAACTAAAATCGTATCTTCACGAAGCGCTGCTTGAATTTTCTTTGGATCAACAATGCCATTTGGTTCAACGTCAACATATGTAACCTCAAATCCATCTTTCTCAAGAGCTTCACATGCCGATAATACTGCGTGATGTTCAATCGAAGTCGTTACAATATGTTTGCCCTTGTCTCCATGAGCACGCGCGGTACCAAACAAAGCAAGCGTATCACCCTCTGTACCTCCTGAAGTAAAAATAATCTCATCTGCATGCGCACCAAGAATATCCGCGATCTGTATCCGCGCGTTATCAAGTGCATCCTTTGCTCGCCGTCCTTCACGATACAAGCCTCCCGCATTGCCAAATTCATCAGCAAGGTACGGTTCCATTGCATCTTTTACGCGCGAATCAAGCGGGGTTGAGGCCGCGTGATCAAGATATATTCTTCTTATATTCTGCGGGTCCATTATTTTTTCTCAATCATTTTTATCGGAGCAGAAAAAACGCCACATCCTTTACAAGGATAATTTTCATTAAATTTGTAAAATGTCTCTCGTCCCTTCTTCTCCTTTATTAAAAAACCGTTATCATCGAGCATCTTGAGATGATGTGAAACTGTTGGCTGAGTCACGCCCGCGCACTCCGTAATAGAAGCCACGTTGGCACTCTTTACCTTAAGCTCGCGTAAAATCCGAAGACGCGTCTTATCGGCCAATAAGCTAAAACAATCTGTACAATCATGCCCTTTTGACATATAGACAAGTATCTATACTTTCTCACGAAAGTCAAGCACTTAAAAACAAAGCTCTCTGGGCTTGCGTAATTTCTAAAATTATGGCATTGTCGGGCAAGAGAGGAGCCCTATGACACTTCGTTGCACCGCGCCAGTACCTTTGGAGAAGCTTGCGGAGGACCTTGGATTGGTAATCCGTGGCGATGGTATGCTTTACAGGAATACGCAATTCGTCGATAAACCGCTAGGTGATCCTATCGAAATATTTGTGATTCCCAACGGAGAAGATTTCACGGATCTGCGCGTCAGGGCACAAGATCTTCCCTACACTCAAGTCATAAACTCCTAACCAATATTCATAACAAAAAAAACGACTCCTCGATAAGAGTCGTCTTTTTATTTCTTTTGTGTTACCTTCTAGCGAGATGATCTCTGAACCAACAACGTACCTAACTATTCTATCTGAAACCCTTACTACACGGTTTGGGTTACACGAAACATATGACGGAGCAACGCGCGCTCTTGAACGACAGTTAAATCTCACCTCTGAGCAGTATAGAGTACTCCATGAAAATGCTGTACTACATAGGTATGTCGGAGAAAAAATGGTCACTCTCACCATTGCCCCTTGTTCCAGATCGCCACGTAGCACACTTGAAGAAATATTTCTAACAACAGTACTACATCCATAAGAAAAACCCCTCAACGCGAGGGGTTTTTATGTACCTTTATCTCAATAAACTAATTTAATGTCTTCTTCCCAGGCGTCCACTCTACGGGGCATAACTTACCCGTCTGGAGAGCTTGTACAACGCGAAGCGTTTCATCAACTGACCGTCCTACATCGTTATCAGAGACAACGTAATAACGCACCTTGCCGTATGGGTCGACAATAAACGTACCACGAAGCGACGTGCCCTCATCTTCAATGAGAACCTCATAATCACGACACATTTTTTTATGGAAGTCGGATAACAATGGGAACGTAATCTTTCCCAGAGGACCCTCTACCCATGCCTTATGTGAATGAACTGAATCCACTGAAACGCCCAGTACTTCTGCGCGTAACTTCTTAAACTCATCATACTTCTTTGAGAACTGCCGGATTTCCGTCGGGCATACAAAGGTAAAATCGAGCGGATAAAAAAAGATGACAAGCCATTTATTTTTATACTGCTTGAGAGAATACTCTTTGAATGCTCCGTTGAAATACCCTTCTACCTTAAAATCGGGAGCTTGATCTCCAATCTTAATCATAAAATCTACTAGTACTTACATTAATGGTGTTCGAGACCTTTGTCGTATATAACGACGTACCATGCTCGTTTAGTTAATCATTTTTGGTAAAGAGTCGCAACTCTCGCGCGACTACTCCGATAGATTTGAAAAACGGCAAAATTGTTATGAGGTACTTAAAGAGAACGACATACTTGAGAACCCATATCGGAAACCCCGCGGCATGAACGTACGGAGTCTCAACGAGTGCATATTTACCACCAATTGGAATAATAAAACTTGATTTCTTTGGCACGTAAGATTCAAGAATCGCTTTATCGTTCTTCAAAAGACGCTTCATCGCCCGCTCCACATATGAACCCTCATGCAAAGCCTTTTGTGCCGTCATCGGCATAGGCATTTTTGTCACAGGATGAATCGTCGCTGCAATATCCCCGATTACAAAAACATTCTGATGTGCCGCTAACCGTAATGTTTCATCTACGACAAGACAATTTCGCTTCTCTCGAGTAACATCTTCAAATAAATCTCCTTCACATGCCCCCTTTACGCCCGCCGTCCAGATCAAAAGATCAAACGGCAACGATCGTTTTTCAGGACCAATGATAAGCGAATTGGGCCACACATCAACAATCGGGCTATCCAATAAAACCGTTACTCCAAGTTTATGGAGTCGTGCGGATGCTTGTTTTTGAATCCATGGACTCGTACCGCCAAGAACTGATTTTCCTGCCTCTACAACAACACATGCCCAACCACCATGTGGATGTTTATGCTGACGAGACAACTTTTCCATATACCCAACCAGTTCGCCCGCAAGTTCAGTACCCGTAAAACCTCCCCCTCCTACAACAATCGTAATCTTTTTATGCTTTGGAGCATTAAGAAATATTTCATCGATACGATCACGAACATTGAGCGCCTCTTCAACACTCTTAAACCCATATGAATTTGATTCGAGATGTGGAATATTAAAATAGTTTGTCTGACTACCAAGAGCAACGATGAGCCAATCGTATGCAAGCTCACTTCCATCCTCAAGCTCAATAAGAGATCGCCGCGGAATGACTCGCGAAACAGCCGCTTCACGAAATTCAAGATTTGGTCCTGCATGTTTTACAATCTCATGGATCGGAATAGCAGCAGAATAAAAAAAGCGATGGAAATCTTCCCACGCAATCTGCTTGCCTTTTTGTTCAGCGTTAAAAAGCGTCGCAACCTCATACCATTGAGCAGGAAACGCGTGATACGGCTTCTTATCAATAAGAATGACTCGCGCACGACCGCTCTTTGCAATACCAAGTGCGGCTCGCAATCCACCATAACCCGCACCGAGAACAACAACGGTTTTCATAGCGTGCATACCTTTCTAGTATACACGAGAACTCTAAACTCACTTTGTGAATAAATAACTATTCCGAAGTTTTAGAACGCTCTTCCCAATTCTTTAAAAATACACTTGAAGACCATTTTTTTTCATCACCAATACCAGTCTCAACACGAACACCGAGTTCGGTACATATATTCCACTCAGGAATTGTCTCTGCATTAATACGGTCACCGCCTTTTGTAAAAACATGTGGTCGAAGACGACGAATTGCCTCACTCACCGTCATATCTCCTTCAATCTCAAAAGGAATAACAAAATCAACTCCACGAATCGCACTCACGATTAATGATCGTGTCTCAAGATCTTGAAAAGGCTGCCCCTTCTTTGCACGCAAAAAACCGTCCCCATTCACAATGACGACGAGCGCATCTCCATATTTTTTACTTTCCGCAATACATGAAATATGCCCCGGATGTATCGGGTCAAAACCACCACTTGTCGCTACAATCGATTTGAAAGAATGTCGCAGTTCATCAAACTCTTCAAACGAAATGATTTTTGCATGTGATACCATAAATAATTTATACAATTATTATGATATTTTGTCAATATTTTGGAGCCACCTCTCGGATTCGAACCGAGGACCTTCACTTTACAAAAGTGTTGCTCTA
>CAYHJF010000004.1:0-74756 GCA_964356915.1 uncultured Candidatus Saccharibacteria bacterium | reverse complement strand
CGTAACAAGGCACGCGTAGCGGAAGCTGTGCGTGGATTTTCTCCTAGTAAGGATTTGCATGAGGATTCATGCTACTTACAAGGTCGGTCTTGTTCTTCGGAACAAGCATAAGCTGTTGATCGTGGAGGCTCACAAATCACGATTCCTTTCGACGGAGTCTTTATATCATTCATTAATTCGCAAAAAGGAAAAATGCCGCCACCGTGCGGCATTTTGTGTTATGCTGGCGCACGCCATTAGATTATGCTAGGCTAAAAACATGGATACCATTATTGGCCACTGCATGAAGTGCAAAGAGAAGCGTGAGATGAAGGACGTCGAAGAGGTTGAGATCAAGCCCGGCCGCCCAGCGGCAAAGGGTAAGTGCTCAGTCTGCGGCACAGGAATGTACAAAATTCTTCCTTCAAAAAAATAAACATGTAGTGCGTACCACAAAACCCCGCGAAAGCGGGGTTTTGTGTTTTAGAGCTACAGAGATGATAATAGAGTTATGGTGCGAAAGATTCTAAAGTATGGGATTTTATTGGTATTTATTATTTTTATTCTTGGCGCATTGAGTGGCAAGAAGAAGGATAATACTCAAAATATTGTTACAAAAAATCCACAGGTACCCATATCAATCAAAGATACATCGAGGTCGTTTCACTTAGGGTTTACTCGGTGGCCCCCGTCGTTTGAGGCTGCAGATATTGAGCATATGTATCAATTCATTGCTGAGCATGGCGATCTTATCGCCCATCATTTTGATGCGGGGGTTCCGTGGCCGGAGGCGTATGATGATCAGCCATTTTCAAAGCATGTTATGGATGATTGGAGTTTTTCAAAATCAAAAACTCCAAAAGGTCATAAGGTATATGTGGCGATTACTCCGCTGGCTGATTCACGAGATGCGATGGCAAAATATCTTGGTTCATCTGACAATATGACGATACCAAGTCCATGGAATGGATATGCGCTGAACGATGAGCATGTGAAGCGTGCATATCTAAATTATGCGCGGCGTGTTGTTGATTATTACCATCCGGATTATTTAGCGATCGGCATTGAAGTTAATGTCGCGCTTACAAAAGATCGCGCAGCGTGGGATGCATATAAAGATCTTCATAAATATACATATCAAGAGCTCAAAAAAATATATCCGGAGTTACCAATTTTTGCTTCTTTTTCTCTTTCGCACATGGAAGGCCTTGAGAGTGGGTCAGAAAAGCGCATGCAAGAGCAGGAGATCCGTTCTTTACTCCCGTACCTTGATTATATGGGGCTATCAGCGTATCCGTACGGTTTTGCGTACAAGGGCGGAAAATTAGCGCCTGTTCCAGATTCATATTTTGATACGGCGATATCCTTTGGGAAGCCGATTGCGGTTGGAGAGACTGGTATGCCAAGCGCAAATTTTTCAGCGTTTTTGATGACTTGGGAGTTTACTCAAGATGAACAGACACAGTATATAGATATGTTATTACACGCAGCAGAGCGTAATAAATTTGTCTTTGTGACCAACTGGGCCGCGGTTGATTTTGATAAGCTCGTAAAATTGTTTCCGCCGATCGCGCGTGATTTTGCAAGTTTTTTTGTCTATACGGGCCTTGAAAAAAGCGATGGTTCTCCAAAGTCGGCTCTTGCGAAATGGGATGCTTATCGCGCGCTACCATTTCGATAGTACTATTAGGAGCGTTTGTGTATTTAGGCGGTTCATACGCTATAATAAAATCATGATAGAAGGATTCGAAGAAAACCCCATTGAGCTCTATAAGGCGCGACTTACTCATCCGGAGGCTGGAGCAGTCGTTGAGCAGTTTTTTGCTCACTTGCTCAATGAGCCTGCGGAGGGTGCGCACTCAGATGTATGGGACGAGTATAGCGTAACATTTGATCGACACATTCAAGCTCTTGAGCAATTGGGAGAGCAGGAAGTTGCACGTGAGTTAAAACAGTTAAAGCCAGATCTTCCAGCTTCTGCTTCGTAAGAGTAAAGATTTAAATTCAGAATCAAAATTAAAATAATGGAAACAGTAATAACAGAAGAGGAGAAGGGCATTTTGCGATTACCGCCAGTAGGCAAAATATTGAGTGAATCGGTCACGCTCTATCGCATGCACGCGCGTACGATTGCGGGTATTGGCGTACTTCCCGCACTTCTTGGAGCAATGAGTATATTGTTGCTTGCAGGCGGGTCAACAATTCCTTCAACGATATTACTTGTCGTTGCTGTTATCGTTGGCATGTTTGCTCGCTTTGCGTGGGCTGCGTCAGTAACGAGTGAGACCGTTTTGAATGCTGGCGTGGGAGCGGCGTATCGTGCAGTTTTTGCAAATATTCGTTCAGTTGCATGGATCTCAATTTTGACGGGGCTTGTTATTCTGGGCGGGCTCGTGTTGCTCGTGATCCCGGGTATTATCGTTGCTGTGAAATTAAATTTTGCTTTGTACGCATTCTTTATTGAAAAAAAGCGGGGGAGTGATGCACTCGCAACGAGCTGGTATTATGCGCGAAATTCATTTTGGCCAATTGTATGGCGACTTGTATGTTTAGGTTTGATCTTGTCATTCATCGGTATTCTAGTGAGTATTGTGGGCTATCTAGTTTCTCAAGTCGTTCCTTTTGGCGGCGAGACTGCTGATTTTAGTATGGTGCTTTTACGGGATAGTCAACAAGAGATTAGTGTTATTTCACAATTTTTTCAGTTTGCATTTAACTATTTTGTTTCGTTACCAATGAGTGTTATCTACGGTTATATTCTTTACCGTCATCTTCAGACAATGACTCCACCTCCCGATATGAACTCATCGGATATTCTTGCTTTTAAGAAAAAGATAAAGATTCTTGCTCCGTTGAGTATTGTCGCGCTTTTGATTGCAACTTTTCTCGCCATATTGATTCCGCTGCTGATCGTCGGAGTGGCGTCACAGGGTTCTGCGAGTGTGATAGGTTTATTTTTATAAAAATAAAATACCGACATAAAATATGTGTCGGTATGTTTGAAAAAAAACTATTCTACTGGTGCTACGGGAGGCGGTTGAGAAAAGATAGCTCGGTGATAGATGAGGGTTTTATGGAATAGCACACCTCCACTAAGGGAAACTTGTGTGGAGTATAGGCAGAAGTGTTGGTCTCCTGCATTCTCTGTGTGGAGTAGTGCGTGGAGAAAGTTCGGTTTAGCATTGCCAAACATTTTTTCGACCACAGCAGGATACGAAGAATGCTCTTTGTACCAAACTGCTTTGCCCCATTTTATTCCCTCGGTGCTTGCGATTTCAACTACTAACTCTTCGAGAGTATATCCTTGGGTGAGTAGCTCATTTACGATGCAGCGTTCCAACGTAACACCGTTTACTCGGGCGACTGTTTGGAGATATACCAGAAGCGGCACTTCTTCTCCTCCGCATAATTTTATCCAATCGGGGGAAGAGAGTAGTTTCATTTTTTTGGTGAGGAAAACTTGTAGGTCGGGAATACCGGCTACCTGAATATCTGCGGTAATCTCACTTTGACGAAGTGCAACGTCCAGATCTCTTGGTATCTCGGACATGTCGATTCCTTTCTTGTATTTCTATAGCATAAAAATACTAAAATGGCAATATTTTAGTATGGGTTTTTATTGGTTTCAATGGTGGGTGTGGGAGGGATCGAACCTCCGACCTCTTCATTATCAGTGAAGTGCTCTACCACTGAGCTACACACCCGAAACAGTAAAAAAAGTATAGCGAATATAAGCTCGAAAATCAATATAAAACCCCAGTCTAAAAGACTGGGGTTTTATATGTCGACTACAATGTCGCAAGATCCGAAGTGCTGTGTTCTTTGAGAATTTCAACAGTTAGCTTTCGAAGGCCAAATCGTTGAGCTTTCTCGTATTCTGGAAACCAGATGTCCAAGCGATTTTGGAATCGCGAGTGCATCCGATCTTCAACGACGAAGATCTTTTCGCCATACATATCCGGGAATCGGAGCTGGGTACCTATTGGGAGAGCGTTTGTTGCAACGACACCCCATCGGACTGTTGTTCCCGAAGCCGTTGTGTACGGAGTTTCATCGGTTTCTTCTACGCGGCTTGTATAAGCCGTTACCTCCGCTGCATATCTGCGCACGACCTCAAACTGTGGTTTGGGCGCCTCCGCCACAATGGGCGGTTTGGCAGGTAGAGACACTTCTTCAGGCGTCCATGTGCCGACTATCGATTTCCAAAAAATCGATAGTAAGGCGATATCCATTAAGTTTTCAATTAGTACGAGCTTACCGTCCTTGATGAATCCAACAAAGTTAACCAGCAAGCCGAGTTGCCCATCCGAGTCTCCTCGGGAGAGCTTTTTATCATACCGACTGGTAAAATGCCTTGAAGTACAATAAAAAATACCCGTTACCAGGTACTTTTCCAATCTAGCATATTTAGGGAACTTTTGCAATACTAGAGTTATGGTTCGTCAAGACGGCGTAGATTATGTAAAAAGCTGCAGAAATCAAGGTTTTTCTGATGATTCAATCCGAATAGAGCTGAAGCGTTCAGGATGGCCTGATCATGAGATTGATAATGTGTTTCTTGATGCTGGTAGGGTTGAATTACCGATGGATACCATTGTTCCGCCAGATCGTTCGAGTGTAACGCGCCCACAGCCATCGGTCTCAGGCCAGACTATACAGCCACACGGAACCGATGTCGTAGCACAAAAATCACCAGAAACAGAAGTTCGTCGACCTAGCTTCGCTGCTATGTCGGGCGCACCACTGCGTACGCAAGGCGAAGTTCCCGTGGCATATCCGCCCAGCGTTGATATAAAAGTTGAGATGAAAAAACCGGATCAAGAGAAGTCTCTTGATATGGATAAGGCGGCCGAACGATCCGTGGCGCCTGCTGCTCCGTCGCGAGCGGCGATGCCTTCAATGGATGCTCCGATGATCTATCCGAAAAAAGACCCTATAGTAGCTTCAGCGGCAGCAGAACAATCACTGGTGCCAAAAGAGCCGAAAGTTCCGGTAGTGCCAGAAAAGAAAGACATACCCGTAGTACCACATTCAGATCTAGTTATTCGTCCAGAAGAACTTACGTCACAGAGTTCTTTATCAAAAGAAAAAGTTTCGATATCAACAAAAATAGAACCAACCCCAGCAGTTAGTCTTCTTCAGAGTACAGTAAAAGAAAAAGACCCAGATAAAGAGTCATTGCCTTCGCAGCCTAGGCCATCCCAAGGACCTGCGCCCATGATGCGTCCATCTTCATTTTTTGAAGACAATGTTGTTGTTGATCTAGCAAAAAATAGTGGCCCTCAATCTCCTGGTGGAGCAATGGTTGCCGCTCAATTTAGGCAAAAGATAAGTCATAAGAAATTATGGTTTGGAGTTGCTGCGGGATTACTTATGACAACGGCTGCGCTTGCGAGCGGAGGATATATATATTACTCAAAAATTTTATACCCAAAGAAACTTTTATCAGAAGGAATCGCTGGGCTTGCAGGTATCAAGTCATATCATTATGAAACGGAGTTTCAGATGAGAATTAAAGATACGCCAGCTCGCGTGGGAAAAGTTGCTGAACCGTTGATGCCGCAAGGCGCAAGTCTTCTTTTGTCTTTGATGGCTCCACAGTTGGCTCTTGCTGATGAGCCGGCGTCTGTTGAAGTGCCGACAGAATTTATGCTGAAGTTGCGTGTGAAAGGGGATTCAGATATTCGAGATGAGAAAAATCCCAAAGCTCTTACGATTTTTACCGTTGATACGCGCGAGATGCTTGGGCGCAATTTTGAAATGGAATCACGAGTGCTTGATGGAAAGTATTATATTCAATTAGTTGAGTTGCCCCGTATTCCATCGGAGTATGCAAGTACTGTGCCATTTGCAGACACTGCGCTATTTGAACGTAAGTGGGTTGTCGTTGATCCGATAAAGCTTGATGAAGCAATGACGCGATATCAAAAAGATCTTGTTGCTCTTGATCCTTCAGCCGCAGACTTAAATACGTTAATCGCTCCATCAGGACCACCTCACGTCATGTCTCCTGCAGAAGTCGTTCGTTTACAGACGTTGTGGGATAATTTCCAAACAGTTTCATGGGATCAGACGCCACATGCTGATACAGTTCGTGGCGAGCAAGCATATCGTTTTCGGGGCACGCTTGATAAGACAAAACTGAAGGGATTTCTCGCAGAAGTTTTTAATACCAGTGGCCGGAAGCTTTCATCTGATGAGGAAATGATGTTTGGAGATTTTGTAGATATGCTTGAGAATCCAGAGGTTAATATTTGGGTTGCTTCTTCAAATAAACAAATCGTAAAAATAACATTTGGTACTAGCGTTGCTTCGCCAAAGCTTTCTACAAAAGGAGGCGCAGTTGAATTATTAATGACGACGCACGTATCAAATATAAATGGCGCACTTGTAATTACCGCGCCCGATGAAGCGCAAGACGTTGTTGAGGTACTTGACTCCGCGATCATTTCTATAAAAGAGAGTTTTGTTGTGGCGCAGGCAAAGAGTAGAGATGCGCGCCGTATCGCAGATCTTCGTCAGATCCAGCTCGCACTTGAATTATATGTGGGTGAGCGAGGAGCGTATCCTATTTCTCTTGATGCACTTGTTCCAGAATTTATTCCAACGGGCATTCCAAAAGATCCATCAACTGGAAAGTCGTATAGTTATAAACGATCAGGATCGAAGACGTATCATATTTCAGCTCGACTTGAGACGCAAAAGCATCCAGCACTTACTAGTGATGCGGTTCCGGGAGATCAGTTTTATGATGTAAAGCAGCCATGAAGCGAGTTGCAGTTTTGATGGGAGGGCCTTCAAGTGAACATGATGTTTCAGTACTTTCTGGCTTAAATGTTATTCGTGCTCTTGCAGGATTGCCACAGTATCAAGCGGTCCCTATATATATCACAAATAATGGCGCGTGGTTGGTAGGAGATGAGCGGGTATGGATGAACCCTGGCGACGCGCTTCGCGCCGTTGATGTTGCGTTTAATGCGCTCCATGGCGAATACGGTGAAGATGGTAAGGTACAACATATTTTAGGTCATCATCAGATTCCCTATACAGGTTCTGAGGCGTTAGCATCGTCTATCGCAATGAATAAAGTGCTTGCGCAAAAGATTTTAGAGAGTGAGGGAGTTCGTATGCCGCGCTCATTAGTTTTAGGAGCACACAATCTTGATACGCGCACAGTGCTTGCCTTTGCGCCAGCACCATGGATTGTAAAGCCCGTATCCCGTGGGTCTTCAGTCGGCGTTTCAAAAGTACGATCTCATGCTGAATTGCCGGCCGCGTTTCAAAAAGCTTTGCAATACGATTCAAAACTCATCGTCCAAGAATATATTTCTGGGAGAGAGATAACGTGTGGAGTGATTGAGGGGCACGGGGGTGAGGATGTGCGTGCGTTGCCTCCTGTCGAAATCATACCTCCAGAGGGTGCAGATTTCTTTGATTACCAAGTAAAATATAATGGGCAAACTCAAGAACTTTGTCCTGCAGATTTTCATGGCGCAATGTTAAAGCTTATTCAAGATACTGCAAAAAAAGTCCATCGAATTCTTGGCTTCAGGCACTATTCAAGGACGGATATGATTTTAAAACCATCAGATCAGACGCGGCGCGCTCCTGAACTCTATGTGCTTGAAGCAAATACGCTCCCAGGACTCACGGGCGAGTCTTTGCTGCCAAAATCAGCGCGTGCGATTGGCATTGAATTCCCAGATTTAGTCAGTCATTTAATTGAGCGGGCACATATGGTATAGTATTGACACTATGGACGATCAGAAAAAAACAGGTCCACGAGATGTATTTACGCATCTTTTGGCAATCATATTTTTGTACGTTAATGTTATTAGTTTTGGGACGCTCCTTTTTCAGTTAATTAACATTCAATTCCCCGATACGCTTGCAGGAGAATATGGAATGCAATACGCGCGCACGGGAGTACGATGGCCGATTGCGATTCTTGTCATTGTTTTCCCCTTATACATATGGCTTACGTCATGGTTGCAAAAAGATGTGGCAACAAATCCAGAGAAGCGCGATCTCAAGACGCGCAAGTGGCTTCTCTACTTTACATTGTTTTTGACTACGATCGTGATTGTTGGAGATCTTGTCGCATTGATCTATCAGTTTTTGGGAGGTGAAGTTACAGGACGATTTTTGCTCAAGGTGCTCACAATCTTTATTATCGGGGCTGTAGTCTTTATTTATTATCTTTGGAATTTGCGACGTGATGTGCCGGCACTCAAACACAAGACAATGAAATTTTTTGTCTATGGCGTTATCATTTTGGGAGCAGGTGCAATCTTATTAGGATTCGTTATTTCAGGATCGCCGCAAACAGAGCGTCTTCGCCGATTTGATAATCAGCGAGTGCAGGATTTGTACAGCATTCAGTCTCAACTCTCGTACTATTGGCAGCGAAAGGAAACGTTACCTCAAAGCCTTGATGGATTACGTGACGATTTAGCGGGATATTTAAACCCAACTGATCCTGAGACAGGCAAGGCATATGAGTATCGCGTAACAGGTCCGTTGTCCTTTGAGCTTTGTGCAACATTCCAGTTATCAAATCAGCAAGAGAGTGTCCCGGTAGGTAGGATGGATATGGGAGGACTTTTCAATAACCACAGTGCGGGAAGAACATGTTTTACCAGAACAATTGATCCCGAACTCTACCCGTCACTTAAGGCGCCACTGATAAAAATGCAGTAAGTAGTGATACTAAAAACCCTCCATAAAGTATGGAGGGTTTTTAGTAAGAGGTGTGAGATAAGTATGGTATTGACATATTGTGCATAATATGCTAATTTTTTTAAGGTTTCCTTGTTAATGAAGCAGATCAAAATAACCCAGTAAAAGGAGGTGATACGCCCCGTGCAAAGGCACGGTAGAGGAGAGATTGTCCTTCTGTGTGTGGAAGGGGGGCCCAACCATAGCCGGGATGACAGCATTCCGCCAGAAGGAGTAAAGTCCAATGAACACGAGGATTATAACGGTAATCGCATGTGCCGCCATCGTCGCTACGACAATGGTTGGTGCTCAAACGAAGGGTAGCTCGGTGCTCGCGCCGAGTGCTCCCGTGCTCAAGGAGCTCGATCGGCTCGAGCATGGGAAGAGGCACGGTCATGCCGGTGTCTCGGCAGTATTCTTGCTCGATGGCGAGCGAGTACAGGTCGAGGCTCGACGTGGACGTCGTACTCACGATCGTCATGAGGGCGGGCCTCGTTACGAGGTCGATGTCTGCATCTTGGATGATGCAGGACGCCCGCTCGTCGCTCAGTACGGAGGCGATGAGTCGATGATCCCGGAGTGTGAGTCCGAAGATGGACCGACCGGGATCGACGCGCACCCAGCGGTACAGGCATTCGGTATGCCTGTCGATCGGAAGGGAAGCTTCAAGCGCGCCGAGAAGGCAGTGAAGCTCATCCGTAAGGCGGGATTCCGTCGCAAGTTTCAACCCGAGTTCGAGGCCATTGTTGGCCAGCTCGGGCTTCTCGCAGAGGGGCGTCGCGGCAAGAAAGCGTTGCATGCCGACACGCTCATTCGAACCGAGTCCGGCGTCGAGCCGATGTCCAAGGAGTTCGCTCTTGGTGACGTTGTGCCAGCGCCGCAAAACCATCCAACTGGGTACCAGCACTACATCGAAATTCATAGCAGTAGTGTTCGAGGTACGGGTGGGCACGCGGCCCATGGTGCGACGGTTGCCTATCGCATCCCACATGGTGGGGCGATCAACTTCGCGTGGAGCCGCTGTAACCACGGCCGTTGCTATTACCTCATGCCGTGGAAGTGCTCGCTGTACAGTCCGGCTAATCGCGTCTCGCATGTGCATGTCACGACGTGCGGGACGTACTACAATCCGTTCTCTACGCTCGGGGGGCACAACTGCAACGACGACACGTTCGTCGAGTACCTCTCGGTGCGCAACAACGCCCACTTCGATCGGTATGGTGGTACCTGTTCGGATCCATTCCGGGCAGACTACACCACCAACTGCTTCTGACTTCTAACTAACCGGGCCTAGTTTAGGCCCCATTGCCAGCCCCACGCTACGCGCGCAATCGCATAGCGTGGGGCTGTTTTTTATTGAACATAGTATTAAAAAAATAAAACCACCCGTGCGGGTGGTTTTATTTTTTTATTAGTGGACCTGGGGAGAATCGAACTCCCACACCCCGGATGCAAACCGGGTGCACTGCCATTATGCTACAGGCCCGTGGAAACTAGGGTATCACAGAAAAAAAGTTTCGTGTAGTCTTTATATATGGAGAAGCAGATAGTTGTATTTTTTGATGTTGATGAGACCATTATCCGTGGGAATATCAACACGACAGTCATATGGCACCTATTTCTTATGGGGCTTGCTTCATGGATACTCGTGTTTCGTGCCTCATTTTGGTTTGTCCTCTGGAAACTTGGGCTATGGGGGAGTCTTGAGCGTATCGCAAATAAAGGAGCTCGTGAGTTGGCGGGGATCTCAATCGAAGAGCTTGATCGAGCGTTGGATGTAATTTTTGAACAACGCGTTCGACATAAAATGTATGTTGACGCGTTACATCTTATTGATGAACATCGTATGAAGGGACACGAAGTTATTTTGCTCTCAAGCTCATTCGAGCCATTTGTAAAAAAAATAGGAGCCTATCTTTCATTGCCTCATGTTATTGCGACAAAACTGCGTGTAAGCGGAGCACGGTATACTGGTGAGATCGATGGGATGCTCATTGGCGGGAATAAACACATTGTTGTCGGAGATTTTATCGCAAAAAATAAACCGTTTGAAACCTATGCATATACTGATCATAGTCAAGATATTCCCATGATGAAGTTAGTGACGCATCCGGTAGCAGTGAACCCAGATATGCGATTGCGCCGAGCAGCTCGAAAAAATCAATGGACGGTTTTAGATTTTACTCTTGTAAGAAATTAGTATGAAAATTCGTATTCGTCGTATTGATAAGACTCTGCCGTTGCCGGAGTACAAAACGAGTGGGGCGGTTGCGTTTGATCTGCCGGCTCGTGAATCGACAACAATTCTTCCGAAGACTACGGCATTTATTCCGTTAAATATTGCTATCAAATATCCAGAAGGTTTTTTCGTGTTGCTTGCTCCTCGATCTTCAACCCCAAAGCGTGGTATTTTCTTTGCAAATAGTGTGGGCATTATGGATCACGATTACTCTGGGAATAACGATGAATATAAAGCGTTTGTATACAACTACACGGACGCTTCAGTGACGATTGAGCGGGGAGAGCGTATCGCTCAGGCGGTTTTTGTTTCTTGCGAGCGCGTTGAGATTGAAGAGGTAGATGATCTGGACTCTCCTGACCGTGGAGGGTTTGGTACGACAGGGCTGTAGACAATCTTTCTATAATTGCGTACTCTCTTTTTAGGAGGTTTCTTGATATGACCAGACCTGACGGTGTATCAGGGCAAAGACCTGCGATGATTGAACAGGTACTTTGTAATTTACTTCATGTTATACGTGGTTCGCAGGGGACATCCATGTTTGCGCGTTCTGTATGGGAAGACGCAGATGAGCGTGCCATCGATATTACCGGTGGGGCAAAAAGATCTTGCGCACTTCATGTATCAAGTTTGCTTACATGGTTTCGTTTTGAAGGCCGACCTCTGTGTGAGACTCGTCATGCAACTGTCAAAGGTCTTTTGGCTGACCTTGAGCGATGTGGATGGACTTCCGTGGATGCTCCCGATATATTGCCGGGCGGAGTCATTCGTTGGGAGATGAGGGAAGGCACCGAACATGTAGGATTCTATATTGGTGGCAGTAATGCCGTTAGTACTTGTCCTATCGCGGGTACCCCGGTGTTTCATCCGTGGCGACAAGTTGCGGATTGCTCAGGTCCTCGTGCGATTATCCAGACGTTCAATCATCCCGTACTTTTTTCAGGACTCCATTTTTTCACCTAGTGTAAAACGCCGCCTCGGCGTTTTTTATTTTTTAGCATGTATAAGATAGTCGTTGACATTTCATAGACGGTCATGAATGATGGTTATATCTAGGAGATTTTTTATGGGTAAAATTGTTGCAATATTTGTAATTATCGCAGTAATCGGAGTTGGGGCGTTTCTTATGTTTAGTAAGCCAGCAGAGGCTCCGAGTACTAATCAAACATCAAATACGGATACGACAAAGAGTGATAAGACGGCGGATGAGGAAGGTCACATGATGAATGACGGTAAAATGATGGAAGGTGATGGCGCGATGGATGAAGAGACGGGCATGATGGAAGGTGCTCCAGGTATGATGAAGGAAGAGGTGAAAATTACTTTTGATGGTAATGGATTTTCTCCTGCATCAGTGACTATTAAGGTAGGCACAAAAGTAACATGGATGAATTCATCCGATAAGGCTACATGGCCAGCATCCGCGATGCATCCAACACACACCGTGTACCCAGGTTCGGATATCAAAAAGTGTGGTACGGCAGAGGCTACAAAAATCTTTGACGCATGTCACGGGTTGGGTAAGGGAGAGTCATATTCGTTTATGTTTGGTGAGAAGGGGTCATGGAACTATCACGACCATGTAAATAGTGGAAAATTTGGCAAGGTTATTGTCGAATAGCAACTCTAGACGCTTTTTCAAAAACCCCACGCGTTGTGGGGTTTTTGATTGCAGGAGAGCCTAATTTCGCTATACTAGTACCATGTTAGATATCAGATTTATACGGGAAAATCCACTTTTGATAAAAGACGCTGCGCGCAAGAAACGCATTCCTTTTGATGTTGATAAATTACTGACTGTGGATGAGCGACGGCGAACAATTCGTACTGAAGTAGAGGCAATGCGAGCAGAGGGAAACGCGACCGCTGATGCAATTGCAAAAATTCAAAACCCAGAAGACAAGAAAGTTGCCATTGAGCAAACGCGTGCGTTCAAGGCGCGTCTCGAGGTAAAAGAAAAAGAATTAGGTGTTATTGAAGAAGAGTTTCAGAGATTGATGTACGAGGTACCTAATGTGCCCGATCCTTCGGTGCCAGATGGTGTAAGCGATGCCGAAAACCATGAGATGCGGAGATGGGGTAGTGAACCGCAATTTAGTTTTGAGCCCAAAGATCATATTACGTTATTGCGCGAACTTGATGGCGCGGACTTTGACCGTGGTACGAAGGTTGCCGGATTTCGCGGGTATATATTAAAAAAAGAGGGAGCACTTTTATCAATGGCGCTCTGGCAATTTGCGATGGAATGTTTGGTAAAGAAAGGTTTTACGCCGATCATCGTGCCATCGCTTACGCGCGAGGAAAACCTTGTGGGCACAGGTTACTTACCGCAAGGGAAAGATGAGATTTATCAGACGCAAGATCATCTATGGCTCGTTGGTACTGCTGAAGTATCAACAATGGGTATGTATCGAGATGAGATTTTGGAGGTGAGCGACTTACCAAAAAAGTTTGTCGCACTTTCTCCGTGTTTCAGGCGAGAGGCAGGGAGTCATGGTAAAGATACCAAGGGATTATATCGTGTTCATGAATTCATGAAGGTTGAACAGGTGGTGCTTTGTGAGGCAAGCCATATGAAGTCCGTTGAATTTCATGAAGAGCTAACGCGAAACGCCGAAGAGATGTTGCAAGCGCTTGGACTTTACTATCGAGTAGTGACTAACTGCGGAGGCGATCTCGGCCTCGGTCAGGTCAAAAAATATGATATTGAAACATGGGTTCCTTCTCAGCGAAAATTTGGTGAGACACATTCAGCTTCTTATTTCCACGACTTCCAGACGCGCCGACTTAATATTCGATACCGTGATACCGATGGAACGATACGCTTTGCGCACTCGCTCAATAATACGGCGGTTGCAACACCACGTATTTTAATTAGTATATTTGAACAATTTCAACAAGAAGATGGCACGGTACGTATTCCCGAAGTACTTCAAAAGTATATTGGTAAGAGCGTGATTGGACGAGGATGAAGTCTCGGTTGCAATCTCGGCTCGCGGCGCAGGGTCGACGTTCAAAATATAAACGACGGAGGCGGCGTACTCTGCTCGGAATTTTTATAGTTCTTGTATGTTTTGCGGGGATCGTTTGGGTGTTGTCGCTCGAGCGATTTCAAATCGCAAATATTTCTATAGAGGGTCTAGAGCGAACGAAAGATGCGGATATTCGTGCGCGTACAGAGACGTTCTTAAATACAAAGCGTTTTTATGTTTTGCCTCGGCGTAGTATCTGGATTCTTGATCGCCAAAATCTTGCAGACATGCTTAAGCATGAATTTTCTACATTAAAATCAGCTCGTGTGCGGACAGCATTCGATCAGACACTTCGCGTTGTTGTTGAAGAATATGATCCATGGGGCGTTCTTTGCAGTGCGACCTCGGGGACATGTTACTGGATGGATCGCGCAGGCGTTGTCTTTGAAGGAGCTCCTGACTTTACAGGACTTATTGTCCCAAAGGTCCAAGATAATCGCATCTATGATATTCATCTTGGAGGAACGTACGTAAGTCAGGCATTTATGCAATTAGTCGCGTATTTTAATGAAAAGGCGGTTAGTGATCAGAATCTTCAGAGTCTCGCATTTTCAATTGATGCGAAAGATCAAACGCTTCGAGTCCAGACTCGCGCGGGATGGGAAATCTTGCTTCTTGAGTCAAATAATCCCGAAGAGGCATATAAAAATCTTCAGACGGCAATTAGTGGCGATATTAAAAGTCGTGTGAACGATCTTGAGTATATCGATCTTCGTTTTGATAAGAGAATTTTTTATAAGTTTCGTAACGAACCAAAGACGTCAGCTGAGTAGTTTAGGGCATTCGGTAGAGGAAAATTGAAGTGCCTGCACGACCAAATGGTTTGAGATCGCGAAGCCACGGGTATGTATCTTCGGGTTTAATAGAGAGGTTGCCTACATAGCGCGCTTGATTCCCTTGGATGGAATTTGCTGATACAGCAAAAAGTGAACCTGATGGAGGAGGACCATAACTTGAATACCACGGCTGATATGGTCTACCAAGATAATACTTTGGTGAGCCACCTCCGAAGTAGTCGAGATACACAGGTTCATATGAAGACGTACGCGTTATGTGATCACCAAGGCGTTTGAGGTCTTGTCCCCAGTCATAATTCGAATCAGTAATATATTTGTATCCGTTTTGCGTCCCTACGATTTCGTTGAAGTATGAAAGATAGTAAGGGAATACAAAGAGCGTTGAGAGCCCTGCCCAGAGACAGAGAAGTGCTACTAAGAATACGCGTGGGATTGGTCGAACGACAGTATGATAGAGGGCGCTCATGAGTCCGCGCAATGATCCATCGGATGGAGTCCGAAATTCTGACATCCAAAGTACAAGTTGTCGAGAGACGAGTAAGTAGATAAATGGAAACGTAGGAATCACATGGCGTACGCCGATGTTAAGCGGATTTGCGATGGAAGATGCCCAGTAAAATGCTACGAAAAATATTGATGCAAAATACGCGAAGTTATCATGAATCCATTCTCGGACTGCTCGAAGTGTTTTTTCTTTTGATCCCAATACACGCCTGATCGCGAGTACGAGCGCGATAAGTGTAAGGAGATGAAATGCAAGAGTCTCTTTCAGCGCGTATGCGGTTGGGAAGTAATACCACCAGCCATTTGCAGAGACTTCGCCCAAGAAGTACGCGCTATTTCCACCCGCAGTACGTTGAGTCACCATCATGAGTCCAAGGAGGTATTGCCCGAGCGGTCGAGTTGGCGCATGACTGATGAGCCATAGATCAAGTGTGACGAGCGGCTTTACGCGAAATGTACGAATAAGTGTTTGGGCGTCAGAGAGTTGTTTTTCTTGTGGATAGTTCCATACATGCCAGAGATATACGATCCAGATAATTACAACACCAACAAGAAAGATAGCGAGAGTTTTTAGCCCAAGTACAACGCCATGGCGCCATAAGAGTCGTGCGCGTTCCTTTCGTGTGCGCACGACATCCCAAATGTCATCACGTACAAAAAGTGATACGAGTCCTAAAAAAACATAGATAGGAACCAAGAGGAAAAGAGAGAATTTTATATTCTGTGCGATACCAAATGCGATACCAGCAACAGCGAGTCGTTTTGTGCTCGGGCGCGCCAGAAATCGTACGTATGTTGTGATGCCAATAAAAAACGCAAATGCCGCACCGATATCAGTCGTGACAAATCGTGAGTGAGCGATGATGGTCGGAGAGCTTGCATAGAAAAATAGTGCGAGGAGTGCCGTTTTTGTGCCGTATACGCTCAGTACCCAGCGGTAGAGAAGCCACCCAAAGAGTAGTGCGATGAGCATGAGAGGGAATCGCGCGTAATGCAATATGCGATCAGGGTCGTTACCGAATTCGTAGAGAAATGCTCCGCCTTGGGCCCATTGACCGTTAACATCGTTTTGCCACGCAGTTGTGTCAGTACGAAATACTGCATGAAGTGGAAGAAGTGCGATCCCGGCGAGATCCTTGAGGAGTGGGGGATGTTCAGGATTCAGTCGCATGTCACGCAATGTTACGTATGAGTAGGCGGCACCGATGTGTGCCGTTTCATCAAAGATCGCCGCGTCATTCCATGATGAAAGAAACATGAGAAGAAACATACATCCAAGTATGAATGCCGCTGCAATATGAGAGAGAGTTTTCATTAGTTTATTGTTGGGGCGCAAAGAAGAGAATGCCATCCTCAGACTTTGCTTTTAAGTTTGGAATACGCTCTTTGAGCTTGTCTCCAATTTTATGAAAGTTTGAAAGTGGGAAAATCATACAGTCGGGATTACAGATAACTCGATCAAGCTCTTGGGCAGTGAGATACCACACTCCATGTGCGCCAGGTGGGTCGGGTCGATATGTTCGTGTGGCAAATAAGATTGGTTGGAGCGCCATGGGACGACCAGAGATGTCGATAGAATCTACTTCGCTCACGATGACATACTTTGGGAGTGAATCTGGTTGGCGAGCGATGAGAACGCCTGTTGTGTAGAGATCTTTTTCAAATGCATCTGCTACGTGTGGGCGGACAGCCCATTTTTGGAAATATAGATTAAATGTATAGGCCATGGATGTGCCAAGAAAAACGATGGCGAGAACGGATGTCCACGCGCGAATTCGTTTGATGATGCTTGAGGCTTCCGAGTGAGTAACCTCTGCTTTTTTGAGCCACGCAAGTATTGCTTGCCAGACAAGATCAAAGCCCACAGCTACAAGAATGAATGTTGGTGGGATGAGAATGATCGCGCGAAGAGCGTGGGGGATTCCTTCAGATGAAATCAGTACAGGGAGCATCATGACAAACATCCACATAAGAATGAGAGCGTACCGTTTTCGAATTGATTCAGCGATGCCAATTGTGAAGAAGATGGCGAGTGGCCACCAGAGTGTTGGATGCCCGGCATAGTTGTGGCGCCAGTTAAAGTCGCCTGCGACGTAAAACATACCGATTGTTTTTACAATGTTTGTTGCGAGTGCGGCGAGAGGATTTGGAGATGAGAAGATGGAGATTTGAGATGTGCGACCAAAGAAGTCTTGAGGATATTCGGTAAAGTAAAGAAGGAGGGGAATGGTTGTAAGAAGTGCCATGAGTACAAATATGGCGGGGACACAGACGATGCATGCATTACGGTGAGTGCGCGCTTCTTTAACAAATAACCAAAAAATTGGAAGGAGGAGGATGGGTGCCGCGCGATATGCAATATACGAATGAAACCCAAGACCAAATAAAATACCACCAAGCGCACTAATCGCGAGTGGTCGCCAGTGTTTGGTGTCATGACGGAGATCGTACGCGCGATAGATACCCCAGAGTCCGGCAGTGAGAAAAAATGGTGCCATGATCGCACGAAATCCAATACGAGAAAACATGATGTGCCAAAATCCGGTCGCAATGAAAAATGCTGCGAGGAGGGCGATCCGATCGTTTCGAAAATATGCTCGACTAAAAAGATAGAGCGCCAATATTGTAGCGATACCAAAGAGTGCTGATGCAAAGCGTAACGCGAAGGCCGTATGTCCAAATGCGAGAACAGAGAGAGATTGAAGATTGATAAAGAATCCCTCGCGTCCGTTATTCTCTTTATAAAATACTTTGAAATCGCCGGTGCCAAGTGCTTCATGGAGATTATTTCCATTCATTGCTTCGTCAGGGAAGAGTCCTGGCGGAATCGTATGAAGGTCGAGGAGGCGAAATGCTGCGCCGATGACGAGTATGAGTAAAAGAAGGGCGATGCGAGTTTTGCGGTTCATAAGATTATTATAATAGAAATCTACGGTTTTGCGATCTATGGTATACTGGATTACATGACCGAAGGGCCAAAATTTAATTCGCCTGAAGAAGAGATCGCATATCTCGAACAGCGTATATTGGATCGTAAAACCGAGCTTGCCGAACGAGGTGGGCATGAGATTGTTAAAGAAGTCATCAAACAACATACGTCTGAGGAGATGGAAGAGCTTGAAAAAATGCCTGGAGAAGCGCTAGAGTCGGCCGTCGTGCATGGTACTCAAATATCAACAGAAGAACAGATTGCTCCCTATGTTGAACTTGCACTACGTGAAGGCCCTATTGCTGCGGTGCGGGCGGTACGCAAAATTCATAACCCTCATATGGTAGATGAATTGCACGATGCCCTTGCGGGGCGATTGCTTGAGCGACTTCGTGAGCAGGGTCATATTGATTGATGGCTGATTTTCTTTTAACTTTCTCATTCGTACTTGCAGGACTGACCGCTTTTGGTGCGGCAGCTTTTTATATATTTGTATGGCGTCCACGCGAACGTTTTGAGATAGAGGGTTCTCTTGAAACTGTGCTCTATCGAATATTGATTCCTCAAGATGAGATTCCTATGTCAGGCGAGGCGCGTCAAAAAGAGCCTAAAGATATTATGGTTGCGATGGAACAGCTCGTCTCAGCTCTTGAGGCGCTGCGCCCTTCGCGATGGCATGACATTCGATTTGGCTCGCCGTCTGTTTCTTTCGAGCTCGCGTTACCTCATGTCGGGCAAGAGGTTATTTTTTATGCTGCAGTACCTCAAGTTGCTGCGACTTTTTTTGCAAACCAAATGCATTCCTTTTTTCCATCCGCAAAGATTGATCATGTAGAAGATTACAATCTATTTCATCCAACTGGTGTGAGCGCAGGATCAGTCGCGCATCTTACAAAAGACGCGACGATTCCACTGCGTACCTATAAAGATTTGGGCGAAGATCCGCTTGCGGTTATGGTAGGGGCGTTTTCAAAACTTAAACACATGGGTGACGGTGCGGCAATTCAATTTGTTGTTCGTCCTGCTCGAGACGTTCATTATCAGATGGGCAAAGAAGTAGCACAAAAGATCCGCGCGGGTTCATCGGTGAAAGAGGCTCTTGGTAATGCACGCGGAGATATTAAGATCAAACATGTTGTTAAAGAACAAAAATCACAACAGGATACAAAGGATCACAAAAGTCCTGATGAGGAAATTGCAAAAGAGATTGAATCAAAGGCAGGGAGTCGTGCGCTTGATGTAAATATTCGATTAGTTGCCTCATCGTCGACAGCCGAAGAAACGTTTGAAATTTTACAGGGGCTTGAGGCGGCATTTGCCCAGTTTGCTCATCCGCAAGGCAATGCGTTCAAATTTGAGCGGCTCGGCGGCAAAGCGCTCGAAGAAATGCTCTATGACTTTTCATTTCGGCTTTTTGATCGTGCGCGCTCCTTATATCTCTCATCAACCGAGCTTGCGGGCATGTTTCATTTTCCATACGCCGGATTTCATGCACCCAACGTTATGTATCTGACAGCTCGTGAAGCACCACCACCACCCGTGTTGCCTGAGTCTGGTTTGCGGCTTGGTTATAATCTTTTCCGTGGTGCAAAAAAAGAAATTTTTATGTCATCGTCCGATCGTCAACGTCACACGTATGTTATCGGGCAGACTGGTACAGGTAAATCCGCACTCTTACGCGAAATGGCGCGTCAGGATATTGAGGCTGGGCACGGAGTATGTTTTATGGATCCGCACGGTCAGGATGTTGAGTCCTTGCTGGAGGTAATCCCAGAACATCGCATGAAAGATGTGATTTACTTTAATCCAGGAGACGTAGAGCGCCCGATGGGACTAAACTTTCTTGAATACGATCCGCGGTTTCCAGAACAAAAAACATTTATTGTAAACGAACTTCTTTCGATTTTTGAAAAACTATATGGTGATGTGCCTGAGGCCCTCGGCCCTATGTTCCAGCAATATTTTCGCAATGCCACCATGTTGGTCATGGAAGACCCGACGAGTGGCGCAACACTTATGGAAGTAGGGCGTGTTATGGCGGATAAAGAATTTCGTGATATGAAACTTTCACGCTGTTCAAATCCAGTCGTTGAACTTTTCTGGCGTAAAATTGCGGAGAAGACAGGAGGGGAGGCAAGTCTTGCCAATATGGTTCCCTATATCACATCAAAAACAGATACGTTTACGGGAAACGAAATTATGCGTCCAATTATTGCTCAGCAAAAAAGCGCACTCAATTTTCGTGAAATCATGGATACGCAAAAAATTCTTTTAGTGAATCTATCCAAGGGGCGACTTGGAGAATTAAACTCGTATCTTTTAGGACTTGTGATTATAGGAAAGATTTTGATGGCCTCACTCTCGCGTACGGATATGCCGGAATCTGAGCGCAAAAACTTTTATTTATATATCGATGAATTCCAAAATGTGACAACTAATTCTATCGCGACGATTTTGTCAGAAGCTCGCAAATATCGGTTGAATTTAATTGTTGCACATCAGTTTTTAGGACAGCTTACAGATGATATTAAAAAAGCGGTATTTGGTAACGTAGGATCGATCCTTTCATTTCGTATTGGTACAGAAGACGGAGAATTTATGGAGAAACAATTTAGTCCGGTGTTTAGTGCGCGCGATCTTTCTAATATTGAGAACCACAATGCCTATGGTAAGCTATTAATACAGGGTCAGCCCTCTCGACCGTTCAGTCTTAAAACCTATGCTCCTAAAGAAGGTAGCGAGCATATTCGAGAGATGGTGGTTGAGTACTCTCGGCGCACGTATGGTAGGGCGCGCGAAGAAGTTGAAGCAGAGGTGCGCGCACGATACCAGAAGCTTAATGTCCCCGCCTCCCCAGTTACATCAGGGACGGCAACCTAATAATATATGTTTAAAAAAGATTATCTTTACGCTGCAGTCGTCGGTCTCATTACGGCATTTTTTGTGCGATTACTTTTGATTAATACTCAGACGCTGATTGTGATTTCTGGTATGGTGATCCCACTGTGGACGCTTTTTATAATTTTCCCTGCAGCTGAGTATATAGGTTACGTCATCGCCTCAAAATTATTCTCACACATGCTGTTTTTAAAACAGCTTGGTCGGTTTGGAATTGTTGGTCTCATGAATTTTTCTGTTGATACGGGTATCGCAACATCATTGCGTCGTGCCTACGATATCGATCCTGAAAGTAGAACTATGATACTGGTCTTGCTTGGCGCGACAGTAGTAGCATTAATAAATAGTTATTTTTGGCAGCGAGTATGGACATTTGCTGAGAAAGCGCCTCCTACGAGTAAAGAATTTCTTATATTTGTGGTCGTGACACTTATCGGACTCGGTATTAATACCGGAGTCGCGCTTGTCGTTATTCAGTTACTTGCAGGTAACGCGGGCTTAAATGCAGATCGACTGGTTACGATCTCTAAGATTTTTGCTACTATCGTTTCCCTGGTTTGGAATTTCTTTGGGTATAAATTTATTGTTTTTGGATAGAAAAAAATTATTTAGTCGCGTAATTATATAATTGTTATATCTATGAAAAAAATTCTTCTTGGTGTCGTAGCTGTCGTCGTGCTTCTGGGCGGATATTTATTTACTACATACAATAAGTTTGTGAGTTTAGAGGAAAAAATTGATAGCCAGTGGGCACAGGTTGAAACTCAATACCAAAGAAGGCTTGATTTGATCCCAAATCTTGTCGAGTCTGTAAAAGGTGTTATGCAGCAAGAGCAGTCGGTCTTTGGTGCGCTTGCAGATGCTCGTACAAAGTATGCCGGTGCAAAGACGGTTGATGAGAAAGCAGCAGCAGCAACTCAAGTTGAATCTTCTCTTGGCAGGTTGCTCGTTATTGTAGAAAACTATCCTCAATTGCGTTCATCAGAAAATGTTCAAACACTCATGGTTCAGCTTGAAGGAACAGAGAATCGTATCGGCGTTGAGCGGGGACGATTTAATGATATGGTACGAGATCTCAATACTTCCGTTAAACGTTTTCCAGGTAATATAATCGCGAGTAAGTTTGGGTTTTCAGAACGAGCGTATTTTGATGCTGCATCAGGCGCGGAAAACGCACCAAAAGTTACGTTCTAATGCGTTCTCTTATTTGTACTATGTGGCGCAAGTTCTTTGTTGCTGGCGTTGTCTTCGTGTTGCTTGCCCCTATAACAGTATCTGCATATGTAACTCCTGGTGCGCCATCCGGATATGTTAATGATTATGCAGCTGTCATGTCAGAGACAGAGCGCGGGGAGCTTGAGAGTCAGCTCTCAGAGTATGAAAAAAAGACTGGCAATGAAATTGCAGTTGCTGTTATCAAAAGTCTTGATGGTGATACAGTAGAAAATTTTTCTGAAAAATTATTTGCCGAGTGGGGTATCGGTAAAGAGGGTAAAGATAATGGGGTACTTTTTCTTGTCGCGCTCGATGATCATAAGATGCGTATCGAAGTTGGGTATGGACTTGAGCCAGTCCTGACGGATGCAGAAAGCTATTGGATTATAGAGCGTGTTGCCAAGCCCGCTTTTCAAAATAATGAATATGCGCGAGGTATACGTGAGGTAACGCAAGAGATACAAAAGGCAATTGATGCTGATGTAGGAGAGCCGCCCGCATCTTTGCAGGATTCCACAATGAAAGTTCATTTTGATTTTTCCCCGTTAGCCTTGGTTTTATTTGTGTGGGTTATCAGTGTTCTCGCGCGCTCAAAATCATGGTGGGCAGGAGGTATTATAGGAGGTGTTATAGGGTCTTTGATTGGTTTTATATCCGGTTTCGTTTATGCGGGGATTGTAGCGATGAGTGTTTTGACAGTCTTTGGACTTCTCTTTGATTTTCTTGTATCTCGTGAATATCAACAAAGTGTAGTGTTGGGCAAGAGACCTCGCTGGTGGGCTGGTGGTTCTGGGCTTGGTCGGAGGAGTTCTGGCGGCGGAGGATTTGGTGGTTTTGGCGGAGGGCGTTCTGGTGGCGGAGGGGCGAGTGGTGGATGGTGATGACTTGAGGGATTTATACATATTTTCTGGGTTTAATTTTTCTGCTACGATAGCGCCATGCAGAAGCCTGAAGCCGTTGTACTCTATCGCAAATATCGCCCGAGCTTATTTTCCGAAGTAGTAGGGCAGGATCACGTGGTGACAGTTTTGAAAAATGCGCTTACGCTTGGTCGCGTCGCGCATGGATATTTGTTTTCGGGTACGCGTGGTACGGGCAAGACAACACTCGCGCGACTCTTGGCTAAGGCATACAACTGCGAGAAACGAGGCAAAGATGGCGAGCCGTGCAATACATGTACGATGTGTAAAGAATTTTCTGCTGGCCGCGCCTTAGATTTAATAGAGATTGATGCGGCATCCAATCGAGGTATTGATGAAATTCGCGAGCTTCGCGATTCAGTGCGATTTACTCCAGGATCAGCAAAACGCAAAGTATATATTATCGATGAAGTTCACATGCTTACCAAAGAAGCATTCAATGCGTTGTTGAAAACACTTGAAGAGCCACCGGAGCATGCGATGTTTATTTTAGCTACCACTGAACCAGAAAAAGTCCCTGATACGATAAAATCACGCGTTCAGCACTTTGAGTTTCGTCGAGTATCGGGAGAGAAGCTTCATGAACGCTTACATACGCTTTTAAAGGCTGAAAAGTATAAGCTCGCAGATGACGCGCTTGGTCTTCTGGCTTTTCTTGCAGATGGTTCTATCCGCGACGGCGAATCAATGCTTGGGCAGCTTATGGATGCATTTCCATCAGGTGCTGACAAAGATTCACTCGAACAACTTTTTGGATTACCTCAAATTGAAATCATCCATACACTTATCGATCGAGCACTTGGGCGTGATCCCAAGGGTATTCTTGATTCCATGAAACAAATCGCCGAGAAGGGAATCGATGCCAAGATGCTTGGGCGGTTATTAATCAATGAAACAAAGATTCTTTTTCTCTCACTTCTCGATCCACGTGAAATAGATCGCATCAAAAAAGAATTTTCTGATGTGCACGCAGCATTTTTTGAAAGTCACAAAACTGCTGATAAAAAGCACGTTTTATATTTACTTACAAAACTTATTGAGGCATTTCAGTCGGGATACCGAGGGATGCTCCAAGAGCTTCCAATCGAGTTGGCGCTTCTAGACGCTGCCGATGATAAAGCGGAAAAGTGATATGCCTGCGCGCCATAAAAATAAACTTGCCGTCTTCGATGTCGATGGTACGCTTTTTCGATCCTCGTTATTAATTGAGCTTGTCGATGGATTGATTGCTGCAGGGGTGTTTCCAAAAAGTGCACCCAAAGTATATGAGCAGCAATTTGGGCGGTGGCTCAATCGCGAAGATTCATACGATAAATATATTTGGAAAGTAGTAGAGGCGTATCAGCGCTATATCAAGGGAGTGCGCGAAGCTGATGTCCAGCGAGTGGCGACGCATGTCATGCGTTTTCATAAAAAAAGAATGTATCGTTATACGCGTGACCTGTTAGCGAAACTCAAAAAAACTCACTATTGCATTGCGATCTCGTGGTCACCGCGTGATATTGTTGGGCCATTTTGTACAGAACTTGGCTTTGATAAAGTCTACGGACGCATTCACGAAGTCGATGAAAGCTTTCGGTTTACCGGTAAAGTGCTCTTTGAAGAAGAGATTAATCGCAAGGATTTGATCTTACGTCGAGCGCTTGCGCGAGAGCACCTGACACTCAAGGGTTCAGTTGGTGTCGGAGACTCGGAGTCTGATGTTACATTTCTTTCTATGGTAGAGCGGCCAATCGCATTTAATCCAAATGCCAAGCTATACCGCGCCGCCAAGCGACGCGGATGGGAGATCGTTGTTGAGCGCAAAGATATGATCTACCGTCTTGGCGATTAGTTTTAGATTTTTTTATTTTTTCTGAAGTCGGCCAAGGCGTTGACCGATATATTCTCCAAACCAGATAGTTCCATTTTTATCGATCGTGATACCGGTGCCGGTAAATGTAGTTCCAGTAAAGAGTGTGAGTGGCGGGAGGAGAATCGTGCGCTTCCAGTCAGCAGTAACATACCCAAGAGCATTTACTTTACTGAAGTCATTCGGATTTTCAGATGTTTGAGCAAACCACGTGTTGCCCTTGGAATCAAAGGCGAGAGAGTGGAGGAGCTGGTTAGAGAGATTAGCATGTGGAACGGGCTGTTCGTCGATACAGGGATTGTTACCTTTCGCATCAAGTTTTTCACATGACGAGTTGAGGTTAGAGGTGCGAAGGCGCGTCATAGTGCTATCGAGCGTTTCAGTGATGACAATATTATTATTTTTATCTATTCCTAAGTACCAGATGCCTGACCCAAGCGTTGAGACGAGTGGTTGGGTGGCTATCGGTTTTGGCAATGGATAGTGTGTAAACGCGCCATTGTTTGGATTAAGGCGACCAATGTAACTACTACCCCAGTATGTCGCGTACCAGACGTTTCCGCTCGTATCTACAGCAATGTGCGAAGGTACACCCGTATTAAATCCGGGAGTAAAGATAGGAATTGGATACTCATGATAACAGGTGGCGTCAGATTGATCTTTTTTACAGATGAGATTTTTTGATGCACTCGAGTAGTCGATTGATGTGCCATCGTTGTAGGGGACGCGCTCGGGATCAAAGCTTGTAAGTTTAGAACCAACAAGACCGGTGATATGATTTGTTTGTCCATTTTCTAGATAGACTTCACTGTTGTGAGTAGCGCTGGTAAACCAGACTCGATTTCTTTTTGTATCAAATGCGATGCCGATTACGAGATTGTTATCACCGGGAATATTATAGAAACGGAACTGACTTCCGTTGCGACCGTTTGGATCATAGCGGACAATTCTACTATGATTTGGGAACTTACCTCCATAGAGATCGCCTCCTTCGGTAAACCATACGTACCCATCTTGATCGATCGCTATATCTTCTCCGTATACGCTGATGCCAGTGCGCGCATCGGTTCCCAAGTAAACAGTAGCGTATGGTCCATCGCCAGGCGGTAGTGGAATTTGTATTTGTCGAACTTGCCCAGTTGATGGTTCCCAGACATGAAATGCTCTATGAAATTCTTGGTTAATCCAGACACGACCCTTTGTATCCGATGCGAGTGCCAATGGAGATGCGTTTGTATTTGCGGTGCGCGGGATAGAGAGCCAGTCGTAGAGATATGCTTCTTGAATTGGGACGTCGAGTGTTGCGGTATCAGTCGTAACTTTAATAGTGCCCTTGGTCGCAATCTTGTTTACGAGGATAGTGATATGATCGTTTTTCCAAGCGACAATTTCCGAATCTTCTAGTTGGAACGATAACTTTGATCCATCAGATAGATTGATCTCTATCTTTCCCTTTGCGCTTGATGCGCCGAGATTCTTACCCGTGATTTCGATTCCTGTACGTGTAGGGTTTTCAGTAAATACTGCTACGGCAATCGGTACGACGGGGGAGGGGGTCTGAGTCGTAGAGCCTTTCCCGTTGCCATTATTGCTACCGGTAGTAGTATTTTCATTTCCGGGAGTATTTGCGGAGTCAGGATGATTGATTGCTTTATCAAGGATGGCGAGAGCCACGAGAAAAATAACAATAAAAATGAGTAGCTTTTTCATATATTTATTATAGATGAGTTTAAGCTTATGAAAGTGGGGTTTTGGTGCATATCGTATGAGTGTAAAAAGATGTGATACATCATCTTCACGGCCTACAAACTCCGTGCTATAAGAACGATAGAAGGTGGTCGTACGATGCCGGCTTATGGGAAAGTATTCCCGAAACCTCATACATTCCTTGCGGTTATTCATGTACTTAATACAGATCAAGCGATTCTCAATGCACGTCTCGCGCGGGATCATGGGGCGAATGGTGTTTTTCTCATTGACCATGGAGCTCGATCGCCTCAGCGGTTATGGGAAATTTCTCATGCCGTGCAGTTTGCATGTTCGGAATTTTGGGTCGGGCTCAATTTTCTGGGCATTTCGCCAACGGATGCAATATTGAAATTACCAACCAATATATCGGGTCTTTGGCATGATAATGCGGGTATTGATGAAGCGGAAGATTTTCCTGCCTATGAGGCAAGTGCTACGTGGCGAGCACGTAAGGCTCGTCGTGATTGGAAGGGACTCTACTTTGGCGGAGTTGCCTTCAAAGGCCAAGAGCCCGTGCAGAATCTGGGGACTGTAGCCCGAGCTGCTGTTCCATATATGGATGTTGTGACAACGAGTGGGGATGCGACTGGCAAAGCTCCTTCGATAGAAAAAATTCAAATGATGCGTTTAGCGATAGGTACATCTCCGCTCGCGATTGCGAGTGGCATGACTCCCGAAAATGTAGGCCCTTATCTCGAGTATGCAAATTGTTTCCTTGTAGCAACGGGTATCGGCAAGTCATTTCATCAGTTGGATGCTAAGCGTGTAAAGGCATTTGCACGAGCAATCGGTAATTAGAGGGCGCATCCCGCGCCTTTTTTATTTACTTCAAAAAAGTGTTGCTTTACGCTAGAATGTCAGCACGTTTGTTTTCATTGCCAGATCGTCTAATGTGTAAGAGCAATGGGGTTGCTCTTACAGGAAATGTAGCGAGCGGGCGAGCGAAGAACATTTCCTCGGCCGCGCCGATGGGGCGCGGGATAGTGGCCGTAAAGGCCGCTGTCTACAGAAGTATTATTGCCAGATCGTCTAATGGTAGGACAGCGGCCTTTGAAGCCGTGAATCTAGGTTCGAATCCTAGTCTGGCAGCCAGTTTGAGATAGGTTCGGACTCTAAGAAGCGTATAGCTTCGCATCAAGCTTTATTAGAATATAATTATCAGATGAATAACAAATATTTAATTGGTATAATTATAATACTTGTTCTGGGTACATGTTATTTTTGGTACGAAAATGCAAAGTTTCCTGTTGAAGGTGTAATTTGTTCAATGGGTTATAACGACTGTTTTGTATCTGCTCGTTATCAGAATATGATTGACTGTGAAAGTGCGAATGAAATGGGTAATTGGCTTTGCGACTCACGCACAGACCCAAATAACATTACTTGTAAACCGGCAAAGGATTCTGCAGTACGTTCTTATTGTCGCGATTAGCAAAAGCTTGAAAAGGCTTATTCCGAGGAGCATCAAAGTGGTAGAATAAAAGTAATCAAAAAAGCCTTGGGGGGACTTAATGGGTAAATGTACGAGATCGGTAAGGGCTAGTACAACTAAAAACCGAGTCATCTTGTATGATTCGGTTTTTGGTTGTTGTAGACGGTGAACCTCGCAATGGGGTACACTGCGAGCATATGAAAAATTTTACCGTTATATATATGGCACCGGCAGCGGCTATGGAAGAGTGGATGAAGAAGCCGGAAGCCGAGCGTAAAGATGCAGAGGCAAAAATGAAAACAGAGTGGGATGCATGGACGGCAGCGCACGCAGGTGCGGTTCTCAACAGCATTGCTCTGGGAAAGACAAAGCGCGTGAGTGCGTCAGGCGTCGAAGATGTAAGAAACGATATGATGTTGTCTTCGTATGTCCAAGGTGAATCTGCTGAAGCAGTGGCGGAGCTTTTCAAGGGCCACCCACATTTTGGTATTCCTGGCGCGACCATCGAGATCATGGAAGCGCGCCCGATGTAGTTGATTGTTAGAGACGACAAGCATGCCAAAAACAGAACCATTTTACATGGTTCTGTTTTTGGGCGTTGATCGTAATAGCTCTCTCGCGTCACAGGGTCGAGTTCTAAAGGGCCTTTGTCTTTTGATTTGTGTGAGTTTCCTCATGATGATGAAGAGGATGTTTTTTTAGTATGCAAAGAAGGATATTACCAATACGAAATGGATATTCGGTTAATGTACGAATACCTAATGCAACAACTCCCGTGGTCATCCAGCTCAATAGAATATACAGAACTGAAACTATCTGTGAGGGCAGCGTGATGCGTAGCGACAATATTTGAGGTATTGGATCAAATAGAAGGCATGCAAAAAGAGCTGCCCAAAAGGTAAAACAAAATGGGCATTCAAGCGCATGATAAAAAACTCCAGGAATTTTCTTTTGGAGGTTTCTTTGTAACCACAAAGAATCTTTGAGTAATCGTCCCCAAAGCATGGCTACGCCAGCTACTGCTATAGAAAGAAGTATTAAAGTATAGATCATAAAAAAAGAAGTGAGGACTGGCGCCTCGGCGGTTAGGGCCGAGACGCCAGTCAAGGTTGTTCACGCGGCTGCGATGTCGCGCTCGAGCTGAGTGCTTGCGATCACCTTCCCGTAGAGAGGGGAGAGTGGGAAGAGTCTTTCGCCCATTTGCATGAAGGGCGTTCGGTCACTGTCCACCACGATCGCTGCCCCCGCCCGTACGCACCCGTACTCGGCTGGGGTACGGATGACGCGGAGTGCTTTCGAGGTGTTTGCGGGTATCGCTGCTGCATGGTCCCATGCGCATTGCGTGCAGTCGCACGGGCACGATTCACAAGGTGCTGACATTGTTCGCTCCTGTTCTAGATGCAAGAAATTCGCATCTAAATAGTACAGTACAGTACCAGTTGAATTGTAGTCAAATTATTTGCAAGTAATTCGCATTTATATATACTGAACATATGGCAGTGCAACCCACCATTGATTTTCGAGCTGTATTACATAAAGCAGGATATAAGGCGACACCTGCACGCCTGTTGATTTTGAAGTTGCTCCAAACTACAAAAAAGCCTTTGAGTCCACAGACAATTGTTGACCGCGTATTAAAGTATGCTGATCAGGCAACAACGTACCGTATTTTAAAGGCTCTTAAGGAGAGTAAGATCATTCGTCAAATTGATTTTCAGCACAGCCATCCGCATTATGAACTTACAGATGCTGATGGAGATCATCACCATCTTATTTGTATTAAATGTGGCGCTGTAGAGGACGTTGAAGATTGTGATATAGATTCAATGGAAAAAAGCGTTTTACGAAAATCCAAAAGGTTTAGTAAGATTGAACGGCACTCACTTGAGTTTTTTGGGCTTTGCGATAAATGCTTGAATTAATGAGATCATTAAAAATACTTTTTGTTACAGGAGTTTTCTTATTAGGAAGCTTTTTTGTTTTCACGAGAGCGTATGCCCAAGAGTTAGTGGTGGATGAACATTCTGTATCAAAGGCAGAGGTTCTTGAGATATTGAAACAGGAAAAGAGAGATATCCCAGGACTGGATGTGCAAACAGAATACCAAACACTTCGGGTTAAGATTCTTGAGGGCGAAGAAAAGGGTAAAGAGGCAATTCTTGATAATGATTATCAAAACTTACAGAAAGGAGAGATCTTCTATCTCCTGCATACTAAAAATTCTGTAGACGGACGAGATCAATATGCGGTTTCCGAGCTATACAGATTACCAGCTCTTTATTTTTTTATTGGTTTGTTTGTTCTCAGTATTCTTATATTCGGAGGTATACAGGGTATACGGGGGCTCCTTTCGCTTATAGGTAGTCTGTTTTTTATAATGTACATATTATTGCCTGCTGTTCTCCATGGTTACTCTCCTATATTGGTAAGTATCGGGGTTTCATCGATTATCATTGTCATCGGATCATATATTACCCATGGATTTAATAAGACAACAACTGCAGCAGTACTCGGGATGGTTGTGACTATCGTTTTTACGGGTTTTCTTGCTTATGCTGCGGTAAAATATACACGGTTAAGCGGTTTTGAATCTGAGGAATCGGTTTATCTGAATTTTGATACGGGCGGTACTATTGATTTCTCAGGGTTACTACTCGGCGGTATTATGATTGGTCTTCTCGGAGTTCTCTATGACGTTGCTATAGGTCAAGCGATCTCGGTGGAAGAATTACGCCGTGCTGGTCCGCATCTACCGAAAGGTACAATTTACAAAAGAGCGATACGTATTGGTAGAGAGCATATTGGTGCGTTGGTAAATACGCTTGCGATCGCGTATGTTGGAGCGTCTTTACCTCTTTTACTCCTTTTTTATTCCTCTAAAGCTAATTTCAGTTTGACTTTAAATAAAGAGATTTTTGCTACAGAGATTATACGTACCATGATTGGAAGTATCGGTTTAGTTTTAGCAGTACCCATTTCTACATTGTTTGCCGTATGGATGTTAGTGAAGCAAAAAGGGGATGTTCAAGATAGACAAGTTTTAGCCAAGGAAATGGAGGCGGTCAAACACATTAGTTAGGTGCTTTTACCACTAGGTAGCCTAAAAAGGTTCTGGCATCTTCCCAGTTATTTATCAATAAATAACGATAAATACATATTGACAAACGATAAGTACTAAACTAGGATGGAAATATAAAGGAGATTAATCTTTTGTAAGAACTAACCATGAAAAGAAGCTCAACAATATTTCTTCAAGTAGTCATTGTGCTCATCGGTATCGTGGCGCTGGCCATTATGATTCGGTTTCCTTTGACTGAGGGGAGGGCTGTAAACTTAGACCTATTTAGTATTTATTCTGATCCGTTCATCATATATGGATACGTAGTATCTATCGCATTTTTTGTTGCGCTGTATCAGGCATTTAAGTTACTCGGATACATCGGGCAAAATAAAGTATTCTCACTAAGCTCCGTGAAAAATTTAAGGACTATAAAGTATTGCGCAATTATATTGGGTATCTCGATTGTAATGGCGGTACTGTATATAAGGACGTCTCATAATATGGATGATGATCCAGCAGGTTTTATCGCTATAGGTATTTTGGCTACTTTTATTTCTGCCGTCATTGCCACTGCCGCAGCCGTGTTTGAAAGGACGTTACAAAGTGCTGTTGATATAAAGTCTGAGAATGACTTAACCGTTTAATGCTATGGCAATTATCATAAACATCGATGTTATGTTGGCGAAGCGGAAAATGAGCGTCACCGATCTTGCCGAGAAAGTTGGCATCACGATGGCCAACATTTCAGTCTTAAAAAACAGCAAGGCAAAAGCGATTCGATTCTCAACATTGGAAGCAATTTGTAAGGCGCTTCAATGTCAGCCCGGAGATATTTTGGAGTACAAGAAATAAGAGTAGATATTATGGAAAAACATCGGATTTATACAATGAGCTTTGCAGGTGTCTATCCGCTTTATATTACTAAGGTAAAGAAGAAAGGACGTACAAAAGCAGAAGTTGACGAAGCCATTCATTGGCTAACAGGGTATAGTCAGAAAAAGTTAGAAGCCCAACTGAAAAAGAAGACAGACTTTGAGACTTTCTTTGCGGAAGCTCCTAAGCTGAATCCTTCTCGAGCTTTGATTCAGGGTGTGATTTGCGGCGTGAGATTAGAAGAAATCAAAGAACCGCTTATGCGAGAAATCCGCTATTTGGATAAACTGATCGATGAGCTAGCAAAGGGGAGACTGATGGAGAAGATTTTACGGAAATAATAAATCTTCTAGGTACTCGAGACGCGTCGGTTAAGATAGTATACTGATTGAAAGAAATATCTTTGCGCAGAATCTACTCTATGAAAAAAAGACAAACAGTTCGACTCGAAACGCACGTACAACCCGAGCACTATACGCTCACACTCAAACCGGATCTTGAGGCATTTGTGTTTGAAGGAGAGGAGATCATAGATCTACGCGTAGAGAAGACTGTTGATAGAATCACGCTTCACTCAAAAGATCTCGATATTGAGAGCGCTCAGATTGTCCAGCCGGGGCTTGATGTGCTCGCGCATAAGATTATACAGGATTCCAAAAAAGAGACGGCAACATTTCTCTTTCCTCATAAACTTACAAAAGGGAAGATAAAACTTCGTCTGGTGTTTCGTGGTCTGCTCAATGACAAAATGCACGGTTTCTATCGAAGTAGTTATGAGGTCGATGGGAAGAAGCGGTATTTAGCAACGACGCAATTCGAGTCTACCGATGCGCGTCGTGCATTTCCGTGTTTTGATGAGCCGGCGCAAAAGGCAACATTTGAAGTGCGACTTGTAGTTCCACAAGGAAGCACTGCGATTTCAAATACGATGCCGGTTGAAATTATCGAGCATCAGAGTGGTTACAAAACAGTGCAGTTTGCTCCGACTCCTAAGATGTCGACCTATCTCCTCGCGTTTATTGTTGGAGATTTTGAATATGTTGAAAAGAAGACGCGAGAAGGCGTGCTCGTACGTGTCTTTACGACGCCCGGCAAAAAACATCAGGCACAATTTGCGCTTGAGTGTGCTACGCGTACACTTTCTTTTTTTACTACATATTTTGATATTGCCTATCCTTTGCCGGTGCTCGATCTGATCGCGATTCCGGATTTTGCTTCAGGGGCTATGGAAAATTGGGGCGCTATTACTTATCGGGAGTCTGCACTGTTGATCGATCCTGAACACTCATCTGCTATGAGCAAACAGTGGGTAGCACTTGTCATTGCGCATGAGCTCTCTCACCAGTGGTTTGGCAATCTTGTGACTATGGAGTGGTGGACACATTTGTGGCTCAACGAAGGCTTCGCTTCATACATTGAATACTTAGCAGTCGACCATTTATTCCCAAAGTGGGATATTTGGACGCAGTTTATCTTTCTCGATCTTGGTGAGGCGCTTCGTCTCGATGCGCTCAAGAATACTCATCCAATTGAGATTGATGTACATCATCCTGATCAGATTAGCGAAATATTCGATGCAGTAAGCTACTCAAAGGGAGCGAGTATTATCCGTATGCTCGCGCGATACCTTGGCGAGAAGGATTTTCGCGACGGCCTCCGCTACTACTTAAAAAAATACAGCTATACCAATACTTCCACGGAACATCTCTGGGATTCGTTTGAGAAGGTATCGAAGAAGCCTGTTCGCAAGATCATGAGACATTGGACGAGAATGCCCGGTTATCCGCTTGTTACGATTGAGAAAAAAGGACAGCAGCTCGTGCTTTCACAATCTCGTTTTTTTCTACACCCGCATTCTAAGAAGGGAGCAAAGAATACAACCGTCTGGCATATTCCGGTAGAGTTGAAGGGTCAAAAATCTTCGAAGAAAATTATGTTTGATACGAAGACAAAGCAATTGCCGCTTTCTTTCGTCGGACCACATTTCAAGGCAAATTTTCTTGAGTCAGGATTCTTCCGGACCAAATATCCAGCTGAAATGTGGCAAGCATTTCATAGAGATATCGAACAGAAAAAACTGCCCGCTTCAGATCGCCTCGGTTTGGTGCGCGATGCAGTTGCGCTTGCAGAGGCAGGGGAGGCAGATATTATTGCTGCGCTTGAGTTCATTCAAAGCTATAAGAAAGAAGATGATTATACCGTCTGGCGGCAACTTGCCTCCGGTCTCGGGAGGGTTTATTTGTTAATTGCTAAAGAATCTTTTGCGAGTGAATACAAAAAGTTTGCTTGCGCGTTATTTGCTCCAAGCACAAAAAAAGTAGGGTGGAACAAAAAAAAGAAAGAAAACCATACAGAGACTCTTCTTCGCAGTCTCATCCTTGCGAATGCTGCGGCATACGGTGATCAAGCGATAATTACTCATGCACGTAAACTTTTTGATCATGCGACCGCAAAGAAAAATACCATACATCCCGATCTTCGTGGCGTTGTATATCAGACTGTTGCCAAGTATGGAGGGGTTAAAGAATATAAAAAAATGCTTGAGATGTATAAGGCCGCGACACTCCACGAAGAAAAAAATCGTATTGGCGGCGCACTGACCAGTTTTGAAAATGAGAAACTATTACAGCAAACGCTTGATTTTGCTATGACCAAGCACGTTCGCCTTCAGGATGCAGTTGGTATAATCGCAGGAGTTGTTACGAATCCTTTTGGTGGAGATATTGGGTGGCGTTTTATCAAAAAACACTGGCCAGTATTTCTTGAGCGTTATGCTGGTAGTCATGCGATTGCTTATCTTGTGCAGTCACTTGGCGCCCTAACTTTAGCGCGTGAGGCAAAAGAAATTTCTATATTTTTCAAAAAACATTCTGCACCTGGTGCTGATAGGGCAGTGGAGCAGACCGTCGAACGGATACAGGCTCGTGTTCTCTGGCTTGCTCGTGATAAGCAAGCACTCTCAAAATACTTTTCGCGTTAGAGAGTTTTTTGAAGGCAACATCTGTAGGAGGTGCTACAATAATAGAAAGTGATAACACTAAACTATTTAAAATCATATAATTTTGAACAAGATGAGTTCTAAGCCGGTTAGAAAAGAATTGGAACCCAAAGTACCAACAGATCTTCGTCGTGCTCTTGCGACTATGCCAAAGGCAAAAGCTCAATGGAATGATCTCACGCCGATCTCACGGAGGGATTTTGTGAGCTGGATAGAATCAGCTAAACAATCAGAGACGCGCAAGCGTCGGGTCGAGAGTATTCCCTCACGGCTTGCATCAGGAAAGCGGCGTCCATGTTGTTATGCAATAGTACCAATGAATTTGTATAAGGCTCTTGGGTCTAATATGAAAGCAAAAGCTCAATGGAGCGATCTTACGCCAAGCGAACGGAGAGACTTTGCTGATTGGATAGACTCAGCTAAAGAGTCAGAAACGCGCACTCAGAGAATTGAGAAAGCTTGTGGCATGCTCGCGTCTGGGAAGCGGCATCCCTAGTGGGTGGAATTCAAGATTATTAACGAGAGCTTCGAAACATCTCTAGTGATCAAATTGTTATATTGAGTATAGTGATGGCTTGAGCTCCTGTTGTGTAAAACATTTCATATATGAATAAAAAATTATTTTTGGCAGGCTTCATATTACTTTTAGTGATTAGTATCTTTTCTGCATTTAAATATAATTCTGATCGACAAGTGAGTATTCTTACTCAGGAAGATGCCATAAACGCAGTTATCAAATTGCATCCTGAGTTGGCCTCATATAGAACTACATCACTTCCGCCAAGCTCTATTGAAGCAAAGGAAACGGCTGAAGGGTGGTATGTCGGGTTTATTCAGTCAGGAAGCGGTATACCGGGTATATTAAATGCAAAATGTTACCAAGTGCGTGGCGGAAAGAATGTGGTATCAGTCGGAACTTATGTCAAACAAAATGATAAGACCGTTCAAAGTATTGCGCTTGATACCTGTAGTCCGATATTTGCGGAAGCTATAACTCCGGCGGTTTTACCTTATGGTTATGTAACGCTTGCATTAAATCAGCGCGCTATATTTAAAGATATATCTATACGTCCTCTTTCTATTGAAGAAGATAGTCGTTGTCCGAATGACGTACAGTGTATTCAAGTAGGGACAGTGCGAGTTCGTGTAGAGGTTGCATCGGGCATGGGAACAAGTACGAGTATTCTTAAGCTCGGACAAGTTTTTACGACGGAAGCCCAATCAGTGACGCTTAAGATTGTTATGCCAGACAAAAATTCCAAGGTGATGATCGCGGATGCAGATTATCGACTTACATTTAATGTAGTGCCACAAGAATCTTTGATACCAGAACCTCAGAAAACATGTTATGTGGGTGGATGTTCGGGACAGCTATGTAGCGATCAGCCTGATATTGCTTCCACGTGTGAATATAAAGAAGAGTACGCTTGTTACAAGTCTAGTACGTGTCGAAGACAGTCGAATGGTGAATGTGGCTGGACGCAAACAGCAGAACTTTCTGCATGTCTCACAAATTCAAGAAGATAAAAATATAGTAGGTGATAGAGTGGGAATCTTTCTATTTGAGTGAGGAAATGGCACAATACGATGACCAAATAGAGTCATAATTATGAAAGCAAATATACATAATACGCCATCAATTTTTGTCATTATGGGCGTAACCGGTGATCTGGCGGCAAAGAAAATTATTCCTTCTTTGTGGCATCTTTCTTTGCACGGGTTATTGCCGGATCGGTTGGCGGTTATTGGTTTCGCACGTCGGACGCTTTCGGACGCAGAATTTGAAAATCTGGTCAGAGATGCCGTAATGAAGCAGGGCGGGATTAAAGTAGTGGAAGAAGATTTTTCTCGTTTTTTCAAACTTTTTTCATATCACTCGGGAACATTTGAGGACGAGAGGGCGTTCCAATCGCTCGCGAGCCGTATTGATGAGGTGGGGAGCACGTGGGGAGTGTGCGCAAATAAGCTTTTTTATCTTGCGACTCCACCATCATCGTACGAATCAATATTTAAAAATCTTGCGGCGGCAAAACTCAATCTTCCCTGCGATGATGATCTCGGATGGAGTCGGCTGTTAGTCGAAAAACCATTTGGTACAAATCTTACAACAGCAAAAGAGCTCCAAACTCTTTTAACAAAGTATTTCAAAGAAGAACAAATTTATCGCATCGATCATTATTTGTTCAAAGAGATTATTCAAGGAATTGAAAATTTTAGGTTTTCTAATAATCTTTTTGAAAATACATGGGACAATACAACGATTGAGCGTATCGACATTCGTTTACTTGAGTCAATCGGCGTAGAGTCACGGGGGAATTTTTATGACGCTGTTGGAGCTCTTCGTGATGTTGGGCAGAATCATCTTTTGGCGATGCTTTCCGCTATTGCTATGGAGTATCCGTTGGGTATGGAAACGAGCACGATTCATAAAAATCGAACCGCTGTTTTGGAGGCACTCGCGCCATGGACAGATAAGACGCTACGAGAAAAAACTTTTCGTGCAGAGCAGGCGGATTATAAAAATATTGCTGGCGTAGCAGAGAATTCTCAAACAGAAACTTATTTTGCATTAAAAACCGAGCTTGTCCATTCGCGATGGGAGGGCATACCTATATATATGGAAGCAGGAAAGCGTATGGCCGAGGCACGTAAGGAGATCGTTTTAACACTCAAGCATCCACCGATGTGTTTGTTGTGCCAAGCGGGGCCGCATGAGCCAAATCGTATTATTTTTCGGCTTGAGCCAAACGATGAGATTATCATTCACTTTTGGACTAAAAAGCCGGGATTTGAGCGCATTGTTGAAGAGCGCGTTTTCTCATTTTTTCTATATGAAAAAGAGACGAAGGTGCAGTACGTTGAGGAATACTCAAAGATTCTGCATTCTGCGATGATGGGTGATCAGGTACGCTTTATCTCATCGAGCGAAGTAGAGGCATCATGGAAATTTATTGATCCGATTATCGATGGATGGAATCAGGGAGTTGTTCCGCTCGTTTCATATGAGTCAGGTACAACCCCGGCTCCAAAGTTTTTTGAGATTGTAGATGAAGAAAAGAAGAGTGGTGATCAAATTGGTATTATTGGTTTAGGAAAAATGGGTGGGAATATTGCGCGACGATTGCACTCAAAAAAGTGGCAGGTCGTGGGGTTCAATGAAGTTTCCGATGTGACCAAGAAAATAGAGTCGGAAGGTATCCTTGGCGCATACTCTATGCAAGAGCTTGTCAGTAAACTTTCAAAGTCGCGCACCGTGTGGCTCATGGTGCCACATCAAGTCGTCGATGTAGTGCTTGATGAGCTCACTCCATTATTAGAGAAGGGCGATACTGTTATAGATGGAGGAAATTCTTTGTATAAAGAATCAATTCGTCGAAGTAAAAAACTTGCTGTGATGGGTATTAATTTTCTTGATATTGGCGTTTCTGGTGGCCCGGGGGGCGCGAGAGACGGCGCCTGTCTTATGGTGGGTGGCAAGCGTGAACTTTACGAGAAATATGAATCACTCTTCAAAGATATATCCGTGGACGGCGGATATGGATACATGGGTGAATCGGGGGCAGGACATTTTGTAAAAATGATTCACAACGGTATTGAGTACGGCATGATGCAGGCAATAGGAGAGGGTTTTGAAGTTATGAAGAAGTCGCCATTTTCTCTCGATCTTCATTCCGTCGCAGAAATTTATAACCACGGTTCGGTGATTACTTCGCGCCTTGTAGGTTGGCTTGCCGATGCGTATAAAAAATTCAGTGATGAACTTAATGCGGAGGCGTGCTGTTCTGGGAAAGTATCACATAGTGGTGAAGGACAATGGACCGTTGACGCTGCTCATGAGTTTGGTGTACCGGTGAAGATTATTGAAGGTGCTCTTGAATTTCGTAAGCAGTCACAGGAAAACCCTTCGTATACTGGCCAAGTCGTTTCCGCTCTGAGAAATCAATTTGGCGGGCATGATACGAGCAATAAATAGTAATAGATTTTTGGCAGCAAAGAATCTTATATATCATCACTGTCGTTATAGTATTGGTATATGCCAAATAACTCTCAAGCAGATGTCTTGTTGTTGAAAAAGCCGAGCGCCTTTCTTCCTCTTATAATGTCGGCTAGCGCCTTAGGGATACTACTTGGCTATTTAGCTATATTTGGCGTTGTTCATGAGACTGACGAAGGGACGGCCGCTCACATTTTTCAATTACTCATGGGTATGCAGGTGCCAGTCATAATATCTTTTGTGTTGAAATGGTTCCCACAAATGCCCAAGCAAACCTTAAAAATTTTAGTATTACAGGCCATTGCTATACTTGCGGCGCTTGCTCCCGTTTTCTTTTTCGAGATGTGATTGATTGAAGGATATTTTTTTTAAATAAAAAACCGCAGCCATGAAAGGGAGCGGTTAATCGACGACGGGGATTTTAATACAAACCCTATCGAGAAATAGTTGCCACATTGTTTTGAAAGATGGACGGGTGGAAATGTAGATTAGACCCAAGATCAGGCAGACGATACTGCTAACGCCAATCGTTATGTAGTATTCAATCGGTCGTGCATCACCATTCAAGAGTCGAAGGAGGTAGTAAAAACCGCCAACAGAGGATGCGGCTATGAGAAGCCAGAATACGGGAGGTAGATTTATGAATTTATCTACCGAAGTTTCGGGACCGTCTTCGAGAAATTCAGTAAAATATCTTTCACTAAAACCAGCTGTTGGAATTTTTCCCCAAAAAAACGGCAGAATAGTCCAGTGTACGATAAGCGTACAAAACCAGATAAATACGCATAGGCAGAAAAAGAGTCCGCGTAGGAGGATTTTTAGTGGGGCGAGGATGAGTATTTTTCTATACTCGCACGTATCTGCGGGTTCTACGTTTACATCGCGTATGAATAGGTAAACTTTAAAGTGCCAGCTTTTTTTACTGATCGTTTCAAGTGTACTTACAAACGCAAATACGAAGATACACCAGAGGGTGTATGTGATGCCAACGACCTCGCCGATAAAAAGAACTGTCGACATGGCTTGCTCCTTCCGTTGAGTAATGTAGCAACGCAGGTAGATTATTTCAAGAGAATGAATCGGTTTTTGAATAGCATAATTCGAATAAGATATATACTTTATTAGAACTGCTATACTTATCTTATGAATCCACAACGATTTTTTATAGGTATAGCTATTGGCGTATTGCTCGTAGCGATTGTTGGCGGTGGTATCTATTTTTTCATGCAGCAAGAACCGGTATTAAAAGTAGCAACTTTTGGAGAATGTGTGGCGGCAGGAAATCCGGTAATGGAGAGTTATCCTCGCCAATGTCGGCACGGGGAGCAGACATTTACTGAAGATGTTGGCAACGAGCTTGAAAAAGCAAACTTTATTCGTATCGACTCTCCGCGCCCCGGCGAAGTTGTGAGGAGTCCGCTTGTCATCACGGGGAGTGCACGCGGCTCATGGTTTTTTGAAGCGAGTTTTCCGGTGTATATCACCAACTGGGACGGCCTCATCATAGGAGAGGGCATTGCCACTGCAAAAGACAATTGGATGACTTCAGAGTTTGTGCCGTACGAAGCAACGCTTACTTTTAGCGTAGATAAAAATACATATAGCAATAGAGGAACTTTAATTTTGAAGAAAGACAATCCGTCTGGGTTGTCCGAACACGATGACGCTCTTGAGATTCCGGTAGTACTTGCAGGAGTTACGGAGGACACTCCGCCAATAAATCAAAAACCTATTACTCGGTGCACGAAAGATTCCGATTGTTCCTCCTCACAATATGTATGTCAGGAAACGCAAGGCTCGGGGACCGTATGTTCCAGCACCGATCCCTCATGCGTTCCCACCCATGCGGTAATACAAGGAGAATGTAAATTAAAAGAAGGTAATCGTTGTACTGAGGATTCGGATTGTATTTCCGGAAATTTGTGCAATAAAAATGTTTGCACGAGTCCAATTGGAAGGCGGTGCGGTGGGTCGAATGACACAAGTTGTCCCGTGGAGTTTACATGCGTGCAAGGTTGCGGTTCGCCAGTTGCATATCCAGATGAGCCACCTCCTCCTTACTTCTGTCAGCTCAATGGATATATTCGCTCTTGTCCTATTTGTCTTGCAAAAAATACTTTGATTGATACGCCACAAGGTTGGATAGCAGTAGAAGATTTAAAAAAGGGCGCGCCAGTGTGGACGGTCGATAATTCCGGCAAGCGCGTTTCCGGAGTGGTCGTCGAGACTAGTAAAACACCAGTTCCAATAGATCACAAAATGGTGAAGCTTGTACTTCAAGATGGGCGTACACTTCTTGTTTCTCCCGGACACCCGACCACTGATGGACGCAGGATTGAAGATTTGAGTACGGGTGATGTGTACGACGGCACTCAAGTAATCTCTGTCGATCGAGTGGCTTATGATGAGGGGTTCACGTATGACATCTTATCCTCGGGCGAAACGGGGTTCTATTTCGCAAACGGCGTTCTTCTTGATAGTACTCTCCATGTTCAGGCGGCACCTAGGGCAAAGTTTTAATGTTAGGAAAATTTCTAGAGCGTTTGGAATTTCAAATAATGAGTTTTTGAAATAAATCTATAAGGGCTACGATGCTGTAATAATGGTATAGTTGTAACGGCGTATTATCGTACTTTTTAGATATAGGATTGAATCCAGGGGCTAATTAATTAAGTAATTTAAAAAAGATGAAACTATCAAAATTATTGCATGTTACAAGCGTTGTTGTAGGGTTTATCGGGGTGTTTGTATTTGGGAGTGCGCTTATTGGTGGTGCTGATAATCTAGTGTTTGGAATTACAAAAATAGATGCCTTACTTTGTGTGGGGGTTCTTATTCTTATCGCTATTTGGGCTCAGATTGGAGCAATCCATCACATGATGCTTGAGAAAAAAGGAGAGATTGTTTAATTAGATAAAAAACTATGGATCATAAAGAGTCCACGAATCATAGCGTTCATGCTGGACATGTAATGGGCGATCCATCAAAAATTGGGCTTTGGGGGAAGTTCAAAATGAGTATGTCCATGACTATGGGCATGGATCACACGGGTCTTGCCGGCCGAGAAATGGCGCGATTAATGGAGATAGATATCCGAAATAAATTCTTTTTCGCGCTTTTTTTCACAATTCCCATAATTTTGTATTCGCCCCTAGGAACTGAGTATTTGAAACTTAACCTGCTGTCCCCAATGCCGCTCCCGTGGCTTCTCTTTATTTTAACAACCCCGGTATTCTTCTATTCTGGTTGGATTTTCCTCTACTCAACATATTTTGCTCTAAAAAGTAAGGTGCTCAATATGGCGGTGCTTATTGCTGTTGGCATCACGGCAGCCTATGGCTTCAGTGTTTTACTTACTCTCATTGGCAGTGCCGATTCATATTACGAAGCGGCCGCCATGCTTATTACTTTTGTCTTGTTTGGACACTGGATGGAGATGAAATCCCGTCGCGGAACAACAGATGCCCTGCAAGCCCTTTTCAATCTCGTACCACCTCAAGCCAGAGTCTTCAAAGATGGCAAGGAGATGATGGTTTCCACTTCCGATATACAGCTCGACGACATTATCATCTTGAAACCTGGCGACAAGGTTCCTGTTGATGGAGAAATTACCGAAGGAGAAACTGCTATTGATGAATCATTGGTTACCGGGGAATCACTGCCTACCGCTAAAAAGATTGGAGATCAGTTAATCGGTGGGTCAATCAATACCGCAGGATCCGTAAAATTTAAGGCAACAAAAATTGGCAAAGATACTGCTCTTGCGCGAATTGTGGCGATGGTTGAAGAAGCGCAGAATTCAAAAGCCCCCGGACAAAGAATCGCTGATAAGTTTGCAAAATATTTGGTCATCGGAGCAATCGGATCAGGACTTCTTGTGTTCGGTATTTGGTACTTTGTAGCCGGAGCATCACTTCTTGTCGCACTTTCTTTCGCTATCGCCACGGTTGTTATTGCTTGCCCCGATGCATTGGGACTTGCTACGCCAACAGCTGTGGCCGTAGGGACTGGTCTTGGTGCAAAACACAACATTCTCATAAAAGACGCGCCGACTCTTGAACAGGTATCAAAAATTCAAGCAATTGTGCTCGATAAAACGGGTACTCTCACCGAGGGAAAACCAAAGGTAACCGATATAGCCACAGCAGATGGATTTGACTCAAATGAAGCACTCCGTTTAGTTGGAGCGGCTGAAGCGAAATCATCTCACCCATTGGCAGGTGCCGTGCTCGATGAGCTTAAAAAGCGCGGTCTTACATTGCCAGAGTCGGTTGATAAATTTGAAAATCTTTCGGGCTTGGGAGTGAAAGCTATCGTTGATGGGAAGCCTGTACTCATCGGCACAGTAAGGCTTATGAAAGAAAGTAGTATTACTCTCGGTGCATTGGAGAAAAAAATAAATGAGTTCTTGGAAAGAGGAGAAACGATTATGATTCTCGCCGTTGACGGTGCCATCAAAGCAGTGATCGGAGCCGCTGATCCAATCAAGCCAAATGCCATCAAAGCAGTGGAACGTCTCAAAGCACTGGGAATCGAAATCGCCATGATTACCGGCGACAATAAAATGACCGCGGACAAGGTGGCCAGTCAAATCGGAATAGAAAGAGTTTTTGCAGAAGTAATGCCTGCGGATAAAGCCAACTATGTCAAAAAGCTACAACAAGAAGGAAAATTTACGGCAATGGTTGGCGACGGTGTCAATGATGCGCCAGCACTTGCTCAGGCTGATGTTGGTATTGCGATTGGCGCGGGCACGGACGTCGCTATAGAGACTGCGAAAGTTGTTCTTATGAAATCTGACCCGTTAGATATTCTTCGAGCGATAATGCTGAGCAAAGCAACAGTTCGCAAAATGAAGCAAAATCTTTTCTGGGCTTCAATCTATAATGTTCTTGCGATACCAGTCGCTGGTGGAATTTTATACCCAAATTTCGGCATCATGCTTCGTCCAGAATTTGCAGCACTTTTGATGAGTGTGTCTTCGATAATAGTTGCAGTGAATGCGGTATTGCTTAAGCGCGTCGAGAAAAATTTAATTACTGTGTGAGAAATTATAAATTAATTAATAATAAATATATGAAAAACGATACGTTAAAAGTAGGTTTAGTAGGTTTAGTATTAGGAATTATCTTAACTTTTGTTTTTGCTTCGATGTGGGGTGGCATGATGGGGTATAGGAATTCGATGATGGGGTTTTCCAATGATACGTCGCAAGGAAACCGAATGATGGGGGCAATAGATTCTCATTTTATAGAGCAGATGATCCCGCATCATGAGGGGGCGATAGCTATGGCTAAGTTAGCCATCGAAAAGTCAAAACATCAGGAAATAAAAATTCTTGCAAATGCAATAATTGAAAGTCAGACGAAAGAAATAGAAGACATGGCAGGTTGGTATAAAAATTGGTTTGGGAAAGATGTTCCGAAGGGAAGCTCAATGATGATGGGTGGAGGAATGATGTCGGGAAGCGGAATGCATATGGGCGGAGAGGAAGATATGACAGCACTCCAAACGGCATCAGACTTTGATAAGGCGTTTCTTGAGGCTATGATTCCGCATCATCAGCTTGCTCTTATGATGGTGCAAATGCTTGAAGCAGGAACTAATCGACCGGAGATGATACAGCTTGCAAAAAATATTACTGCCTCACAGTCAAAAGAAATAGAAGATATGCAGGGTTGGTATAGGGATTGGTACGGTCAATAAAATGTAAATTAGTTTTGGTGTCTTGGTAGATCAGTAAATTGTTGGTGTATGCATTCCTTCATGTATACTAATAAATATGTCTTTACGATACGGAATTATCATTGTCGTGTTCCTTTGTGTTCTTATTGCTGGGGGTCTTTTTTTGAGAGCACGGTACAGTACCCCACAAGATAGGGTTCAAGACCCTTCGGAGTTTCAGCAATATTCAAATGCAACATACGGTCTTTCATTTTTATATCCTGACAGATATGTTTTTAGTGAAATGGATATACCAGGAGGCGCGATGCGCGAACACCACGTAATCACTTTGATGCGTAAAGAAGACTTGCCTCTACCCACGGACGGAGAGGGTCCGCCTACAATCACGATTAATATCTATCAAAATAATCTTGACAATCAAACAACTGAGGGGTGGATTCGTAACACGAATGAATCAAATTTTAAACTCAGTGAAGGAAAGTTTTCATCAACAACGATTAGCACTCTGGACGCTCTTTCGTATCGATGGTCGGGTTTATATGAAGGGACGACCATTGTTCACGCGCAATCAAATTGGGTTTATACTTTTACAGTAACGTACCTAGAAATGGGCGCTCCGATCGTGCAGGACTTTGTAGCGATTCGGGATAGCGTGAGAATTGTCGAGTAATGGAGATAGTCTCAGTACAAGATTATTCTTGAATCATCCACATTTTACGCATTTTCTCGGTGACCGTATTGAGATTATGGAGCGCCTCAAGATGTTAAAAATGTAAGAGCGGAGAGACGTGAGGGATGCCACTATTTTTATTTAGGGTGATTCTCCATTACAGTCGCCCTAGTAGGTGGAGAAAAATTTGCTATTATAAAGCCATGAGCCCCAGACACGAAGTATCACGAAAAAGCCTACATTCACAGATCCAATTTGAGCATAAATGGAGTGATACGGTCGCGGATCTTTTTACTCGTTATTTTGGTACGGTTTCTTTTCTTATTTTAAATATTCTTTTTTTTGCTGTTTGGTTGGTGCTTAATACGCCAGAGTTTGGCTTTGTCCCATTTGATCCATTTCCATTTGGTTTTCTAACGATGGCGGTGTCGCTTGAGGCAATATTTCTTTCAATCATCGTGCTTATCTCTCAAAATCGACAAAGCAAAATTGCTGATATTCGGCAGAGGATAGAGTTTGAGGTAGATGTACGAGCGGAAGAAGAGACGACAAAAATCTTAAATATGCTTCATGGGCTACATAAGCACTTAGGGATAAAGACAGAAAAAGACGGAGAGCTTGAGCGCATGGAGCGTCATATGGATCTCGGGGAGATTCAACGTAGTATTGAAAAAGAAGATTAATGAGTAGGATTTTTGCATAGAGTATGAGTATGAGAAGTTTCAAAACTACCGAAGAATACATCGCTAACTATCCAAAAAATGTTCAAGTAATCTTGAAGAGGTTGAGAATTATTATTAAAAACGCTGCACCAAAGGCAGAGGAAGCGATTAGTTATGGAATTCCTACGTTTAAGTTAAATGGTAATCTCGTGCATTTTGGAGCATTTACGAAGCACGTAGGCTTTTATCCGGCTTCTTCAGGAATCAGAGTTTTCAAAAAAGAGTTAGCGGCGTATAAGACAACAAAAGGCACTCTTCAGCTTCCATTTGATAAACCATTACCTGCGGGCTTGATAAGTAAAATCGTTAAGTTCAGGGTAAGAGAAAATCTACAAAAGAAAGCGGCGAAATCTTTGGGTGGGGCGAGAAGGGTATAAAATAAGAAGATAGCGGAAGATTTTTTAATGGCATAACTTGATGATATGGAAATAAATTACATGTTGATTGCAGGAGCGACGCTTGCTCAGTTTATACTTGGCGCTTTATGGTATTCACCGCTAATGTTTGGAAAGTGGTGGATGGAAATCATGGAGGTCACTCAGATTTCAAAGGAGGAGTTAGAGAGAATGCAAAAGGCAATGATGCCTTTTTATGCTCTTCAGTTTTTTCTCACATTATTTACGACGTTCGCGTTTGCAAATTTTATGGTATATGGCTCGGCGCTTGGTATTTACCATACTGCTTTTTGGATATGGTTAGGCTTTGTGGCTCCAGTTCAAATAGGTACTGTTGTTTGGGGGAGTACGAAAAAGAAGTTTTGGATTAAGCAGATTTTTGTGATGATTGGCTATCAATTTGTAGGGATCATGTTAGCCGCATTTATTCTCTCAATGTCATGAATAGCGTTGGATATTTTGAGATACAGGCGTCAGATCTAGAGAAAGCAGTTACATTTTATCAAAATGTTTTTGATTGGAAATTTACCAAAGAAGAATCATTGCCTATCGAGTATTGCCGGATTCAGACTAATGGAATTAACGGGGGGCTTCTAAAGCGCCCTGCAAAAACGCCTCCGTCAGAATGTGGCACCAACGCATTTACGTGCTCAATAGAGGTGATGAATTTTGATGAAATAGGAAAAAAGATACTTGATAGTGGGGGACAGGTTGCATTACCAAAATTTGCAGTACCGGGTAAATGCTGGCAAGGATATTTTATCGATACCGACAATAACGTATTCGGAGTATTTCAGGTAGATGAAAATGCTCGATAAAACTACAAAAACTATCAAAAAATTAAAAATATGCAGTCGCGGGCATAAGTTTTACAAAAGTAGTGATTGTCCTGTTTGCCCAAAGTGTTGGGCTGGATACTATAGAAAGCGATCACAAAACGATTTTCCCAATACTCTCGCCGCTCCAGCTCTCCGCGCGCTTTTGGGTGCAAAAATTACTATGCTCGCACAACTTGTAAAACATACGGAAGTTGAAATTTCTGACCTCCATGGCATGGGCCCTAAAGCAATGGGGCAGCTTAAGATTGCTATGCGTAAGCGACGATTATCGTTTACTAAGAAATAGTATAAAAGGTATTCGAGGCGCATTGAAAATTTCAAACGATTAAAAGTGGTAGAAAGGCGTATACTTGGGAGATGAGACGACTTTTCTTTTTTGTGGTGTGTGTTATTGGATTTTTTGTTCTTTTTATTTTCGCTACCAATATAGGTATTTATTTAACGACGAAATCGCATATATATAATGATAGTGCAAAGGTTCCAACCGCAGAGGTAGTCCTAATCCCAGGAGCAGCTATTTTGGAAGATGGCAGTCTTTCTTCTATCTTTATTGATCGAGCCGATACAGCCATCAAGCTGTATGAGACAAAAAAAGTTTCAAAAATTCTTGTCTCTGGCGACAATAGTACTGAGAGTCACAATGAAGTAAATCCAGTTCGTCGCTACCTCATACATAAAGGCATTCCAGATCAGGATATTTTTCTTGATCACGCAGGTTTCGATACCTACAGTTCTATGTATCGCGCTCGGGATATTTTTGGAGTTTCTTCCATGATAATAGCAACACAGTCATTCCATTTGCCTCGTGCTGTTTTTATTGCACATCGACTCGGAGTAAAAGCCTATGGGGTGAATGCTGATGTTGGGCATATTCTTTTTCGTAATAATATTCGCGAAGTTTTTGCTAGTGAAAAAGTCATACTAGATCTTACGCTTCGCAGAAAGCCAAAATATTTGGGAGAGAAAATCCCAATATCTGGAGATGGAAGAAATTATCCATAGTTTTTTGAGTGTTGGTTATAAGTGGGGTAGGGGTGGAGAGTTAGGTAATAGATATCCATAAAGAAAAAATTACTTGAGCATACTAAATTAAAAGTCTTGCGTTTCTTCACTTTTAGCTGTTGAATGAAGGCTTGAGATTCTTTTTTGGCATGTTATGGCTTTTATTCCTTGGATGTATGCTCTACGTCTATTTTTTTCATGCGGAACTTTTTCAGAGTCAGCTTGAGCAGACGGTACACGCATCAATGGGTTTGGCGTATGCGTTTTTATTTTTTTTTGGCGCGATACGCGGGTTTACTTTAATTCCTGTTACGTATCTGATTATTATAGGTTTGCTCTTTTTCCCGCCGCTCCCGCTTTTTATTATTACACTCGCAGGCATTATCGTATCTTCTGTTAGCGTGTATTATTTTTTTGAATTTCTACACATCGATAAGTTATTTGCGAAAAGATATAGTCGACAAATCATGAGAGTACGGTCGGCGTTGGAAAAAAATGAGTTGCCAATTATTATCGCATGGAGTGCGTTTCCGTTTTTGCCGACAGACGTAATTTGTTACATATGTGGCGCGCTTGAGGTGGATGTTCGGAAACTTATTGTCGGTATTTTTATTGGAGAGGGAGTCGTATGCGGTATCTACATTTTTTTCGGCCGTTACGTACTTCAGCATATAGGCGCTCTTTTTTAAACCATTCATGAAAACGCTGAATAGACGAGTACAATTTTTAGTAAATGCTGTTTTGGGTCGTGGGAAGGTCGGCGCTATTATGATGAGTTCACGATATGTAGTGAGGGGTGTGCTGAAGCATATCCCTATGCCGCCCAAGACTGTTATTGAATATGGGCCAGGAGATGGAGTTATGACAAGGGCGCTTCTTCGATCTCTTGCTCCAGACGGAAGGCTTTTGGCGATTGAGCTAGGGGATCAGTTTATTAGAGATCTTAAAAGAATCAACGATCCACGTCTGACGGTCATTAATGGGAAGGTCCAAGATGTTCTTGATAAGGAGGCGCAGAATTTTCAAGACGCCGACTTAATAGTTTCAAGTATCCCATTCTCTTTTCTGACTATCTCTGAGCGAGATCAGGTTCTTGAAAAAACGCGCAATCTGCTTAAGCCACAAGGTGCATTTATTGTGTTTCATCAGTACAGTACTCTCATGAAAAAACCTTTGGAAAAATACTTTCATAAGATTTCAATTTCATTTGAGCCAAGAAACATTCTTCCATGTTTTATTTTGGTTGCTAAAAAAGCCTCTAAACCCAAAAGGAGACTTAACTAGTCTTTCATATGACTTCTACGCCAATTTCAAAACCACCAAATATTTTTAGTATACTCGGACCATATCGAGGCATGATTATCTTGCTTATTGTTTTTGCCATTACTGCAAATGTATTAACGCTTTTTTTGCCAAAGCTGATTGCAGAAGGAATTGATCTTTATGTGCGAGGGGCGCTCAACTTGTCGACGTTCGCCATTCAGTTTGGAGAATTCACGTTTGCGATTTTTTTCTTTACATATCTTCAGAGCATTGTGCAGACGTACGCGTCAGAAAAAGTTGCACGTGATTTACGTTCGCATCTTGCCACCAAGATCTCACATCAGGGGTACCGATTTATCCAAGAAAGAGATCCATCAAAATTGCTGACAAATATTACCTCTGACATAGACTCTATTAAAATGTTTGTGGCGCAGGTTATCGTTTCGCTTGTCTCTTCGGGCGTTATTATTATTGGTACCGCGATCATTCTTATTACGATTGATTGGAAGTTGGCGCTTGCAGTGCTTACTATTATTCCGATTATTGGTGGTACGTTTTTTGTTATCTTGCAAAAAGTTCGTCTGCTTTTTAAGCAGAGTCGCGAGGTAGTTGATTGGCTTAATAAGGTTATCAACGAAAGTATTATGGGCGCGGCATTGATTCGTGTATTGAACTCAGGCGAGCTTGAGCATGACAAATTTAGAGATGCAAATACTAAGGCGCGAGATCTTGGTGTTAGTATTTTACGATTATTTTCATTCATGATCCCGGTTATTACGTTCGTTTCAAGTATGGGTATACTCATGGTAGTAACACTTGGCGGCTATTATGTCGTTCAGGGCTCAATGACGATTGGTTCATTTGTCGCGTTTATGAGTTATATCGTCGTGCTTATTTTCCCAATTCTTGTAATCGGATTCATGAGCAATGTTATTGCTCAGGCTACAATATCGTATGCACGTATTTACGAAGTACTTCAGGCACCCGATGAAAAAGATGATGGCAAACTTGTAGGATTATTGAGCGGTCAGATCGATGCTAGCAATATAACGGTCATGTATGGCGAGAAAGCGGCACTGAAAGATATTTCTTTCTCGATTATGCCAAATACCAAGACTGCCATTATTGGTCCGACCGCTGCAGGTAAAACTCAACTGCTTAATGTGATTGCGGGGCTTACTTTTCCCGAGACGGGTGAAGTTAGATATGACGGACATCTTCTTGCCGAGTATGAGCGCGCATTGTTTTATCCGCAGATTGGTCTTGTGTTTCAAGATAGTATTCTCTTTAACACGACGATGCGTGAGAATATTGCTTTTAGTAAAATCGTAACGGATGAGTCGCTCAAAAAGGCCATAGAGACAGCAGAGCTTGCCGATTTTCTTCATACGCTACCTGAAGGTCTTGATACACTTGTTTCCGAGAGAGGTACGTCACTTTCCGGTGGTCAGAAGCAGCGCATCATGCTTGCTCGAGCGCTTGCACTTGAACCAAAGATTCTTTTTCTCGATGATTTTACCGCGCGAGTAGACGCGCAGACCGAGCGTAAGATTTTAGCAAATATTGAAGAAAACTATCCCGGGTTAACGCTTATTTCAATAACGCAGAAGATTGTTCCGGTCGAAGCGTATGATCAGATTATTTTGCTGATGGAAGGGGAGATCCTTGCTCGAGGTACACACTCTGAACTCATGCGAGTTTCACCAGAGTACGTTCAGATTTATAATTCTCAGCGCTCAACAAGTACTTATGAACTACGAACTTAACGCCGAACAAAATAAAAATAAAATCTCGACATGGGGCGCAATTCGAGATTTGTGGCCGTTACTTTCCGGTGAGCGGAGTATTTTGATATATGCTGGCATCGCTACGCTTGCCAACTCTTCAATCAACCTCATTGCTCCACTTTTGATTGCTCATGTTGTTGATACGTATATTATTGCAAAGCAATTTGGAGGCGTGGTTACCTTTGCGCTTATACTTCTTAGTCTTTATGGCGTAGGTCTCTTTACGAGTTATGCGCAGACACGACTTATGGGTGGCGTTGGTCAGCGCGTACTCTTCAATCTGCGTACAAAAATATTTAGCAAACTTCAGGAATTACCAGTTGCATTTTTTAATGATAACAAGGCGGGAGATCTTATTTCGCGCATTAATAATGACACGGATAAGCTCAATCAATTTTTCTCACAAACATTAGTACAGTTTATGGGAAGCATTGTAATTATGATTGGTGCTGGAGTTTTTCTCCTCTCGATTCATCTTCGGTTGGGTGCAGCTGCGCTTGCTCCTGCGGCCGTACTTCTTATTTTTACGCAACTGATCTCACCATGGGTAAAGCGTAAAAATGCGGCTTCATTGACCGCAATTGGTGGGCTATCCGCAGAGATTGCAGAGAGTTTAAATAATTTTAAAGTAGTCGTTGCGTTTAACCGGCGAGATTTTTTTCGTGAGCGGTTTCAGAGTGTGAATGACGCGAGTTATAAGACTGCAATTGGCGCTGGCGTTGCCAATAATACATTTATGCCTGTTTTTGGTCTTTCATCTAATGCCGCGCAACTTATCGTCCTTGTTTATGGCGCGTATCTTATTACGATAGGTAGTTTTACGCTCGGTCTTCTCATAGGCTTTCTCTCGTATGTTTCAAATTTTTACAACCCGCTTCGTCAGCTCTCCGCGCTATGGTCTAACTTTCAAGTTGCGCTTGCAGGTTGGGATCGGATTTCAGCGATACTCCAGATGCAAAACGATATGACAATATTGCCCGTTATGTCAGCGGATGTGGCGCAGAAAGAGAAAGCCGAAGTTTTAACCTTTAGAGAAGTTTCTTTTGGATATGCAAATGATAGAGATGTACTGCATAATGTGAACTTTACACTTGAGCGTGGCAAGACGTATGCGCTTGTTGGTCCAACGGGTGGTGGTAAAACTACGACAGCCTCACTGATGGCGCGATTGTACGATCCTTCCAAGGGAATAGTCTTGCTTAATGGTCGAGATATTCGAACATTTGATCCGGCTGAGCGTACGCGTAAGATAGGTTTTATTTTGCAGGAGCCAATACTTTTCTCTGGCACGGTGCGTGAAAATATTCTGTATGGTAATGAGATCTATAAAGATCTCTCGACTGACGCGCTCATGAAAGTAATCCATAATGCGGGGCTTGAGAGTTTATTGGTGCGCTTTGACGGAGGACTCGATGCGCGTGTTGCGATATCGGGCGACGCGCTTTCTCTCGGTCAAAAGCAGTTGATTGCTTTTATGCGAAGCGTACTTCGTAATCCTGAGATACTTATTCTTGATGAGGCAACGGCGAATATTGATACCGTGACAGAGGAATTACTCGAGAATATTTTGAAGAAATTACCAAAACATACGACTCGCGTTATCATCGCTCATCGTTTAAATACTATTGAAAATGCCGATGAGATTTTCTTTGTAAATGGTGGCGAAGTTATTCTTGCGGGCTCCATGGAGCATGCAGTTGAGATGCTCCTTCACGGGAAGAGAGAAAGTTAGTCATATAAAATATCTAGCGGGCATGGGTATTTTTTGTTACACTGCAAATATCGCAGAGTAGTTTATATACGTTAATAAAAAAATATGCAAAAAATAACTCCATTTTTATGGTTCGATGATCAGGCTGAAGAAGCAGCAAAGTTTTATGTTTCAATCTTTAAGAATGCTCAGATTACGCACGTTACTCCTGGTCCCAATAATAAAGCTATGTGGGTATCATTTGAAATTGAGGGGCTGACATTCTATGCCCTCAATGGTGGTCCGCAGTATAAATTTACAGAAGCAATTTCACTATTTGTAGATTGCGGTGATCAATCTGAGGTAGATGAGTTGTGGGGTAAATTAATTTCAGATGGTGGAGAAGAAAGTCAGTGTGGGTGGCTCAAAGATAAATATGGTTTGTCATGGCAGATTATTCCAAAAGCTTTAAGTCAGTTACTTGGAGATCCTGATCCAGCAAAAGCAGGGCGAGTCATGCAGGCGATGCTTCAGATGAAGAAGATTGATATCGCAGGTTTACAGAAGGCGTACGATCAACAGTAATCAAAGGCAGGGTTAAACGGCATAACATTAAGATGATGAGGCGAGAGCAGAAAATTGTAGCAATTGGAGCGGCAAGTGGAGTGTTTGGTATGGCGGTACTCGTTAGCGGTCTTTTTTATCTTTTGCCCACAACAACGGGATTCACTACTATAGCAGAAAGGCTAGCATACACGCTTCAATTAAATGCTGTCGCAATAGTTCCATTTTTTATCATCCTTATTAATGTTGGCAACGCTCGCTTCTTAAGTGATGCGATAAATCCACTTGCGCATGCAGAGCGTGCGTCTATAGAGATTGATGGCCGAGTAGCGGATAATACCCTTCAACAAAATTTTGTTTTTTTGATTGGGACACTCGCGCTGAGTACGAGCCTCTCAGCAATGAATATGAAGCTGATATTGGCTTGTACAATTACGTTTGTTGTTGCTCGTGTTGTTTTTTGGGTTGGCTATCGTATACATCCTCTCTACCGTGCTCCAGGTATGGCCGCTACATCCTATATGAATCTTGGAATTCTTTTATCCGCATTGTATATTTTCTTTTTCTAAATGAAATATTATATTGTTACTATTTTGATAGCCGTTATCATTTTCATCGGGGGTTGGTATGCGATGAATCGTTTATCAGTGGCGCCTTCAATGAATATTCAGTCGCATACAGTAATTTATTCATGCGATGGACAGAAGACGATCGAAGCTATTTTTTCTACGAATGAAGCGACGCCTTCCCAAAAAGAGGATGATCGACCGGTACCAAACGGGAGTGTAAAGCTTGTGCTCAGCGATGGACGCACTATGATACTTGCTCAGACTGTCTCCGGAAGCGGAGCACAATACGTGAGTCCAGACGAGTCATTTGTTTTTTGGAGTAAAGGCAATGGGGCTTTAGTGCTTGAAAATAGTGAGGAGAAAGGTTATAGCGGCTGTATCGCGGTTGCTCCAGAGCCAGTAGGTAAAAATCTTTCATATATATACTCAAATGATACAAATAGTTTTTCGATTAGATTGCCCCAAGGGTATTCGATAGATGAGTTGTATCGCTATCAGATGAGCCCAGATGTGGTTATTGGAGGAGTGCAATTCAAAATTCCGGCATCTCTTGCTCAAGGTACGAATCTTTTCAACGATACGTATATTAGTATCGAGAGAGTGCCTCAGACACAAAATTGTGCCGCCAGCATTTTTCTTGATGGTACGCATCCAACTACAGAGCGCATAGAAAATGGTACGACATATTCATTTATAGAAGCTTCAAATGCCGGAGCAGGTAATAGATACGAAGAGAGTATCTATGCGATTCCAGGTACGAATCCGTGTGTTGCGGTACGGTATTTTGTCCACTACGGCGCGATCCAAAATTATGAACCGGGCGCGGTCAAAGAATTTGATAAGCGCGCGCTTCTTGAGCAGTTTGATCTGATTCGGAGTACGTTGGTTGTTAATTAACAAGAACCCCTTAAATTTATCGAAATTAGTTAGCGGTTGCTATTTAATGTATTAGGGTATAAACTTCACTCCGCTACACATATGGCTAATTTCAACAGAAACAATAAGGGAGGTGGAGGCAAGTTTGGCAAAAAGAATTTTGGCGGGCGAGATGCTCGATCACAAATGCATGATGCCGTTTGCAGTAAATGTGGCAAAAAGTGCCAGGTGCCTTTTCGACCAACTGGGTCGAGACCGATTTTTTGCAGTGATTGTTTTGAAAAAGAAGGTGGTTCAATGCCAGAAAGAACTGGGGGACGAGACTTTGATCGCAGAGATTCAGGAAAATCTCATTTTGAAGAAAGAAGAATGTATTCAGCAGTTTGCAGTAGCTGCGGTAAAAAGTGCGAGGTACCATTTCTGCCAACAGGAGGAAGACCAACATATTGCAAAGATTGTTATGATAAAGGGGTGATGACAAGCGATCGTGGTCATGATGACCATCGTGGTGATCGCAAGCATAGTGATCGATACGATGACCGTAAAAATACAAGTTCATATAAGAATACGGGCGATAATTTCAAACAAGCAGAGTCATATAAATCTCAGTTCGAGGCGCTTAATACCAAGCTCGATAAGATTTTAAATGTTCTTACAGCTAGTAGTGCGTCCCAGACACTTAAAAAAGAAGTTACAAAAATAGCGCTTGAGACTGTAAAGCCTAAGGTAGTAGAGAAAAAGCCTAGTAAAAAAGTAGTAACTTCTAAGAAATCTAAGAAAAAGTAGAATAAAAAACAAAAAAGCCCTCGAAATATTGAGGGCTTTTTTGTTTTTGTGAGAAGCGTGATGGAATGAAGGAGAAAAAATTGTCATACTGATGCAATACGAAGCATCTTATGAAGATATTCTACGATTTTTTTACACTTCTCAAAGATCGCCACAAGTTGAGAGTTCGATGGCGACGCAACAATATAAAGAGAAGTTCAAAAAGGACATATATAAAAGATAAGGAAATCGCGCGTGCTCGTGTTCATCAAAAGCTCGAGCATTTTAATCAATACTATGGTTTTACGTGGGGGAGAGTCGCCATTAGAAATCAGCGCTCTCGATGGGGTAGTTGTTCAAAAAAAGGAAATCTTAATTTTAATTATCGGATTGTGTATTTACCCGAAGAACTCCAAGACTATATTATTGTTCATGAGCTCTGTCACTTAAGAATGTTTAACCATTCAAAAGCTTTTTGGGCTCTCGTGGGAGAAGTTATCCCTGACTATAAGATACGACGTAAAGCCCTAAAAAGTATTCCAAGCTTGAGGCGTTAGCTTTGGTTGAGATGGGTTTGTTGTGCTTAATACATCTTGCAAACTATATCTTGCCTAGTATAGACGAGAGATTTACAGAAGATGTGTTTTAGAGACTATCTATTTTCTCTAAAATGGGGTATTGTTATGCGATGTCCCGAGAAGAAGTTATTGTACGATTTGAAGAGGTCTCATTTGAATATGGTCCTAAACACCCAATCTTAGCAGAGGTGTCATTCCCGATGCGTCGTGGTACTAAGATCGCGCTCATGGGACAAAACGGTGCCGGTAAAAGTACACTTTTCGGACTTATAACGGGAGTATTGAAGCCGGATTCAGGAGCTATCCATATCGCACAAGGGCTAACAATCGCAACCGCGCGACAAGTAATCCCGCGCGATCAAATGGATCTTTCCGTTCGAGAGTTTTTTGAAAAAAGTTTTACGAAAAAAATATATGATATTGATCCTCGCATCGATACGGTGCTTGGAGTAGTGAATCTCGCTGCACCCAAGGATAAAATTATTAAGTCTTTTTCAGGTGGTCAGCAGGCACGATTGCTTCTTGCCTCAGCACTTATTCAAGATCCTGATTTGCTTCTCCTTGATGAGCCGACTAATAATCTTGATAAGGCTGGTATCGAGCATCTCACAAAATTTTTAGTTGAGTACAAAAAAACCTGTATTGTAATTTCGCATGACGCGGAGTTTTTGAACGCATTCACTGACGGAGTGTTCTATCTCGATGTTTTTACGCGGGTGATCGAAAAATACGTAGGTAATTATTTTAACGTAGTAAAAGATATTGCAGCGCGGATCGAGCGTGAAAACAAAAAGAATGCACAGCTTGCTAAAGAAATCCAAGAAAATAAAGACAAAGCAAACTTTTTTGCGCAAAAAGGTGGCAAGATGCGTAATGTAGCGAAGAAGATGCGCGATAAAATCGAAGAGATGGAAGAAGAACAGGTAGATGTGCGCCAAGAAGATAAAACCATTCGTCCGTTTGCTATTCCATCCCAACATGAGATCGTGGGCGATATTGCGCATATCACGTCCTATATCACGATACATAATCATAAGCCGGTTACACATAAGGCGAATATTAAACTCAAGAAAAAGAGTCACTTACTTATTACGGGACCAAATGGTATTGGTAAGACGACATTACTTGAGGCTCTTGCTTCAGGTGAAGCGAGGGGTATGACGATCGCGCCAGAGGTTCGAGTAGGATACTATAGGCAAGATTTTTCGACACTGAACTTTGAGGATACAGTGCATGAGGCATTAATGGATGTCATGGATAAAAAGCTTGAAGAGACGTTGCGCGGAACGGCGGCACGATTCTTGATTACGCCAGCAATGATTGGTACGAAGATCGGTAGGCTTTCAGAGGGACAAAAAGGATTGGTCGCATTTGCGCGTCTTGCGTTGCTTAAGCCGGGGTTACTTATTTTGGATGAGCCAACAAATCATATAAATTTTCGTCATATACCGATAATTGCAAAAGCTCTCGATGAATATGAAGGAGCGATGATTCTAGTTAGTCATGTCCCAGATTTTGTTTCGCAAATTCGTATTGACGAAGTGTTGGATCTCGAGAAGAAATAGAACGTATATGCAAAAGCAAGCACAGTGGGATGTAGTAGTCATTGGTGGCGGTCCTGCCGGAATGATGGCTGCTGGTCGCGCTGCCGAGCGAGGGCGGCGTGTTTTATTGCTTGAAAAGAATCCTCGATTGGGGAAGAAGTTGCTTATTACGGGAGGGGGGCGATGTAATGTTACAAATAACAAACCCGAGGTACGCACGATGCTTGCTCAGTATAAGGAGAGTGGTAAATTTCTTTTTTCATCATTTACACAATTTGGTGTCGTAGAGACATTAAACTTTTTTCATAAGCAGGGGATGGATACGAGGGAAGAGGCGGAAGAGAGAGTATTCCCTCTTTCAAATAGAGCAAAAACAGTGTGGGATGTGATGGTTCGATATATGAGGAAAAGCGGAGCAAAAGTTCGTGAGAACGCTGAAGTTGTGGGTGTTGCGTACGATAAATCAAAAGAACAGATAGTGGTAACACTTGCCGATAAGTTTGTAGTGCGTGCTCGCACGTGTATCATCGCAACTGGCGGAACGTCGCGTCCAGAAACTGGATCGACCGGAGAAGGGTTTCAGTGGCTTGAAAAACTCGGGCATACGATCATGGAAAATGATGTAGCACTCGTGCCGATCACGCTTAAAGATTCATGGGCGAAAAAGTTGGCCGGAGTAACGCTCCGAAATATCAAGCTCACAACGTTTGCTAGTGGTGTAAAGCAAAAGGCATACAAAGGAAAACTACTTTTTACACACGTTGGTATCAGTGGCCCCACAGTTTTAAACATGAGCCAAGAGGTGGGTGAGTTATTACATGGAGGAGAGGGATCGGAGTATGCACGAGAGGGCAGAGCTCCAAAAGTACAACGCGCCCGTGATGTTACAATTATGCTCGATTTATTTCCCGCGTTTGATAGTAGTGTGCTGCGAGAAAAACTTCAGAAGCTTTTAGTTGAGCAAAGTAATAAAAAAATAAAAAACGCGCTTTCGGGGTTTGTCCTCCCAGCCCTTGTGGATCCAATACTTATGCTTGCTTACATCGATGGCGAGACGCCAAATCATAGCGTGCGTTCAGAGGAGCGAAAAGCACTCGCTTCTTTGCTTAAGGCAGTTCCACTCCATGTTAAGGGATTGCTTGGGAGGGATAAGGCTGTCGTTTCCTCGGGAGGGGTGAAACTCACCGAGATTAACTTCAAAACGATGCAGTCACGCCTCGTACCTCAGCTTTATGTGGTAGGAGACGCGCTGCATATTAACCGGCCATCGGGCGGTTATAGCTTACAGCTTTGTTGGACGACAGGGTATATCGCTGGGGATAGCTGTTAAGGTGTTCACAGGCAATTTGACAAAATGAAACCGTTGTGCTATGCTTCCCATATCAATTCAGAGCTGATCCAGAGAAGAAGGATCGAGTCTCCATTGTTCAGTTCCTGTATTTGATATTTTACTAGCTTTTTTCTTACATCAAATGCAAGAAGGAACAATCGCCCGACTCACCGATAAGGGATTTGGGTTCATCAAATGCGAAGGGCAGGAAAAGGATCTCTTTTTCCACTCTAACGAGCTCGTCGGAGTAGCATTCGACGCGCTTCGCGAAGGTGACAAAGTGAGCTTTGAAGTAGCGCAGAGTCCGAAAGGACCGAACGCGGTCAAGGTAAGCAAAGTCGGCTAACCGCAGGTTGGTTACAAAAAATACCCCGAAAGGGGTATTTTTTGTGTGCATGAGCTGGTTCGCTTATTGTGAATCTGGAGTTGCTTCCCATTTCTTCATAAACTCAGCTTTCCACGCGTCCACCTCTTCTGTGCTCATGGCTTTCATTTGCTCAAGAATTTCTGGGTGTGATGCAGCAACATGCGCGTTGCCGTGTTCCATCATTTCCTCAGGAGTATTGCTAGTCATTGATTCATCGCACGTACCACCCATTTCTCTGCAGGTCATTGTTTTCATAGATTTTTTTAAACTGCTATTAATCAACGCTAAGTAGGTATCAGTATATAGACAGCGCGTGAGATGTAAAGGAAATGATATGTGATTTTACTTTGCTGTACTTGCCTTTATGGCTTGTCAGTTTTAGGATTTAGATATGCAAGGCAATATAGAAGCATATGCTCCAGATGGTAATCAAGAAGAAGAGGCGCAGAGTTCCATGGAGGATGCATTACAGAGTAGTGGTATAAAAATGGAAGCTCCACGTGTTGGAACGCCAGCTTACGAGCGGCTACAGGCAGCAGCGGAAGATTATATGAGATCCGTGCTCAATCACGGAAGGGCGTCTATCCCGCCACAATTTCGTCCTGATGGAGAGAATTATTTTCGACCTCGTCCAAAGGCTCAAAATCCATCCGAAGATGCTCGTCGAGAGCGTCATAATGCGCTTTGTATGTTGCTTCGCGGTAAGCCAAGAGATGAACTCTCAACGAACGAGCGCAATCAGGTCAGTAATTTTGCAGCATATCTGACAGGGCACGACGATTACATCGATCAGTGGTGAGACGATAGATCTTTCAAAGGATCTATTTATACCGCACATTCTTTGTCTGTAGGTCTTTGGTGATATACTGTTTGGACGTCCACCCTTGTAGTAAGGAGGAAATATTATATGACTCAAGACACGGCATTTTTGATATTAAAAACTGGCGCAAACGTATGTATTACGGGCGAGCCAGGTTCAGGTAAGTCATACCTTGTAGGCAAATACATCGCGTATTTGAACGAACACAATATAGAGGTAGCAGTTACCGCGTCTACGGGTATTGCGGCTACTCATATTCAGGGGATGACGATCCATTCATGGAGTGGTCTTGGTATACGCGACACGTTATCGGAGTATGATCTCGATGCTCTTTTGCAGAATGAAAGATTAGTTGAGCGCATGCGTAAAACTCACGTGCTCATCATAGATGAGATCTCGATGCTTGATGCTCATACGCTCGGCATGATTGATGATGTATGTCGTGCGTTACGACAAAATTCTGCGCCCTTTGGTGGCATGCAGGTTATTTTTGTGGGTGATTTTTTTCAGTTACCGCCGATAGCGCGTGGCGGCAGAATGTCCCGATTTGCATTTGAAGCGCCTGCATGGACGGCGGCGGGATTGCTCGTCTGTTATCTTACTGAGCAACATCGGCAGGAAGACCCGCTTTTTTTAGATATGTTGCTTTCTATTCGGAAGGGTGTTGTCACAAAAGAGTTTCACCGACAACTCGCAGCGCGCAACGTTGCTCCCAAGGGAAGTGAGACATTGCCTCAACTCTTTTCGCACAATGCAGATGTTGATCGCATCAACAAAGAGGAGCTTTCAAAGATTTCTGGTAACGCGCGCATTTTTGATATGCATACGAAAGGCTCTAAGGCGCTTGCCGAATCACTCAAGCGAGGATGTCTTTCTCCCGAGACACTTTTGCTCAAAGAAGGCGCGCGAGTTATGTTTACGAAAAATGATTTTGAGCAAGGTTTTTTCAATGGCACGCTTGGCACGGTAGTTAATTTTGCAAAAGAAGATGGATTACCAGTTGTGCGTACAAATACGGGCGACATGATCAAGGTATCCAATACGGAGTGGGCGGTAGAAGAGGGTGGAAAAACACTCGCAAAAATTATCCAACTTCCTTTGAGGCTTGCATGGGCGATTACGATTCACAAAAGTCAGGGGATGTCTCTTGATGCGGCGCTCATGGATCTTTCAGGCGCCTTTGAGTATGGGCAAGGATACGTAGCGCTCTCGCGTGTACGTTCGCTCTCGGGTCTTTATTTACGGGGATATAACGAGCGAGCACTGTTGGTACATCCTCGTATTCTTGAACATGATAGGGTATTTCTCGAAGCATCCAAGCATGCTCAAGATGTATTTATTACGATGAGCGCATCTGAGTTGGAGACCATGCAACACAATTTTATCCGTGCATGTGGTGGTACTATCGAAAAAAGAAAAGCAAAAACAGCAAAAAAGAAGTTACCTACACATGAGGTAACGCATGAGCTCGTATTGCAAAAACGTTCACCTCACGAGATCGCTCGTGAGCGGGGGATGACTGTAGGTACAATTCTTGAACATTTAGAAAAACTGATACAGAAAGGAATAATTGATCTTGAGGCTGATTGCGCGCATTTCAAGCCAACAGGTACTCGTTTTGAAAAAATAAAAAAAGCATTTGAATTAGCACGTAAAGAAAGTGATGGGTTACATCTTGCTCCTGCGCGCGCCATTCTCGGTGATACGTATGATTACGAAGAGCTTCGTCTTGCGCGACTCTTTCTCGAGTAGTAAGATCTTTAGCTGTCTAAAAAATAAAAAACCGCGCTATGATTTGCGCGATTTTGTTTGTTACCGATAAGGATCGCCTCGGTCTTCGTCGCGAACTTCTACGAGTGTTTGACGCGTGACGCCGCTGACGACGACGGCACAACTTTCTTCAAAACTAAAGCAGTTATATCGATCAGTTCGTGGGCAGCCACGACTTCTCCACCACGCTGCCACCGCAGGCTTACTTTGTTCAAGTATATCGAGAGCTTCTTTTTGAGGTACGCTAAAGCCATATTGATTTGGTAGCCGTTTCCCAGATACCGCTCCGATTCGGTGACCGATATCCGCAAGACCCAGTACAGGGTCACATGGTAGTTCGAGACCTACCCAGGCTTCACGAATTTCGAGAGGTGCTTCTCCGGATGGAACTTTGACGATGCGGATGATGCCAGTAGCTTTTTGTTGGGGCATCGTTTTTTTGTCCTCTGAGAAGGATGCTAGAGGTTTTTAATAGTGGAGTCAATCGTGATTTGAGTTTGTGTTTACGAAAGGATTTTTTTATGGTATGTTTTTTTCGGAATGAGTACCTCACACCCAAGACGTTTAACGCAGGCGGAATTTGATCATCACTACGGAGTAGTACCGCGCGCATGTGTGGATATCCTCATTGTTGTAGAAGAGGGAATACTTTTGACGAGGCGAGCATTGCCGTCATGGAATGGTCAGTGGCATTTGCCCGGAGGGACGTTGCTGTATGGCGAATTTGTTGAGGATGCTGCACGGCGCGTGGCTCGGGATGAGTTGAGCGTCGAAATCAAAATTCATCGACTCGTTGGATATATCCAGTATCCAAGCAAGGAAAATGGCTGGCCTCTGAGTCTTGTGTTTCTGGCTACTATGCGAGATCCAGGTGCAGATATCGTGCTCGATCATCAAGCAACGGAGTATAGATTCTTTGATGTATTGCCAGACCCTATGCTTGAGGAACATGCTCGTTTTTGCCGTGGTCTGGGCGATATTTCATTGCTTTGTGATTCAGTCAGGTTTGGTGATTGATAATGAACCTTCAAGGTAAGCGAGCTCTTGTTACTGGTGCTGCAAGAGGTATCGGCAGAGGTATCGCTCTCGCGCTAGCCAAAAATGGTGTAAATCTCGTTCTTAACGATCTTCTGCTCAGTCCCGATCTCGAGATAACCGCAGAGGAGGCTCGAGCACACGGCGTCGAGTGCACGATTATACGAGAAAGTGCTTTCAACTTTCAGCTCATTCCCGAGATCGTTCATCGCGCGGAATTTGAGTTGGGGGGTCTCGATATCCTTGTCTCGAATCCGGCGAAGGATATCGCAGGATATGTGACGACGCTCGGGCCCTTTGATTTCATGGAAGTACTGCAGGCGACGGTCGGAAGTCATTTTGCGATGGGACAGGCTGTTGCCAAGCGCATGATTCAGCGGAGTTCCGGTGGAAGGATGGTTTTTACCGCGAGCGTATACGGAAGGCTCAATCGGAAGAAGCATGTTGGATATGATTGTGCCAAAGCGGCGCTTGAGCAGATGATGCGCGTCTTTGCGCGAGAACTTGCGGAACACAATATCAATGTTAATGCGATAGTGCCGGGCTTTACCGACACCCCAGGTGAACGAAGGCATGGAGATGAAGCGAAGCTTGCCGAAATCGCAGGCGGATTACCATTTGGACGGGGTGCGACTCCAGAAGAGGTTGGTGAGATGGTCACGCATATCATCGCTGCCGATTACATGACGGGAAGTTCCGTCGTGCTCGATGGTGGTATGAGTCTTGCTGATTACACGTACTCAAAAGAAGAACGCAAATAGCATTCAATAATAAAAAATACAGATTCCGTCGCCTTGCGCGACGGTTTTTTATATCTTAAAAAAACGCACAGAAATATAGAGATAGCGAGCTTGCGTTTTTTAAGAGTTGTACTAGAATCGTTTATTAGTGGTACTTTTTTGTACGTAAGACTCAAATGGGTTTTCTGAGATGAAATTTATTCATAGTAGAAAACCCGTTTGAGTCCGCAAAACGGGCGCGTCGATCTCGACGCTGAACACGCGGACATGGAGGTGGAGATGCGACAGTCCAGATATGGCCCCCTCGTCGGGGCCGCAGCGATGATCGCGCTCGCGATCGTCATGGCAGCGCCGGCGGTTGCCGGTGTCGCGATGCCCGGCGCGCCGCCCGGGTTCCAGGCCCCCAAGGGTCTCCTGATCGCGGGTGTCGCGATCGATGCCCAGCAGGGTCAGCAGTTCGGCCAGATCGAGGTCGTCTCCGAGTCGCCGCACATCATCGGGGGTCCGATGACGAGTCTTGCGAGCGATGACGTCGGCCTGATCGCCGGTTCGGTCACCACCGCCTCGACGGCACACAGCTGCAGTCGTGCCAGTCCGCAGGCGATGGTCCTGATCAGTTCCGACGGCCAGTTCCGTCTCCCCGCGCGTGGCGATTGCCGCGCAAGCCCGATGGTCGGCGTCGCCGACCCCGCGTACTCCGCGAAGCTCCGGCCGGTCACCTCCGGCTGATTGCGGAAGTCCGCACCGCGCCGTTAGGCGCGCAAGCAACACCGGTCCGACCGCGTAGCGCAAGCTACCGTCGGACCGTTTTTATTTTGGTTATTTTTTTTAATTTTTGTATTACAGAGTGAGAGGATGAAATAAACGCGAGTTTATTTTGTAGTAGTGATAGAGTACTGATATATGACGTTGAGCGAAAAGACCGATGAAGAGATCGCAGCACGTGTTCAGGGAGGCGATGTCGAATCGTTTGGTTTACTTGTGGAGCGCTATGAGCCAAAGCTTATGCGTTATGCTCGCAAATTTTTACTAGCCACAGAGGATGCTCAAGACGTGATTCAGGAAGTTTTCATCAAGTCATACAGTAATATCCAAGGTTTTGATGTAGCTCGCAAGTTTTCTTCATGGATTTATCGCATTGCTCATAATGAGTTTATTAATGCGGGGAAGCGTCGAAGTCGACTTGCTGGATTTACATTAAATTTTGATATCGACCTGTTGTTACCATATGCGGTTGCCGAGGAGACTGCCGATGGCATGACTCAAAAAAGAGAGCTCCGAGAGCTCTTAGACCAGTCGCTCGAAAAACTTACTCCCAAGTATCGCGAGCCACTCGTACTATATTTTTTTGAAGAGATGGATTATCAGCAGATTTCAGAAGTGTTACAGATTCCAATATCAACGGTCGGAGTTCGGTTGCAGCGAGGTAAGGCGATGCTTCGAAAATTTGTACAAAGCAAAGACTCATCATATGAATAACGAAACTCAAAAACAACCAATTAAAGAAAAGGTACTTTCGGCCATCAAGAGCGGTCAGGTTGCTATGCGTCCTCGCTGGCATTTTGTATTAAAGGCCGTTCTTGCGATTGCGGGCGGGATCATCTTGATGCTCGCGCTTTTATCCTTGGTGAGTTTCATGATTTTTATTTCACGCGAGACTGGCGCATGGTTTGTACCTATATTTGGGTTTCGTGGGCTTCATGTCTTTCTATTTTCTTTACCATGGTTACTTTTATTTTTCCTTATCGTATTTATTTTGGCTCTTGAAATGCTCGTACGTAGATACGAGTTTGCATACCGTAAGCCACTATTATATTCAGCATTTGGGATTGTTGGTTTTGTATTCATCGGCGGTTTTGTTGTAGCACAAACGTCATTTCATCGACGAATGTTTTTATACGCAGAGCAGCGACGCTTACCTATCGCAGGACCCTTGTATCGTAGGTTTGGAGAAGCTCCCCCCGCGAATGTATATCGTGGCAAAGTGACGGAACGTATGCCAGATCAATTTCGTATGAAGAGTCATCGAGAAATGTTTCAAGTTTTGATTACGCCCGAGACGCGATTACCGTATGGTACAGATTTTGGAGACGGAGATGTTGTTGTTGTATTTGGAGATCGAGATGGAAATGTTATCAAGGCTTTTGGTATTCGTAAGTTAGACCGTATCGAAATTGAAAGATAATGAGTCGTTGGTTGTAGTAATAGGTACGAGAGTCGAGGGAGCAATGGGCCGAATGAGAGAATTAACTGCTTAACCTCGACTCTCGATTTCGGCCCAATCGAGTGAGTGAAAGAAAACAATAGCTCGCTTGTAGTAGTATGTGTCGTGGATGCAGTTTGGATGAGATTCGTGCCTCTCTCGCATATTCTTATCACTGTCATCAAAGACTATTATTTACCTAACCTTATCTTTTTATGAAACGTAAATTTCTTTATGCGGTATTACCAGTGTTAAGCGTCGGATTATTGGGAGCAGGTATTGCGTCGGCTCATGGAATGTTTGGTGGGATGATGACGGGCGCTACGCCCGAAGAAATCGCATTACATCAGAACGTGATGTTTGAGCAAGACGCGCAGATCCTCGGCGTTAGTGTCGATGAAATAAAAGAGGCATGGGCTTCTGGGAAGACAGTTCGTGACTTAGCAAAAGAAAAAGGTATTTCAGATGAGCAGTTGCAAACAAAAATGAAAGAAGCTCGCACAGCTCAATTGAAAGCTCAATTACAAACGCTTGTTGATAAAGGTGTCATTACGCAGGCACAGGCAGACAAGCGACTCACAGCGATGCAGACTCGTTTTGAGAATGGCAAGGGTCTTATGGGCGGTCGTGGTCACCACGGTCGATAGTCATAAAAACACTCGCTCCACATCTGTGGAGCGAGTGTTGGGCTATACTATAATTATATAATGAAGCGTCTATGAACATCATCAATAACACAACACGCAGTGCGCGAGCATTTATAAAAAGGCATAAGCGTTTGAGTTCGATTGGACTTGTCGTTGTCGTGTTGCTTGGTTATTGGACGTGGACATATTTTTCAAAAAGTAGCACTTCACCTACGTATATTCTGGCGCGAGCGGAGAAGACGACGGTTATAGCCTCGGTTTCTGGGAGCGGGCAGGTGTCAGCATCAAACCAACTAGATTTAAAACCGCGAGCGTCGGGGGATGTAGTCTCTATTGCGGTTACCAACGGCCAAGAAGTGAAAGCGGGAGCACTCATCGTAGCTTTGGATGCGCGTGATGCGCAAAAGACAGTCCGCGATGCGGAGGTAAATTTACAGAGTGCCAAGATCGCGCTTGAAAAATTACAAAAACCCGCTGACGCCCTAACAACAATTCAGGCAGAAAATGCTCTCGTTGCGGCTCGAGAGTCAAAGAGTAAGGCCGAGAGTGATTTGGAGAAGGCATACGAAGATGTTTTTAATACGATTTCGAGTACTTTTCTTGATTTGCCGCCGATCATGACGGGTCTTGAAAATATACTTTTTAGCACTGCGCTTAATCCGCAAAAAACTTCAGATAATATCAGTTTTCTTACGGACGCAGTAAAAAGTTATGATGAGAAGGTTTTAATATATCGCGACACAGCGTCAACGAATTATCAAAAGGCACGAAGTGCATATCAAAAGAATTTTGATAACTATAATGCATCGAGCAGGTCTTCTCATCCGCAAGATCTTGAAATTTTACTTGATCAGACTTATGAGACAACAAAAGCAGTTGCCGATGCAGTAAAGGGAACGAATAATTTACTCGATTTTTATCAGGATCAAATAACCGCACACGATTTTACAGTCCCTACACTTGTTACTACATATCAGGGAAGTATCGATACGTACACCGGTCAGACGAGTTCTCATCTTTCAAGTCTTCTCTCAATACAGAGTTCAATTAAAAATGCTAAAGATACGATTCGTTCAAGCGACCGTACGATTACTGAAAAAACAGAGTCACTCGCAAAATTAAAAAGCGGAGCCGATGCTCTCGATTTAGAATCTCAACAGTTGACCGTGCAGCAGCGTCAAAATGCTCTTTTAGATGCGCGCGAAAAACTTGCTGATTATTTTGTGCGAGCGCCATTTGATGCCACGATTGCTAGTCTAAAGATAAAGAAATCAGACTCTGTATCATCTGCTACCGTTGTCGCGACGCTGGTTACCAAGCAACAGCTTGCAGAGATTTCTCTCAACGAAGTTGATATTGCAAAAATTAAAATAGGTCAAAAAGTAAATTTAACTTTTGATGCTATCGAAGGTCTTGGTATCTCCGGCGTCGTCGCTGAAATTGATACGGTTGGAGCGGCAAGTCAGGGAGTCGTATCATATGGAGTTAAGATTAGTTTTGACACCCAAGATAATCGAGTAAAGCCGGGGATGAGCGTATCAGCAGTTATCGTTACTGACGTTAAACAAGATGTAGTTGCGTTGCCCAATGGCGCCATTAAGGCCAATGGCGACACGCAGTACGTAGAGATTTTGCCCGGTACATTTTCTGATACGGAGGCGAGTACGGGCATACAGTCGGATACGGTACTTGAAAGGCGATCAATACAGACAGGTCTTGCGAGTGATACAACAACTGAAATTACTTCAGGTTTAAATGCGGGTGATTATGTTGTCGCGCGTACGACTACGGCGACAACCCAAAGTACGACCCAGCAGGCCCCAAGTCTCTTTGGCTCACCGGGTGGTAATCGTGCCGCAGGCGGGGGAGCAGTTCGTACCCAACGCTAATATGATAGAAGTGCGCAATCTTACAAAGACATATACGACTGGAGCTATCGATTTTCAGGCGCTTCGTGGCGTAAGCTTTACGATTGAGGACGGTGAATTCGTCGCGATTATGGGGCCGTCGGGATCTGGTAAATCAACACTCATGCATCTTTTAGGTGCACTCGATACTCCGACGAATGGGACATACACACTTGATGGTAAAGATGTCTCAACATTATCTGATGATGAGCTTGCTGATATCCGTAGAGAAAAGATAGGTTTTATTTTTCAGGCGTTCAATCTTTTGCCACGAGCAACAGTACTTCGCAATGTGATGCTGCCTCTTGTATATGCGGGAGTCGCGCCCCAAGAACGCGTGCGTCGAGCCGAGGAAGCACTTGAGTCCGCAGGACTTGATAAAAGTCATTTTCAACATCTTTCGAATCAGCTTTCTGGTGGACAAATCCAGCGCGTTGCGATCGCTCGCGCGCTCGTCAATAATCCCGCTTTGATTTTAGCTGATGAACCCACAGGTAATCTTGATACAAAGACAGGAGAGATTGTGCTCGGAACTTTTCAAAGATTAAATAGAGAACAGGGGAGAACGATTATTATTATTACGCATGAGCACGAAGTGGCGGAGCACGCAGACAGAATTATTTTTATCAGAGATGGTCTTCTAGTTGAGGATAAAAAGGTACTGACACCTCGCGTAACAACACACGTATGACAATCAACGATATTACACACGAGACATACGCAGCGCTCTCAGCAAATAAAGTTCGTTCTGGACTTACGGTGCTTGGTATTGTCATTGGCATTAGCTCTGTGATCGCGATGGTTTCAATTGGGCAAGGAGCGCAGAGTTCTATTCAATCAAGTATTCAGTCGATCGGATCAAATTTGATTATCGTAATGCCGGGCGCTCAGCGTGGGCCAGGTGTGACAATAAGCGCGGGTCGAGGTTCTGCGCGCACGCTCAAGCTCGATGATGCTGATGCTATCGAAAAAGAAATTCCGTTCATTCGAGCAATCGCTCCAGAAGTCTCGGGACGCTATCAAGTAACTGCTCACGGGCAGAATACAAATACTCAAGTAGTTGGTACGACGCCTGCATACACGGGGGTGCGCAATGTCGAAGTTGCTCAAGGTTCATTTATTGCGGAGCAAAATGTTCGTAGCGCGGGCAAGGTTGTTGTTATCGGTCCGACAGTGCGAGATGATTTATTTGGCGTTGATTCTACTCCAATCGGTCAATCAATTCGGATTAATAAAATTGATTTTAAGGTTATCGGCGTTTCAAAGGCGCGTGGTGGTTCGGGTTTCAATAATCCAGATGATATGGTTTTTATCCCGCTCACGACAGCCCAGCGTTTTCTCTCGGGCGATGATTATGTGACGACGATTAGTATTGCTGCGCAAGATGCAGATTCAACGACAAATGTTCAGCAGGCAGTTACATCATTACTTCTATCTCGACATCATATCGACGATCCACAGCTAGCTGATTTTAGTACGCTCAACCAAGCTGATATTGTTGCTACCGCTTCAAGTATCACGCAGACATTTACTATTTTGCTTGCGGCGGTTGCGGGTATTTCACTGCTTGTCGGAGGCATCGGTATTATGAACATGATGCTTACGACAGTGACGGAGCGTACGCGAGAGATCGGTCTTCGTAAGGCAATTGGTGCCAAGCGTCACGACATCAATGTTCAATTCTTAGTTGAAGCGGTTGCACTGACATTACTTGGAGGTGTGATTGGTGTCGCGCTTGGGTGGGGCATATCGTTTGCGGTGAGGTATTTTGGAATTATTCAGACCACAGTTTCGCTTTCCTCAGTATTGCTTGCGTTCGGTGTTTCTACGGCGATTGGAATTGTGTTTGGGTATTATCCGGCGCGTCGTGCCGCAAGTCTGAATCCAATCGATGCGTTACGTTATGAGTAAAGGTTTATTAAGAGTAATTATTAAAAAAATATGAAACAAAAAATATTGTACAGTGTGGGAGTGTTGGTACTTATCGGAGCTTCTTTTATCGCTGGTATGAAATTTGATCAGCATCGAGCTGTTTTATCGGGACGCGGTGGTCTTGCGGGTCAGTTTGGTGATCGTCAGGGACGTTTGATGGGAGGTGGCGGACAGCGAAGCATGCGCGGAGCTGCAAGTGGCGGTTTTGTCGCGGGAGAAGTACTAAGTAAAGATGACAAGAGTATTACGGTGAAGCTTCCTGATGGAGGTTCAAAAATCGTATTTCTTTCCGAGAGTACATCGATTTTAAAGTCCGCGAGCGGTACGTCATCCGATCTTATTGTGGGAGAACAGGTGCTTGTTACGGGTAAGGCAAATCAAGATGGGAGTGTGAGTGCCGAGTCAGTACAGCTTCGATCGGGTATGCCCATGATGCGTACTACAGAGTCGGGTGGGCGTTAATATGATAGTATAAAAATATGGCATCACCAGAAGGAGAGTTATATTCACGTCACGAGGAACGCGCTCAAGCTCTTGAGCGCAAAGTTGAGGGTACACAGGAGTTTATTGATTCTATGGAGACATTAATAGGAGAGCAACGTACACGACTTTCCGAATTACAAGCAGCCGAGGATATTTCTGACGATGAGCGAGCAGAGCGTATCGCAGGTATTGGGCAGACTATCGAAGTTATCATTGAACGTATTGAGGAGGAAGAAGTAAAAAATATTGGTCGTTTAGAACAAATTGAGCGTTTGCGCCGTTTACACGAAATGGGGAAAACGTTACTCGGCAGTATCCCAACGATTGGGCGAGGGCACTAATATCTTGTAAAGATGTTAGTGCGGCAGGTACACATCACTAAACATCACATACTATGAAAAAATATATTCTGATAGTCATTTTTATTTTGGCACTACTTGGCATAGTCGGGTGGGCTTGGTTGTATATTCAGAGTCGAATCATCATAAATAATCTACCCCAACAAACTGTGAACCCCGATGGGTATACGGCGCAAGATGTAGCACTCCATGCTACGCGAGAAGATTGCTGGATGATTGTGCATGACAAGGTGTACAACATAACCCCATTTGTCTCAGTGCATCCGGGTGGTTCAATCATCGCATCGGGCTGCGGCAAAGATTCAACGAGTATGTTTGAGGATCGTCCAAACAATGAGGGAGCTCACTCCCAGCGCGCACGAACGATTTTGCAAAAGCTGTATATCGGAGAGCTCAAGTCATAGCACTCACGGGCTAGAGAGGGTATACTATGAGGCATGGATACAGACTCAAGATCAATCGAAGAGCGACTCGCTGCTATTGAGAAAAAAGTTGACGATACATACCGTTCATCAGAAAAGATGCGAAAGTATTTTCTATGGACGCTCATCGTAACTCTTGTATTAGTTGTGCTCCCGCTCTTTATATTACCGTTTGTCATCCCGGTATTTCTTCAGTCAGTTATTCCTCCAGGATTATAGATTTAGCGTGTCACATGTGCGCGAGTGGCGCGTTCTATAGTATAGAAGGACTGTTATTATGAACAATCATATTTTTTCTTTTGTAACGAAGAGACGAATAAGCTTGCTCCTTATGGGGGTGAGTATCTTTTGTGTGAGTGCGATAAGTGCCGAGGCGGCAACTGCTGTAAAACCAAAGGTGCCAGTACCCGCTCCGCTCGAAATCTCAGGATGGGTTCCCTATTGGCGTAAGGCGACAGGTACGATTGATACGATGGCGCATCTCGGAACATTCAAAGAAATTAATCCATTTGGATATACGGTCAAAAAAGACGGTACACTTTTTGATGCAATGAAGATCAGTGAAGAGCCATGGCCTGCGATGATTGCCGCCGCGCGTGCAAAAAAGATTCGTATTATCCCGACAGTCATGTGGAGTGATGGAGATACGATCGACGCGATACTTCGTAGTCCCAAGGCACGAAAAGCACATATTGATGCGATTATGCAGGTAGTAAAGGAAAATAATTTTGATGGTATCGATATTGACTACGAAGCAAAGAAAGCTGAAACAAAGCCTTACTTTTCCGCATTCTTAAAAGAGCTCTATGCGGCAATGGGAAAGAAGTGGGTGATGTGCACCATTGAGCCGCGCACTCCCTTAGAGGCGCGCTATGACACGATTCCAAAAGATATCGAATACGCAAATGATTTTGTGGCGATAAACAAATACTGTGATCGCGTACGCATCATGGCGTACGATCAGGGCGCGATCGATTTGCGACTCAATGATGCAAATCAGAGTGCATATGTTCCGATTGCAGATCCCAAGTGGGTTGAGAAGGTTATTAATTTGACCGCAAAGACAATTTCAAAAAAGAAAATCGTTCTTGGTATTCCGACATATGGCTATGAATATGAACTCAAACCACTCACCGAAGGGTATCGGTATGAGCGCTTGTGGTCATTCAATCCGCGCTATGCCACAGAACTTGCCACCGAGCATAGTCTCAATCCTATGCGCAATAGCGCGGGTGAATTAAGTTTTATGTATATTCCAAAAAATGAAGCCGAAATAACGGGTACTGCGGCTCAACAAGCACTTGGGGTACAGAATGCGCTTCTTGCTTCCGCCGCGGGGATCAATATTGCACAAGCTCAAACTCCTCCTCAACCAGTCCCACTTCGTATCGTATGGTGGAGCGATGCGCAAGCAATCAAAGATAAGATTGATCTCGCTCGCAAGCTTGGTATTCGTGGTGTCGCCATTTTCAAAATTGATGGTGGAGCCGATCCGGCCATTTGGGACGTGTTGAAATAATATCAAACTTAATATTTTCAAATTCTCACGAGATTTTATTTATAAAGTATACTTATATATATGATTGCACACACAGGGCTTCCCGTGAGCGACTACAAAAAAGCCAAAGAGTTTTATATCAAAGCACTCGCGCCACTCGGCTATACGAACAATATGGAGTACGGCGAGGCCGCAGGTTTTATAGAAGGCGGGCACACGAGTTTTTGGATTGCTACAAATCCAAAAGGTGTAGTCCCGTTGCATGTTGCTTTTGAGGCAAAAAATAAAGAGCAGGTAGATGAGTTTTACAAAGTAGCTATAGCTGCAGGCGCGCGCGACAATGGCGCACCGGGGTACCGCAAAGAATATTGGCCGGGGTATTACGCTGCATTTGTGCATGATGCCGATGGGCACAACGTCGAGGTTGTCTGGTACGACTACAGTCAGGAAGAGAAAAAGTAGTATTTTCAAACTCCTTGAAAAATCGCACTTTTCGTGCGATTTTTAAGGTATGAAGAATGTGGCGTTTACCAATATCGCGGTATTTATCATTTTCTTTGGCATTGCGTTGATCGAGGCGCTACAAAAGCAAAATTGGCTTGAGGCCGCACTCTTTCTTGCATTGGGTGTGATGTCTCTTTGGGCGGATTTCAAAAAACGTACATGAAAAAGAAGTTTGCAAAGCCTGCCCGCCGTGAGTGCGTGGCGATAAATACAAAGGGCAAAAAATGCATTGTTCCTGCCAAAGAGGGAAGTAATTATTGTTTTCGGCACGGAGAGAATAAGAAGTAGTATAAAGTTCGAATCCCATCGTCCCCGCCAGATTGGCAACTTTGAACCGAAGTAGAATAAGGCTATTTTGGATCAAAAATGTCATGAAAATTATGAAAACGAAATCATTAAATAGTAATTTACATAAAGCAGGTAGAGCAAAGCAAGACGAGTTTTATACCCAGCTTATTGATATTGAAAAAGAATTAAAGTACTACAAAGAACAGTTTCGGGGTAAGGTGGTGTATTGCAACTGCGATGATCCGTTTGAAAGCAATTTTTTCAAATATTTTGCCACCAACTTTAATGCGCTTGGTCTCAAAAAGTTAATCA
>CAYHJF010000003.1:0-130603 GCA_964356915.1 uncultured Candidatus Saccharibacteria bacterium | reverse complement strand
GCCGAGGCAGGGCGAATCCTTTCCCCCAGACAAATTGTTTCGCCCTGCCGAGTCCATTTTAATCGTTTGGATTTTGCTCGAAATAGTTTCGAACTTTGTCCAACAAACACCGCAGTAAAAGCTTAGTAGGTAGAACGTGATATACTAAAGCTATGTTCATCGGTATTCTTTTTTCTGTTATTGTTTCGGCTTCAGTGAGCATGTTTTCTTTTCTTACGTTTGCAGTACGTCCACGTGAACTCACGTCGGGGCAGCGAGCGTTTGTAATATTTTGGTTTCTTATGGGTTTTGTGTGGCTTGCAACTGCAGTTGCTGATTTTCTTTCTTATGCTGATCGACGGGATCTTTCACTTAAAGCAACATACGTTCTTCAAATCTTTGTTGGAGCATCGCTCATCGCAGCAGCATATTTTTTAGCAACGTACGTACTAAATGCGTGGCGACGCAAAGAGATTGCCTGGGCATACGGCATCGCGTATTGTTTTTTTCTCATCACGCTTTTTACATTTGAAGTTCGCCCACGAGGGGAGAGTTTTTTTTCAACGCAGAATATCAGCCCTGATACGACTCTTTTTATTTTTATCGGCATGTTTATCCCGTTGTGGGTTGGGTCGCTCATACTTTTAGTACGAGCGATACGCGATCAAAAAATTTCAATTGAGGGAGGGCGTACGTTTTATATATTTAGTGCGCTATCACTATTGATCCTTGGTATCGCCGGCGCGCCTGATGAGATAGGGTTTGTTGCTGGATGGGCTGTGACCGCTTCTCGTCTTGCATCCATGGTCGCTGCGATTACTGCATATGCAGCAACTCTTTCTTTGCACGACTCGAAAGAATTAATCGTATAGCATGTATGGCGTGATATACTAAAGCTATGTTCATCGGTATTCTCTTAAATGTTCTTGTATCTTTTTCTGTAGGAATAGTCTCATTTCTTGTCTATCGAAGCTCTCGCATCGTTGAGATTGATTATGAGATATTGCCACTACGATCATTCGGGTTATTTTGGTTTTTTATGTCTGCGGTCTGGGTTCTCATCGCATCGATGGATTTTTTAAGTTATTTAACCGGTGAGACGGCTTTGCCGGAGGCATTTGTGTTTGCTCCTATCATCATGGCCTACGCTTTTCAAGTATTTGTGGGGCTTTCTGTTGTTATGATCGCTCGCTTTATTTATATTACGGCGATCGGACAAAAGGGATTAACTTCGTTTATGTACGGATACTGGGCGTTATACGGAATTTTTTTATTGGCACTTTTTACGTATGGCGTACAGCCGTGGACTCGCAATTTTTTTGCACGACAAATCACAAGTCCAAACGAAGCTCTCATTGTTTTTGTCGCGATGTTTACTCCCTTGTGGTTGCTCGGAATAAAACTTTTTTTTGAGACTTTTTATCGTCGAACAGGCATTCAAAAACAAGTGGCTAATTTTTTGTTATTTAGTTCCGCATCGTTACTTCTTGTTGGTGTTGCGGGCCTCCTCGATGAGGCGGGGCTTGTATATGGATGGGCGGTAACTGCTGCTCGACTCGGTAGTTTAGTAGCTGCCGTGCTTTCATATATTGGTGTTTTTGCTTTACATAACCCCAAAGAATTGGTAGTGTAAGGTCTATGCAGACGGACCTTTTGTTCACGAGCATCGTTGCTCTTTTGTGTGTCGTGATCGGAGCTCGTCTCTATCTCGTTGAAAAGAAGCTAAAAAAATTATTTAGCGGACGCGATGCACAGTCTGTGGAAGGGCTTGTATATGAGCATGCGACATCCATCGAGGTGTTACAGAAAGAAAGTCTAGTTTTTCAGAGTGCAATCAAGGATTTTGATGAACGGTTTCTTTTCGCGGTACAAAAGATTGGCATGGTTCGATTTAATCCGTTTTCAAATACGGGTGGAGATCAGAGTTTCGCGATTGCCTTACTTGATGGCAGTGATAATGGTTTCGTGATTTCTGGTCTCTATCTGCACGGACAACCTATGGTATATGCAAAGCCGATTGAGGCAGGCGTTCCGCGATACGCGCTATCAGATGAAGAAAAGCAAGCGCTTGGAAAAGCGACAAATCGTGAATAGGTATCACAAGACAATTCAATATGACAAACACACATACGAAACAACCACATGTCGTTCGTCATCCCATCGTTGTTATTATGGGGCATGTTGATCATGGAAAGACGACACTCCTTGATTATATTCGTAAGACAAATATCGTAGCGCGCGAGGCTGGAGGAATCACTCAACACCTTGGTGCCTACGAGATTAATTGGAATGGTAAGCAGATTACGTTTTTAGATACGCCAGGACACGCGACATTTTCTTTGATGCGTGAACGAGGGGCGCATGTCGCGGATCTCGCGATTCTTGTTGTTGCTGCTGATGATGGAGTAAAGCCACAAACAAAAGAGGCTCTCGAGGCAATTAAAAAAGCAGGTATTCCTTTTATCGTCGCGATTAATAAGATTGATAAGACGAGCGCTGATATTGAACGAGTAAAAGGGACTCTCGCAGAGGCGGAGGTATTGGTAGAAGGTTGGGGGGGTACGGTGCCATGTGTTCCGATCTCTGCAAAATCAGGCGAGCATGTTGATGAACTTTTGAATACGGTTTTACTTGCCGCAGAGCTTGAAGAACTGACAGCTGAGCTCGATGTGCCTGCCGAAGGCGTTATTCTTGAGGCACACTTAGATTCTCGACGTGGTCCAACCGCGACTATTCTTGTGACGAATGGCACGCTCACACGAGGTTCATTTATTTTATGTGGGGAGACATTTGCACCTGTTCGTATTTTTGAGAGTGTAAATGGTGAGGCGATCGAGAAAGCGGGGCCTTCTACGCCGGTACGTGTTGCTGGGTTTAATGAAGTGCCTAGGGTAGGGACTTTGATGAAGACCTTTGAATCAAAGGCGGAACTCGAAAAAGATTTTAAAGTAGTAGAAGCGCTCAAGCGTAAAAAAGAAGTCGCAAAAGCAGGGGAGGTAGGTATTCTTGTAAAAGCCGATGTAATTGGTTCACTCGAGGCTCTTGAGGCAGAATTTAAGAAAATTATACCTGAGGGGCTCGAAGTTACGATATTTGATGGGGGTGTGGGAGAGATTGGTGAAGCTGATGTAAAGTTAATTTCAGCGGCAAAGCGCGCAATTATCATAGGATTTCACACAAAGGTAAAATCAAATATTTTAGAGCTTGCCGAGCGATTGAAAGTAGAAGTTAAGTTGTTCAATATTATCTATGAGGCCATTGATTGGACGAAGGAGCGTTTTGATGAGTTACGCCCACGAAAAATTATGCGCGTACCAACTGGCAAAATGATTGTATTGAAAGTATTTAAATCAAATTCGCACGGGCGCGTGGTCGGAGGGCGTGTGCGTGAAGGTAGGGTGCCCAAGGACGCGCAGTTTGAAGTTTTGCGCGGAGATGAAGTAGTAGCGCGCGGACATATAAAGGGATTGCAGAAAAATAAAGCAGAGGCGGAAGAATTAGTAGAGGGGAATGAAGGAGGACTTCTTGTAGAGGTATCACGGGCGATCGAAGAGCGGGACGTCTTACAGTTCTTTTATGAACGAGAGGCGTAGAGAGCGTTTGTCGGCGGTTATAAAAGAAATTCTCCCGGCTTTTTTCCGTCAGGAGCTTATTTTGCCAAATGGCGTTTTAATATCAGTATTGTATGCAGAGTCTATGACAAGCGGTACGCGTGTAACTGTATACGTGAGCATTTTTCCTGATAACTTACGTGCTGATATTGCAAAAATTCTAGAGATGAGCGAAAATAGGGCAGCACACTTTTTGCGTGCTCGTCTGCGAACGAAATATTCGCCCAGTATTCATTTTGTAGTATCTGAAGAAGGCTTGGCCTGATAGCCAAGTGGTAAGGCAAGAGTCTGCAAAACTCTTACACGCGGGTTCGATTCCCGCTCAGGCCTCAGGTCAGTTTCAGTAGTGAGCGTCATGCTGGGGTGGCGGAATGGCAGACGCTCTAGCCTTAGGAGCTAGTGGGAGAAATCCCGTGGGAGTTCAAGTCTCCCCCCCAGCATTGAGATACTATGCGGTCGTCGTATAACGGCTATTATGCGTCCTTGCCAAGGACGAGACGCGGGTTCGACTCCCGCCGACCGCACAAATTTTTTTTTGATAGAAAACTTGATAGTACATATTTCTCATGAATAGATGGAATATTCCGCGCTGGCTTGAAGATGAAGTTCGCGCAAGAGATAAGCGTTGTGTATATTGTGGTACTCCATTTGGTATCGATTATACATCTAAACCAACGTGGGAGCATATAATTAATAATGCGAAGATTATTACTAATAATAATATCGCGCTTTGTTGTTGGTCATGTAATGCGAGTAAGGGGTCGAAAGAATTATCTTATTGGTTAGAGTCTAGTTATTGTAAAAAGAAAAACATAAATCGAAAAACTGTTGCTGACATCATCAAAAAGGCTTTGATACATCTACGCATAAAAATATCATAATAGTTGAGGCGCTTTTATTTTGTATGTATTTGGGCGCACCCCCCATTTTCATTCCAGTATTTTTAGAGTATGATGTCGCTAGGTTTACTTGCCGCGGTGGCGGAACGGTTTACGCAGAGGACTTAAAATCCTTGGCTCGAAAGGGCTTGTGGGTTCGAATCCCACCCGCGGCACTTATTATGAGTAACTCTTGGTATGCACGAGACACGATCGCTTTACTAGCGGTTTTTACGCTGGCTCTTGGAGTACGATTGCCATTTATTTTTAATCCACCCTCGATAGTTTTTGATGAAGGTCTTTATGCGGCGACAACGCTCAATACAATCTACGCAAGACCTGTATTTGATATCCATCCTCCTCTCGTAAAACTTACATTTGCTTCGATCGTTGCGGGCGCGCATCCGATATATCAGCCTTATAGAAATCTTAATGTGATACGAATGCCGTTCGGTGATTTCCCATATTGGCGCATTCGTTTTTTTAATGCCTTTATCGGATCGGGTCTTGCCGTGTTAGTAATGGGTATTTTGCGGGGAGCGGGGCAAAAGACGTTGCCCGCAGCTCTCGGCGGAATTTTCATCGCACTTGACCCCGCGCTTACGCTTTACTCGCGTCTTATGTTACCGGAAACGCTTTTGCTTTTTTTCTCTGCTTTCTCGATATTTTTTATTGTGTACGCGGATAGAACGCGACGGGATTCATTTTTCATGGCGGCCGCTCTAATGGCGGGGCTCGCGTTGTCTATTAAGTGGACCGCGCTCGCACTTGTGGGGGGTATTCTGGTATATATAATTTCTACGCGTACCATGAAAAGCGCATTATATTTTTTGAGCGGGGTTGCCAGCATATATATATTTTTGTGGGTTGCGTTTTTAGTGCAATTTCCTCCAGGTCCAATTAGTGCGGCTGAATACACAGATAAGCTTATGGGGGTTGAGTACCCGGGAGGTGAATCGCTCGCTGCGATTATAAATTTTTTGCCAGCATATACAAAAGTCACGTACTCGATTGGCAGTGATCTTTTTTATCATCCTGCACGGAGTACTCCTCTTACGTGGATAGCGGGGGGAGGTGAAATGAATGTATGGGGCGTGTGTCCAGATCATTGTCTAGCGGTGATGAGTGGGTTTGGGTGGGGATTGATTCTCGTTGCAGTTATTGGAGCAGCGGCTCTTTTTCTTTTTGGTTTGCTTGGGTATTCAGTAAAAAAGTTTTCTTTGTCTGAGCAGTTATTTTTTGTTTGCTACGTGGTTTCTCTCGCTCCGTTATTTTTTCTACCTCGGAGTTTATTTATTTATCATTATTTTCCATCGGTTTTGTTTGGGTATCTCGTGCTTATTTCGTTGGGAACTAAGGTGATGTCTGAACGATTATTTAATCGAGTCACCGTGCTTTTGATCATGGTGATGAGCACGACGTTTTTTCTTCAATCATCGTATTTATTTGTATAGTAATGAAAAATCAAAAAACCACCGTCGTAGGTGGTTTTTTGATTTCTATTCTAATACTACGGAGTAAGCGTTGCTTTGATGAGATTGATGATCCCAAAAACGAGAAGCATAATCACAAAGCCTGCGAGACTCCATAATACGTGACGACGACCTTCCGAGAGTATGTCTGGATTGTCCGGATTCATGATGATTTTAAGCACGCCATACACGAATACCGCAATTGCAAGCCAGAGAAGAAACCGAAGGGAAGGATTGATCAGTTCCTTGTTGATGGTATTTAGAATACCATTGAATGTCGCCGCCATTAAGATCTAGAGTCCAGCTGCTGTTGGCGTTGTTGTGACAAGACCAGGGGAGATCGTATTGACTGCGATATCGATGAACCCACGGATAAGGATCATAAGCGCAACACCAATAACTCCGTAGAGAATGTAGCTGCGTGCAGATTTCATCTTTTCTTCGTCTCCAGCTGCAGTAATGTAGCTAAAGATACCGAGGATAAGAACGAATACTGCAACTGCGATAAGAATGTTAACAAGTAAGCTTAAGAATGGCTTAATTGTATTTGTAAAGTACGTGTTCAATGTTGCTGCATATGCGAGTGTCGGAGATGCAAGTAAGAGTGCTCGCAGTGAATATTTTAATGCTTTGTTCATGGTATTTATATGTTTACTAATAACGACTAGTTATATGTTGAGTGAAACCGACCTTTTTTAGATGTATACGCGCATTACGGACAGGTGAACGTCGCGCTCGGGTCAAGAGCCTTCGAGAAATTACATGCAATATTGGCGATGACTGGCGCCGTCATAATGACCGCGGTTGCAATGACAACCCAAAACAACATCTTCTTTGCGTCCTCTAGTTCCTTTTCGTTCCCTTGCGCCATGACAAACCGGAAGCCGGTATAGACGATGGCGACAGTGAGAACGGGGATTCCTATTTTCATGACCGCATTCGCGATCTTTTTGAGGGCCGTTCCAAAGTCGTTTGAGGCGACTGGGTTGGTGAAGTTTGGGGGAGTAGCGGCAAACGCAGCGTCTGCGCATAAAACGAGCGCTGATACTAGTATAGTAAAAATGATGTTTCGGGTAAAGTTCTTGTGGATATACATGATTTTATAGATGGTCGATAAAGTCCTTTAGTGCTTCACCGAGAGCGATCGCTCCAAACGCTACAGCAATGCCGATAACCCCGTACGTGAGGGTTTTTTTTGCACTCGTGATCTTTGCATCAGATCCGCCTGCTGTCGCGAACAAAAAACCCGCATAAAATATAGTTACGACACTCAACGGTACGAGGACTTTTGCTAGTATGAAATTTGCAAATTGTCGAAGACAGGCGGGGATAGAGTTGCAGCCAAGCTTTAGTAGGTCTCCATAATCTCCAGCCGCGAGAGATAGGAGAGGGACAGAGACCCCGATTAAGAGAAATAGTGTAAATAGGCGGGCGCGTTTCATGGTTTTTATTATATCACGGAGTTTTATTAGAGTTCGAGGTGAGCGTGGTGGATTGATCCGCTTGAGCATGCAATACGGTGCCCCGCTGAGTCTTCACATGTATAGCCACGTCCAAAATTACTTTCGTTATAGCCCTTTGCTCGAAGCTCTCTAAAAAGGCCAGCATAATTGCCAGAAGTAACGTCTATAGTGCTGGGATGGTCGGTGCCATGGGATGCGTGTCCGGCCTCTGTGCCGCCAGAGATGGTAAATGCAGTGCGGGAGTGGATGTCTTTAAGGGTTGCGAGCGTTTGAGCTGAGAGTCCCGCGACCGTGGTGCATCCTTGCCCACCATGAGTTGAGCGATATTGCTGGAAGCTCACGCCTGCAGGGCACGGCGGGTTGTTAACTGGTATGCCTCCCAATGCTGCTCGCGCGGCGTTTTCATTTTGAATTGCGTCGGCTGAAGGTTCGCCAGGATTACTTGAGGGGAGGGCTGCCGGAGGCGGCTTCGGTTTAAATGTCGTGTTACATGATTCTCCTCCTCCCGTATTGCACGCAAGCGGTTTAAAGAACCCGTCGAGCGTAACGGTTTTAATTCCAAATGTTAGTGAGTTTAGCGCGGCACTAAAAAAGAGCCATGCAAGCCCCGCGATGAGTGCGCCAATGACAGCACTTGTGATCGCATCTTTCCCTTGTTTTACTTTTCCTTCACTCCCTCCAGATGTCATGATCAAAATACCACCATACAAAAATGAAAGAACGGCGATGATCGCCATCAACTCAAAGAGTATGGTGATGATATTGTGCGCGAGAAGATAGAAGTCACAGAGTGTACACGGACATCCTGCCTGACATCCTGTTGGTACGAGTGTTGTTGCGCCAAATGATGTGAGAGGGATGAGGAAGAGAAGGAGAGTAAGTGAGAGAAGGCGGGTCATGTGGTTCCAAGTCGTCTTCGTACCTCGTCGCGAGCTCCCTTTACCTTTGCAACATAGTTGCGCGTTTCTCTATAACCAGCGTTTGCTTCACATTCCCAGTACATTTGTCCGGGGCACGTTTTACTTTTACGGAGTGCTCCTTCTCCACCATTGTACGCGGCAGCAGCAAGGTCAGGGCCATATTTATTCTGAAGTGCCATGTAGTGTTGAGTACCAAGAGTTACGGCATACGCAGGGTCTGATTTTAGTTTTGCTGCAATTTGTGCGTCCGACATTCCTCGTAGCGATGGGTCAACAAGGCGCGCAGTACTCGGAATCATTTGCATGAGACCATGCGCATTTGCTGGGCTTGAAACATTTGGTCTTCCTCCAGATTCCGTTGCCATAATTGCTGCTACAGCCGCGATGTTTTCTGGAGTAGCGTTTGCTCCAAGAGCTGCAATAATTTCGTCTTTATAGTTATTAATGACGTTATTTACTGCATTGGGGTCTGGTGGAACCCCCGCACCTTTCCATGAGCAGGATGCAGCTTCAGTTCCTTGGCAGCGTGCAAATGCAGGGTCGCTTGTATCAAAACCATTTCGAAACGTTCCTTGGTCCATTTCTTGCATGAGGCGTGCGATCGCGGGGTCCGGAGGCGGCTTCGGTTTAAATGTCGTGTTACATGATTCTCCTCCTCCCGTATTGCACGCAAGCGGTTTAAAGAACCCGTCGAGCGTAACGGTTTTAATTCCAAATGTTAGTGAGTTTAGCGCGGCACTAAAAAAGAGCCATGCAAGCCCCGCGATGAGTGCGCCAATGACAGCACTTGTGATCGCATCTTTCCCTTGTTTTACTTTTCCTTCACTCCCTCCAGATGTCATGATCAAAATACCACCATACAAAAATGAAAGAACGGCGATGATCGCCATCAACTCAAAGAGTATGGTGATGATATTGTGCGCGAGAAGATAGAAGTCACAGAGTGTACACGGACATCCTGCCTGACATCCTGTTGGTACGAGTGTTGTTGCGCCAAATGATGTGAGAGGGATGAGGAAGAGAAGGAGAGTAAGTGAGAGAAGGCGGGTCATGTGGTGTTATTTTGTTTTTTCAAGTGCCTGAGATATGGCAATTTCTGAAGATAGTTGTCCATTCGCGATAGCTTCTATGATATCAGCGATGAGGTTTGAGTTTCTTTGAGTGTGGGTATTAATAGGGCGGCGCGTGTTGAGTGCGATCGTACGTAGGAGCTCGTGTCGAGGATTTTCGGTAAACGCGAGCGTATTAAGCTGGTCTCGTCGCGCAGGTACATTAATCACGTGCTGTACAAGAAGGCGCTGTACTCCTCCTGCTCCTGATATAGATTTTGCAAATTGCCAGGCAGGTGCGATGTTCGGCGATCCAACAAGTACAGCTACGGCATTTGTCGTTGCGTAATAAATTGGCACTTCGTTGCCTTGAGGTTGGGGTAGAGGAGCGATGTCAAAAGAAATATGAGGATTTTGTTCTCGAAGTTGTGATTCATAAGATAGATAGTCGAGCATCATGCCAAGTTTTCCTTGGCTAAAAAGAACGCGCGGTGGTGGGAGAGCGGTTGTCCATGAGTATGCCTCTGTTCCAGATTTTCCAAAATCTGTAAAAAATCTAAATACACGTCCACCAACATCTTGGTTTGAGGGCGAGTTGAGTATGAGTTCTCCTGCTTGATTCTCAATTGAGCCCCCAAGTTGGAGTAAAAGGAGCGATACGATTTCTTTGTAGAGCGGTATGTTGCGCGATCGTCCGAGCGCGATACCAGCCTGTCCTACTACGCCACCATCTTTAATCCGTTTAATAGTGTTTGACTGTGTGAGTACTTCATTCCAATTTTTTGGTGGGAGGGGGATAGAGTTTGCATTAAAGATATCTTTGTTCCAGTACAGTACCAGCGGATCGATACCAATCGGGAATCCCCAAATTTTATCTTCTCGTACGAGATCTACTTCGGAGGCATCGATAAACGTGTTACGAAATTCTTGGGGTTGCATGACTTCGGGCGGAGTAGGGGTCAAGATGTCATAATTTGAAGTAATCCAGTCAATGTCGATAAGTACCACATCAGGTCCTTCGCGACGAGCAATCGCGCGAACGATTTCTTCGGTAAATTTTTCTGGTGCGTGCTGGGAATAGCTCACTCGAATATTTTTTGAAGCTTCATATTCAGTAAAAAAGTCTATGTAGCTATCAGAGGGTAATGTGCCCCAGACACGTACTTCTCCTGAAAATGCTTGGCCTCCACCTGGGTCAACAGTACCTCTTTGAGGTCCAATAATTCCGGACCAAAAAAGTATTGCGAGAATAACTGCGATGATGCAAAGCCCGATAACGATAACTTGAACGATGTTCATTTTTTGTGAGCGATAATACCGTAATGATGATTGCTAAGATTGAAGTGGGAAATATTCTCGAATTGAGCCTCGATAAGCAAACGTTCCAACTCTTTTTTATCAATTCGATGTTCACGTGCGGGCCCAATTGGGCGCGGTTCAACAGTATCCCATTCCACAAGTACAATGCGAGCACCTTTTTTTAGAATCCGATGCGCTTCCTTTAGTATATGCATTTTTTCACTGACTTGAAAAAGAATATGAGCCACGAGTACGAGATCTATAGAATCTGTTTTGAGTTTACTACCCTCAGACCGCTCAAGATCAGCGTGCATAACTCGAATGTTGTGGAGATTTGCTTCACCCGCACGTTTAGCGAGGAGCCGGAGGGGTTCTCGTTGAACATCGAGCGCGTAGACAACTCCCTCTGATGTAATATGTCGAGCGAGTGGAAGTGCCCAAAATCCCGCATGTGCACCAAAGTCAGCAATTTTCATTGCCCCATATAAATTAAGATGTTCAACTACTTCTTCCGGATTCGAGAAGCCTTTCATGGCTTCCATTGTACTACAAAAGTGCGATATTCGTGAGGCGGTCACCTGATTCAAAGCGCATAATGCGGACGCCGCGAGTTGCGCGCTTGAGTGTTGGGATTTCTTTTATATGACTACGGAGTGTTTTTCCTTTTGCTGAGATTGCGATAAATTCTTCGGCGGCAGGATCGGGTACGCATGCCGCAACAAGAGGTCCTGTGCTTTCTCCGACGTTCATTGTCTTTACGCCAGAGCCTCCGCGAGATTGTGCTTTAAATTCACTTGCTTTACTGCGTTTACCAAATCCAAGCGTACTTGCAACAAAGACTTCGGCGTCTTTTCTTTCTTTGCCAATTACTTCGCAGCCGATGATTTCATCGCCCGATTTAAGCCTCATACCACGTACACCCTGAGCCTGACGTCCCATGTCGCGCAGTTGCTTCTCTTTAAAACGGATAGCTTGTCCTTTCTTTGAGAACAGCATGATATCGGCTCCAAGATCTAGAATTCGTACCCAGCCCAGTACATCTCCTTTCTGTAGTTTCATGGCGATGATGCCCGATTTACGGACTCCAGCAAACGAGCTAAATGTTGTTTTTTTAACGATTCCTTTGCGGGTTGTCATGATGAGCGCTTGGTCTTTCTCTCCTTTTGTTTTCTTTGGTACTGAAAGGAAAGAAGTGATCTCTTCACCGGCTGCAAGGGGAAGGAAGTTGACGACGGGGCGTCCTTTTGCCGTGCGCGAGCTCTCGGGGATCTCGAAGACTCGTAACTCGTATACTTTTCCAAGACTTGAGAAGAACAAAAGGGAGTCGTGGGTATTTGCGGTAGCGAATTGAGAAACTACATCTTCTTCTTTCCATTCACCACCAATAGTACCTTTGCCGCCTCTTCGTTGAGCACGAAATTCTTGAGGTCGTACACGTTTCAAATACCCGCCCTGCGTCATTAGTACAACCTGCTCTTCCTCGGGTATAAGATCTTCTGTCGCCATTGCGCTCACGCCTGTAGCGACAACTTTTGTACGTCGTTCGTCCCCGTATTTATCACGAATTTCGATAAGTTCTTTTGTTATCACCGCCAAGAGTTTCTTAGGGTCGGCGAGAATCGCTTTCAAATCTTTAATAATCGCGCGTTTTTCTGCGAGTTCATCCTCAATCTTTTTACGTTCAAGCCCAGCGAGTGTTTGGAGGCGCATTTCAAGAATTGCGGTCGATTGTCTTTCTGAGAGCTTAAACTTTTGCATGAGGTTTGTGTGCGCGCTCTCTCGGTCTTTAGATTTTTTGATTGTACTGATGATCTCATCGATGTGGTCGAGAGCTTTTTTGAGTCCTTCAAGAATATGAGCGCGTTCCTCGGCGATTCGTAGGTCGTGACGGGTTCGTCGATCAACCATGATTCGGCGAGTGGCGACAAATTCCTCAAAATAGTGTTTGAGAGAGAGTGTTTGAGGTTGAATACCGCCTACAAGGGCGAGCATATTTAAATGGAATACTTTTTCGAGATCAGTATGTTTGTAGAGATTATTGAGTACCTTTTGAGGGTACGCGTCATTTTTCAACTCAATAGCAACGCGAAGCCCATCTTTATCCGATTCGTCGCGAATATCTTTGATGCCATCGATTTTTTTCTCTCGTACCAAATCAGCCATTTTTTCAATCATCTCCGCCTTGTTTACCTGATATGGAATGGAGGTGATGATAATTGCGTGTCCGCGTCCCGTTTCTTTTTCGATGATCTCTGCTTCTCCGCGGGCTACAATACTACCCTTGCCAGTTGAATATGCTTGGTGAATATCTTGTTTATTGAAAATAATCCCTCCCATAGGAAAGTCAGGACCCTTGATGTGTTCAAGTAAATCTTCAGTCGTTGCTTTTGGATTTTCGATAAGCGTAAGAGCCGCATTGATGAGTTCTGTAAGGTTATGGGGAGGAATATTGGTCGCCATACCAACTGCAATTCCTAAGGAGCCATTGAGAAGAAGATAGGGGATGCGAGCGGGGAATACCGTTGGCTCTTCTCGGGTGCCATCATAGTTCGGCATAAAATCAACTGTTTCTTTGTCGATATCAAGAAGAAGCTCGTCAGAGAGCGCGGCCATGCGAGCTTCGGTATAACGCATCGCAGCAGGAGAGTCGCCATCGATCGATCCAAAGTTTCCCTGTCCATCAATAAGCGGGTAGCGCATAGAAAAATCTTGAGCCATGCGCGCGAGCGCATCGTACACTGGAGCGTCACCGTGCGGGTGATATTTACCAAGTACGTCACCAACGACTGCGGCAGATTTGCGATGTTTTGTAGTATGACGGAGCCCCATCCCACGCATTGTATAGAGGATGCGACGATGTACTGGTTTGAGTCCATCACGTACATCAGGTAGCGCGCGCGTAACAATAACCGACATTGCATAGTCGAGATATGATTCGCGCATTTCGCGCGCGATATCACGCAGCTGAACGTGTGCTACTTCTTGCTCTGGTTTCGGTTCCTTTGATTTCATGAATTCTTAAATATTATCGAAAAATGCTGTGTAGTCCATCAGAAAATCCTTTTTGTACCGTTTCGCTCGTTGATCGCATGATAATGAGGAACGGTTCAGTAATGGATGCTTCGTGTGTCTGTGTTGGGGCCGTACGCTTATATTGGTAGTCGAGCTGCATAACCCAAAGACCGATGATAGCACTCATAATGATAAGTACAGAGAGGGTTAGCACAATCATTTTTTTTCTGGGAGGTGCTTGCTGAAGGTTTTCGATGCGACCCAAGATAGACATGATGATTATTGCGGTGAATCTAAAACGATAAGTCGTTGTCCTTCGGCCGGGAGTCCTTTTTTCTTAATCGTAAGCTTATCGAGTTTTTCTGGTTTTTCGCCAATTTCTTTTACAAGAGTATCAATTGCTCCTTTCTTTCCTTCTCCTTGCATAGGAATAATGATGCGAGGGTCAATCGATGAAATGATTTTTTGCATATCACTCGATGATCCGTCCGCTGGAGCAAAGAGAATATCGATCGTGTCAATGTGTTCGAGGATTGATTCTACTGAGGATACGTTTTTAATTGTTCCAAGATGAAGCATGCGCAAACCTTCCCATTCAATATAGAATGCAGTGCCTTCGGGAGTATCAAGCCCTGTGATGACGATGTCTTTTGTTTCAAACTCTCCGGGAGAGGCGCAGACCAAGGGGTCACCGGTTATCGAAAAATCCTGAGAGCTTTTTTTGCCTGACAGGAGGACGGCGTGCGCTTCAAAGCGCGGGGGTGTGAGACCTGAATTTTTGCCGTACGGATCAATCGCAAGAACCGTTTCTCCTGCCTGGAGCTTAAAACAGGTAATACCGTAATATGAGATAACCATATGAAAGTGGATTTAGTATAGCCTTTCTTTTGGCCCTCGGCAACGCTTGAGACCCCTTGCCAACCTCAGAAAAGTCGCCTATACTCGGCGTCATGACTTCTGAGCAAGAGCTAAACCAAAATGCCCGCAAGGAGCGTCTTATGGACGTTCTTTTTCGTGCGATTCCACAGTGGAAGCTTCCACGTGTTGGCGATATCGTCGAAGGAACCATTATTTCAAAAGAAGGTTCGGCAGTATTCGTAAACCTTGGTTTTGGTACAGGTATCATTTATGGAAAGGAGTTTCAGGATGGCAGGGATATTTTAAAGCAAAAGGATTCTGGGGATCAATTGGTTTCCAAAATCATTGAATTAGAAAATGAACAGGGGTATGTGGAGCTTTCAGTTCGTGAAGCAGGCCGGGAGAAGTTTTGGAAAGAAGCTTCACAGGTTATGGCTGAAAAATCAGCGCTCGTATTGCGTGCGCTCGAGGCAAATCGGGGGGGTCTTGTGTTTGAATGGAAGACAACCAAAGGTTTTTTGCCAGTTTCTCAGTTAGCGCAGAAACATTATCCTCGCGTAGAAGGGGGAGACAAGGCTCGTATTTTGGACGAGCTTCAAAAATTTGTCGGTCAGGATTTTTCCTTGCAGATCATGAATATTGATCCAAAAGAAGATAAGATTATTTTCACTGAACGTGGTTCAGAGCCAGATGAAATGAAAGAACGATTAGCAAAATACGCGATCGGCACAGAGTACGAAGGAGAGGTTTCAGGCGTGGTTGAGTTCGGTATTTTCGTAAAATTGGAAGATGGTCTTGAAGGTCTCGTTCATATCTCTGAAATTGACTGGACACTCGTTGAAAATCCCGGAGATTTGTACAAGGTTGGTGATACCGTACGCGTTAAGATTATCGAAATCGAGGGTGATAAGATTTCCCTTTCAGTGAAGGCACTTAAGCCTGACCCATGGAAGATCGCAAAGATTGAGAAGGGCGATATTACCAAGGGCATCGTCATGAAATTCAATCGCTACGGCGCATTTGTAAGACTTGTTGATCACGAGGGAATTTCCGGCCTTTCTCATATCTCCGAATTCGGTACGGCGCAGAAGATGCGCGAAACGATCGATATTGGTAAGACATATCCATTCCAGATCGTTGTATTTCAACCAGAGACACATAAGCTTTCCCTATCTTTCTTGGGTAATGAAGAAAAGGCAAAACAGGAAGAAGTGAAAAAAACAGACGCAGTAGAAGATAAAAAAGAAGAGTAATATATATAGTCTAAAAAACAAAAACTCGTTGCCTAGCAACGAGTTTTTGTTTTTTAGTGGGTTATCGCGACCTAGCCCCTTGACTCATGAATCGCCTATGATATAATGGATAGCGTACTGATGAATGGCTCCAATATACACGAGCCGCCGCGCTATAGAGATGTAGAACGGTCCACAAGAACATTCATTGCCATAAAACCCCGCGAAAGCGGGGTTTTATGTTTTTGTTGGTTGAGTGTAGAATAAAAATCATGAATTTGATCTATAAGATTTTTCTTGGCTATTGTGCCTATCTTTTTAGTATATTTTTATTTTTTCCAGCAGCTATTACGTTGGCTGCTTGTAACAAGACTATTCTTTTCTGTATACAAAACTATAATTTTTATGCGTTCAGACTGGGGTTTTGGAGTGTTTTTTCTACACCAGCGCATATTATTGGGGGCCTAATCATTGGTCCGGCGCTAATTATTATAACGTGGTGGCTATTAGATTTTTTTATTCATGCTCAAAAATCGTTCCTACGTTTTATTACAACTATTTTTTTAACAACTTTCTTTTTTCGTTTTATTTTAAGTCCCATTAAAGGTATTATAGATGATTGTCTCATTCTGAAAGAATGTTCTATAAAATTATTTCCTCAGTATTTTTATCAAGGTATCGAGGAAATTCTCAGATTAGGTGGTAATTTTATGATATTTTATATCATTTGGCCGGTAGTACTTATTATCTTTATAGCTATTCTTCATAAATTTTTAAGTATTTTTTCACGTAGCATTTCTCACATCTGAGCTTTCTCCTTTAATATAATTTGTCATGAATAAACAGACTCTAATAAGAATTTTTTTAGGACTATCATTTGCCATAGAATTTTTCTATGAAGCAACTCAAAATTGTGCCTCACATTCAACGGGGTGCCCTACTCGCGATTTCTTACTCAACCCCTTAGAAAGATTAGATTTTTTTAGTTATAGTCTTGGTCCTTTATTCGTGGGGGTTTTGTTGTATTTCTTAGTAGGGTATTTCTTAGTTTTTTGTATCCAGAGGATTTTATATCGTACGGCGTAATTTCTCTACCGCTTCCGCTAAAAATTGCGAATATAAGTTAAGTCCAACGGCGCGGGCAACGCCTGATTGCTCTTTGCCTAGGATATTTCCTGCGCCACGCATTTCCATATCTTTTTCCGCGATAAATCTTCCGGAGCCGAGAAACTGCATACTGGCGAGTATGTCGAGACGTTCGCGAGCTTTATCTTTTAGTTTTTTTGGATTGTATAGAAAATACGCAAATGCTTCAGCGGATCCACGTCCAACTCTGCCACGAAGTTGATGCATTTCGGAAAGTCCAAAAAGCGTCGAGTCCATGACAACCAGCGTGTTGACGTCTGCAAGATCGATACCGTTTTCGATAATAGTGGTAGAGATGAGAATTTCTATTTTTTTCTCACGGAATTTTTCCATTGTTTCCACGAGTTGTTTTTCGGACATTTGCCCGTGGATATACCCGATGCGGGAGGGGGATATCATGGAACTAAGTAGTTCCATAGTTTTCGGGATAGCGCGAATGCGACTTTCAAGGACATAGATTTGTCCTTTGCGCGATAGCTCTTGGTTGAGCGCGCTCTCTACGATTTTTTTCTGAAATGGTAGGACGATTGTTTGCGTTGCACGACGTCCATCAGGAGGTTCCTCGAGGGTGCTCATATGCTTTACCCCCGAGACGGAGAGCGAGAAAGTGCGTGGGAGTGGTGTCGCTGACAATGTGAGGATATCGACGTCTTTTTTCAATTCCTTTAGATATTCTTTGGCACGTACTCCAAAGCGTTGTTCCTCATCGATAATAAGAAATCCAAGGCGTTTCCATGAGACATCCTTTGAAAGGATTCGATGAGTGCCAATGACGATATCTGCGCGGCCTTCTTTTATGTCTTTGAGAATCTTTTTTTCTTCCATGCCACTTTCAAGTCGAGAGAGGCGCGCTACTGAGAGAGGTAGCGCGGCAAGTCTTTGTGACCAGACTTGATAGTGTTGGTCACAAAGAAGTGTTGTCGGAGCAAGGACTGCTACCTGTAAGCCATTGCCCGCGGCGCGTACTGCGGCGCGAAGAGCGATTTCGGTTTTTCCAAATCCAACGTCGCCCATTAAAACTCGATCCATCGGGATATCTGATGAAAAATCATGCCAAATATCACGAAGCGCTGTGCGTTGGGAAGGAGTTTCTTCAAATGGAAACCCTGTTTGGACACTTTCTTCTAGCTCGGGTACCGGTTTGAGAGGAGGCCGTTTTATAGTTTCGCGCGATGCATAAAGCTCGAGGAGTTTGCGAGCAAATACGATAGTCTCTTCTTTTGTTTGTTTGACCGTTCTACCCCATAGTGGCGTGCCGAGGCGGGTAACAGGAGGAACGCGAAATCCGATATAGGGTGTTACTCGTTTTTCTTCGGTGAGAGGAACCATGAGTGTGTCGGGGGATCCATGTTTTGGCCCACGATATTCAATTAAAAAATACTTAGTTCCTCGCTCTTCGGTGATGCCTCTCCAGATACCCACGCCGTGGTCTTCATGTACGATATAATCTCCGTCTCGTAAATATTCGTGTAAAGAGCGCTTTCGTTCGCGATTTGATGGAGTTGCCTCAGAGAGTTTTGCGATTCTATCAATTAATTGACCAAAAAATTCAACATGCCAGAGCGTATGGTCGTTAATCGGAGAAATGATAATTGCTCCACCTCGAATTGAGAATTCACCTTTGTTATTGGGCCACGAGACCGCTTCATACCCGAGGTCGATTAGTTTTTCGGCGAGTGTTGAGAGCCCGTGAGGCCAGCGTTTTGAGAGTCGGAGCGTGTTTCGAGCCCAGAAGTCGTGTTGTACTCTTCCTTTATCGATATTGTGAGTGTTCGCACGGAACCACGAAGAAGGTTTATTCTCAAATTCGGGTATACGAGCGGCGATTAAGAGTTCGTCCACGCCTCTTACAGTACGTTGAATGTGGTTACCTGCAAGTCCAAGCTCGCCTCAAACATGGCGAGGATGCGTTTTTCGATTTTTTTAATGATTTTTTGTTCTTCAGGTGAGAATTTTTTGAGTACAAGGTCCATCGCGTCTATTCGTTTTTTCTTTTGAACGCCGATACGAATACGCCAAAAATCTTTTGTTTTTAGAGTTCGCATGATTGATTCGATTCCTTTGTGTCCTCCAGAGTTTCTTCCAAAGGCAATTTTTACTGACCCAAGCGGGATGTCCGTGTCATCTTGAAGGACAATCAGTCCCTTTGCTTTCGGAGCGAGCGCTGCGATTGCTTTGCCTGACTTATTCATAAATGTATCCGGAAGGAGTATCGTTACCTTTTCTTTTTCAATCTCGCCTTTAGCGAGTAGTCCGAGGTATTTTTTATTTTCTTCAAAATCGCTCAGTTCAAAATATGTGCCGATACGTAGCGCAAGGTCGCGTCCTACATTATGGCGCGTTCCCGTATATTCTTTGCCTGGATTCCCAAGACCTATGATGGTTTTCATGCATTTGTAGTGTAGCGGTTTTTCATTGCTATATCACGCGCACGGGGCTTGCGAGGGAGGTATTTTTCGTATATAATTTGGTTACGTTATGCTCCCAGAAAACGAAGAAATCGTTGAAAATCAAGGAGTTGCGGACGAAAAGTCAAAAACGATTCGCTCCGAAATCTTTGAGACGTTGCGAATTGTTGTCATCTCACTCGCAATCGTAATCCCGATTCGTTTTTTTGTAGCACAGCCATTTATTGTCAGAGGGGAGTCGATGGAGCAGACATATCATGATGGTGAATATTTGGTTGTTGACGAGTTATCTTATCAGTTTACTGATCCAAAGCGCGGCGAGGTGATTATTATGCGGTATCCAAATAATCCCAGAGAGTTCTTCATTAAGCGAGTTATTGGTCTTCCCGGTGAGACCGTTGTCATTAGTGGAGGACGTGTTGCGATTCGTACCGCTTCAGGAGCTCTTGAATCTCTCAATGAAACATACGTGGATAATCAAGAGCTGACTACTCCAGATATGGAAAGAACATTAGGGAGTGGAGAATATTTCATGATGGGAGACAATAGATCAAATAGTTTAGATTCACGCTCATGGGGGCCATTGCCAAAGGTAGATATTGTCGGACGCGCATTTATTCGCATGTGGCCAATTTCAAAGATTTCAGTGCTTCTAGGTAATTAATTTTTCATATGGCAAAGCCAATTAAAAAAGAACCAGTCATGAGTGTAAAAGGAATGCACGATATCATGTTTGATGATGTGCATTATGTTGAGCGTGTGATGAAAGAGGTACGGCGTGTTGCTGAATTTTACGGATTTCAACCGATTACGACCCCACATCTTGAAAAAACAGAGTTATTTGAGCGCCCTCTTGGTGAGGAGTCGGACGTTGTAGAAAAGCAGATGTACAACCTTCGTACGCGAGGAGGTGATAAGTTGTCGCTTCGTCCTGAGGGAACGGCGTCTGTTATGCGCGCATATTTTGAACATGGCATGCAATCCCTCCCACAGCCAGTGAAGTTAGTTTACGGGGGTTCATTTTTTAGACATGAAACTCCTCAGCAAGGGAGATTTCGAGAATTTCGCCAAGTCGGCGTTGAGATCATTGGTGATGATGACGCGATTAACGATGCTATTTCTATTAGAGTGCTTTTTTCAGCACTACAGGGACTTGGTTTAAAAGATATTGTTATTAATGTAAATAGCCTTGGAGACCGGGTGTGTCGTCCGGCATTTCGTAAAGAATTGCTCGCGTACTATAAGCGCCATTTCAATCAACTATGTAAGGATTGCAAACAACGGTTTAAGGACAATCCGTTGCGTTTGCTCGACTGTAAAGAAGAGACGTGTGTTGCGCTTCGTAAGGACGCTCCTCAAATGATGGATCACTTGTGTGAGGTTTGTAAGAAGCATTTTTCCGAAGTGCTCGAATATCTTGATGAGATGGGTATTCCATATTTTCTTGACGTACACCTTGTAAGAGGCTTTGATTATTATTCAAAGACTGTATTCGAGGTTTTTGAAATTATGTCTCCTCCGCAAGTTGTGGAGGAGGGAGATGAGCAGGGGGTAAAGCCAGAGGTGGCGACGTTTACGAAGATCGCACTTGGAGGAGGAGGTCGGTACGATGATTTAGGTGAATTGATCGGTAATCGAAAAATTCCGGCTGTCGGATGGGCGCTCGGTGTTGATCGCGTTGCCGAACTCATGAAAAAGAAATCGATCAAGTCACGACCCGAGACGCATCCGAAACTTTTTCTCATCCAGCTCGGTCCTGCGGCGAAGAAGAAAAGTCTTGTGCTCATGGAAGAGCTCCGCAAGATTGGCGTACCAATCGCTCACTCACTCTCGAAAGATTCGCTTCGCGCACAACTCAACATTGTTTCTAAACTTGAAATTCCACTCGCAGTGATTCTTGGGCAGAAAGAGGCACTTGATGGAACGGTCGGAGTTCGGAGTATGGAAACGGGAATTCAAGAAACCCTTCCCATGGATAAATTTATTGGTACAATAAAGTCACGATTGAAGGAATTTTCCTAAGATCAATACTCGGAGAAATATATATGGTAGAAGTACGAAAACGAGAAAAAGAAACAACCGGATCTCTCTTGCGTCGATTTACACGCAAGGTACAGCAGAGTCGCATTTTGCTCGATGTTCGAGGTTCGGCATATCGCACGCGCCCGAAATCAAAGACAAAAAAGAAAAAGGACGCGCTTAAGCGTCTTGAAAAACGAAAGCATTACGACCGCTTGCGCAAGTTAGGTAAGGAAGCCTAATACATGTCCCTTGCCCAGAAGCTTCGCGATGATTTGAAAGAGGCGATTCATGGCGGCGACAAGGAGCGTCTTAGTACACTCCGCCTTTTGTTTGCGGCAATCCAAAATAAAGAAATCGAAGAGCGCAAAAAAGATGTTGGACTTGGTGATGATGAAGTTTTGCAAGTTATTCAGCGCGAAGTAAAGAAGCGCAAGGATGCGGTTACGGAATTTGAGAAGGGGGGACGTCCAGAGCTTGCAGCGCAGGAAGCGAGAGAGGCTGCGATACTTGGAGTCTACTTACCTGCTGAACTTCCAGATGAAGAAATTATGCGAATAGTTCAGGATGGTATTCGCGAGTCTGGGGCAACGGGAGTTGAATCATTTGGCGTTCTGATGAAGACAATTACCCCGACACTCAAAGGCCGTGCGTCTGGAGAGCGCATCTCTCGTCTCGCGCGCGAAGCACTCGTTAAACTTTCATAATATAGTAGGAATGGCGCACCAAGACTATCTTGTCGGTCTTGATATCGGATCGAGTACGATTCGGCTTGTTGTTGCCGAGAAGAAGGGGGAATATGCCCTTTCGGTTCTTGGTGTTGGTGAAGCCCCTGCGGACGGTGTACGAAAAGGCGCTGTTGCAGATCCGGACATTGTCGCCCGCAGCATTCAGCGTGCACTCGCAGATCTGAAAAAACAGACCTCTATAGATGTAGACCATGCATATGTATCGCTTGGTGAGCCCCGTGTACAGACGCATATTGGCAAGGGTGCGGTATCCGTATCGCGTGCAGACGGAGAGGTAACCAAAGAAGATGTTGCTCGTGTTATTGAGGCGAGTGAGGCTGCGCTCCCGCGACTTGGGAATCGCGAGGTTATCCATACGTTCCCACTCTTTTATAGTATTGATCGTGATTCAGGGATTCGTGAGCCAGTAGGCCTCAATGGTATGAAGCTTGAAGCGGAAACGCTTTTTATCGCTGGCTTTACGACGCATATTAAGAATATTTTTAAGGCGATGGAGATCGCAGGTCTTTCGGTCGACGATGTACTCGTTTCTCCATACGCAGCATCTTTTCATACGCTCTCAAAAAAACAAAAAGAAGTTGGTTCGATGCTACTTGATATTGGAGCACAGACAACCAATCTCGCAGTATTTGAAGAAGGGACGCTCGTGTCATTGGACGTTTTACCTGTTGGTTCCGGACATATTACGTATGATATCGGTCTTGGATTTGAGATTGATCTTGCTTCAGCTGAGCGCGTGAAGCGAAATCTCGGTGTATTTTTAGAACAAGGAAAAAAAGAAATTCGTCTCGCAGATTTTCCAAAAAACTTTGAAGAAACTTTTTCTCCAAAAAAACTTCGAGAAATTGTATCAGCACGGTTGGGCGATGTCTTTGAGCTTGTAGAAAAACATTTGAAACGCATTGGCCGTTCAGAGTTGTTGCCGGGAGGAGTAGTGCTTGTTGGTGGTGGGGCACGCCTTTTTGATATTCAACGCATGGCGCGTGAAGAACTCCATTTACCAGTTGAGATTGGTGGTTCGCCATCAGGCATTAGCGATCATAAAGAATTGGTTGTTGGCCCTGAGTGGGCAACTGCAGTGGGGCTTGTGAAGTATGCCGCAAGCGAATATGTCTCTTCGGGAAGATCAAATAGTATGTTCTCCCTTCCGATTTCAAAACGTATATCAAAATTTTTACGCTCTCTTATCCCATAATAAAACTCGCATGATGCGAGTTTTGTTTTAGATTTGGCGCACTTCCTTATATAATAAAAAGAGTTATGTGGAATTTTTTTACTAAAGAACTTTATCATGATCGCTGGTTGCCATGGACGATTGGTCTTGCGTGCGCAGCCACTCTTTTTTTATGGGGGCAGATTGAAGTGTATTCAATCGAACAAGAAATCGAATATATAGAAGCGCAGGCGTCATATGCCTCGTCGATCGCAAGTGCTCATAAGCGAGCGACGAAGGAAGAGGTTCGTGAGATTGAAGAAGTAAGCGAGCCTTATATGGCTTGCGGATGCGGATGTTGTGGAGGAGGAGTAGAGAAGGTTGAAGAGCGATGTCTATATCATGCAAGGGGAGATGATATCGAAAAGATCAGAGCAGAAGATAAAAAAGCAAAGACAGCGCCGATCTGCTCTATTGTCGGGTGTTCCGTTGGCGTTCGGTATAAATATTGCGACTAAGCTCGCAGAAAAATCTTGACATATAGATGTCTTTGGTTTGCTTTAGATGGATTCTTTTTTTCTCTTGACCCTCACGGCACGATGACGCTAGAGTAGTGCCATGCCACGGATTAATCCCGATGTCGAAACATTTGCCCGAATCAAAGTAATAGGCTGCGGAGGTTCTGGACTTAACGCGCTGGATCACATGATTAAGTCAAAAATTCACGGTGTGGATTTTGTCGGCGTAAATACTGACGCCCAAGACCTTCATCATTCTCTTGCGCCTCGTAAAATACATATTGGAAAAAATACAACACGCGGACTCGGTGCTGGCATGGAGCCATCAGTTGGCAGGCAAGCAGCAGAGGAGTCTCGTGAAGAGCTTACGGAAGTTATGCGCGGAACGGATATGGTTTTTATCGCGTGCGGATTTGGTGGCGGTACGGGCACGGGCGCAGCACCGGTGATTGCGAACATTGCGAAATCAGAAGGAGCGCTCGCAGTTGGTGTCGTGACAAAGCCATTTACGTTTGAAGGTTCTGAGCGCGCGCGAATCGCGGAAGAAGGTTTACAGCGACTCAAGGAGGCAGTTGATGCGATGATCGTTATTCCAAATGATCGCTTGCTAAATATTATTGATCGCAAGACAACATTCACGAATGCATTTTCAATGTGTGATGAAATTTTGCGCCAAGCAGTGCAGGGTATTTCAGATCTCATTACGCTCCCTGGTATTATCAACGTTGACTTTGCTGACATTCGTTCAGTGCTTCAGAATGCAGGTTCAGCATTGATGGGTATCGGAACATCGTCAGGTGAAGATCGTGCAGCAGAGGCTGCCAAGCTTGCCATCTCTTCACCACTTCTCGACGTTTCAATTGACGGCGCACGCGGAGTACTCTTCTCAATCGCCGGGGGTGATGATCTAACGATGTGGGAGGTAAATGAAGCGGCTCGTGTAATCACTGAGCCAATCGCAAAAGATGCTCGTGTAATTTTTGGAGCAGTAAAAGATGAGCGTCTTAAGAAAGGAGAAATAAAAATTACAGTTGTTGCTTCTGGTTTTGGCGAGCCTTCAGTAAAACCAGTAAGTTTATTTAGTGCTCCAGTCCAAAAGAAAGAAGAATTTGCTCCGGTTGCTCGTCCAAAGATCGTGCAAGAACCATCACCCGAGTCTACAGAAGAGTGGGATGCTATTCCGGCGTTTCTACGACGAGCGAAAAAATAATTTTTACCCGAGTAGCGGCAAAATTTATAAAAGGACACAGAAAAACACTCCTCGCAAGGAGTGTTTTTCGCGAAGCCCTTGCGTCATGATAACTTTCAGTTTCTAATAGTTTTGACTGAGCAAGGCATTTTTCACTTTTTACGTTGTGCGACTGATTGAGTAATTTTTTATATTTTTTTTCACTTATCCACACTTCCGCCTACTTTGGGTGGGGGGTACACTAGCTGTACGTTAAAAATTATTAGAGCAAATTTTGGCACATATATGTCGACTACAACGCCCGCGGTAAAAGCAGTAGCAAAGAAAGGCCGAGCACAGGATTCAAAGCGCGCATTTCGTCTAGCGCGATTTTTTACGCACGAAAATATTCATCCATACGATGAAATTACATGGGAAAAACGTCGTGCAGTAATCTCTGGCTCAAAGGGTAATGTGGTTTTTGAACAAGACAATGTAGAGGTGCCAATGTTTTGGTCGCAAACAGCGACTGATATTGTTGCAGAGAAATATTTTTACGGACATGTGGGTAAAGAGGGACGCGAGTCGAGTGTACGACAGCTCGTAGATCGTGTTGCAGACACAATCACGGGATGGGGGCGTGGATATAAATATTTTGCTGACGAATCGGAAGAGAAAATTTTTAACGAAGAACTGAAGTGGATCCTAGTAAATCAGAATGCGGCATTTAACTCACCGATTTGGTTTAATGTTGGCGTTGAAGAGAAGCCGCAGTGCTCGGCATGTTTTATTCTTTCCGTCGAAGACAACAAAGAATCAATCATGCGATGGTATCACGATGAAATGTTTATTTTTGCGGGAGGTTCTGGTGCGGGTATTAATGTTTCCAATCTTCGATCATCAAAAGAAAAAATTCGTGGACGTGGACGCTCAAGCGGTCCTGTTTCATTTATGAAAGGAGCGGATGCAATCGCAGGTACGATCAAGTCAGGAGGTAAGACGCGACGCGCAGCAAAGATGGTTGTAATGAATATCGATCATCCAGATATTCGAGAGTTCATTACGTGCAAATGGAAGGAAGAAGAAAAAGCAAAAGCACTCATCGCGATGGGATATGATGATGCGATCGATGGTAACGTATACAATAATATATTTTTTCAGAATGCGAACAATTCAGTGCGCGTAACGGATGATTTTATGCAGCGCGCAATTGAAGGGGGAGAGTGGGAATTGAAAGCAGTTATGAATGGAGAGACAGTTGAGAAAACGCCAGCACGAGATTTACTATATTTAATCGCGGAGGCTTCATGGCACTGTGCAGATCCAGGAATGCAATATGATACGACGATCAATCGCTGGCACACTGCATCAGTAACGGGTCGTATTAATGCATCAAACCCGTGCTCTGAATACATGCATCTCGATAACTCTGCATGTAATCTCGCCTCACTCAACCTCATGAAGTATTTGCGCGAGGATGATTCATTCGATGTGCAGGCATTTCGGCACACAGTAGAGATTATGACGACTGCAATGGATATTATCGTTGCAGGGTCACACTATCCAACAGAGCGTATTACAGAGAATGCAAAGGCGTTTCGTGAGCTTGGAATCGGGTATGCCAATATTGGGGCACTTCTTATGTATAAGGGTCTTCCGTACGACTCACATGAGGGGAGAGCTCTGACGGGGGCGATCACCGCTATTCTGACGGGACAGGCGTATCTAACGTCTACGAGGCTTGTAGAGCGTGTAGGTACCTTTGCTGGCTACGAGGTAAACAAGCGTCCAATGCAGAAGGTATTGCGCATGCATCGTGACGCTGTAGAAGACATAGAGTCACGCTATGTACCCAAAGATATGATGGATGCCGCGCATGATGTATGGGATAAAACTGTCGCGAACGCTGAAAAGCACGGCGTCCGTAATTCGCAGGCTTCCGTGTTAGCGCCAACCGGTACAATCGCATTTATGATGGATTGTGATACGACTGGCGTTGAGCCAGGGTTTTCACTCGTTGCATATAAAAAGATGGTTGGCGGCGGATTTCTCAAAATCGTAAACAAGACCGTTCCCGCAGCACTTAAAAATCTTGGGTACGCGCAAGATGAGATCGATGCAATTGTGCAATATATTGCAGATAACGATCGTATTGAGGGAGCGCCACACATAAAAGAAAAAGATCTCGCGGTGTTCGACTGCGCGGTGAATGCTCCTGGTGGCGCGCGTTCTATTCATTATATGGGTCACATCCGTATGATGGCTGCCGCGCAACCATTTATTTCTGGTGCGATCTCTAAAACAGTAAATCTTCCTGCCGAAGTAACAATCGAAGATATCATGAATGTCTATACGGATTCATGGAAGCTCGGACTCAAGGCCGTTGCGGTATACCGTGATGGATCAAAGGGTGCTCAGCCACTAAATACAGGGCGCACAAAAGGGTCAGGGCAAGATGAAAAAGATGAACCAATGCGACTTGAGCGCAAACAGCTTCCTGCAGATGTCGTATCGTTCCGTCACAAGTTTACAGTCATGGGTCATGAAGGATATTTGCACTACGGTATTTATCCGGATGGTAAACTCGCCGAAGTATTTATTCGAATGGCAAAAGAAGGTAGTACGATTTCAGGACTTCTTGATTCAATTGGTGTGCTGATGTCCGTTGCACTTCAATATGGTGTGCCCGTTCAGACTATTGTACGTAAGTTTGTTCACACGCGCTTTGAGCCGGCAGGTTTTACTGAGAATTCAGATGTGCCAGTTGCAAAATCAATTCTTGATTATCTTGGTAAATTCCTCGCGATTAAATTTTTGACGCCCGATGAACAGCGCACGTTCGGTATCTATGTAGAAGCGCAAGAGGCAGCTGCCGAAAACGCGAATACCGTAGTAAAAGCAGAGACTCCAGTAGCGCGAACAACAATTGAATTACAGACGACAGAAAAATTAACTGTCTCTGCGTACCAAGATGCGCCGGCATGTCGATGTGGAGCGATCATGGTCCGTACAGGATCGTGTTACACATGTGCGAGCTGCGGAGAAAATCTCGGTTCCTGTGGATAGAGCTCTAGGCGACACACACTTCGCGTGCCAGACTAGAGTAAGTAGATAAGGATACAAAACCCCAAGGGCAACCGAGGGGTTTTGTATTTCTTCTAGTTCGATGAGTTGGTACTATGAATATATGAGAAGATTTTTTCGCGCATTGCTTTTCGCAGTTGTGGCGGCGATTCCCGTAGCATTTTTTATGACGCTTATTTTGGGCGTCGCAACACTTGTTTTAGATGGTAATGTATTCAATGAACGCTGGCTTGAACCGGAGCTCATAGGTAATGAAGCATACGGAGTGCATTTGAGTGGGTACGATTTGATTCTTTTGTTTGTTGTAAGCGTGTCTGTTCTTTTGGTTTTTTTCGGGCACATTCGTTCGGAGAATAAAGACCGAGTGTGATTTATATCTTTACTGGCGATGGAAAGGGGAAGACGACTGCGGCGTTGGGGCAAGCACTTCGTTCGGTCGGAGATGGTAAAAAAGTATTGATGATTCAGTTTATCAAAGGGCCGTGGCCGTCGGGCGAAGACGAATCGCACAAGCGTCTGCTTCCGGATTTTGAATTACGAAAGCGCGGCAAAGGATTCGTCGGAATTTTAAATGATACGCTTCCGCGTGAGGAACATGAGGGGGCGGCGAAAGATGCGCTCGCAGAATTGATTCGTGAAGTGGAAGGTGAACAATGGAATATTATTATTGCCGATGAGATACACAATGCGATTGATCTAGGTTTGATTGCCGAAGAAGATGCGCTCCGGTTAATTCGTACAAGTCGAGAGAAAAAAGTAGATTTGATTTTGACGGGTAGGGGAGCTAAACAATCCTTGATTGATGAGGCCGATCTTGTCAGTGAGATCAAAGATGTTAAGCATCCATTTTATGAAGGCAAAAAAGCGAGGAGAGGAATTGAATATTAAAGAATATATTCCGCTCGATAAGTCGTGGATGATGCGAGTTGGCGTGCTCGATATCGTCAACGGATACTCTGATATCGAGATATTTCTTGAGGTGCAGAATAATCTTTCCGATGATTTGGAGGCGTTGTTACGTGCAGCTCGCGCGTGGCATACAGATGAAGCGATCGATGTAGGGGAGTCGGGAACGCTCTATCGATTTTTGCAATTTGCTTCTTGGCATTTTGGTTTCAATAAAGTTTTTATCAAACAAGGAACTCTCAAAGATCGTCCCATCACAAACGATGCGGGCATTATTTCATATTCACTCTCAAAGCTTCTTGAACTTGATCATGGTACGTCACAATGGGCGAGTGCTGCACTGTTGTGTGGTAGAGATGAAGTAATAAAAAATTCGTCATTTAAGTTGAAGCTTACATATGAAGCGGTAAGTCACTGGCGCGAAAGACGTGCCAAAGGGATGACGTGGGAGCTACGATATGATGAGACGATATTGCGCCAAGCAGAGACGTTTATAGCGCTTATGCGAGGTGAGCAGCCAGAGTTTGTACCACACCAAGCTGAGGATTATTGTTTTGCCCGAGCCTTTGGATATATTACTCAGAAGGAGGGAAAAGAGCGTTGGCCCAATCTAGAGGGCCATGAGAGCAATAGGATAGAAGTGATGGAGGTGGAGTTAGAAAATTTTGAAGCAGGGAAGCCAATTACGTCGTGGGATCATCGCGTGGTACAGGCGCTTGCGATGAAAGGGAAGGTGGAGAAAAAAGAAGTGCAGTTTGAACATCCCGAAGCAGTTACTAAAAGCTGGCCACAGTTTTGGGGGCTTCTCGGAGAGATATTATCTTGAGGGAAGAGAAAAACATTTTTTGTTAGTTTGTCGCCCGTTGCCATCTTGTTTTATTTTTTACCATAACGTTTTAATATAAAAAATACTAAAAATTAGTCTACGATATACCGAATATACTCTTAAGGTGCTCACTAAAAAGAAGAATACCTCCCCAGAAAACGCTACTTAGTAACAGTGTAACGATAAGAGCATTCGTTCTATCAAACTCTTTTAGAAAAAATTCGAAAAAATAAAGCCACCTAAAAATAAAATTTTCAGTAACCAACTTCCTTCCTTTAGGCGTCATACAAACAAAATAATCAATTCTTCTGGCGGTGCCATTAAATGGGTCATAAGAGTATGGGTGTCCTAAAAGACCACTTGGTACGCAGTCTTTTATTTGGAATTCTAGATCTTTTCTATATGTCTTATCCTTCTTTTCTTTTTCAAGAATAAAGTTCACTAAGAGATAAATTGGAACTCCCTCGCCAGTGCCTACAAATATATCAGGAATGATGTGGGCGTCCATCTCTTCGTTTAATTTTTTATCATATACAATTTGAGCTTCTCTGAGGTAGAAAAGTATGCGTCTTTGTCTTAACATATCGCTTATTTTACTCTTTTGCGTTAAGTGGGAAAGAGCGAGAAATAATGATATAATTTAAGAGCGTAAAAATTGTTAGAGGTGCTAGGAAATTCCATAAAATATGGAAAGTCTAACTCTTATTCTTTTGATTCTCCTGATCCGAGAAATCAGAAGGTAACTCCAAGGCCGCCTTCGGGCGGTTTTGTTTTTCAAGCTCCTTCTTATCCACTCTTTTTCAAAAGACGAAAACCTTACTAGTGAGTTGATCTTCATTTCCTGCGGCCTTTTAAAGAATTTTTTAATACCTTGCGTGGTGGAGAGAGATGATTGGCTTCCCATTTGGCGACTCTATAAGAAAACTGGTCGAGTGCGCTAGACGCTTGACCGGTTTTTTATTTGTTGCTAATCTCGATTTTGTCGTTCTTTCTTTGTGCCCGTAGCTCAGTTGGGAGAGCGCTTGTGCTACCCGAGTGTGGCATAAGAGGTCGGAGGTTCGAATCCTCCCGGGTACTTGATACTTCTCGTCTAGGTCTTGTCGCGGTAGCCAAGTTGGCTAAGGCATCGGATTCCTGATCCGACAAGCGGCGGTTCGATTCCGCCCCGCGACTTGGTCCCGTCGTCTAGTGGCTAGGACGCGAGTTTAGGAGACCCCCCCTCCGATACTCGTAACGGGGGTTCGAGTCCCCTCGGGACCATGCAGGCCCGTAGCTCAGTCAGGGAGAGCGCTTGCCTTCAGGGCAAGAGGTCAGAGGTTCAAATCCTCTCGGGCCAATGTTTCCCTTATATACAGTTCTTTTCTCCTTATATTGTGCCGCCATGCTTCATGCTGGCGGCTTTTTGTTTTACCTTCGAGACAACGGTATTATAGAAAAAGAAAAAGGTCGTTTTGTTTCCATCAATATTTTTTATATGAAAGGATTACACATGGTTACGTTTACTTTACTTGTTATTGGAGGCTTGAATTGGCTTCTTGTTGGTGTAGTGGGGTGGGATGTTAGTAGATGGCTTGGTGGCATGGATTCCATGCTTGCTCGAACTATTTATATTCTTGTCGGGGTGTCAGCAATCGTAGAGATTGCAACACACAAGAGTAATTGCAAAATGTGCAACACGAGCGCATCGATGTAAGAGTATAGTTTTGTGCGATAAAAAACTTCCTTGTGGGAGTTTTTTTAATTCTTGATTTTTTGTGAGATTGTGCTATAATTTACAGACGATACATTGAGCAATCGCTGAAGTGCACATGCGCTTTAGAGGAAAGTCCGGACACCCTTTCATATATGTATATGAAAGAAAGTGACAATGGCTAACGGCCACCCAGTCTGTCGTGTCGCAAGACACGATTAAGATACGAGATAGTGCCACAGAGACCATACCGCCGATCGTCATCATCTTGAGCTAAACACTTGAGAGGTTGAAGGAGGTAAGGGTGAAAAGAGTGGTGTAAGAGACCACAGTGTGCGTGAGTAATCGCGCGCAGAGGAAAACTCTTGTCCGGTGCAACTGCAGATTCGCAGGCTTGAGCCAAGCGAGTAATCCTTGGCCTAGAGAGATGATTGCATAAAACAGAATCCGGCTTACGGATGTATCCTATAAAAACATAAAACCCCGCGTACGCGGGGTTTTATGTTATGACTCTTCTACCATTGTGATGTTGAGTTTTTTTGGTACGTTGAGTGATTTTTCAAGTCTGTCGAGAACCGCGTGGATATCTTCGGGTTTATAGACTCGATAGTTGTTGAGAGGATGTCGGTAGGCGACAAGCTTGCCTTTCTTGTCCCAGTTACGAAGTGTAAGGGGGGTTACGCCAAGCATCTCAGAAGCCTCCTTAATAGTGATGTATTGTTTTTCCATTTTTAGTAATGTTTATCGTAGCATAGGTACCCTAAGGAGTAAATTTTTTTCTCGGGAGCTGTTTATTACTTTTTTCAGCACGGAGGGGGTTTTTAGTCAAAACCTGCGAGAATATGGTTATCCGATGTCGTATCGGGTTGTGCTATTGCGAACGTTAAAACAAGCTGACTATACTATATATAACGTACTTCCATTATTACATTAGATATTTTCACACTAGTTCATATATATGCAGGAAGCTTATTTTGAGGAGGAAATGGTCGTTGAGGAGTATCAGGAGCCGACGTCTACCGATCAACCTACATTATTAACGGTGCTCGGGCGTTGGGCATTAGTTGCCTTTGCGTTTTTGATGCCGGTGTTTGTTTTACCATGGACGCTCTCGCCGATAGATTTGAATAAAGGATACTTCGCCGCATTCATGGTGGCGTTGGCGGTGATGCTCTGGTTTGGAGGAGCGTTGCAAGAAGGGTCTATTCGATTGCCACGTACGTGGATTATTTATACGTACGTTTTGTTTTTAGGTTCGATATTATTAGCATCGCTTTTTTCTCAAAACCCAATTGCTTCTTTGGTTGGTGTTGGGGGAGAGACGGATACGTTTCTCACATTTTTAATTGGAGGATTGTTTCTTATTGTTATCCCCGCGCTCATTAATGATCGCGTGTGGGTATATCGTGCCATCCTCGGACTTGTCGGAGCGTTCGCAGTCGTTATGCTTTTCTTTATCGTGCGAAGTATTTTTAATATCAATCCGTTTGAATGGTCTTCTGGGCGATCAGCAAATTTGATTGGAGGATGGAGTATTGTCGGAGCATTTTTTGCGATGAGTGCTGCGCTCTTGTTGCCATTTCTCAATATAGAAAAAAAGTCAGTACGTGTTGTTGTAGGAATATTGTTTGCAAGCGCCGTGATTGGAATCGCGCTCACAAACTTTACGTATAGTGCGATGGGGTTGGGTCTCGTATTACTTCTCATGCTCGCGCTTTTATTATCGCGACGCATGGGGCGTTCGGTGATGTTTGGTGCGTCACTCATCATGTTGATCGTACTCACGCTTATTATTTTGATGAGAGGTCCGCTCGGAGAAGTTTCAGGACGTCTTGGGGCTCCAGTAGAAGCAAGTCCAAACTGGACCGTAACAACAAGTTTAATTGAGAAAGCATTTGGCGAGTCGCTTTTATTTGGTCATGGTCCAAATACCTTTGGCGTTTTGTGGGATCGATATAAGCCAGTTGAATTAAACTCGACGCCGCTTTGGGCCGTGCGCTTTACAGCGGGGTCAGCACTTGCTCCAACTATTATTGCTGGCGGTGGTCTCCTAGCTGCTATCACGTTATTGTTTTTCTATTTTACGGTGTTTGCGTTTGTGTTCCGCGGACTCGCGGCGTTCACTGATCACGAAGGTGATACGATGCTTCTTCGCTCACTCGCCGGGGCTCTCGTTGTAATGCTCTTTTTGTGGTGGATGCATCCGCTCAACGGGACGCTTGTGATTCTGACGCTATTTATACTTGGACTTTTTGTCTCTGCGATGAATGTTGCAGGACTCGCTCGAGTTAGTGAAATTAATCTTTTTTCGAGTACCGAACGTGGGTTTATTACGTCACTTGCGATTATTCTTCTTCTTATAGGAAGCGTTGCAGGTGTGTATTACGAGGCGATGCGCTATGTATCACAAGTCGCCTTTGCCGAGGGAGTTAATGCGTACAACGCAGGTGAGGGAATTAATACTGCACGTATTTCGATGACGCGTGCGGCACAGTATGACTCACGACAGGATCAATATTGGCGAGCGCTCACTCAGCTTGAGACTGTTAACTTACAACGGATTATCTCAACTCGTGATGTACCTCAAAATGAGTTGCAGGAGCGTTTTCGTTTGGCGCTTTCTTCAGCGATTGACTATGGAAAGCATGCAACAGATGCGGGGCCACAAGACTCGGCAAACTGGACTGCGATCGCTCAGGTATATGAGACGGTAATTTTTATGCCGGGATCGTACGATTTCGCGCTTGAATATTATGATAAAGCAGCACAACTTGCTCCAACGAATCCGCAAATTCCTCTCAATATTGCTCGTACCCATATTGGGTATGCAAATGCGCTTTTGTTGCAGGATAACTCAAAGGAAAATCAAAATCGCGCAGTTACTGCGCAGAATAAAGCAGTAGAGGCTCTTGAGAAAGCGGTAAGTTTGAAACCAGATTTTGCCGAGGCTCATTTCTTACTTGCACAAATTTATCAACAGCAGGGTAAGACGAATGATGCGATTGCACGAGCTGAATCCGCCTTTCAACTTCGTCCAAATGATATTGGTGTGCTCTTTCAGCTTGGCGTTCTTTATTATCAGAAAAATGATTTTGCGCGAGCAAAAGTTGCTTTTGAACGCGCCGTTGAGCAAAACTCCGATTACTCTAATGCGCTCTATTTCCTCGGCTTAATTTATGACAAGGAAGGAGCGAAAGAAAAGGCGCTAGAAACATTCCGAAAAGTTGCTTCGCTGAATGCGAATAATAAAGAGATTCAGACAATTATCACAAATCTTGAAGCAGGGAAGCCTGCGCTTGAAAGTGTTGAGACGCCTCCAGAAGATCGGGCAACGCCTCCTGTTAGTGAAAGTGTGAAGCCCGTGCCTGAGCGTTAGGCGATGGCAATACTAAGTTTTTTTCGCTTTGAACCAAAAGGAGTGCACCAAGCAGCACTCCTTTTGGCGCTTTCGAGCGCAGCAAATGGAGTGCTGGGCTTGCTGCGCGATCGGTTGCTCGCAAGCTCATATGGCGCGTCACGCGAACTCGATATTTATTACGCGGCATTTCGAGTGCCAGATATTATTTTTACGCTCTCGCTTTTTTTTGTTGCGTCCACTGCTTTTATCCCACTTTTTCTGGAGCGAAGTGAGCATGATGCACGTAGAGGAGAGGAGTTTTTCGGGGCGATTATATTGATATTTTTTGCGGTCATGAGCATCATGAGCATTTTTGCTTTTATATACATGCCGTTTTTTGTACGTTTTGCGGTACCCGGGTTTCGTGCTGAAGATCAGATGGCTACGATGATGCTCGCGCGCATTATGTTGTGTTCCCCAATCTTTCTTGGATTTTCGAGTCTTATCTCAGGAGTATCGCAATCGCGAAAAAAATTCTTAGCGTATGCGTTGTCTCCGATCGCGTACAACATAGGTATTATTTTTGGGGCTGTCGTGTTCGCTCCGCGGTTTGGGATTACGGGGCTTGCGTGGGGAGTGGCACTCGGCGCCTTTTTACATATGTCGGTTCAGCTCCCAACACTTTTACGTATTGGTGTGCGCCCCCGATATTCACTCGCGTCAGTTTCTCGGTCGTTTGAGATTATTATGTATTCATTTCCTCGCGCGCTGGCTCTTTCGTGGAATCAGATAACGATGCTTTTCTTGACATCGATTGCTTCAGTGCTTGGTGCGGGCGCAATTTCTGTTTTTAATTTTTCATATAATTTGCACTCGCTTCCACTTGTTGTCATTGGGCTTTCATATAGTGTTGCCGCATTTCCTACGATGGCCGAGCTCGCATTGAAAGATAAGAAGCAGGTTTTTTTTGAGCACGTAGTATCGGGTGCGCGACATATCTTATTTTGGACCATGCCAGTTGCCGCACTCTTTATTGTAATGCGGGCGCAGATCGTCCGTATCATTCTTGGGTCCGGTTCGTTTGAGTGGCTTGATACGAGATTGACTGCAGCAAGTCTTGCTCTTTTTGCTATCGCACTCGTATTTCAGAGTCTCGTGACATTATTTGTTCGTGCGTATTATGCACTTGGACGAGCGCGTGAGCCGATACTATATAATATGGTCGCCTCATTTCTTACGCTTGCCGTTGCTGGGTCATCGATCTGGTTGTTGGGTCCGGACAGCGCGTTTAAGACTTTTCTTGAGTCACTTTTTCGTCTTGAAAATCTCGGGCACGGTCAAAAGATCGCCGTTATCGAATTTTTAAGTATTCCATTCGCGTACGTATTTGGTTCGTGTGTAAATGCGGTATTGTTGGGTACAGGTCTTTTTCGTATGAATGGTAAAGATGTATGGGTACCGCTGACTGTTACGTTGCGCATGGTTATGATTGTAAGTGTTGCTATGGGTTTTGCGGCATACGGGGCGCTTATTATCGCGGGTACCTTCGTTTCTTTGGAAACCGCGTCAGGAATATTAATTCAGGGAGCACTCGCGCTCTTTGTTGCCCTTGCTGTTGGGGTCGGTGTTTGCTACGTTTTGCGTGTTAGGGAGTTTCTTGAAGTGCTTGATGCTGTGCATGCTCGGTTTTCGCATAGGGGTGTTTTACAGCCTGAAATAGAGCATCTCTAAAGATAAGATTATGAATATTTTAAACGTCCGCAATTTCTCTATTATTGCTCATATTGACCACGGAAAATCGACACTTGCTGATCGGTTACTTGAGCGTACGGGTGCTATAGAGAAACGTAAGATGAAAGAGCAAGTGCTTGATTCGATGGATCTTGAGCGTGAGCGGGGGATTACGATTAAGATGCAGCCCGTACGCATGGAGTACTACGGACATATTATGAATCTTATTGATACGCCGGGGCACGTGGATTTTTCTTATGAAGTATCGCGCGCGTTGTTATGTTGTGAGGGCGCGCTTCTATTAGTTGATGCAACTCAAGGAATCGAAGCACAGACGCTCTCTCATTATTTTCTTGCTCGTAAGCTCGGTCTTACGTTCATTCCGGTTATCAATAAAATTGATTTACCTCATGCGCGAGTTGATGAGGTGAAATTAGAGCTTGAGAAGCTTGGCGGATTTCGACCAGAAGAAATCATAGCCGTGTCCGCGAAAGACGGTACGGGCGTTGAGGCACTTCTTGATGCAATTATTGAGCGTATTCCTGCGCCTCGCGTCTCAAAGGGAGAGTCTCGCGCGCTTGTTTTCGATTCATTTTTTGAAAGTCACAAAGGAATTGTGGCGTATGTACGAGTAATGGATGGAGTGGTGAAAAAAAATGATTCAATATTTTTGAAAGCACGCTCACGCGAATGTATCGCGAAAGAAGTTGGATACATGACGCCAAGTCTTATGCAGCGAGAAGAGATTGTTGCTGGCGATGTGGGATATATCGTAACGGGTGTTAAGGAACCGGGAGAGGTTCGTGTTGGTGATACGGTTATCTTAAGAAAAGATAAAGATACTAATATTGAGGCGTTGCCTGGGTATCAGGAGCCGAAGCCAGTCGTGTGGGCAAGTTTTTTCCCAACCGAACAAGGAGCATTCGCTCAACTCTTTGATGCGTTGTCAAAATTAAAACTTAATGACTCCTCACTTTCTTTTCAGGAGAAGGCGAGCATGGTGCTTGGTCGTGGGTTTGAATGTGGTTTTTTGGGCACATTACATCTCGAAATTACAGCAGAACGACTGAAACGTGAATTTCATGTTGAGTTTGTCGTAACCCAACCATCAGTGAGTTATCGTATTACAAAGGGAGAGGAAGTTTCAATTGTTTCTTCGGCTTCATTATTTCCGCGTCGTCACGAGCGAGATCTTGTGGAAGAACAATGGATGAAGCTTGAGGTAGTGGCGCCTCGAGATAATTTGCAGGACGTTGTGCGTACGGTTGAGGCGTTTGAAGGTATTGTGGGTGAGATAGCAGTACTCGGTGAGACGCGATTGTTGTGTAATGCTGAGGTGCCATTGAGGCAGATGGTTAATGGTTTTTTTGATGCGTTGAAAAGTGCGACACACGGGTACGCATCGTTTAGTTATGAGATCGGAGAGTGGCGCGTTGCTGATCTCGTGCGTCTCGATGTTTCGGTACACGATGAGCGAGTAGAGGCGCTTTCTCGGGTTATCCGTGCCAACGATGCTGAGCGCGAAGCGCGACGAATTGTTGAGCGGGTAAAAAATGTATTGCCGCAAGAATTATTTCAATTAAAAATTCAGGGAGAGGTGGAGGGGCGCATCGTCGCGTCCGAAACACTCAAAGCGATGCGCAAGGATGTGACAGGGTATCTGTATGGTGGAGATCGCTCTCGAAAGATGAAACTTTGGAAAAAACAACAAGAAGGTAAAAAGCGACTCAAAGAACAGGGGCGCGTTGATATTGAGCCAGATGTCTACATTAAGTTGTTGGGGATGTAGGTGGCTAGAGGAAGAGATTCGAAGGAAGTAAGAATACAAACATACTGATAATGGCAATAATGGCAACGATAGATATAATCGTTTGATTTCGCGTCTTTCTTTTTTTAGACATATGACTACTATAAAGTGACATGCGAAGAATGAAAAGTGTCTTTGGTTTTGGCGGTATAATTCTTTTTGTAGCACTTTTTGGGGCTGTACGTGCTTATCGATACAGGCAAAGCGCACTCCATGAACACGAAACAGTCATAAAACAGATCGATGAACGAAAGCGGGAGGTGGCGACACTCGAGGAGAAACTTCGACACTTTGAGTCTGGAGAAGGACTAGAGCTTGAAGCTCGGAGTCGTTTGAATTTGCAGCGTCCTGATGAAAAAGTATTAATTATACTTGATGACAAGACGCCACAGAAAGAGAAAGAAGATATACGGCGAGAGAGTATTATGAAACGAATACAGACATGGCTTGGATTTTAAATAAAAAAGCTTTTGTTATTCTAGGCGTTGGAGTTATTTTTTGTTTTAGCGCCATTGCACTTGGTTTTTTTCCTGTTGCGCGCGTGGACGGAAAATTTATATGGTATCGAGAGATTATGCCGCTTACACGTGCGGCAAAAGCCATGCAGGAAACGGTTGGGTCAGAGATGGTCTCGCCTTTGTTACAGAGTATGCAAGATCCTCGTCGCGCCGCACTCCATGAGATTATTGTACGTTCTTTAATTGAGCGGTCTCTGGATGAGTTTGGACGAGCTGATATCGAGGCGCGTGTAGAAAAGGAAGTACAAAATATTGCTTCAGGTGATGGGCGCACATCGATCGAGCGGACACTAAAAAAATATTATAATATGAATTATAAGGAATTTGAGCGCACGATGATTATACCCAGCATGACGGAGGTTGTACTTCGGGAGCGAGTGGAGGCAAAGACAAGTAGTGGTTATAGTGCGTGGATCGAGGGGCGTGCCAAGAGTGCGGATGTAAAAGTTTTTTTCTTGCCATATGTGTGGCGCGATGGGCGACTTGAAAACAAGTAGAGAACAACTACAATATTGATTCACGATATGCGGGCATAGTCCTGCCCGCCGGTAGGCGGGTTAGTGGCAGAATGAAGATTTCTTTTTTTGCGGGCATAGTTTAGTGGCAGAATGGTTGCTTCCCAAGCAACAGATGGGAGTTCGATTCTCCCTGCCCGCACCAACTATGAATTTGTAAGTTTTGGCTACTCAAAATAAGAGAGGTTGCTTCTTCCAGCTTGTCCTTTTCTGAAGTACAATGAAAGAAAAAATCTTTCATTATGAACAAAAAATTGCTTATAAATCTTGGATTAATAGCACTAGTAATTAGTATAGCTAGCGTGGCAGGATATTTTATTTTTTTGAAAAAACAAGCGTCACTTACTAGTACGCCATTAAATTCATCTTTTACAATAACAGACAAGCCGCTACAAGTATCCAATCAAACATCTACGTCTAGTTTGCAGAAAAATCAAGAAATTACTGATGAGAAATTTGGTTGTCCTCGAAGTTATTCATACTATTACGAAACCCAGTATCCCAAAGGAAAATATACTATTTATTGGGATAAAGAAGAACAATCAATATGTTTATTTGATAGTGCAGTTAATGATTTTACTTATTACCCAATATTTGGAAAGGGATTTGGATTAATAGGTTTATCTTATGATAAGACTAAGATTTATTATAAAACTGGATTTCATGAGCCGTATGGATATTCCGAAGAAGATCTAAGAAGAGAAGCAAAGAAAGAAGGATATGGACTGTATGAGGTAGATTTAGTTACGGGAGAAGATAAGTTGATAGTACCGTATCCTATCCCAGATGATACTATTTCCAAATTGCGAATCGTTGAGCCGGAAGATTTCTAACTGAACAGCATTTTACAATGAGAGGATACTAGGCTTTAAGTTTGGGTTTATTTATAGGAGAGTAGAGCTCAGGGCGCTGTGGGGCGAGCGAGATTCTCCCTGTCCGCACAAAATACTGGTATACTATAGTAACGATGTCTCAATTATTTTTTGCTCTGAGCGGTTTTGTGTCTGGAGTAATTTCCTATTATCTCGTTACTTCTTATCAAAGTTTGGCACTTTTATTTTATGTCCCAGGTGTTGTTTTTGGAGTTTGTGTGGGTTTGGTAGTTTTTGTATCACGACGCGTTAATATCTTGTGGGGGATCCCATGGATTCTCATTTCTACTGCTAGCTATTATGCCGCTGTTTATACGACGTTGCGGGCTATTGATATAGGTGGAGATGGTGGAGCTGCGCAGTACGTTGCTTTTTTGATAGGTGGCGGTATTGGGTCGTTCCTCATGCTTGTAGGGTTCCATTTTTTTCTTGTTCGATTGCGAGCGCAACATTTTTTTGCACTTGTCGCAGTAGGTGGCGTTCTTGGGCTCAGCTGGTTTATCGGAGGACCACTGAAGGGGTTGTTTGGCGGAGATGATGCTAGTGTAAACTTGCTAGCACTTTTAAGTGTTTGGCAGACGATTATGGCACTCGGATTGGGCTTTGTTATATCTCGCCAAGAGCAAAAAGACATGATAAGCTAGTCGCGCGGTTATCCTATAATCGCGCGTGCCACCTTAGCTCAGCTGGTAGAGCAATGCTTTCGTAAAGCAGAGGTCCCCGGTTCGAATCCGGGAGGTGGCTCAATGTACAGGGCGTTTGATTTTTGATAGTCTTTTGTTATGACATCTGAATTTTTGAATCGTATTCAAGAACTGGAGACTCGGGTCCGCGAAGTCGCGGACCATCTTTGACCTGCGCGCTAAAAAAGAAGAATTACTGAAGCTCGAGGCCGAAACTCAGTCGGAAGATTTTTGGCGTAACCACGAGCGCGCGCGAGATGTCGGCGCTCAAATTAAAGAACTTAAAGATGATATTGGATTATGGGATAAGCTTTTGAGTGATGTCGGGTCACTTAAAGAGCTTGCTCAAATTTCTGATGACGCTGGTATTGAGTCCGAGTGCGCAACACTTGAGCGTCTTTTTGAAAAAGAGCGAAAAAAAGCACTTTTATCTGGGCCGTATGATAAGTCTGGAGTGGTGCTCACTATTATTGCAGGGGCTGGCGGTCAAGACGCGGAAGATTGGGCGCGTATTTTGTTTCGTATGTATACACGATATGCCGAACGAAAGAATTGGCGCTTTGAAATATTGCATAAGCATGAGAATGAACATGGTGGCATCAAGAATGCGACAGTTCAGATCGATGGGACATACGGATATGGATATTTGCGTCGCGAAATGGGCGTGCATCGTCTCGTGCGTATTTCGCCCTTTTCTTCAAAAAAATTACGGCATACAAGTTTTGCATATGTAGAAGTATTGCCCGTGTTACCAAAAACCGCTGACGTTGAAATTAGAGATGATGATATTGAAATTAGTTTCGCGCGCTCTTCGGGTCCGGGAGGGCAAAATGTTAACAAGCGTTCAACCGCAGTGCGTATTGTGCACGTACCGACAGGAATTCAAATACACGTTGACTCTGAGCGCGGACAAGCGGCAAATCGTGATATCGCGCTCTCGATTCTTCGTTCAAAATTAGTTACAATGCGTGAAGAGTCAAAAAAGAAAGAAATCGCAGGGCTCAAAGGCGAGAGTCCCGTTAAGATTGAATGGGGGAGCCAGATTCGTTCATACGTTGTTCATCCATATATGATGGTAAAAGATCATCGCAATAATTATGAGACGAATGATGTGGACGCAGTGCTCGATGGCGATCTCGATGAATGTATCGAACATGATCTACTTCAATAACGTAACAAAAATTTATAATTCACATTTGGTTGCGCTTGATAACGTAACGTTTTCAGTGGAACCAAAAGAGTTTGTTTCTTTGGTGGGGCAGTCGGGCGCGGGTAAATCAACAGTCATTCGATTGCTTCTGGCGGAAGAAAAGCCAACCTCAGGCGAGGTATTTTTTGAATCACTCAACGTACACCAACTTTCTCGTACACAGATTCCACACGTTCGACGGCGCATAGGCACGGTCTTTCAAGATTTTCGCTTATTGCCGACGAAGACAGTATTTGAGAATGTCGCGTTTGCGCTTGAAGCTTCAGGACGTGAGGATGCAGAGATCGCGGCAGATGTACCGCATGTGCTCGAGCTGGTTGGTCTTGGTGATAAGATGGATTATTTTCCGCGCGAACTTTCAGGTGGTCAGCAGCAACGTGTTGCAATTGCGCGCGCGCTCGTGAATCGCCCCGAAGTAGTAGTGGCCGATGAGCCAACGGGCAATCTTGATCCAGGAAATACCTGGGAAATTATCAGATTACTTCAGAAAATTAATGAACTGGGTACGACTGTGATTCTTGCTACTCACGATAAAGAGATTATTGATACGATAGGGAAGCGCGTGCTTACGATGGAAAACGGACGTATCACGAGAGATGATAAGCACGGCCGTTACGTTTTGTAGTAAACTATATATATGCTGGCAACAAATCTTCGACGAGTATTCAAAAATGCACTTCTAAGCTTTTCTCGAAATGCGTGGGTTTCTGTCGCTACGGTTTCAGTGATGGTACTCGCTCTTTTTGTAGTAGGTAGTTTAATGTTTTTCCAAGTACTCTTGTCGTCTACGCTTGCTGATATTGAGAGTAAGGTAGATGTGAGCGTGTATTTTAAGATTGATGCCACAGAGCAAGAAATTGTTAGTGTGCGAGATCTTTTATTGGGATTACCCGAAGTAAAGAATGTTGAATACGTATCTCGAGAAGCAGCACTCGAAGCATTCAAGAAAAATCATGAGGGGAACGCGCTTATTACAAGCGCACTCGAAGAGTTAGGGGAGAATCCATTGAATGCAACACTGAAAGTGAGAGCGAAGGATCCTGGGAAATATGAGTCAATCGCTAAGTTTATTGAAGACGGAAGTTTCTTGAGTATCGATAAAGTAAATTATCGTCAGAATAAGGCGATCTTTGATAAGTTAACGATGATTTTATCAGTGTCACGTCGCGTAGGAGCTGGGGTTGTGACAGTGTTAAGTGTCATCGCATTTCTTGTCGCATTTAATACAATTCGGCTTGCAATCTACACTGCGCGTGATGAAATCGCGGTGATGCGTGTTGTTGGTGCGTCCAACTGGTTTGTGCGAGGGCCATTTCTTGTAGAAGGCGCACTCTATGGAGTTCTGGCAACTATTGTTACGATATTGATTTTTTGGCCGCTGACATTGTGGCTTGGACCAAAGACAAAAGATTTTTTTGGCAACGTTGATGTATTTCAATACTATACGTCACATATTTTCTCGATATTTTTCACGTTGTTGTTTATAGGTATAGTTTTGGGCGTACTCTCAAGTTTCGTTGCAACTCGACGGTATCTTAAGCTATAATCGGAAAACTATTTGGTGATGTTTGCTGCCGGCAGGGAATAATCAGGTAGTATATTCCGGGATCGTCTAATGGCAGGACGCTTGACTCTGAATCAAGAAATTGGGGTTCGAGTCCCTGTCCCGGAGCTATAAACAAAAACAAGAGACATTGAATCTCTTGTTTTTGTTTATCTTAGATTGACATGACTTCTTCCCTCCTGTAAAACAATTTCAGAATAAAGTACGGAGGCTTTCATGAATGCGGGAGATTTGGCGCGTGGTCGCCGAACATGGTCTATAAAAAGTCATGAACACGCAGTAGAGCAGTTTTACGGAGCGGGCATACAACACTATCACAATTTCAATCGAGGGCATTTGGGGTTTGGATATGACCTTGTGGGTTGTCCCGATGCTGATTATCTTGAGCGCGCTGAGAATTTGGTGCGCCAAATAGTTGATCCGCTCGGTTTGACTAGTAGTAGTAAGCTTTTATCGATTGGTTTTGGGAATGGTGCGCCCGAGTGTCAGGTGTATTGGGAGTATCGTCCGGCAAGATTGATTGGGTATGACGTAACATATGTTCATGTGAAGCGTGCACGAGAGCGCGCCCAGCGACAGCGTATTCCTGAAACCCGGGTAGCATTCAATCATGGCACGGGTACTCATTTGCCACTGCAAGATCACAGTATGACTCATGCAATGTCCATCGAAGTGCCCGAGCACATTAATACGCGCGAAGAATTTTTACGAGAAATGTATCGCGTACTAGCGCCGAGTGGGCGAATCTCATTTTCTGATTTTGCGCTCATGCGAGATCCGCGAGGTACGCTTGAGCAGTGGGCAGTAAACTTTGGAGCTAAGGTATGGCAAGTTCCTCGCGCGAATATTTATGGTCCTGATACGTTGCGTGCCATCATGGAGCAAATCGGCTTTTGCAATATTGAAATACGATATGTCGGTGAGTATGTAATCCCCGGGTACTATCGAAATCATCGGAGGCTTGAAATGATGATTGGAGCCGCGCGAGTTCGTGGTTTTTGGAAGGGTATCGTAGGAGGGTATATTATCGATCGCGCCGTCTATAGTATTTTTAAAGCTGGCCTTTGTGAGTATATTATCGTAACCGCTGACAAGCCTTCAGGGGCGCGTGCAGCATAATCCCGCTTCGCGGGGTTTTTATTTTTTATAGAGCAGTGTTATGGTTGCGATATGCAAGAGTTTCGATGTAAAGATTGCGGCAAGCTTCTCATGAAAGCGACGCTTTTTGAAGGAGAGGTGGAAATTAAATGCAGGGCATGTCATGCGTTGAATATTTACGGACCCACGCTTAGTTGTAAGTTGTTATGCGGGGTAACAGATTGTCCGCATAGAGTTCAAGTTGGTGCTTTTGGTAGCAGGGGTTTATAATAAAAGCGTAGTTAAAGAAGCTCAAGAAGCTCGCACAGGCGAGTTTATTTTTTTAAAGGTCATTATTTATGTTATTTTTTACGCATATTTAAATATAGTATATGAATATAAAGCTACTCGAGTGGGTATTGAGAGTTGGTGTTGCGGGTGAATTTCTTGGGCATGGTGTTTTTGCGTTACAGGGCAAAAAAGATTGGATAGGTTGGTTTGTTAAATTTGGGATTTCAGATGTAGGAATAGCGACGCAGGTGTTATTTTTTATCGGAGTTGTGGATATCGCTTTAGCCGTACTTGTTCTGTTGAAGCCGGTTCGTCTTGCGCTTTTATGGATGGTATTTTGGGGTTTTTGGACTGCCTTATTACGTCCTATCGTGGGTATGCCCGTTTGGGATTTTGTGGAGCGATGGGCAAACTGGAGTGCTCCGCTCGCACTTCTTATTATCCATGGCAAGCCTCAGAGTATGCGAGACTGGCTTCGATAAACACGTGTTTATGAAAAAGATATTTTGGATGGTTTGTCTTTTTGGTATCGTTGGCGCCGCATACTTCATTAGTTCATCGGTAGATATTTTTATTCCCAATGAAAAATTATACGTAGCCGTAGAGGGGGAAGGAGCTATTGCTGTTATTGATACAGCAAAAAGGAAGGTGATTAGAAAAATTGATTTATCTGTAGAACATGATGGAGGAACGGTATTGTTCCGTCCTCACAATGTACAAGTTGCGCCAGACGGACAGAGTATTTGGGTGACGGCAAATAGTGGGACTCATGAAGGTCATAGTTTCCTGCATATTCCGGAAGCTTTTGCACACGGAGAAGAAATCGGTGGTGCAAAACCAGACGAAATTATTGTTATAAATCCATATACCGATCAGATTGAACATCGGATACCGGTTGCTGCAGGAATTCACCTTGCGCACGTGGTTGTTGACGCGAAAGGGGAATACGCATATGTAACAGCGCAAAAAGAAGGAACAATCTATCGAGTACGTATCGCCGACTTTTCAATAGAAAGATTGGCCACTATGGATCTCAAAGATGAACCTCACGGAGTGCGTCTTTCTGTCGACGGAAAGATTGGGTACGTAGCGATGTTGGGATCAAAAAGTATTGGCATGCTCGATCTTTCGAGCGGTACTTTGAAGCAAGTGCCAATGGGAGGAGCTGCGGTTCAGACGGGAGTGACGGCTGACGGTAAATATGCGCTTGTTTCCCTCTATGATACAAAGTCTCTCGGAATTTATCGTACGAGTGATGGAGGGACGAGTTCAGTAGCGCTACCTGATGGTGCGCGAGGGCCAGTACAAATGTATCCAACTCCAGATTCAAAATTTGTGTATCTTGCAGACCAAGGGTATTACTTTAATCAAGGAACGCATGATGAAGTATATAAGCTAGATATAGCAGGTGGTCTTGTTATAAAAGCAATACGTACAGGGGCAGCACCTCACGGAGTCGTTGTTTCTCAAGATGGTGCCTTTGTGTATGTTACAAACTTATTAGATGAGAGTGTGACGGTGATTGATACGTCTGTAGATGAAGTAGTGGCTACAATTCAGGTTGGCAAAGAACCGAACGGGGTGAGTATATGGTCAAAGAAGCTTGGCGGTACCCCCTAGGTATGAGACAATGTGGCCATGGATGATCAGCAGGGGGTAAAACCGTATGGACCACTCTTTCATTATTATGGCGATACGGTACGTCGGTTATTTGTGACGGCATGCGTCATTATGCTTGTAGCATTACCAATTTTTAAAGATCGTTTACCACTCGCTTCATTCACTATTGTGATTGGGGTTGTAGTGGTTGGTCTTGCTGCCGGCATGACAAGTCCAGCTCACATTTGGTTTATGGCTTTTAATATTTTGATTTCGTTATTTGGATTTATCACATTTGAATCGCACGCTATATCAATAAAAAAAGGAATTGAATCGCCACTTTTTTTGGTTGATCAGTCACTTGCTTTGATTTTCTTTCTCGCCCTCTACTATAGTACGAAGACGTTCCGTGGCTTCCTGCAACATTAATAGGTTGCGTGGCTAGTGTGGGGTCTTGTACAATGCGACCATGGACGAACAGCAAAAAACTCAATCTTCAGAGCAATCAACAACTCAAGTACAGCAACAAAGTTACGCGGTTCCTATTGCTATCGTAATCGCGGGTGCTCTTATCGCGTTTGCGGTATATGGTCGTGGAGGTACATCAAAAATTCAGAATCCAGGCCAGCTTCGCAATCCAGAGAATCCTGGGGAAGAAACGCCAGTGGGGGATATAAAACCTATTAGTACAGAGGATCATATATTAGGTAATCCTGACGCACAGGTCGTCATGATTGAGTACTCTGATTTTGAGTGTCCATTTTGCAAGCGATTTCATACAACAATGCAACAGGTCATGAGTGAGTATGGACAGGCAGGTAAGGTTGCATGGGTGTATAGACAACTCCCACTAGAGGCACTCCATAAACAGGCTCCCACAGAATCGATTGCGTCCGAGTGCGTAGCGAAGCTTGGAGGGAACGAAGCATTTTGGAAATTTGCTGATAATATTTTGACTGTTACGCCTTCAAACGACGGTCTCGATCTTTCGCTGCTTCCGCAGATGGCGGTTGCCGCAGGAGTTGATAAGGGAGCGTTTGAGGCATGTCTCAAAGATCCTGCGATCAAAGCAAAGGTTGATGCAAGTATTGCGGATGCAGAGCAAGCAGAAATCAGAGGTACTCCATATACAGTAGTGCTTTCAAAGAGTGGCAAGAAATATTCTATTGGAGGCGCTCGTGATTACGCATACGTAAAAACGGTTATAGAGAAAGCGCTCAAAGATTAGAGTTAAAAAGGATGTATATAAGACAAAACCTCCCACTAGTGTGGGAGGTTTTTTGTCCTTGACGCACCTTCGTATCTCACGTAATCTCACTCTTATGGACAGTATGAAAATTCAGGCGATTACTTCAGCATTATATCGAGTAACGGAGCGGATGGATTCAAGTGAGCCATTGAAATGGCATCTTCGTGAAAATGCCTTGCGTTTAAGTGAGCTGTGTAGTCTCGATCAAGAAAATTTGTCCTTTAAAGAAGAGCAAGAGCGTGACAGACTACTTTCAGAGATGACGCGCATGCTTAAACTCGCATCATCATTGTCGTATGTTTCAAAGATAAATTTTGATACTCTTGCGCGAGAATATACACCACTTCTAAGTACGAAAAAAGTTGAGCCAAAGAACGATAGTCTTTCATTGGAAGAGGCACGCCCTCAAGATGTTTTTGTGCCTCGCAAAGAAGAAAAAGAGGTAAAAAAGATTAGCGAAGAAAAAGAAATAGACGTTCCAAAGAAGGATGTGTCAGAAGAAGACGGTCTTATAAAAAAAGAAGATCGAGAAACAGTAACATCCCGACAAAAAAAGATCCTCGAACATTTAGAGGGTACAGAGAATTCAAGTATCAGTGATCTTGCAGTCTTATTTGCTGACTCTATTAGTGAAAAAACAATACAACGAGATCTCGTCGATCTTATGGTTCATGGGCTTGTTCGTGCGGAGGGAGATAAGCGATGGCGACGATACTTTGCGGTGCGTGATTGAAGATGTCTGATATATCGGACATTATGTCCGATATAAGTGAGATAGAGGCTCATTTTTTATGATTTGCGAGAAGCGTTGTTTGTGGGGGTAACGCTTTTCTTGACATAAAGGTTTCAAATTTCTATACTGGTTTAGTAAAGAAATGGTACTGTATAAAGCTTTTTTGTATTTCTTTATCCACAAATTTTTGAGTTGAAGCATTGCCATGCTCTCAACTATAATAAGCAGTAAGCTAGAAAATAATGTGTACTGCTGCAAGTCGTGAACTATAGAATTTAGGAAGCCATTTTTGGCTTCGTTCGTGCATATGTGGGAGGTTGGGTTTTTGCATCGATTGTGACCGTATAGTAGTAGATAGTCACAATCGATGCCGAAACGCGTTTTACATAGACTGACTGAGTGAACTTTGAAAATTTAATAAAGAGATCGAAAACTATTTTGTCATCAGGCAAGGAGTTTATCATGGTCGGTTTCAGCTCCTACTTCGCATGCTTACGGCGTTCGAAGTAGGAGCTGGATAACAAGATCTGCTCCTTCGTAAAATTATTAGAAGTGCATGATGAATGTTCTTAAGGTCTGCTCCTTTGGTCGAGGAGAGATGAAGAGAACACAGAAGAAATTAATAGAAAATTATATACAACATGAATAAATCGTTGAGAAATTTTGGGAGAAAATCTCTCTCAGTTTTCTTGAGCGCAACAACAGTTGTATCGCTTTCTGGTGGCGCGGCATTATTGCCGCTTGCAGCAAACGCAGCAGCGTTGACGCAAGGCCAGATTGATTCGATTGTCGGTTTGTTGCAGTCTTTCGGGGCTGACACGACTACAATCAATAACGTCAAGACTTCACTCACTGGCGGTACACCGACAGGTGGTGGCAGTATGGGCGGCGGTTCAATGGTTGATTGCAACTTTACCCGCGACCTCACAGTAGGTTCGACAGGTGAAGATGTGAAATGCTTGCAGAAATGGCTTAACGCCAAGGGCTACACAGTAGCAGCTTCAGGCGTTGGCTCAGCAGGCAGTGAAACAACATACTTTGGTTCAAAGACATCCATGGCACTCGGTAAGTGGCAAGCAGCAAATGGCGTTGCGCCAGCAGCAGGCTACTTTGGTCCTAAGACTCGCGCGGCACTTGTCGCGATGGGTGGCACAGGAACAGGCACAGGGACGGGAACAGGTACTGGTACAGGCACGACGCCTACAGGTACAGGTTTGAATGTCTCTGCGGCAACCCAGCCAGCAGCAGGTCTTGCACCGTTTAACGCAGCACGTGTTCCATTTACGAAAGTTACCTTCACTGCATCGTCAGATGGAGATGTACGCGTAGATGGCGTTGTCGTTGAGCGCACAGGTCCTTCCGTTGATGCAAACATCGCTGGTGTAGTCTTGCTCGACGAGCAGGGCAACCAACTCGGTATTGCAAAGACATTAAACTCAAATCATCAGACAACATTGACAGAGCCTTTCATTGTAAAGGCCGGTCAGTCTCGCATCATGACCATCGCTGGTAACATGGCTGCGCAGGCAACAGTGAAGGCTGGTGAAGTAGTCTTCTTGTCAGTAAACGCAGTAAACACGACAGCAACAGTGAATGGAGTACTTCCAATCGTTGGTGCTGGCCACGTGATCAATGCGACATTGGCAACAGGTTCTGTCACGATGACGAACGTTGACTCAATCACAGCACAGACAAAAGAAGTTGGTTCAACAGGATTAACTTTTGCTCGCTTTAGATTGACAGCCGGCTCAAATGAGAAGGTAAAGTTCAACTCAATTCGTTTCAATCAGTCAGGTTCAGCTTCAGCTGGTGACCTTGCAAATATCAAGGTATGGGTTGATGGCACGAGCTATGACGCGATGATTTCATCTGACGGTAAATACTACACAGCAAACGTAGGTCCAAAATTACTCGACAAAGGTTCCTCAGCCGAAATTACGGTGAAGGGTGACATTGTTGGTGGTTCAGGCCGAACAGTTGCATTCGATATTTATCGAAACACTGATATCAACGTAACTGGTGAAACCTATGGTTATGGCATTACGCCTCCAACCGATGGTAGCTCCGGACTTTTCGGTTCAACAAACCCATGGTTTGACGCATCCGTATTTACCGTTTCGAACGGTTCAATCAACCTTTCAAAGGGTAATACAGTTGCTGCTCAAAACATTGCTGTAAACCTCGCAGACCAGCCACTTGGCGGTTTCGAAGTTGAAGTAAAGGGTGAGCCAATCTCAGTTGCAAGTACAATCTTCCGCATCAGCGGTGCAAACCCAACAAGCGTAACGCTCGTTGGTCCTAACGGAAACATCGTCGCTGGTCCAGTTGATACTTCAAGTCACGTTGTAACCTTTACTGACACGATTACTTATCCTATCGGAAAGGGCGTTTACACCTTGAAGGGTAAGATCCCAACATCAGTAGCGAACAACACATCAGTAACGGCATCGACAACACCAGCAGCATCTGCTTCAGCAAACTCGAACTGGTCAAGTATCACTGGTCAACAGACTGGTAACTCGATCATCGTAACGCCTGCGAGCACGATCACTGGCAACGCGATGACGGTCAAATCTGCTACGGTCAATGTGAGCGTTTCCGCAAGCCCGGTTGCACAAACAATCGTTGCTGGTGGCAAATTCACATTTGCAAACTATCAGATTGATACGACAGCTTCAGGTGAAGACATTCAGGTTTCAACCTTGCCGCTCGCATACAACTCGTATGGTGGCAGCACGCACTTGAACAACTGTGAATTGAAAGACGGAACCTCGGTTCTTACGACCGGATCAAACCGCGTAAATCCAACGGCAACCGCTTCCTCCTCATCATTTACCTTCGACACACCGTTGAAGATTGTGAAGGGCACAGTGAAATCGCTTGCGATGTCATGTGACGTTCCAGGATCAATTTCCTCAGGCGCTTTCGCATGGGGCTTGAACCAGAGCGCATCAATCACCGCAACAGGCCAGACATCTGGTCAGAGCGCGACAGTATCAGTTTCAGGTGGTAACGGCCAGAAAATGACCGTAACCTCAAGCGGATCACTTACGGTAACTGAAGATACAGCGGCAAGCTTGGCATACCGCCACGCAAGTGCTGGATCAACAAACGTAGTGCTCTCACGCCTCAAGTTCCACGCAACAAACGAAGCAATCGATCTTACACAGGTTGCTCTCCGGCTTACGAACACGGCGTCCAGTACATCAAGAGACTTTGTGGGTCAATTGGTGAAACTTTACAAGTCTGACGGCACGACGCTCGTAGGAACACTTTCGTTCCCTGGTGGCAACACCCGCGCGTCAACAACCATCTCAGGATTCCAAATTCCAAAGGATGGCGATGCAATCATGATTGTAAAGGGTGATCTCTCAGATATCGGCGTTTCACAAAACGGTATTCAGGGTCACTTGATCTCTGTTGATTACGATGGCACCAACTACGTAGACACGAAGGGAACGGGTGTTTCATCTGGCGCAACAGCAACATCAGGTTCAACCTCGAGCACTTCAGTCGCCGGTGTACGTATGTTCAAGACGGTTATCACAGTAACTGATTCAACGAGTTCAACTTCGTTGTCAGCAGGTGGTGATCTCTACAAGTTCAAGGTAGAGGCTGATCCAGCCTCGGCGAACGGAGCATTCCTCTATAAGGTTTCGTTCCAGATCTCGTCAAGTTCTGCTCTTACGGTCCAAGACTACAAACTCTATGGTCCGAACGGTGCAGTGAATGCAACTGCGGTTAACCCAGTTACATCAGGATCAAACTACCTCTTGGAAATCGTCTTCGATTCAACCGCAACAGATCGCTTTGTCGCGGCAGGTGGAGAAAAGACGTTCACCTTGAAAGCTGACACTGTTACTTCAACAGGTTCAGCGGGAACAACAGATACTCTTACAGTTAAGCTCTTGGGTGACAGCACATACCCAGGTACGTCAAGCTTGGATGCTACGAACGCAGTATGTTCAGACGCAACCAACGCGACTCAGCAAGGCTGTACAGCGTATATGAATGATGCGGTCGCGATTGACGCAGGTAGTGAAGACGACTTTATCTGGTCGCCACAGGCAACCACAACCGTTGTTGCAGCAACAAATGACTTCACAAACGGTTTTGGCGTACCAACGACTGGCACAGATACGTTGACAAACGACCTCTCATCCCGCTCGTTCACACGGTCAAACTAATCTAGCACTTGTGCTTTCGTCACTTGTGGCGAGAGGCTAGGCAAAAACCCCCGAAAGGGGGTTTTTGTTTTGTCTTGAAAAAAATCCCATTGCTTCTTAGAATGAAGCTTATGAATAAGAAAGCGTATTATGGCCTCGCGGCAGGGCTTGTAGTCATTGCTGTTGGGTTCGGGGTGTATAAGTCTGGGATCTTTGGTTCGCATGAAAATATTGATAAGAATAAGGGCGTTATCAATAAGGGAGTTGAGGGAGAAGGTCAATTTCAGGTAACTCCTGAAACCGGCGAAGGGTCACAGGTAAAGCAGCCAAATTTAGACCGCCAAGTCGTTGTTGGAGATGCAACCCTCTCGGAGGCTACTAAAAAGGTGATATTTTCTCGTATTGGTGAGTTAGTCGGTCAGTTAAAGAAAGATGGGAAAAAGACTGACGTATGGACGGAGCTTGGGCTCAATCTGAAGATGATCGGAGATTACCGCGGAGCAGAAGAGGTTTGGCAGTATGTATTAGCGCTTCAGCCAGGGAATCACATTGTTCAGTGGAATTTGGGAAACCTTTATGCTGAGGCTCTTAAGGATTATCCAAGAGCAGAGGCGATGTATAAAAAGGCAATTGCTGCTAAATCGGATGAGGTCGGGTTTTATCAAGGGTTTTATGAGTTCTATCGATATCAATATACGGCAAAGATTGATAAAGCAGACGACGTCTTAAAAGATGGTATAGCGAAGAACGTGGGAGATATTTCTTTAGTAGTAAGTCTTGCGCGGTATTATAGGGAGACAAATCAGATCGAGCTTGCTAAAGAGTACTATCAGAAAGCAATTGAGCGCGCACATACAGCAAAGAATGTTGCCGCTGAGAAAGCAATTCAAGAAGAGTTACAAACACTGTGAGGCTCAAGAAACTAAAAAAATACTTTTTTCTTCTCTCAGTAGGATTGCTAGGAATCCCAGGACTTGCTCATGCACGTTCTGGGATTTTTCTTTCGGAAGTTATGTTTAATCCTACAGGTGTTGATACGGGGTATGAATATATCAAAATAACAAATAGTGGTTCCGAAGCTATATCGCTTACGGGGTGGACGTTGTATCCAGATGGAGTGGGGTATTTTTCATTCCCAGAACGAGAGCTTGCCGGCGGTTCCTCTCTTTTTATTTATTTACGTTCTACGGGGAGCGAGTCTCTGACGGCACTATATCATTCAGGCGCTACAGGTAACATGGGGAATACGTCTGGATCTGTCGCACTTTTTTCTTCGAGTGATCGTACGGCTGATACGATAGTTGATTTTGTACAATATGGACGAGAAGGTAAAACATGGGAATCGACCGCGGAGGGCGCTGGGTTATGGAAGAAAGGAGATTTTGTAGTTGTTGATAGTGCTCAAGAAGGAATCGCGCTTCGACGGAAAATAAATGATACGGGTGTGAGCGCATGGGAAATGAGTACTCAAAAACCCGAAATAGTAGAGCAGCCCGTGACTCAAGGGAGTCAGGGTAACTCAGAGAGTACTGGTGCAAAAGTATATTCAGGTCCAACGGAGGTGAAGAAGATTCGAGCATATGCCGGGTCTGATCAACAAGGAGTTGTCGGTGGAGTAGTTTTGTTTTCAGGTACGGCACTTGGGTGGAGTGATGAAAAACTCGAGAGTCAACATATTAGATATGTATGGAATTTTGGCGACGGAGCAGTACAGGAAGGAAAGAATGTTTCTCATGCGTATTTATTCCCTGGAACATACAGTGCATCTTTGATTATTGCTCAAGGGGAGGAGTCAGCTGAAGATAGAGCGGCGGTTCTCATTGAACAAAGCCCCATCTTCATTGGCGAGATTTTTCCTGGAAACGATGCATGGGTTGAACTTGTAAATCCTTCAGGTGGGGCTATTGATGTGAGTGGATGGGTTCTTGAAACGAACACGATGACGCGCTACACACTGCCAAAAGGAACAACGCTTGATCGAGTGTCTCAAGTCGTCTTTCCGCTGGCATCGTTCGGGATTAAAATTTCAGCGACTAATCCGTCCGTGCGCCTTTTGTACCCTACGGGGAAAGAGGCATCCAGTCTTATATATACAGGCACGGTAGGAGATGGCGTATCCGTTACAAAATCACAGACAGGAGTGATTGTTGGTAGTCCTACACCGGGGCGTGAGAAGTCTGTGGTACAAAATAGTAATCCGATCTTAGTTCGCGCAGTAGAGAAAAGTGAAGAACCAAAGCCCGCCATTGTTGATAAAGAAGAGGAATCTCATCAGGAGCCTACGAAGTCTATCGATCAGCAAGCTTCGATTTATGAGGGAGTGAAAATATCAAACACCACATTCTTTTTTGGTAGCATTATCGCAGGAATTTTATGTGGGAGCGTAGTGCTTTTCTTAAAGCGCAGATATTTTTAATGTACTAAGAGCGTTCGTATGCGCGCTCTGTTGCGTCAACCATTGCTTGAATGGAAAAATCTTTGAGTACTTTGGTGCGTGCCGCCTTGCCAAGCGATTGGCGGTCGTCAGGATTTTTAATAAGATGAGAGACTGAACTAATAATTTCTTGAGGAGAGCGCGGTTGTATAAGGAGTCCAGTTTTAAAATTCTCGATAATTTCAGGATTCCCGCCAACTTGAGTAGTAATGATAGGTAGTTCTGCCAAAGATGCTTCCAGAAGAACGTAAGAGAAACCTTCTTTTACGGAGGGATGAATAAATATATCAAAGGCCTTGAGGTAGGTGAATGCTTCTGGAAGCGCATCGACAATAATTACTTGATTCTCAAGACGATAAGCCGCAATACGTTCGAGAAGGTATTCTTTTTCTTCCCCCCATCCCATCAGAAGGAAGAGGATGTTCGGTTGGATATCGACGATATGACGTGCCGCTTCAATGAGATAGTGAAGGCCTTTATTTTTTGTATATTCTCCGAGGGTGCCCGTGATTATATAGTCTTGGCGAGGAATATGCTGACGTTTTAGTAGGCGTTCGCGCGCGTCACTGCGATCAAGAAAAATATGTTTTCTTGGGTCTACGCCGTTATGGATTTGTTGTAATTTTTTTTGGTTTGCGACATGCTCGCGAATGCCGATCATGTAATCAAGTTCCGAAACGCAGATGATTGTATCTTGGAACCAGCTAGCAATTTTTGCGATCAATTTAATAAGCTTGCGTTGCCACCGAGGGCGTTCTTCCAGAAAGGGCCACCCATGAGTACTTGATACGATATGAGGTACTCCCGCAATGCGTCCCGAAATTGCCCCAAGTACACTTACTTTAGATCCATTAAGATGAATGATATCTGGTCGAATTTTGCGTATAAGCCTCCATATATGAATTAAGGACCTAATGTCCATCAGAGGGTTTACGTCGCGCTCAAGGCCTTGTAACTCATGGTAGGGGACGTTACGTTCTATAACTGCGGTTGCAAGTTGTCCTTTCCCTCCTGCAGCAACATGGATTTCATAGTGATCTTTAGGAAGGTAGTCGATAAGGTCGAGGATGTACCGCTGAGCGCCACCATATACGGATTTTGTTGAAAAATAAAGGATTTTTTTCTTGTCGATTTGGGCCATTTATTTTATAATAAGCCATCAATGCAATCGCAGCAAACGCCGCTCGTGATCGTATGCACTACTTCGTATCTACCGATGGTCGGAGGCGCGGAGCTTGCTATTTATCATATTGCCAAACGCATTCCAACGATGCGTTTTTTAGTATTAACGGCGCGTCAGTCACGATCGGTACCTGCTCGAGAGGTGAGTGATAATATCGAAATTCATCGTTTGGGACTTGGGTTCTCGTGGGATCGATGGATGTTACCTTTGTATATTTCCATACGTCGTATCCCAAGTCATGCAGTTTTATGGGGGATGATGATTTCTCAAGGTACGATCGGAGCGTATATATTAAAACGACGATACCCAGCGTTATCGTTCGTTGTCACTCTTCAAGAGGGAGATTCAGAAAACTATATAGAGTACGGTCGAGGAGGTTTGATCTCGTATTGGTGGAAGCGCGTTCTTGGAATTGCTGACGAGGTGGTCGTAATTAGTTCGTATCTTACAGATCGTGCAAAGCATGCTGGGTTTCATGGGCTGATCACTCTTATCCCAAACGGAGTTGATGAGCATTTTGTTTCTGAAGCGATGGAGCAGAGAGATGAAACAGAGCTTAGGGAGCTCCATGGTATTAGTAGTGAAGATCGTATAGTTCTTTCAGTCTCAAGGCTTGTTGAAAAAAATGGTTTAACGGATCTGCTCCGAGCTCATGCACTTGTGCGACAAAAAGGAATACAGGTAAAGCTTGTACTTGTTGGTGATGGGCCGGAGCGAGGATTACTTCGAGCGCTTGCTCGCGATCTTGAGTGTGCGGATTCCATTATTTTTGCCGGTACAGTCGACCATGATCGTATTCTTGATTACTATCGGATCGCAGATATATTTGTTCGGCCATCACTTTCAGAGGGTTTAGGGAGCGCATTTTTAGAGGCGATGGGTGTTGGAGTGCCAGTCGTTGCGACGTCTGTGGGTGGAATTAAAGATTTTTTACGTGATGGAGAGACGGGCGTTGTCGTACGCCCACGCGATGTAAATAATATTGCAGCAGGTATTATTCAGATTCTTGAAGATGATGCGCTGAAGGCTCGCATACAAACGCGTGCTCGAGAACTCGTAGTGACCCAGTATTTATGGATTGATATAGCGCAACAGATGAAGATGGTTTTTGAGCGAGCACTTCTATGAAAGTTGTATTTGCAACAGGGATGTATCCTCCTGCGATCGGTGGTCCTGCCACATATACAGCTACAATGGTTCGGGAGCTTACGCGGCGAGGTGTAATGGTCCGAGTTGTGACGTATGGTGATAAACAAACATTGCAAGATCGTGGCGTACCATTTTTTATTGTTACTCGAAATAGATTTAAGAGTGTACAATATTTTCGTTATGCGCGAGCGGTGATTCGGTGTGCACGAGATGCCGACATAATTTACGCACAAGATCCGGTGAGTGCAGGATTGCCAGCAGCACTCGCGGCGTTTATTCTTCGCAAGCCTTTTCTACTAAAAATAGTAGGGGATTATGCATGGGAGCAGAGTGGCACGAGGGATTTGCTTGATGATTTTTTAACAAGGTCATACGGATTTCGTGTAAGTATACTACGGGCTATTGAGCGGTGGGTTGCGTCACGCGCACGTATTGTTATTGTTCCGTCGCAGTATTTAAGGTCCATCGTTATTCGGTGGGGTATTCATGAAGATCAAATCGTTGTTGTACCAAATGGTGTTGAACCTTTCGTGAGCGCGTCGCGCGAGGATGCACGTTCAAAATTTGTGTTACATGGTAATGTTATTCTCTCCGTGGGGCGTCTTGTATGGTGGAAGGGGTTTCATACGTTGATACGTGCAGCACGAGCGCTTAAAAATGTAACAGTTGTTATTGTAGGAGATGGGCCAGAGCGAACGTCTCTTGAAAAAGAGGCAGTAGGTGTGCCCGTTCATTTTATAGGCGCGAGTGATAAAAAAACGCTTGCGGAGTATTTTGCCGCTGCAGATATTTTTGTTTTGAATACCGCATACGAGGGATTCTCTCACCAACTTCTTGAGGTGATGGCCGCAGGTGTACCGGTGATTACGACGAGTGCGGGTGGCAATAGAGAGATTGTGCGCCATGAGCAGAATGCACTTAATATAGAATATGATGACGAGCGCGCCTTAGCGGAGGCAGTTGAGCGACTTATAAAGGATGAGTCGTTGGGAGATACGTTATCAAAGAATGCTCGAATCGATTCTTCAAAATACACAGTTTCTCGCATGGTTGATGAGACGATGGAGATTTTTAATCAGGTTTATTCATGAATGTCTTAATGCTCAGTCGTGATTCAGCATTATTCCGAGAAGAATCGGCATTTCGTTTGCGCGCGCGGGAGTATGCGCGTTTATTTTCTCGTTTGGTCATTGTTGCAGAGGGAAGAGAAAAATTCGAAGAAGGCACGTTAGTTGGTGTGCCCGCGTGGTCACGAGGAGCCATCGGTTTTTATTTTACTGGAGCTCGGATATTACGAAAGAAGTTGCCGGAGGACTCATGGGTGATTACGGCGCAAGAAGAGATTACGGGGCTTGCGGCACTCTTTTTATCGTGGCGGTTTAATATTCCATGGCAGTATCAGGTACATACGGATATTTTAAATCCTTATTTGAGAAAAGAGTCGTGGAAGCAGGCTATCCGCGTACGTATTGCTCAAATGCTTCTTAAGCGTGCCTCACGTATTCGTGTTGTGAGTGAGCGCATCAAGCGCACTATCCATACTCGTCGACCCGTTGATATATTACCGATTACAGTCGAGTTAGGGAGTTATTATGAGGTTGGAGCTCATCGATCGTACGAAGATCCGGTCGGAGAGTTTGTGTTTCTTGTGGCTTCTCGACTTTCTCAGGAAAAAAATATCTTGATGATCATTAGAGCCTTTGAAAGGATACTGAAAGATTATCCAAGAACGTTGTTGCGTATTGTGGGAGATGGGCCAGAACGCGCGATGCTTGAGGATTATGTCCGCATACAAAAGCTTGGTACCCACGTACAATTTGAAGGTTGGATTGATGATCCGGTGCGTTTTTTTGCCTCAGATCATTGCTTTGTATCCGCCTCGTGGTATGAGGGATATGGTTTGAGTTTAGTGCAGGCCATGGCCTCTGGTATGCCGATTGTGACGACCGATGTCGGAGTTGTGGGCGAGCTCCTCAAGGATAATATTTCAGGTCTTGTTGTTGAGGTGGGGGACGAGGGTAATTTTTTGCGAGAGCTTTTACGTGTACGAAAAGATTTTAGTATACGATGGGGTATTGGAACAGAAGCATATAAAAAAGCTCAGACGTTATCCACACAGGAAGAGTACCTCTTAATGTTTAAAGATTTATTGGTGAGATGTACGAGGAACGTATGAAAATTGTATATATATTGCCAGAGTACCGTCGAAATATTGGGACGCATTTTTATTATAATTATCAGTTTATAAAATCAATACGTGAGCACCATGACGTGGTGCTTCTTATTGAGCGAGGTGAAGCCCCGATTGATTTTCCGGGGGCACGTCTTATGTGGTTTCGGTCATTGCCTTTGCGTATACTTGAAATGTTTGTTCGTTTTTTTATGTTGCGACTTCGAGGGTATAGAGTTTTTTGGGTGCATTATTCTTTTGTCGGGGGGATTTTAGCTCCACTTTTTGGACGTAGTTTCTATTGGAATTGTGGTATGCCGTGGTTATATAGACGTCAATGGGTTGAGGAACGGGTATTTCGTTTTGCGCTTCGCAAATCTACGCTTGTTACGGGGACTGAAGGCATGAAGTATTCATATATAAAGCAGTACGCGCTTAATCCTAGTCGAGTGGCAGTTCTTCCAAATTGGATTGATCACGCTCGATTTACCGCGTGGAGTGGTAGAAAAAAAGAGGCACGTGAGCGACTTCATATTGATGAAGAAAAAAAGGTCATTTTCTTTTTACATCATCTTTCAAGGCGAAAAGGTGCGCATATGATTGCGCCAACTGCCGAGACGTTTATTAACGATTCATCAGTAGAATTTATTATTGGAGGTTCTGGTCCTCTTGAGCATACGTTTGTTGGAAAAAATATACGAGAGGTTGGAGAGATTCCATATGAAGATGTCCCTATGTATTTTGCGGCCTCAGATCTTTTTTTTATGCCTTCAGAAGAAGAGGGGTTTCCTCACGTGGTGTTAGAGGCGATGGCTTTGGGCGTTCCGATCGTTGCTTCAGATGTCGGGGGTGTACGTGAAATTCTGCCACGAGAAGCGCAGGAGTTTATTCTCGAGCAAAGTCCAGACCTTTTCGCTGCTGCCATTAGGAAGTTACTTGGTGATCAAGAGTTACGAGAGCAATTGGCTGAGAGCGGTAAGATATGGGTTTCTCAGTACTCTCTTGAGATCGTGAATCATCAGTTTGAAGAAATTATTTGCGGGAGGCGTTAATATCTTCGATATGTTGGGTGACGAGAGCTCCTTTGCGTAACATATTTTCGCATGCAAAAAGAATGAATAGTATGCTCATCCCGACGATGTACCATCCAAAAATTGGATGAAATATGTAGTCTCGTCTGAATAGGTATTCAAAGATAAGTACAAGGCTACTAAGTGAGATGATTATAAAAAAATCTTGCAGTTGGTGGATTAGGTGTCCGATTGGGCGAAGGAGAGAGAATCGATGACGTGGTGAGAGTGAAATGTCTTGCATGTTTTTTTCTGAAAATGGAAAATGTTCCGGGTGCTTCATGTATTTTTTTGCGTAAATTTGAGGCGCGAGACTATGAACAATGCGATTTACCATAAGTGCCATTGCTCCGAGCGCGGCAGTAGTCATGAAGAGTCCTTGTTGAAAGACCGATATGTGTAGGATGCCGTAGGCAGAAAAAATCCAAAAAAGAGGTGGGATGATGAGATGATTAATCTCATCCCAATAAATTCCTTTAAGGGAGAATGTATTATGATGGCGAGCGAGTTCACCGTCTACTTTATCAAGAATGATATTAAAGTAGAGAAATATGATTCCAAGGAGTTTCCAGGGAGTTTCTAGTCCAAGCATGAAAAGCGCTCCTATTATGCCACTTACGATACATGCGAAAGTAATATGATTTGGGGTAAGACGGGTCTTTAGTAGGACGCGAGTGATGTAAATTGAGGGGCCTCGTTGAAATGTTGTATAGCCAAAAGGTCGTGTCCAGCCAGATGGTCGGACTTTTTCTTCTTGTAAACGTTTGCGTAGTTCAGAGATTGATTCCATGATTAATGACCCTTAATGCCGCCAAGGGGGCGTATATAGGCTACTGCTTCAATAATATTCTCTTTTTCGAGTTTCTCAACGACGTCAAAAAGTCCTTCGCTCGTCATATGTTCTTTTACGATAAGTTTCGGTTCTTTGCGTTTTGAAATATAGCTGACCCGTGTTGGTAATTCTTTTATTGAACGTCCTGCTCGAATATATTCATCAATAACTTTTGTTGCGCTTGGAGTCGCAGACCACATACTTTGTTGAGCACCTTCGCGTCCTACGCCAATACAGCCAAGTGTGGTTGCGAGTCCTGTGATCATGATTGGTTTGTCTGGAAAAACGCGTACAGCATCTTGGCGATGTACAATCATTTCTTGCCCATCAATCAGTTCTTTGCGAATCGAATTATGAGCGGCGTCCCAGAAAAATGAGACGGTACCATGGGGGAGGGCATCAGTGATGCGCCTTAAGAGGGCGACTCGAAATGCATAACCATAGTTGAGTGCGAGCTGGATTGATTGCCAGAGTCGTTGTCCTTCGGGAGAGTCGAGTGGAATTTCCGGATAAGGTTTTCGAGAAAAGTAATAGCGCCACCGAAGGTGAAATCGTTGCAGTCCTTCTGTAGAGCTAAAATGAAAAAGTGCCTTGAGCCAAAAGAGCGCAAATTTTTGAAAAGGAGTATTTTTTTTACGTCGTGCGAAGTATCGTCCAAGGTGATATGTCGCATGCCCTCCTCCACCATGATAAAAGAGGAGTAGTTGACCTTCTTTAAGCCCAAGAGCCTGAGCTTTATGGGGGTTAACGATATGTTCTACCGTATGAAATTCAAGGAAGTGATTTCCTCCAAAGTTATATCCCATCTCATGACGTGCATTTGAATATGATGAGCGAGGGATAATAGTATTCAGCTGTATGGCGTGACGCTCTTTTTCGGTGAGCACGGAACCTCCATATTCGATGTGCTCGAGTTCTTGCTCTGGAAGGTTATATTTTTTAATTGCAGCGGGCGCTCCATAAAGAAATATATTTTCAAGTTCTGAGACGCTCAAATCATAGCGTGACTGATGAGTGTCTTTCCATCCAAACCATGTAAGAAAAGCTTCGATTGAGGTGCGGCGTGGTCCGGCACCTTTACGTATATTTTTTGCAAACGTTTCAAGAAATTCAGGAGAGAAATCATTTTTTGTGAGGCTTGTAGTGAAAACGCTCATCCCACAATTCATTGCTGGCGCAGAAAGCATCGGAACGATTGTTCCATCTGTGGATGCGACAAATTGAGGAGGGGATTCTAGTTTTTCCTTCGGGTGAATGTTTGGTAGACAGAGAGGAGGTGTGGCAAGACTCTGAATCTTATTAATACGATCCAGTTTTTTTCGAATGGAGGGTTCTTGAATGTTATCGCAAGAGAATTTCATAATTATCCTTTGAATACGGCGAGAGGACGTAATCGAATAACAGGACGAATGATGCTAGCGCTTGTAAGTTCTTTAGTAACATGATCAATCCCTTCATTCGTTTGATGAGTGACGATCTGTTTGAATGGAGATTTTGTTTGGTAGATATGAGTAACGAGTCGTTCAGGATGCTCATGCGTTTTGAGACGCTTGATGACGGTGCCCGCTCCGTGGTCGGCAGAAAAAAGGTGATTTTCAGATTGTGCCTGTCCTATGGCAAGGTAGGAGTTTGTTGTATTAAAGCCGGAAATAATAACGGGCTGTCCCTCAAATACTCGATTGGCAGTGTGTCGGTGTACGGTAAGTTCTTCACCTCCAATAATCTCTCGAGTGACCGTATTATGTGATGAATCCCAGAGAAGCGCCGTTTCGATGTCTTTTTTTGGGTAGAGCGCTCGAAGGCTATCAGTAATACGTTTTGTAATAGCCATACGAAACCCATAACTATAGTTTAGTGATGCTTTTGTTGCGCGTAGAAGACGTTGACCTTCAGGCGAGGAAAGCGGTATTTCTGTAAATGGACGAGGAAAAAAATAATATCGAAAGCGTTGCGTGGCGTATTTCCATTTTGTAGGTGCTCCAAAGTGAAAGAGTGCCTTTAGTATAAAAAGGGCAAACTTTTGCTTTAGGGTATTTTTTTTACGATTCGCAAAGTATCTCCCTATATGATAAGAGACCGCACCTCCACCGCCATGATACATGATGACAACTTGGTCTTTTTTTAAATTCCATTTTTGTGCAGCCTCTTCATCAAGAATATCTTCAATATATTGAATCTCAAGAAAATGATTGCCCTTGAATCCATATCCAAGATCGTGTCTACCTGATCGGTACGAAATGCGCGGAAGTATATCTGAGAGATTGAGCGAATCGAGTTCATCGTGAGTAAATACGGAACCATGATTTTCAATATGGTTGAGAGTCTGGGGCGGCAAGTTATATTTTTCAACTGCCATTGGCGCGCCACGTTTGATCAGATCTTCGAATTCTTTAACGGAAAGATCGTAAGTATTTTTTGGTCGTTCAATGAGACCAAGCCATAAGAGAATATTTTTTAAATGGCCATATCGTGGTCCGAGATCGCGGCGCATGAAATAGTAAAATTGCTCGAATGCCTGATGGTCGAGATCTTTTTTTGTGAGAGAGGTTGTGAGAATCCCCATGCCACAGCCAACCGATGGTGCTGTCAGGTCGGGCACGATTGTGTCGCGGGTGGCGGCTGCAAATGATGATGGTGCTTCGGTCCGATCTTTTATATGTAGGTCAGGTAGGCAGACAACAGGACGAGCGAGACTTTTGAGTCTCGTAATTTCGTTAAGTACGTGTTGGATCCGCGCATCAGATAGGTCGCATCCAATGGCGTGAATGTTGCGAGAATCCATGGTAGCATTAGTATACTTCATTTTGTATTACTTACAATAATGGTTATCAGATATGTAACGTCGCTTACGTATCCTTCAGCGCTTGCAAATGCAGGCCAGACAATAAAGATGGCGGAGGCATTTGCGCAGAGTATTGATACGGAACTCTGGGTATCGGAAATGCGAGTAACGCGCGAGGATATATGGCAGCGATACGCTCTTAAAAAGAATTTTCCGATCATTGCGGTAGGTAGGCCGTATTTTTTTGTATGGCCTAAAAGTTTACTGCTCGCATGGCGTTTTCGCGCTCCTATTCAGAATGCTCCAGATGATACATGTTTTTATGTTCGAGATGTTGCGTTAGCATTTTTTCTTCTTATTACGAGTAAAAAGTTTCGTCAGCATTTTGTATTTGAGTGCCACTCGCTTGGTAAAATGCCTTCGTTTGTATATCGTATTATTTTTTCGTTTGCGCACGGCATCGTATCTACAAATGAAGAGAAAAAGAAGAGAATCAGTGCGCAGTATGGGGTTACGGAGGCATTAATTCTTGTTGCGCCAAACGGATTTGATCTCAGGTTGTTTGAAGAACTTCCTTCGCGGGAAGATGCGCGCGAAGCACTCGCAATACCGCAGAATAAACAAGTCGTTCTTTACGCGGGTAGTATGCAGTCATGGAAGGGGACTGATATAATTCCGGCACTTGCCTCACAGTTACCCGAAATGCTGTTTTTTGTTGTAGGAGGTCCTTTTGACGAAGAGCGTGGTAATATACGGATGGTATCCGCGAAACCGTATGCAGTTATACCACGTTATTTGCGTGCAGCCGATGTTTTAATTGCTCCGTATAAAGATGATAACGAACGTGGCCGCATGTTGTTTTCACCTTTGAAGCTGTTTGAATATATGGCCTCAGGTACTCCTGTGGTGGCGACTGATTTACCCGCTCTACGAGAGATAGCGAGTGACGCAGACATATATTTTGTGGAAAAGCCTACAGCTACACTTTTTGTAGAGGGCATTCGCAGTGCGCTACGTGATAAGTCACGAGCAACATATGCTCGTGACCATATTAATAAGTATTCATGGTTAAATAGAGCCTTGTTTGTGAGTGAGTTTTTGAGAGGAATAATCTGATTTATAAAAAATATTATGAAGTTATCAATCGTCATTCCTGTATATAATGAACAAGCAACGATACACGAAGCCCTTTTGCGTATTGAGGCCACAGAACTTCCTCATGTAACGAAGGAGGTTATTGTTGTCGATGACGGGTCAACCGATGGTACTTCAAGTATTTTACAGACTAGGCAGAATATTATTTGTGTTACAGCTCCACGTAACGCTGGCAAAGGAGCCGCACTTAAAGAAGGATTCAGACGTGCTACAGGAGATGTGATTTTAGTACAGGACGCTGATTTAGAATACGACCCAGTTGACTACGCGGTACTTTTAAAACCGATACAGGATGGAAAGGCGGATGTGGTTTACGGGTCTCGATTCCGTGGCGATGTACAGCGGGTGTTTTATTTTTGGCATTATTTTGGAAATACATTTTTAACAATACTTTCGAATGTATTTACTAATCTAAATCTTACGGATATGGAAACGGGGTATAAGGTGTTTCGTAAAGAAGTGTTAGATTCTATTACGCCATGTTTACGATCAAAACGTTTTGGTATAGAGCCGGAATTGACGGCGCGTGTCGCGCACGGCAAAAGTGAGGGCGGTACTCGATGGCGCATTTATGAAGTGCCGATAAATTATTACGGCCGTACATATAAAGAAGGTAAAAAGATTACATGGCATGATGGTGTAAAGGCGATTGGCGCAATAATATATTTTAATATTTTTGATCGTTCATGCAGAAAATAATTAGTATCGCGTGTCTAGCATTTATGTTGTCGCTTGGGTACGCATTTTACTATCACGATCGCCCGCGCGTTGATGCTGCTGCTTACGACAAGATTGCGTGGAATCTTGCCCGAGGAAATGGATATGTTGAAGAGACGGCACTCGCGAGTACTCCTGAGCAAGATTGGGGGATTAACCGCGTAGGTCCCGGATATCAATTATTCCTTGCTACACTCTACAGTATTTTTGGGCACAGGATTTGGGTTGTATGGGTTGCGCATGCTTTTTTGAGAGCGATATCCGTAATACTCGTATGGTTGATTGCACGAGAACTTATGCCTGACGAGCCGCGCGCATGGTTTATGGCTGCGATATTTTTTACCTTTGCTCCCGATCTGATCGTTGTAAGCGGGCTACTACTCACAGAAACTTTTTTTATTACGCTTTTACTCGGTGCGCTTTACGCGACGATACGATATTTTCAGATTCCAAGTCGCACTTCTTTGGGTATGCTTGCGATACTATGGCCCGTTGCATTATTGACGCGTCCAATTATTATTTTTGCGATTATTGTTTTGTGCGGATATGCATTTTGGATACGCGATCGTAGGATGGCTATGGCATTGGTGTTAGGGTGTATGCTTTTCGTGGCGCCATGGTCATATAGGATGTCTCAGCGTTATGAGAGATTTATTTTGACGACTGGCGTTGGATGGTATGACGTATGGGTTGGTAATCATCGTGGTGCAACGGGAGGATTTGAAAAGCCTCCGGAGATTCAGCGAATTCGCGATTCTGTTTCAATGAAAGAGCTTGATCATATCTCCCGTCAGGAGTACGTACGCTTTTTAACAAAACATCCAATCGAATTTATCGGGTTACAAATTCGAAAGACAAGTTTGTATGTAAGTTTAATACGGCCCGGAGGGTTTTGGATTCATCTTGCCGGCCAACCTTATGAGCGAATCGCAACTCTCGGAGCATCATTTATATGGACTATCATTATTTTTGTACTTGGCTTTACGGGCGCATGGATTCTTAGTCGAGAACGACCAAACCGTATTACTAATACGGTGCTCGTCACTATGGTAATGCTTCCGTTAGGTGTGATCCCAGCAATTGTCGAAACTCGATATCGGTATGCGCTTTATCCGTTACTTGCCATCTCAGCTGCATACGCATATACACGACGCCCAGTTCCATGGCGAGTTATTGTAGGAGTGGCAAGTATACTGCTTGTTTTAACGAGCATTGATGCGTGGTACAACATAGGTACGATTACTGACCGCATAACAGTTGTATTTGATTTATGATAGATGGAATTATCGGAGGATGGATAGCGTTTTGCGGCTTTCTTATAGGTCATGCGCTATGGTTTCATTACGGGCGGCCGACACGACGTTGGGTTGCTGTTGAGGTTTGGTGCGCGCTGTTTTTTATTATGTACACGGTATGGTTTTGGAGGATGCGCGCGCATGAGATAAATATTGAAGAGTTTTTATTTTATTTGAACGGAGTTGCACATTATATATTTCTTTTTTTTAGTTACGCGCAGTTTTATTTTCTTGTTGATCGAGGTGTTTCAGCACGAATTTTAGTTGATGTCCTTGAGTCTGGATCAGATATTCTTTCTCGCGATGAAATTAGACATCGCTATGTTCCGGATGTTCTCCAAGATCGTCGGCTAACCGATATGGTGTACGGAGGATATTTGGTTCATGAAAGTGAGGGGTATCGTATGACGGCAAAAGGTCGTCTTAATGCTCGTGTCTTTCGATGGGCGAAGCGTTTTTTACGATTATATCCTGGAGGATAAGATGATTCGTGTTTTATATATTACGCGCGCTCGATTGTCGCTATCGCGCGCTCATACGCTCAATATAGTAAAGACAGCTGAGGCATGGGCTGCAGGCCAAATGCTTACTCCTACTGTTATGTCTGGGGCAGCCGATCCAGTTGACGTCGCTGAAATTTTTGCTCGTAAGGGAGTTCATATAAAGTTTTTTCTTGATGTAGAAACGCGCCATCGTTCCATATTTTTGTATAGTATACGCAATCGACAGTCATTTGATGTTTTGTATTTTCGAGATCCACTTCTGTGGCCAGTTGCGCTTGCCGCGCGACTATATGGGAAAAAGGTCATCTTTGAAGTACACGGCACGTTAGAGTGGATGTTTGCACGGCCTCTCTGGAGGCTTGCCATCGCTTCTTCTAATGGGTTCGTCGCTATTACAAAATCAATTCAAGGTTTTTATCATTCAGGAAAACCAAGTATCGTCGTGCATACGAGTGGTACTGATAATCTAGCGTCAGTAACGCGTGACCGTGTCTCACTTGGCATGCCAAAAGATAAGATAGTATTGCTCTACGCGGGAAGTTTTTTATGGGATTCAATAGACGTGCTTTTTGATACCGTACTTCTTTTGCCAGAGTCAGTGGTCTTAGTGGCATTGGGAATAAAAAGTGACCAAAGAATATTACTTGAGCGACGCATTATTGAAAAAGAACTTGTCGGTAGGATTATATGTATCGATCGCGTGCCTCCCGCGGAGGTTTTGCAGTATTTAGCCGTCGCAGACATTTTGATAAATCCTCTTATGGTTTCATACCCAAGTAGTATCTCGTCTAAATTGTATGAATATCTTGGTGCTGGAAAGCCGATTGTTACTTCACAGGGCGGCGCTAATGAGGAGGTTATCCATGATGGTGAGAACGGTCTTATCGTGAAAGAAAATACACCACATATGTTTGCGGGCGCGGTCGAGCGTATTATCAATGATCCCGAGCTTGGTATAAGACTTGCTCGCGGCGCAGAGGAATCCGCTTTGCTTTATACGTGGGAGCAGCGCGCGCGCCGTATCACCGATTTTATAGAGTCTCTTTCATGAAAGTTTTATTTTTAACGAAGGGGAATGAGTCCGTCGGGTCATCAAGATGGCGTGTATTTCGCATCGTTGAGCGACTTGATGTGGAGGCACGTATTTTATTTGATCTTGGGCACCCATTTTGGAGTATGTCTTATCGGCGTTTTCAAAATATACAGCGCGTATGGAGAGCCCTTGCGAAGCGTCCTGATGTTATCGTTGTACATAAGGTTTTTGTTGCATGGGAAATTTTATTTCTTGTTTTAGTAATCAAGAAAATACGCGGGGTTCCTCTCATCTTTGATCTTGATGATGCGGAGTGGATCCATAGCCCCAGAAAAAGCGTAATACTTGCTCGGAGCGCAGCCGTTGTTACAGGGGGATCTCATGAGATTCTTGAGTGGGCGCACCGACATGCTCGTCATGTGCAGTTTATTCCGACGGCTGTTGATACGTCCGCTTATCGACCGGTAGTATCAGAGCCGGGCGTGCTCGGCTGGATTGGGAATGGCATAGCTCACATGAAAGCAGGGAATTTTACTATTCTTAAAGACGCTCTTGAGAAACTTTCTGATCGCGGAGTTGCGTTTTCATTAGTAGTGATTGGTTCGCAGCAGTATGGGCCGCTCAAAGATTTTTTTAAACAGAGTGATTATCGCGTCACATTCGTGGATGATGCCCCATGGGCCCTTGTAGAGACCATTCCTGCGCTTCTTGCGGAGTATAAGATTGATATCGGACTTATGCCACTTGTAGATACGCCATTCAATCGTGCGAAGTGTGCGTTTAAGGCGATTGAGTATATGGCGTGCGGTATTCCTACCGTGGCATCAGATGTTGGAGAGTCTCGGCATGTCATAGATCACGGTGTAAATGGTTTTGTAGCTGGCGATGCCGAAGAATTTACTGAGGTACTTGCTCGATTGGTCGAAGATCGCGCTCTTCGTAGTTCAATGAGTGTACGCGCTCGTCAGAAAGTAGAAGATGCGTTTTCGCTTGACGGTATTGCTCAAGAGTTTGATGCGGTGCTGAGAAGTCTTGGCATTTAAGACTATTTATGGTATTGTCGCATACATGAAAAAGGCCCTCGTTACAGGAATCACTGGGCAGGACGGATCGTATTTGGCGGAGCTTTTACTAGAGAAAGGCTACCACGTATATGGCCTCCAGCGTCGTTCGAGCGCTCCAAATACGTATCGTATCGATCATCTCTATGATAATCCGAAGTATCCGAGCTTCGTTACCGTCTATGCAGATCTTGCCGATAGTTCGAACTTGAGTCGGGTTATCGAGAAGGTTCAGCCGGATGAAATTTATAATCTTGGTGCGCAAAGTCACGTTAAGGTTAGTTTTGATGTTCCTGAGTATACAGCGAATGTTACGGGTCTTGGTCCTCTTCGATTACTTGATGCAATACGGATGCTCAAATACCCAGCTCGATACTATCAAGCAAGTTCTTCAGAGATGTTTGGTAAAGTATCTGAAACACCTCAACGCGAGACAACTCCGTTTAACCCACAGTCTCCGTACGGTCTTTCAAAAGTATTCGCGTTCCACGCGACGCGTATTTATCGACAGAGTTATGGTATGTTTGCGTCGAATGGAATTTTGTTTAATCATGAGTCTCCTCGTCGAGGAATGAATTTTGTTACACGAAAAATTACAACAGGACTTGCTCGCGTTAAGCTTGGTTTGCAGCCTGTGTTGAGCCTCGGAAATTTAAATGCGAAACGTGATTGGGGGTACGCGCGTGATTACGTAGAAGCAATATGGAGAATTCTTCAACACGAAAAGCCGGATGATTTTGTGATTGCAACAGGTGAAACGCATACGGTGCGTGAATTTGCTGAGGAGGTTGGAAAAAATCTCCAGATGGATATTGTATGGGAGGGAGAGGGAATTGAGGAGCGAGGAGTTGATCGAAAAACAGGAAAAACAGTCATCAATATTGATCCCGTTCATTTTCGTCCTTCAGAGGTTGATCTTTTACTTGGAGATTCGTCAAAAGCGCGCACGTTACTTGGGTGGCAGCCGCGTGTAACATTTACTGCGCTTGCCAAGCTCATGACAGATCATGACTTGAAGCTTGTTGAGGAAGAGGCACGAGCAGGAAAACGTTTTGAGGTAAAGCATTTTCCGACATTATCATAAAGGGTTAGAATATACATATGGATGAATATCGCTACAAAGATACACTCGTTGGATTACGAATCCAGGTGATAGCGCCAGGATCAGTGCCCGTAACTGCAGGCAAAGAGCCGCTTCAGATGGTGACGCTTAAGCATCCAGCGGGAGCTTATTTAAAGGCACATGCGCATACACCCATATCACGAACGACCGATCAATTGCAGGAGTGCTTAATCGTAAAAAAAGGAGCTGCTTCAATTGATTTATATGGACCAGCGCCTGAGTATGTAAAGTTTGATTCCGTGTCACTTGCGGTTGGCGACGTATTTATTTTAATGAATGGTGGGTACGGAATTCACATTGTAGAGGATGCAGAGTTGATTGAGGTTAAGAATGGACCTTTTGTTGAGGATAAATATCTTATTGAGTGATGAGTGAGGAGAAACGAATGATACCTCAGATGGAGCCTTGGTTTGATGAGCTTGAAGCCAAGGCTGTTTTTGATTATATGCAGTCAGGTGGGTGGATTATGGAGTTTAAAAAAACAGAAGAGTTAGAGCGCATGATTGCTGAATATGTCGGTGCAAAATATTGTATTCTGACAAACAATGGAACGATCAGTCTTACGCTTGCGCTCTTAGCACTCGGGCTCAAGGCAGGAGACGAAGTTTTGGTACCGGATTTTACGATGATTGCTTCTCCGAATGCTGCGAAGCTTGTAGGGATTGAGCCGTTACTTGTCGATATCGATAAGGAAACACTATCAATGAATTTAGAAGAGGCGGAGCGTGCTATCACGCCACGCACAAAAGCGCTTATGTACGTTGCGTTTAACGGACGTTCCGGAGAGATGAATGCCATTGTAGAGTTCTGCAAAAAACATAACTTGTTTTTACTTGAGGACGCGGCTCAGGCGCTGGGGTCAAAGTTCAAAGGAAAGCATTTGGGGACATTTGGGCATATCGGAAGTTTTTCGTTTAGTGTTCCGAAGGTTATTACTACAGGTCAGGGCGGAGCTTTAGTGACGGATAATGAGGAGCTTGCTCAGAAAATACGACGGCTCAAGGATTTTGGACGCACGCGTGGAGGTCTCGATATTCATGACGAGTGGGGATGGAATTTTAAATTTACTGATCTACAGGCAACCATTGGTATTGAGCAGATGAAAAAACTTCCTAGTCGCGTTGAGCGCAAGAAGGCAATATGGCGGCTATATCAAAAAGAGCTAGAAGGTATAGATTTTATTGAATGGGTTCCGACAAATTTAGAAGACACGAGTCCATGGTTTATTGAGATTTTAATTAATGATCCGGATAAGCTTGCTGCGTATCTCAAAGAGCAAGGTATAGGTTCTCGCCGAGTATATCCTGCTATTCATACACAAACAATTTATCAAGGAGCGTATCAAGGGAAATCGTTTCCAGCTGCAGAAGAAATTGCGCGTCGAGGCCTTTGGTTACCTTCATCGAGTAAGCTTTCTGATGAGGACATAGTCTATATTGCGAGCGCTATCAAAGAGTACTATCATCAATAATATGAAAGTTTCACTTATTATTCCGACTCGCAATGAAGAGGGTTGCATCGGGCGGGTATTGAAGGAAATACCTCGCGATGTTGTAGATGAAATCGTTGTTATTGATGGGCGTTCAACTGATAAAACTGCCGAAGAGGCAAGGGCTCAGATGCGTCCTTCAGATAAATTTATTGCTCAAAAGGGGAGGGGGTATGGCGGAGCATTTCTCGAAGCATTTGATATTGTGACGGGCGACATCATTCTTATGATGGATGCAGACGGTTCTCATAATCCTGCAGAGATTCCTGCGATTGTAGAAAAGGTACGCCGTGGGTATGACTATGTTATGGCTTCTCGTTATACGGTTGGTGGTAAAAGCGAGGATGATACGATTATTCGTTGGTTTGGAAATCGTATGTTTACTTGGCTGACCAATGTTATTCATGGGACTAATGTTACGGATAGTTTGTATCTTTTTACAGGCATCACTCGTGATGGGCTTAAGAAGCTCCATCTTCAGTCTCAGGGATTCGAATTTTGTACAGAAATTGTAGTGAAAGCACATCGCGCAGGATTAAAATTTGCTGAAGTTCCTGCTTTTGAGCGAGCTCGTTATGCTGGGAAGACAAAGGTAAATGCCTTCTGGCATGGGTTAAAGATTCTCCGCATGATTCTCCGTCGCTATCGCGACTAATGAAGCCGACGAATACTGAGATTGCTCAAGTATTTGATCGTATCGCAGGTCGATACGATCAAATTACTAATCAATACGCGCTCGATCGTCGGCGTGAGTTTATTGTTGCCCAAGCATTTGGAGACTGCTTAGAAGTGGGAGCGGGTACAGGAGAGATCGCTCGTTTTTTGACAGCGCGTCATCGAGTTGTGGTGACGGATATTTCTTCAAAGATGGTAGAAGAATTGAAACAAAAGTTTGATATTGATGGGGTTGTGGCTGATGCGGAACATTTACCTTTCGAGAGCGGATCGTTTGATACCGTCATTGCAACAGAGGTTATTTATTACCTCGATCATCCAGAAAAGTTTATTGATGAGGCGTATCGAGTCTTACGCCCAGGCGGCAGGTTATTAATTGTCTCAGCCACAACGATTACTCGTTTGTTTGATGGATTGCGATGGGTGCTTAGAAAATTAGGTGTTGGGCATATGTATTTTGATGATCCAGTGCATGGTTTTTTTTCAACACGTAGATTGCGAGATTTAATTGGTCATGGAGGATTTCATATTCCGATACTTGAACGTGCGATAATTGTACCGTTTGTTTTTGCTGACTCACTCAATCGTGTACTTGAAAAAATCCCCCTGGTAAAATATTTTGGTATTTTTGTATACATCCGCGCAGAGAAAAAATAAAAATGAAAAAGAAAAAACAATTACCATACCCGCTCTATCTTAAGATTCTTGAAGTAATGCCCATGGTGTATGCGGATGTCGTTTTAGTGCACGAAGGAAAGTTTCTTTTACTGAAACGTAATATATCTCCTATGAAGGGATACTGGCTTACTCCAGGAGGTAGGTTAGAAAAAGGAGAGCGACTTGAGGCTGCAGCAAGAAGAGAGGCCTTAGAGGAGACAGGATTGCATGTACAAATCACAAAACTACTTGGTATTGAAGAGTACGTGCAACGTATTCCCGGTAATAAAAAGCGTCATTGTATAAATTTTTATTATCAAGCAATATTAAGCCCTCGCTCGCGTAATCGGATAGCTCTTGATTTTGAGAGTAGTGATTCGGGTTGGTTTACAAGCATCCCCTCAAAAACACCAAGTTATCTTAAAAGAATGCTTGGAGAGGCAGGATTTAAATAAGTTAGCGTGATACATATAGAGTCTTGACAGAAGAGTATTTCTTTGATAAAAGGTTTTCAGGGTTCTTCTTGAAAGGAGAGGTATGCGGCCAGTTCATGTACGTCGTGATGATGTGGATCGAGAGCCAACACGACATGGCTCGAGTGTACTGAAGCAGGTGTTTGTTCGTGGTGGCGTGTTGCCAGATGTTACGCAGGTTGCAGTGGCCGTTCTCGATCGTACAAAGGACGATGTTGAGTTGCACAAGCATCCAACGATGTGGGAGTGTTATTTCTGTATCGAAGGAAGGGCAGTTTACACCGTAGGTGATGAGCAGATCGAGATGAGGCCGGGTGACTTTCTCGCCATTCCGCCCGACACGATGCATAATCAGCGTGTTATCGATGAGACACATACAATTTTTTATTGGGGCATTTCAGTAGGGTAGCGATCCGGTTTTATACCGGATTTTTATTTTTTTAAAATAAAAAAGAGGGCAATGTGCCCTCCCTAGATAAGATTGAGTTCCCGCGCCTCGTATTCGAGCTGCGCGAGGAATGTACGCATGAATGCAAAACGATGTGCTACTTTATTTCGGATGACGCTGCTACGAATGGCAAATTTTGGATTATCCCACCACTCAAGACAGAATCTGAGGTCATCTACGACTGATCCGAGATTTTCGTCTCCTTCGGTTGCCGGTACGGTTTGATCAAAGTCATGGGGTTGGAAGTATCCGTAACCTCGTTCATCGGCGACTCCCTGCATACGTAGGATACCGAACGCACCCATATCTGATTTGTCGAGGTCACGAAGGAGCGTTAGCAAAATAGGCTCTTCATCATGGTCTTTCTCATGGCTCATCTCAACTATATCAATGACCGCTATGATCGTTTGCTCTGAGAAGCCCTCTCTGCGTATCGTTGTGCCCATAAATAATTCACGCGCTTCTCTTACGTGTCGTCCACGCATGTCTCGGGATCGATTGAGATCATGAAAGAGTAACGCAAGATCTAATACCTCAGCGTCGGTAGGACTTAGGAGGGGGTATTCAATATGCAGTTCATCCCATACCACTCTGCGCATGGCAAGGAGACGTTGGATATGTGTGTGATCATGTCCGGATCCAACGAGGTCTTTGCGGTAAATCGATTCCTCGAGATAGGCGAGAATACGTGCGAGTTGGCTTGAAAGTACAAGCACGAGAGCCTCCAAATTTCTTTTAGCACAAATTTTTTTGATTGTCAATCATTTCGTTTTTCATATTTGAAATATGTTTGGTTATTGATTATTCTTGGCAGTATGACTGCTAGTATGGCTTACGCATTACTTATTGTTGATATCACGCTAACGGTAGCGGCTCAACTGTTGCTTCGTACGGGCGCGGCGCGTCTTTCAGGACAGGGCGTATCATTTTCAATTATTCTTGAGCCACTCAAGAATATGTTTTTACTCGGCGGGATGGTGCTTTACGGGGTAAGTTTTTTTCTTTATATACTCGTGCTTTCACGCTTACAGCTTAATATGCTCTACCCAGTTGCTACGGGTTCGGCACTTGTGCTGATTACGATTTTGTCATATATATTTTTTCGTGAGACGCTTACGGTACTTCAAGTGACAGGTATCGTGGCAATTTTACTTGGCATAGTTCTTGTATTACTACCTCGATAATGAGTGAACGGAAGATTTTTTTTGGTGTCTTGAGTGTGAAGTTTGTGTTACTAGTTTTATTTATATGTGTATTTGGGGTAGGGCGCCTTGTGTGGAGTGACTCCGCGCTGTATGTCGATATAGGAAGGCATATCTTTCAGGGGCATGGGTTTAGTGAGACGTTTGCTAATACTGTAGGCTATAGACCAAACGCGATTCGAACCCCGCTCTATCCTTTTATTGTCGGTTTTTTTGATTGGGGTTTTCCATACGGATTGGTTGTAGTATCACTCATTCAATGTTTTATTGCAGCAGGTATCGCGGTGTATACCTATCGAATAGGCCGATTCTGGCTTTCAGAGCGAATGGCGCTTATCCCAGCGCTTTTTGTTTCTTTTGAGCCCCTGATGTCTGCGATGCATATTCTTATTATGCCAGAGCCGTTATTAGTGCTCACGCTTTTAATATATTTGTATTATGGAATTATTTTTTTGCGAGAGAGAGAGCGAAGGGCATTTTGGGGGATGACAAGCGGGCTACTGATTGCAATATACACAAAGCCTGTAGCATTATATGTAGTCGTTTTTACTTTCCTATTTCTTTTTTGGCGCGATCGGCGTGCTGCGTTAAAATTTTGTTTTATTGTAGCGCTTATATTGAGTCCATGGGTCGCGCGTAATTATCATACGTTTGGTGTTCTTGATATGACACAGGATGATAAGGGCAATCTATGCAGCTGGGAGCTTACGGCAGTTATGGCGACTAAGTATCATGTTGATTCAACGAACTGGTCTCTTACAAATCCGTTGCCCGAGTATCAGTCAGTACTGGAGCGATGTAAGAGTACAGGGGCTGCGTTAAAGATTTTTGTCACCGAATATCCACGGGAATTTATAGTGGCGAGCGCACTTAGTACTGCGGCGATGCTCACAAATGAGGGGTACTCTGTATTTTTTGAAAAGCCTCAACAGGAACAAATAAAGCCACATCATAATTATCTAACACCTCCAGTTCTCGTGATGCGAGATTGGCCGTCTAAGGTACTTGCGGCTGCGCGTGAGTTACGTGCGCCCGAGTTAGTTGCGGTGATTGTAGGAAAGATTATGTGGAAGATAATTGCACTGCTTTCGATATTTGGTCTCTATATGCTCTATCAAGAGTATCGTGTTGAGGCACTGTTCTTCCTTACTTATATTACATATTTCATTAGCGCTACCGTCGTGAGTACTGGGTTTGGTGTTGGAGCGCGATTAAGATATCCTATTAATCCATTACTCCTTATCCTCGCGTGTTATGCGACTGTGCGCATTAAAGAATACTATGCAAGAAAGTCACTATCATAATTTAAAATATGATTCCAAGAGGCGTTTTGCGAGTTATTGGCATCAGATTGCTGAAGTCATAACACGTAACCCAAAAGAGGTTCTTGAAGTTGGAGTGGGTAGTGGTTTTGTGAGTAGGTATTTACGGGCGATTGATATGCAAGTGACGACTGTTGATCTGGATTCAGCCCTGGGTCCGGATTATGTTGCTGATGCACGCAGTATGCCGTTTCAAGATAAAGAGTTTGATCTCGCAGTCGCATATGAAGTACTCGAACATATGCCATACAGTGATGCGTTATTAGCACTTCGTGAGCTCTATAGAGTCTCTCGCCAAGGCGTGATAGTCTCATTCCCTGACGCAACGCGTTCATTGCCAATTCAGTTGCCGATTCCTGGTCTTGGTATCTGGCGGCGCGTGTATACAGTCCCGCGTTTGGTTGCAAAAACACATATACTAACGAAAAGCGGTCATCATTGGGAAATTGGGAAAAGTAAATTTTCGCTTCGTCGTATTACGAGCGATCTTGAAAACATAGGTTTCCGAATTATAAAAACGTATAGGGTTTTTGAAAACCCATATCATCGTTTTTTTATACTAGAGAAAAAGAGCTAGTACTCGATTGAGTCTTTGCCGGTGAGCAAAAATGCGTCGGTAACACTCGCAATTGAGCGTATGCGATCAACGAATGCGCGTTCCAGACCTTCTTTTTTAAAGTGAAGAGAGTAGGCAAACTCTAAGCCATCTGCGGATGCTTTTTCATGGAGTAGAGCGTGAGACTTTAGAAATTCGCCAAAGAGTAATTCAATAGTATTTGCATCAAGCGCGGTTGATGAGTGAAAGGTGAGTAAGAATCCTGTCCCTGAGGCGGAAGCAAAATTGTAGCGGTATAAGATGAGTATGAGGCTAGAGACAATTCCAGTCGTAAGAATGGAGACAGAGTAATAACCCGTACCAACGGAGACGCCAATCGTGAGAGCGAAGAAAAGAAAGGCAATGTCGCGCGTTTCTTTCATGATGGTGCGGAAACGGATGAGTGAAAATGCTCCAAGAAGCGCGAATGCTCCGATAAGATTATTTTGTACGATCATCATGACTGCTGATGCGAGTGGCGCGATCATGACAAGAGTAACGGCAAATGATTGAGAGTAGGAAAGACCCTTGTGGGTTTTGCGCCAGACCCATACAACCCCGTAGGCGAGAGTAAACGAGAAGAGTATATTGAATACGATTACGGTAGCGCTCAGTTCAGTTTGAGTCAGGTTATAGAAGTTAGTGAGAAAGTTTTGGTTCATAGGTTTTTTTATTTTGGTAAAGGCTTATAGCGGTGTAGTGCGTCGATAGCATTAGCATATTTGGAAAAGCTGGTGCGGGTCAAGTGAAGTTGTCGGACGAGTGTTCCAAACCATGACGGGAGTGTTTTGGCAAATTTAACTTCTAAAATTGAACCGTGGGGGAGGATGGATGTTATTGATTGAGGGGTATCGAGACCTATGTCGAAAGATGCTTCTATTTGTTCATCGAATGTCATACGGATAGGGTCTGACAGAGTTCCAAATACAAGGGGAGTTCGTCGATATCGAATGAATGCACTTGGTCTTCGCGCTTCCCCGATGATGATGCCGAGGAGTTCTTCGAGGGCTAACTGATCTTGAGCTGGGCGGATACGACTGAGTATGCGTGTTAAGTTGTGATCAATGCAATCATGCCAGTCTTGCTCAATAATCTCAGCGCGTACTTTTCGAAATCCCATATCATGTTTTGCTTTCATCTCAAGCCAGTATCGTCCAGCACCCTCGTATGTTCGGAGGCGGATTTTTTTACGGTTTAAAAAACCGCCGCATTTTTCGTAGTAATCGCGAAGCCCGATCGAATCAAAGTAGACGCTGATTACCGAATACCATCCTTGAGGAGCATAGGAATCGCGTTGCATGATACGATTCAAAAAAGAGCGTGCTTCAAGGGTTTGGACGGGATCGAGTTGGTATTTGAATTCAAATCGATGCATGAAGTGCGTAGTTATGCGAGATGACGTTTTATAATTGTTCGAGAGTGTTCGTGAGTGATAGCGTGCTCGTGCGTAGGGGTTATATCCTGAGGTGTAAAGTACTGAGCGCTTGGGATGAGTGCGTACGATGTTTTTTTACCAACGATAGGTTTTTTTAGGGGGATAGATGCTTCTATAACATCCTGGGTAGTTATAAAGTCTTCATGTAGCGTAATTGTTCGGCGAAATGGTACGGTAGATTTTTTTGGAGATGTAATGAGCAGACTGCGGAATATTTTCTTTATGAGTTTTTGCATCCAAGGTAAGCGGCCAAATGTATATTGAAAGATTATCAGGCTTATTCCGGAAAGTGTTCCAAGGGGGCGCATTTGAGCGTGTTTGAGATATCCAGATACTTCTAGTGTTGTGGTGTCTTGTTTGGTTGCGTACCCAATATTAATAGTATTCGAAGTAAGGCGCAACTCATTGACCGTACATTCAATACCCGAATCGATGTATATATTATGCTTTGTATAGAGTCGAAAGGGTCCTCCTTTTTTTAAGTTAGTTACAAAGTAATATGCGTTATTTTGCAAAGCACGAATCCCGGATTCAGGAAAAAAGATATCGAACCGGCGATTTTGAATATATTCAGCGATGGTCTGATTTGGCGCTTGATGATGAAGTCCTGCTTCGAGCCAATTATACAGAATATAGCAAAGGTAGCGGTCGTCGAGCGTTTTTGGGTGAATTCCTATGTTCTGTAAAAGGCTTGTTTCTATAAAACTTGCCACCAAGGAGGCATTTTGATCATTGGGTGCGAGTATAGAAAATCCTGATGGGATGAGATATTCAGTATTACGTGAACCATACTCTCCTCCGGTAGTAAAATTTGGGTGTAGAAAATAGGTAATGAATGTCGTTGATCGAGTGAGCTCAGGAAGGAGTCTTGTGTCAGTTGAGCTTTCTATATATTTTGCGAGATAATCAATCATGAGTGATAGGTATCCGATGTCGGGGCCTCCATATTCTGGCCACCAACCTTCTTTTGATTGATAATTTTTAATGCGAGTTGCCTGTGTATACGCGCCAGTTTTAAATTTTTGTTCACCGAAGAGTTGTCCGATGCGCTCAAGTGCAAGCATGCCTCCGGCAAGTTGGTTCCACGCTGAGTTTTCAGTGTGATGAAGAAGCCATGCACCACTTTTTTTTAGCATTGTTTCTATGGAGGCATAATTTGAGATTTTTTCTTTGGAGATTATACGAACTGTCTCGGCAAGAGCGGCGCTTACAAATGCTGTTGCAACATAAGATCCTTCGTACGGGTACCATTCATCGAATGAGCCATCGGCGCGCTGGATGGATGCTGTGTAGGTAAGACTCGCATTAATCCATTCGAGAATTTGGTTATTATGATGATATATATTGCCTTCAAAATCATGGACATACAGAAGAGCGAGCGTAAGAGTTGCTTCCTGATAGCGGGCTGATTGAGTCATATTTGTACGAAAGTGCCAATATGCTCGGTCGAAAGACCCGTAGGTGTGTGCGAGAGGATTACGGTTGAGTTGAGTGAGTAGTCTGGGTGTAGCCTCTAATACAGACTCAAGATATGGGTTTGTTTCTATTTTTTGCATGTAATGACAATCGTTGAGCCAAAGATCCCATACTGAGTCATCCCTTGTATACGTAGCAGTGCGCCAATAATCTTAGTAATGATATTGACGCGTACCTCGCGGTGTAGATAGCTCGATCCCTCACTTTTACGGTACTGAAGAAACATCTGGTAGGCTTGTTCATAAAAAGGAGGGATGGGGAAGAGCCCGAACCATGTGATAGTAGTAAATCCAGCACGACGAAGTTCATGGAGAGTGCGTGTGCGGGAGATTGGTTCGTATGGTCCAAAAAATGCATAAATACCAGTTTTACGAATGTCATTGCCAAAGAGAGTCTTGATTATAAAAAAGTATAACCAAAGAAAAATATTGCTTTTGCGGGCTACAATAATTAGCTCTCCTTGATCCGAGAGAGATTCATATATTTGTTTAAAGAGATGTTCTCGGAGATTGAAGGGCGTGCGTTCTAGTTTGTAAATAAGAGTTATGGTTTGTAGGGGAGACTGTAAAAGTTTTTTCGAATTTTTATCATATACTACATGATTGGTAGGCGTGTTTTTTTCTTGCGTGGAAAGCGCTAGGGCTGCTTTTGTGTAGTTTGCGGTTTCAGGCGTAGTATCGATTGTTGTGAGAGGTACGTCTGGGAATTCACGCAGGTATGCACCATCGTAGGAAAAGATATCGGCAATAGGGCCCGATTTTTTTGATAGAATTTCTTTTACTACAAGGCGTTCATAAGAATTCATAATATCCATTTCTTTGCCCGCAAAAGTTTTTCGCGAATAGTATGCTTGATGCATGCGGAGGTGATCAAGTGTCCAGTCAGACGGGTCATAGGTGTAAGGCGCTTTATTACGCGTTTGAAATCGTTCCCAATGAATCGTTTCGTTTACTGGTCTACGATTAACAGGAGTGGTGCGTTGGGCGCGCTCATCGGGATAGCCTATGAGCATAAAGCAACAGATTGTATTGCTATCAGGAATGCCGAGAATTGATTTGATTTTAGAGTCCGCCCCATAGCTGTTCATGGGAAGCGCTCCTACGCCAAGCTCTTCGGCGGCAAGAAGCATATGTCCAAGTGCTAGGCTTGCTCCTTGAATGGCTTCTTTGTAGTTCCATCCATCATATGTAATAACAATCGCGATAGGTGCGCGTCGAATGAGCGTGTTAGATGCCGCTTCTTTAATGAGACGTTCTTTTGTATCGCTATTTGTAACGACAATAAAATCCCAGAGTTGCTGGTTGCAGTTTGTTGGGGCAGAGATACCCGCCTGAATAATGTTCGTTACAATCTCTCTTGATGGAACATCGGAGAGAAAACTACGAATACTTTTTCTCTTCGCGATAAGATCGAAGAATGAAGACATGAGATATTAGGATTCTTGATTGCGTGTATTTTTGATAACGAACGTTTTTTGTATGCGAGAAGTTTGTTTGATGAAAAGGTCACCAAGTAATCCAAGTGATAGAAATTGAATGCCCACAAGAAAGAGGAGAGTACCCAAGATTAGAAGTGGACGTCCTCCGATGAGCGCGTGGTCAAAGATTTTAATCCACGCAAGATACCCAAGGATGCTCATTCCAGTTAGTGTAGAAAGTATTCCAATTGGACCGAAAAAATGGAGTGGGCGATCGGCGAATCGTCGGGTGAAAAGAAGTGTTAAAAAATCAAATGAGCTATTAAAGAATCTTCCAAAGCCATATTTTGAAATGCCGTGTATGCGTAGGCGGTGATGGACGGGGATTTCAGTAATGCGATATCCGTTTGAGTGTACGAGAACGGGAATATATCGATGTAGGTCTCCGTGAAGGTGAAGTTCTTTTGCGACATGACTACGATAGGCTTTAAAACAGCAATTCATATCATGAATGGATAGCCCCATGGTTACACGTGTTATCCAGTTGGCAATTTTAGACGCAATGATTTTAGTAGAAGAATCTTGGCGCGAGCGTTTCCACCCACATACCAAGTCGTATCCCTTTTCGAGTTCAGTGAGAAAGTTTGGAATTTCGTGAGGATCATCTTGCAGGTCTCCATCCATAGTGATGATAATCTCACCTTGAGCTGCCTCAAAACCTGCGAGGAGTGCTTGTGACTTCCCAAAGTTTCTGGTGAAAGAGATGACGCGCGCAGGATGTAAGAGTGAGAGTTCCTTTGATGTGGTGTCTCGAGAGCCGTCATCAATGAAGATAATTTCAAATGAATGCCCAAGTGTTCTGAGTATTTGGAGGAGCTCTTTGTGGAGGGGAGCTACGTTTCCTGCCTCGTTATATATGGGAATAACGATCGATAATTTCGTAGAATGCACATCCTGCATAATAGTAGAACTATGCCATAAAATGACAAAAAAGCAATTATTAGTGTAGGCGATTTTTTCTTTTCTTTTTTACAGGCGCAGGCTATTCTACAAGGTAGTGTAAGGAGTTTTTTATAGTCATAATTTTATTATGCCCACGCAACCAGAGGCTCGCCATTATCACAGAAATATCTACGACTCAAAGCGGAGGTTTTTGAGTTATTGGCATCAGATTTCGGAGGTATGTTCTGTGACACCTCGCGCGGTACTTGAGATAGGACATGGAAATGGTTTTGTGAAAAACTATTTAGCGCAGAATAATATTCAGACGACAACAATGGATATTGATAGTGAACTTGCGCCAGATGTCGTAGGCGATATTACAAAGAAGACTCATTTCACAGATCGACAATTTGATGTAGTGCTTGCTGCTGAAGTTCTTGAACATATTCCATATGATCAGTTTTCGCATGCGTTGGAAGAAATCGCTCGTATTACAACATATGCTGTTGTTTCTATCCCCAACAACACGCCATGGTATAGCCTGAATGCGAATTTACCAATTGTAGGACGAGTAAAGTTTTTTTATGAAAAACGAGGGACGATTATGCGAGATTTTTCTCAGGATGTACGAGGGCATCACTGGGAGATTGGGGTAAATGGTATTACGCTCAAGCGATGTGAGGATGATATCCGGCATTATTTTCAGATTTTGAAATCGTATCGAATGCCAGAGCATCCATCTCATCACTTTTTTTTATTAAAAATAAAGAAATAGGAAGGAGAAGTTTTTACTATCATGACGACTCGCGTGCCAAAGGTAAGCATTATTCTCACTACGTACAACCGTGCGTATATTTTGCCGAAGGCAATAAAGAGCGTACTCGAGCAAACGTATAAGGATTTCGAGCTCGTTGTTGTCGATGATGGATCAATCGATAATACAAAAGAAGTCGTGGAGAGTTTCGGCGATGAGCGTGTTCGATATGTGAGGCATGATGTTAATAAAGGTCTTGCTGTAAGTCGAAACACGGGTTTGCGGGCAGCTCGCGGAGTATTTTTTGCCTTTCAAGACTCAGATGATGAATGGACGTCTCAAAAGCTTGAAGAACAAGTGCCAGTGCTCGAGCAGGCTTCAACTCATGTCGGAGTGGTGTATACGCGCCTTGAAAAGACGATGCGAGATGCCTCAACAGTCCTTGTTCCTGCTCTGAATTTTCATCCAACGAGCGGTAATTTGTACCAGAAATTACTGGAGGGTAATTTTATTACTATGCAGGTTGCTTTGGTGCGTCGAGAATGTATTGACCGTATAGGCTATTTTGACGAGGCGCTTAATTGGCTTGAGGACTGGGATTTTTGGTTGCGAATTGCACGTGAGTACGAGTTTATTTTTATTTCAATGGTGGGTGTACGAGCGGTAGTTATGGGAGATAGTTTGACGAGTAACCAAGGAAGGCGGCTAGAGGCGCGTAGAAAAACATTTGATAAACATCGTGAAGAATTTCTGTTATTTCCATCAGTATACGCGCGTCAAAATTATCGTCTTGGTCACGCATACGCGCTACGTCATATGGATGGAGATGCGCGACAATATCTTTGGGATGCGATGCGCGCACAGCCTTGGAATATAAAATATATTGGTGCGTATGTACTCGTTAGGCTGCCGAAAGGGTGGTATCGCGCGGTTGCATCGGTTTTTGGTAGAGGAAAACAAGCAATGCATAGTTAAAGAAACGTCCAATCATTTTCCCTACGATTGCTCCCCATAAACCAAAGAATGGAATAAGAGCTACTAGTATTCCAATCTGCAACACGGGCCCTGCTATATTGTATGTATATGTCTTGCGCATACTACCTTCAGCGATAAGTGCAGATGAGAGAATGGTGAGAGGAAATGGAATGAGTGATAGGGCGAAGATTTGCGAATAAGGCACCGCCCCGTTATACCGTGGCAGTAGAATGGAAAAAAGTGCTGGAGCGGCAAGGATGTACATACTTACTACAAGGAGCGTCATGCCAGAAGCCCGAAGAGTTTTTCGTATGAGCGCGGATCGATATGAAGAATCGAACGCTGTTTTTGAGGAAATTTTTGGAAGGCTGATATCGGCGATTGATCCGAGGCGGCTTTTCATTTGTTCAACCGGAGCTATTGCAAAAGAGTAGATGGCGAGAGCTTGGGGTCCGAGAAATGTGTAGAGAAGTATGCCATCAATCCAATAGGCGATTGTTGCTGGCATGCCTTGGATACCAAGATGAATGCCATACCGAATTGTTTCGCTATTTTTTATTTGAGGAGATTCTATAGCCCGTACGGTTTGCCGATACATAATTGTATTGACGGTCGCATTCGTGAGATATGCTCCTCCGATGAGAAGAATAAGAGCCTGCCAAAGAGGGAGAGATTTGGAAGAAATTAGATATGCGATACTCAGCATGACAGTTCCATATATGAGGTGAGTTCGTATGTTAACGAGAGATTTTTTCTTGAACCATGTTTTCCCATCATAAAATGCTTTCCAAGCTCCAAGTCCTTCGGCAAAGGGGACGAGAACTGCTGCGGTAAAAAATCCTGCAGCGATGGCGGGAGATTCTTGAGTAAGAAACCAAATACCAGAACCTACACATACAAGCGCGATGCCGCACGCACCTAAAAACAACAAACGACTCATCGCGACGAAAGAGCCTTCCTCTCCTTTTGCTACTGCACGGGTGATCGCATATCCCATACCGGGAAAGGCGAGTATGCCAGCGGTTCCTACAATTGAAAGGATGTAGCGGTAAGTTCCATAGTATGTGGTAGGTAGGTAGCGCGCGTAGACCACGGAGAGGGCAATGGATACAAGTGTGCCAAGAGTGCTGCCCGCAATAAGCCATGGGGCATTCTTTGTAATATACGAAAGGTCTGTTTCAAGATGACGTTCGATTGTGTTGATCCAGCGCATAGTCTTATCTTAGTTGTTATTTTATGATATATACAGTATACGCATATGAAGACGTTTCATACTTATAGAATTATTTTAATTTGCGCACTTTTTTGTTTTGGGTTAAGTGCGATTGCTTTCGGGTGGCTTCTTGTACGTTGGTGGCAGGGTGTATCGATTGAGTTATGGGCGCAGGTGTTTGCATTGGTTTTTGGGTTACTCTCTGTGTCTATTGGAGGCATGTTGGTCTATAGACGCAATTCATTGATATTGCCTGAGAGAAATTCTCTCATACTTTTTCTTGTCATTATGATGCTTTGTTTTATTGGTAGCGAGTATATATTGCGCGCATGGCTCATATATAGCGCAAGCGAAGATCGTTTTGGCGTGTACGCGACATATAATATGATTAAAAAGCGACCTCTTCGATACACGTCGCATCCATATTTACCTTTTGCATTAACGCCATCGTACACAAATAAAGAAGGAGATCGTCATAATAGTTTAGGGTTTCGGGGCGAGGAGATAATACTACCAAAACCAGAGGGGACATTTCGTATTGTTACTATTGGCGGGTCTACTACATATACTGCCGAGGTAAAAACGTATAAAGAATCTTATCCATATCAACTAGAACAAGAGCTGCGAGCTAGAGGATTTACTCATGTTGAGGTAATTAATGCGGGCGTTCCATTTTATGATAGCTGGTCTATTTTTGTAAATCTTGCGTTTCGTGTTTTTGATTTAGATCCAGATCTCATTGTGTACTATGAGGGAGATAACGAATTTAAGACGCATTTAGTTTACCCATTTGAAGCGTTTCGTGGTGATAACACTGGTCGAGTACATGCGTATCGAGAGCCAACGCCGACTATTATTGATCATTTTGTGCTTACACGGATGATTTTTAAACCATTCGGGCTTACGAGTGACTTCAATCATTTAGGGGCTTTATATGATGCTCAGACTCTTTTTTATGATGAATATCTCGAACAGCTACGTACTCATACATATCCATCGGGTATTTTTGTGGAACACCCAGTAGAAAGTTTTTTTGAGCATAATGATCAATCATATTCGAAGCGTAACATCGAACAGATGGTTGAACTTTCAAAGGTTCGTAATATACGCTTTATGATTGCTTCTTATGCATACGCGCCACTTGGCATACGCGCTACAACACCTGTCTATCAAAAATTTGTTTTTGATTTTAATAGTCTCTTGCGCGATGTGGCAAAAAAACAAGGAGCATTATTTTTTGATTTTGCTGCACACATGAGCACAGATGAACGATATTGGGTTCGTGATGGTGTGCATGTAAATGCAAAGGGGGCGCAATTGAAAGGTAAATTATTTGCTGATTTTCTGGAGCCACTTTTGAAACGTTATGGCGCGCGCTAATACGGTTCTTGGCATCTCCGCGTTTTATCACGATAGCGCGGCATCTCTTGTACGAGATGGCATTATTGTAGCCGCAGCACAAGAAGAACGGTTTACGCGGAAGAAACACGATTCCCAATTCCCGTATCAGTCGATCGAGTATTGTTTAAGAGAGGCGGGTATTGGAATAAAAGATATTGATCTCGTAGTTTTTTACGATAAGCCATTTTTGAAATTCGAACGTTTATTGGAGACGTATTTTGCGTTTGCTCCGCATGGAATTCGTTCATTTTTGAAATCAATGCCGGTGTGGCTGAAGGAAAAGTTATGGCTTCGCGAGGTAATTGCGCGAGAGTTGAAATACGACGGAAAAATAATTTTTCCTGAACACCATAAATCGCATGCTGCATCGGCATTTTTTGCCTCACCATTTTCCGAGGCAGCATTTCTTACGCTTGATGGAGTAGGAGAGTGGGCGACGGCAAGTTTTGGTATCGGTAAGGATAATAAACTTCGCATTATGGGCGATATCCAGTTTCCGCATTCACTCGGGCTTTTATACTCGGCATTTACGTATTACGCAGGGTTCAAGGTAAATTCCGGAGAATATAAGTTGATGGGGCTTGCTCCTTATGGTGTCCCAAAGTATAAAGATCTGATCTATAAGTATTTGATTGATGTAAAAGAAGATGGTTCATTTTGGCTTGATATGGATTATTTTGATTACTGTGTCGGTTTGGTGATGACGAGTAGTCGTTTCCATGATCTTTTTGGCGGGCCTCCGCGCACGCCCGAGTCTCCACTCACACAGCGAGAAATGGATATTGCACGATCTATTCAAGAAGTAACAGAAGAAATAGTATTACGTATCGCGCGACATATACAGAAAGTTACGGGTCAAAAGAAATTATGTCTCGCTGGAGGTGTCGCGCTCAATTGTGTAGCAAATGGACGCTTACTACGTGAAGGACCATTTGAAGATATCTGGATTCAGCCCGCATCAGGAGATGCGGGGGGAGCATTAGGAGGAGCCTTAGTTGGATGGTATGAGTTTTTTGGTAAGACGCGCGTTGCAGACGGTATTCATGATGCAATGATGGGTTCGTATCTTGGGCCCGCGTACAATGACGATGAGATAGAAACTTTTTTACAAAAACAAAATATCCCATACGAGAAACTTCAAGCCAGTGATCTTTCTGGACGGGTTGCAGCATTGTTGGCAGGCGAGCAAGTGGTCGGCTGGTTTCAGGGGCGTATGGAGTTTGGGCCACGCGCGCTTGGCGGGCGTTCTATTCTTGGTGATCCGCGGTCAGCGAATATGCAGGCCACTATGAATCTTAAAATAAAGTTTCGTGAAAGCTTTAGGCCGTTTGCGCCTTCAGTACTTGCTGAACGAGTAAATGAGTACTTTGAGATCGATCGTCCAAGCCCATATATGCTTTTTGTTGCTGACGTGGTGAAGCAAAAACGCAGAGACATGACATCAGAAGAGGGTGTGCGTTTTGGTATTGATAAATTGAATGTTGTGCGCTCTGATATCCCCGCAGTTACTCACGTAGATTATTCTGCTCGAGTGCAGACGGTGCATCGCGAGACAAATGCGGCGTATTACGATTTGATTCAGGAATTTGAAAAACAAACAGGATGTTCGGTTGTTGTGAATACTTCTTTCAATGTACGTGGCGAACCAATCGTTTCTTCTCTAGAGGACGCGTATCGTTGTTTTATGCGTACTCACATGGATTGGTTAGTGCTCGGATCATGTGTCATTGATAAACGGCAGCAGAAAAAAGATGAAGATACTAGTAAGTCTTTAGAATTTGAGCCGGATTAATATGAATGCAATTTTACAAGAGTTACGTGGTATTACGAGTACGCCAAAGGAGTTACGTAAATTTGGCTTTGTTGTTGGCGGTGTCGTAATAGTGGCAAGTTTTTTAGTTAGTTCTTGGGGAAGCGCAATCATAGGAGGTGTATTAATTGTGAGTGCTCTGAGTATACCGCGCGCATTGACTCCTTTTTATTATGTATGGATGACATTTGGTATTGTGATGGGTATGGTAATGAGCGCTGTTATTCTAATTACCGTTTTTTATGTTATTCTCACACCTCTTGCGGTCATAGCGCGTATGAGTGGAAGAGACGAATTATTACTAAAACGTCAAAAGCGAGAGAGTTATTGGCGGGCACGGAGCGATATCTCAAATTCTAACGAACTGACAGAACAATATTGAGTTTTATCGTTACTCACGTATGCTAAGGACATGTCGCGTATTGGACTAGTAAAAGAGCTTTGGAGGTTTCTCCGCGTGCGTAAAAAGTGGTGGCTTCTTCCAATTATGGGATTTCTCATCTTACTTGGAGCGCTTCTCTTTTTAAGTCAGGGGTCAGTTGTTGCCCCCTTTATCTACACGCTTTTTTAGGTTACCCAAGGAACAGATGATGCAAAGACCTTTTATGTTTTCGGTGATAATTTGTATTGTCGCTTTTGTCGCGATGATGGGAATATATTCTTCGACGTTGGTTGGAGGTGATGAGGGAAGATATATTCTAGATGCTTCACGTATTAAGAGTGGCGAAGTGCCAGTCGCCGATTATACAACTCGTACTCCAATCCTTTTGTACGGTATGTATGCGTCAGTAAAGATTTTCGGATCTTCGCTGTTTGCATTTCGTTTGCCGGTAATGATTTTTTCCGCCTTAACTGCCACAGGAGTTTTTCTGTTAGGGAGTCTTCTTTTTTCAAGAACCATCGGTGTACTTGCGGGACTCTTGTTCGCATTGCAACCACTTACTCTTTGGCAGGGCGTTGTGGTTAAGAGCGAGGCACTGACAATCCTTTGCACTGTATATGCGGCGATAATGCTTATCCTTGCGCGAAAGCATAATAGAGTCTTGTTTTGGATTTTTGCCGGAGTGTTCTTAGGTTTTGGGTACATTGAGCGGCCATCAGTCGTTGCGTTTATACCCGCCCTCTTTTATCTTATAGCCGCAAAGCCTTTGCGTACTATGGTTAGGCCTTTAGCGTTGGTAGGAGGAGGTTTTCTGTGTGGTTTTGGTGTGTGGTTTGGGTGGGTTGCATATCATAATAGCGGACGAGCGATAGAGCTATGGCTCACGCCATTTTTGTTAAATGCTGTTCGTTCAGCAAAAGAACTCCCCGCAGAATCTGTGGGGAGCGGAGCGTACGGCTTTGTAAGGGATTGGTTGCTGGCGATTGTGGAAAATATGGCCGTGCAGAGCATGGCATTAGTCGTGGGATTTATCCTGTTTTGTATTGGCGTTGGGTACGGTGCGCGTCGAAGTATGCGATATAGTGCGTGGGGTATCGCGGGGATAATTACACTCACGTTTTTTTGGCATAGCGCATTATTAATTCAAGCTGGTTATTTTCACCCATACATTTTTCTTGCAGCATCAAGTTTGGGGATAATCTTCGGAATTATTGGATGGTGCAAGAGACGACAGCTTGGGGTACTTGCAGAATATATACATAATCATGCTTTTGAATTTGGCTTTCTTGTCGTATGGATTAGTGGGTTATTTTTACTCTATTCACTTTTTTTGCCTGGGTATACTCGAGAGTTTATGCCCGCGCTCGCTCTGATTTCAGGCGCGCTCCTTTCTTTTATTTTTGAGAGAAGTTCTAGAGGTATACGAATCAGCATTATCTTTTTTTTAGTTATGATGTGGTGTATCGGAGGTTGGTGGTTTATCGATCATCCGCGTACAGGCGGTTGGTGGTGGCAACAGTCAACGGTTGAGTCAGCAGCCCAATATCTTCGAAAACATACGTATCCTCAGGAAGAAATTTTCGCTGCGGGACAACTCCCAGTTATTTTCGCAGATAGACGGGTTTTTCTTGATCTTAATTCATATAGCGTGGTATTTGCCGAAGATTTCAAGCATCCGTGGGGGACATTTCCATCACCCGAGCGTGTATTACGTGAGCTAGAAGCGCGTGCTCCGCGATTTGTTGTTGTGGACGGTCGTATGAAAAATCATTTTTTCGATAAGTATCCAGTCTTTCAGAATTTTGTAGAGCAAAAGTATGAGCGCGTTGAGCAATTTGGTAGTGGTAAGCGGCGCGACTGGATTGAGATTTGGCGACGAAAGACGGATATTTCTAATTTAGAGTGGTCGTTTAAAACCGGAGGAGAAATTGAAGGATCTCCGAAAGTTGATTTGGAGGGAACGATATATGTTGGCTCAGAAGATGGCGCGCTGTATGCAGTTAGTCACGATGGGAGTATGCGATGGAAATATGAGACAGGAGGTCCGATTATTCGTTCTTCTCCAGCCATCACAACAGACAATATATATATTGGCTCGGATGATGGGAAGATGTACGCTTTTCGTAAGGACGGTTCTTTACGATGGACGTTTATGACAGATGGCCCCGTGCGTTCTTCGCCCATCGTAGTTAATGAAATGGTGTTATTCGGATCTTTGGATGGCACAATGTATGCTCTCGATCGAAATAGCGGGGAGGAGCTTTGGCGATTTAAGACGCAAGGCCCGATTGTATCGTCGCCCGTAGTTGATGCAGAAGCAGGTATATATGTTACGTCCGAAGATCATTTTGTATACGCAATTGATTTGCGTGGCATTGAGCGATGGCGATTTGATACGGGAGCATTTATTTTTTCATCTCCTGCTGTAGGGAATGATAGCGTGTATGTAGGTTCAGAGGAGGGGGTATTGTATGCGCTTACGAAAGATGGCGTGCTATCTTGGAAGTTTCGTGTTGAAGGAGGGGCAATAAATAATGGGATCGAGTCGTCTCCTCTTGTGGGTGAGAACAGTACGATTTATTTTGGATCAAAAGATCATCGCCTGTACGCAGTTAATAAAGGAGGAGAGTTCAAATGGGCGTATAGGACAGGATGGGAGATTGAATCTTCTCCGCGTATCGGGAGCGATGGCATGATTTATGTTGGCTCAGAAGATTATCGACTGCATCGTATCTCGAAAGAGGGAGAGGGTAGCTTTTTCTTTGTTACAAATGGGCAGGTAGACTCGTCAGCACTCGTGCACGGTGGGATTATATATTTTGGATCTCAAGATGGATTTTTATACGCAGTGCGTATGGGGAATACTCGTTAGAGTTGAAGGACCGTCTTTGCAAATTCCGGTATAGATTCGGGGCGTGGAGAAACGCCGATGGGAGAGTTTGTAAGAGAGAGTGTTGACGCGGGGTCAACAGACGTATCTGTTTTATTGTTCCAAATAAATGAGTCTCGCAGTTCTGCGGATCCTCCACCATAAATTGCCTTTTTTTGAGTTACGAGGAGACCCGTTTGATTACCAACTAGAAAAGCATGTTCAATAGTTGCGTGAGATAGATCTTTAACAGCAATCCCAATTGCGCAGCCGGTAATAACATTATCTTTAATTATAGGGGCAGATTTTTCACCAACACTGATACCTTTATCTCCACAGTCTCGTACGATATTGTGTGAAATCTCAACAGTACTAAAGCTAATATCAATGCCATCTCCATTTGGCCCTCTCCCTTTGTCGGCGATAAATCCAAAGTGTCCAAAACGATTATTTGTGACGCGCCCCGTCGCTTCATCGAGATCGATTGCGTCTCCAAATGTTTGAGCAAATTGATTATTTTCAATGATTACGTCGCCATGTTTTATGTTGAGAGCATCGTCATCAAATGTTTTTTCAAATATGCTATTGCGAATTATTGCATTGTTGTTATGAAGTGCGACCATTCCTGTCGCTACTATGTTGTATTCATGAAATCCACTTCCTCCAGATATATGAGCGAATTCAATTTCGCTTGTTTCTGTTCGATGGCCAACAATAAGAAGCGATCCCCAAGAATCTTTACTTGCTCCTTTGATTACAATAGGAGATTGTTGAGTGCCTTTTGCTATTACATTTTTCCATCCAACAAGAGAGACGCCTTTACCGAGTAAAAGATTTGTCCCAGGTTTTATGAGAAGCGTAAATCCATCAGGCAAAACAGTAGTTTTCGAGAGTGTTAGAGTACCCGGACCGATTGCGATTGTGTGCTCATCGATTTGGTAAAACGCAGGGTTTGAGGTAATAAAACTTTTTACTGGTGAAGTTGCTGCAGCTACAAGCATTGGGAGAGGATTTTTTTGAGCTTCCGGCCCTTGATAGGTTCCTTGGAATAGTTTGGTTAGATCATTTTTTGCGACATGAGAAGCAACGGCTTCAAAGTTTTGGATAATCATGGCTCTATGTTTTGCGAGCATCGAGGAAACTTCCCAATTGAGTGGTGCTTTTGCGTTATCTTTGAAAAGGGGAATACGAATTAATTCGGCGGTTTTGTCATAAAACGCCAGATCATCTTCAAGATTTTTACGATCGTTTACGTATGCGCCCAGACGTTTCAAGAATTCTTCTCTAAAACCTGAAATTGCGAGGGTTCGTCCAATGAGAGGATGGTGTGTGAGGTCAAGGGGCTCATAAGGGTACAGCTGCACATCCCAGGGAACGGGTTGGAAGCGTCCCGTGCTCGGGTCTCGTAAGAGTATGATATTGACGTTTACGTTCTGGTGAGTTGAGGCGGCGAGTGTATTAAGAATAAGCCAGTCATAGAGACTATCCATATCAACAATGACAGGAAGAGCTTTTTCAAAGACAGAATCAGGCGCGTACGAGATAATTTTTAACGCGTCTTCTAATGCACGTTTGTCCGCTTCTGGTATTAAGGGTTTCGTGTAATCTTCCCAATCTTCCAGGGTTTTTGGAAGAAAGAAATTTGACTCAATTGTTTTTGCCCGTGGAAGATCTCGAATGCCGAATATATTTGAAGTATCGGGATAGTGTGAAAGTTCTGTTAGCTCGCTTGTCCAATGGGGGAGTACAAAATATACACCGATGGGTTGACCATTCAGTTTCATATGAGCAAACCATGGTTGTGGCGCAAAGAGTCCAAGCTTTTTTGCGCGATAAAAATTTAGCGGTTCAACGATATAGTTGCGATCTTCAGGAATATTGAATTTTAATTTTGAATATCCAAGTAAGGGATGATCGCTTGGAAAATCTATCTGATATGATTTTTTTAGAGCATTCCAGTGATTTGGACCGCGACCGCGATATCGTATTGAAATGCGTCCCTGCCAGTCACTACTTTGGAAGTCTCCTTTGATTTTTACTTTATATTCATCAGTTAGACGTCCTTTGATCATATCTCCAGGAAGCGCGTCATTCATGGCTACGATATCTTTTGGTTTTAAGGTGAGGCTATATGTAGGTAAAGAGTCGTCTTTGGCGAGATAGACTACATATGGTAAGTCCGCGAGCTTGCGAAATGACCGGAATGTATGGATGACGAATTGAAAAAGTGGTGATTGCCACGCGTTAATACGAGATGACTCAGTACGAAACGCAATCCCGAGGCTAATCGTTACGATAAGTATGATGATGGCGATAACGCCTAATATGCGATGGTTCATGGATTGTTCAATGCTAACATAGGTTTTTTAGCCATGCCATTCATGGTATAGTTTCTGGTATTCAATGAAAGATTATCGAATTTCTCACCAAAGTATTCGAAAAACCGATCAGTATGAGCGGATGATTTATCGTGCGGGTTCCTACGATGATCGTATATGGGAGATTGAACAGGGCATTCTTGCTCGTGAGCTTGCAAGTTATTCTACTGGGGATGCACTTGATTTCGCTTGTGGTACGGGACGTATCACAGTTTTTCTTGAGGATAAGGTGACGCATGTGACGGGTGTTGATATTGCCAGTGAGATGATCGACGAGGCACGACATAAGACGGTGCGCGCAGAATATATCGTTGCAGATTTAACCGTAGCTGATGTTTTCAAGGATAGAACATTTAATATTATTACTGCGTTTCGATTTTTTCTTAATGCTCAATCAGAATTGAGAGAGGCGGCATTGAAAGTACTTGTTCCAAAGCTACATGATTCACAAAGCATATTTATAGCAAATGTCCACGGGAACAGCATGAGCTATCGATTTTTTACCAAGATTTTATTTACATTGCGTGGACGGAAATTAAATACAATGAGCGTGATGAGTGCAAGGCGATTATTTCGTGCTCATGGTCTTGAGGTGGTCCGTTGGTATGGTATTGGTGTTGTACCAAAATTTTTCTATCGATTCGGCGCGCCATTTTGGAATATGTGTGATCGAGTGTGTGTACGGATTCCGTTTTTTAAATATATTGCTTACGATCTAGTTTTTGTTTTTCGCAAGAGCCAGTAATCGCAGCCGATAGCTGCAAGTCCTGCAAGAAAGGGGAGAGCGCTCATTCGATGGCGTGTTGTGGAAGCAGGGCCTGATAATAGGGCAAAGAATAGAATTAAAAGAGCAAAAAGAATTGCTATCGTTTTTTTATTTTTCGTATCTCGCCACGCGTACAAAGTGCCATAGAGTGCACTTATGATAATTCCAATCCACCAGATATTTATGACTGCCGTGAGAGCGAGATAAGGTTTCGCTCGAAATTCTTTTGAGAGTATAGAGAGTTTGCCATGCATCACTAGGGAGGAGATATTCGGTTGCTTTTCTTCGAGGATATTATTTTTTTGAAAAATTTCGCGAAGTCCATCACCAAGGAAAAACGGTATTGTTTTAATTGCATGAAAGATGCCGTAAGAAATTGGGTGAGCTATAATCTCTTTTCGAAGTTCTCGAGACATGAATTCATTTGGTCGAGCGCCCTTTGCGACGGCGTCGTCAAATGCACGGACTGTTTGTTCTCGGATGTCATCATACGTTCCGTTAGACACAAAAGCGCGAAATGATGGTAAGACGTAGCGGTAGTATGTAGAGATACCCGAAGAAGATATATCGAAGCTATCTACAACAATCCAGTTACGTACCATCCACGGAGTGATGATTAATAAAAATCCGAGTAGATATAAAACAAATTTTCGAAATGGAATACGTGATATGACAGCGTAGATAAAAATAACAAGGGGTACATAATACGCGACAGGTCGAATGAGCGCTGCAACACCTAAGAGTATTCCTGCGTAGAGCACGCGTTCTTTTACGATAAGTTCATGAAATCCATATACAATAAAAAATACGAACAAGCTGTCGCTCAGCAGAAGTGTGGAGTAATAGGCGCTATTTGGTTCTAGTGCAAAAATAAGGCTCCCAATCCATGCGGCACGCTTAGAAAAATGTTTCGTAATGATTTGATATAAAATACCTGCGCTTATCGCTGTAAGAATTATTTGGATGAAAGAGGCAAGGAAGCGTCCGTTTTCTCCAAAAATTCCATACCATAGTGCGAGCCAAGAGGGGTACCCAGGAGGTCGGCGGAGACTTCGGGATGCTTCGTCGGGGCCATAATATTCATGTTGATCGATAATATTATGCGCGAGTGACCAGTATCCTTCAGCATCCCCGCCAATCGCTGGGAATGAGGGGTTATATAGAAAGAGGAGTCCTCCAATAAGAATGCGTATTGCGAGAGCAATCACTATGATAGATATTGTGCGATTTTTCACTCTTGTATTATAGGCAGAATTTCACGCTGAGCCTATAGCTCTTGATTTTTCATGCAAAGTGTTGTTGGGTAGGCGATATGAAGGTGATGATTTTATGTGGAGGTAAGGGCACGCGACTTCGTGAGGAAACGGAGTTTCGACCAAAACCCCTTGTAATGGTGGGCGGTAAGCCAATGTTATGGCACATCATGAAGCTATATTCATATTATGGTTTTAATGAGTTTGTGGTGTGCCTTGGATATAAGGGAGATATGATTAAAGAGTATTTTCTTAAGCATGATGAATCCGCGCATGATTTTACATTGCGTCTTGCAGATGGAGTGCGCGAAATTAAATATCACGATAAGCAATCTCTTGGGTGGACGATTACATTTGTTGATACGGGACTCGAATGTGATACCGGTAGTCGTATTGCTCGTGCCGCGAAGCACGTAGAAGGAGACGAAGAATTTTTAGTGACGTACGGGGATGGTATTGCAGATATTAATGTTACCCAATTACTCGAGCACCATCGAAAGAGTAATAAGATGGTAACGGTGACGGGAGTGAAGACGACAAATCCGTTTGGTGTTTTAGAGATTATTGATAATAGTGTTGTATCTTTTGTTGAGAAGCCTCAGTCGCGTGATTGGACGAATGGTGGATTTTTCGTGTGCAATAAAAGTATTTTTTCATATCTTGATGCTTCTGGTTCGTGCGTGTTTGAGCAAGGACCGTTGAATCGTTTGGCACGAGAAGGTCAACTCGGTGTGTATAAACACACGGGATTTTGGCAGGGTGTTGATACGCTCAAACATCTTGAAGGTATTAATGCGTTATATGAAAAGGGCGACCGACCGTGGATGGTATGGGAGCACAAGGCCCATGGAGGCTGGGAGTAGTTTAGAGCGGTGGCTTGAAGTATTTCTTGTAAATTATTAAATTGTGTGGTATAGGTTGTAGCAACAAGTTTCTTGAAAAGAGAGGGTGGGTATGTTTAAGCAGCCCGAAGTAACCACATTGAGCCCAGACGAGACTACAAAGTATTTAGAGCTTCAGAGAAAGGTTGGCTGGCGTAAGGCTGGAACTCTAGTCTTTGAAAGCGGTTTTCCTATTCATCCATATGTTTCTTGCGAGATTGCTATCGTTCGACGAATGCTCGATACGGATTGTATTTTTATGTGGTTTCGAGAAGATGCTCATTATCGTGGGTGGCATATGCCCGGAGGGTATCTTATTCGGGGAGAATCACACGAAGAGTGGATTCGTCGTGTTCTTGCAAAAGAGACGGCATTTACCTTGCGGTCGTACCACGAGATCAGGACATTTAGTGCGCGACCAAGTACGGGTTGGGTGCCCAATCATCAGATGGCTCATTTCTTTTTGTGTGACGTTGACGGGGATTCTCCAGAGGGTAATTTTTTTCCTTTAACCAAACTCCCAGACAATACACTCGAGCATCACAGGAAGTATGTGGAATATTTGAGGGCACATTTACTTCGAATAAATGTCATGAGAGAGGGCGGTGTTTATTTTGATTACTGTCAGCAAGCCCCAGAATGGCAGTGGCGAATTGCGAGAGGAGGATTCGCTGCTCAAGATACACTTTTTCAAGCTATCAGGGATTACCAGACATTCGATGCGGCCTTGGCAGCACTTCAATCATATTCTGATGGCGTGGGTGTTCCCTTCATTCTTTTTGATGATCAAGGATTAGAAGTTTTATCGGTAAGATAAAGCGGTTGCAAAACCGCTTTTTTTGTTGTATTGTGGCGCCACTATGAGTCAGGGAGAATGGCAATATAAAAACGTTTTTATTACCGGAGCATCCGGTTTTTTAGGGTCACAACTGACAAAATTACTTGTTGATCGGGGCGCGCACGTGACCGCACTCATTCGAGATGCGGTGCCGAATTCGGAGCTGTATCGATCAGGGTATATTCGCAAGATACAGGTTGTTCGGGGAGATCTTTCGGATTACGCTACGATTGAACGCGCGCTTGGAGAATACGAGATCGATACGATTTTTCATATCGGCGCTCAAACGATTGTTGAGATCGCGAACCGTAATCCACTTTCTACTTTTGAATCAAATATTAAAGGTACGTGGAATGTTCTTGAGGCTGCGCGTCGAACGCCAACAGTGAAAAAAATAGTAGTTGCGTCTTCAGATAAGGCATACGGAAGTCATGAGACGCTCCCATATAATGAATCAGCTCCCTTGCAGGGGAAGCATCCATACGACGTATCAAAAAGCGCTGCTGATTTGATTGCATATACATACTATAATACGTATAAGCTTCCTATAGCGGTGACGCGGTGCGGTAATTTTTATGGTGGCGGAGATCTTAATTTTAATCGTATTATTCCTGGCACTATTCGTTCCGTGATTGCTCATGAACGGCCAATTATTCGAAGTGACGGTTCCATGATTCGAGATTATTTTTATATTGAAGATGCGGCTGAGGCGTACATGGCGCTCGCAGAAAAAATGGATGACCCGAGTATTCATGGGCATGCGTTCAACTTTTCTAATGAAATTCAATTAACTGTATTGGATGTCGTACGTTCGATTATTCGGATGATGAATCATCCAGAGCTTGAGCCAGATGTTCGCGCGATAGCAGCCAATGAGATCCAGCATCAGTATTTATCAGCACAAAAGGCGCGGACAATGCTTGGGTGGAAGCCGCGCTTTACGTTTGATGAAGGTCTTGCAAAGACGATAGTTTGGTATAAGCAATTTTTAGGTGTGCTATGAGAGGTGCGCGCGTTCTTGTTACGGGCGCGGGGGGATTTATTGGAGCAAATCTTGCGCGGTATTTAGTCTCACGGGGCGCGCAGGTTTCGGTGCTCCTGCGAGATACGCATCGCGCGTGGCGACTTCAAGATAGTATTCGTGATTTTGATGTGCGTGTAGGCGATCTTGAAAATTATGAAGAACTTGAAAAAAATATACGTGATATTGCTCCGGAGTATGTATTTCATGCGGCGATGTATGGTGGATATCCAGCTCAACAAGATATGGCACGTATGATGCGTGTGAATGTTCTTGGGAGCGAAAAATTATTTTCTTTGTTAGAAAATTTAGGGTCAGTAAAAAAAGTAATAAACTTTGGCAGCTCTTCTGAATATGGGAAGAAACAGATGCCGATGCGAGAAGATGATCTTTGTCAGCCCGAGACTCCGTATGCGATTAGTAAGCTTGCGCAGACGTATATAGGAAGATCCTACGCCTTAAAGGGGCTACCACTCGTAACACTTAGATTATTTTCAGTTTTTGGTCCGTACGAAGAACCAAAGCGTCTTATTACGGATACGATGACTGCGCTTGTGAGACATACGACACTCAACGCGTCATCTCCAGAACCAAAGAGAGATTTTATACACATCGATGATGTTACGCGTGCTGCCATATTGTTTGCCACGAGCGATTTGAAGTCGGGTGAGATTATTAATATTGGCAGCGGAGAAGAGCATTCAATTGGTGAGGTCGTTGATACGAGTATGCGAGTGAGTGGAGTTTCTATCCCGTGTGCATGGGGTAGTGTTGCCGGTAGATCATTTGATACAAATCGCTGGGTTGCTGATATTGGGTGCGCTCGAGAACACGGGTGGCGTCCAGCAGTTTCATTCGATGATGGGCTTTTGAAAACATACGAATGGTTTCGTGATAGCATAGATCTATATGCAAAGCGCGAAGCTTAAGGAAGTTGCTCGCCAAATACGACGCGATATTATTATTATGTCGGGCCGTGCAAACGCATCACACTCTGGTAGCGCGCTTTCTGCTGTTGAAATTTTAGTTGCGTTATATTTTGACGTGATGCGTATTGATCCTCGTCGGCCTGACTGGGCGCTTCGCGATCGTTTTTTATTGAGTAAGGGGCATGCTGGCGCGGTATTGTATGCAACTCTTGCAGAGAGAGGGTTTTTTTCAAAAAAGAAGCTTGATCAGTTTTGTTTGGGGGCGAATCTTACTACTCACCCAACGCGTTTTTCAGCACCAGGAGTCGAGGTGGCTACTGGCTCGTTAGGGCATGGGCTACCGATGGGTGTCGGTATGGCACTTGCAGCACGAATGGATCGAAAGGCATGGCGCACGTACGTTCTTCTGTCGGATGGAGAGTGTGATGAAGGTTCCGTATGGGAATCAATATTATTTGCTGGATTTCATAAACTCGATAATCTGACAGTTATTATTGATTACAATAAAATTCAAAGTTTTGGGCGCACCGCAGATGTACTTGACCTTGAGCCGCTGAAGCAAAAGTTTGAAGCATTTCGTTGGAATGTAAGTGAGGTTGATGGACATGATTTCGAAGAGATCAGAGATGCACTTGGTAAGGCAAAAAAAACACAAGGTAAACCACAGTGTATTATTGCTCATACAGTTAAAGGAAAGGGAGTTTCATATATGGAAGATAAGCTTGAATGGCATTATCGCTCGCCAACAGGGGAGCTTGGAGAGCAAGCCTTAAAAGAACTGAGAGATTAATATGCGAACTGCATTTATTCAAACTCTTGAGGGGTTGGCAAAGAAAAATTCGAACATTGTATTGTTGAATGGCGATCTTGGGTTTTCTGTTCTCGAGCACTTTACTGAACAATTTCCTTCGCGTTCGATGAATATGGGAGTTGCTGAAGCAAATATGATGGGTGCTGCCGCAGGACTCGCGTTATCTGGCAAAACAGTTTTTGTGTATTCGATAATCCCATTTGTAACCGCACGCGTGTACGAGCAGATTCGTAATGATATTGCATTACAGCAGGCAAATGTAAAAATTATTGGTGTAGGAGCGGGGCTTGTATATGGTCAATTGGGCCCTACGCATCACGCGATTGATGATTTGGGATTGATGAGGGGGTTGCCTAATATGACCGTGTTTTCTCCGGCAGATCCTGTAGAGGCTGAACTTGTGACGAAGGCAGCCGCTGCAATAAAGGGTCCCGTGTATATCCGTATTGGTAAAAAAGGAGACGAACTCATTCATACGCGTAAACCTTCTTTTCGGGTTGGTCGCGCACTTACACTTCGCTCGGGGAGTGATATTACCTTCTGTGTTACGGGATCTATCGCAGTACATGTTTTAGGAGCCGCACGATTACTTGAAGAAGGAGGATTAAGTGTGCGTATTTTGTCATTCCCAACAATTAAACCTATTGATGCGAAAAGTATTCTTCGAGCTTCTCGCGAAACGAAGATGATCGTTACCGTAGAAGAGCACAGTGTTATTGGAGGGTTAGGGAGTAGTGTTGCAGAGGTTCTTTTTGACTCGAGTGTTATGCCGACAAAGACATTGCGTCTTGGTGTCCGCGATCGGTTTACGACGCGAGCAGGATCACATGAAGATTTGCGAGCATTTCATCAGTTACAGGCAGAACATATTGCCCGTCATGTGCTAAAGAAATTTAAGAAGCAATCTTAGTCTTTCTTTTTATAGATGATAAATCCGTCATCCGATTCTATGGGCGTATAAAGTGTATTGATGATGATGGCGTGTTCGTCATCTACGGGTGGGACAAAAAATGTTGGAAGTTGATCTTGTGGTAAGTCGAGAGGATGACGTCCCGCATATGTTTGTCCGCCAACATGTACTCGTTGATATTTTTGGTTTCCAGAAATGAGAGCTGCAGTCATGGGGTTATCGACAAAACCAACCGTGCTCCCCGGATTTGCTTCAAGAAGCGTTTGTATATGAGATGCTTGGAGTTCAGGATTTTTATGCGGAAAGATTGATGAAGCCAGTATATAGTGGCCCGTTTGAATACAAGCGAGTAAGAGGGTGGCGAATGTCGCGAGGCGTTTACGAGATGTTCCCAGTATAGCGACAAGTGATGGGTAAAGGACGGAGAGTAGTAATAGCTCTACAGCTAGTAAGTAGCGATGCCAGCCGGGGCTACGGAGAAAAACGATTAGTTGAAGGATGCTATAGATTCCTACATACGTAATGAAATTTCGCTGGGTTTTGCTAAAGCCATTCCTTACTCGTGCCCATGTGATTAAGATGCAGATGCCGAGCAAATAAATGATGGTCGTCGATCCAAATATTTCCGTAAGACTTTGCGGCATGCGCATGAGAAGTGATGGTTTATTGATCGGATTTTTATAAAATTCGAGTGCAGGCATGATCTGCGAGAAGGCATAGGGTCGAGGAAGGAGGAGAAGAAACCATAAAATTCCAACACATGCGGCACTCGATGCGATCTTAAGAATTGGTCGTATGCCAAGTGAGCGCGCGCGTAGTAGCCACCAGAAGAAGATTGCTGGTAAGGCCATGTGATAGAGAGATGTCTTCGTGACCGTCGCGAGTCCGAGTAGCAAGCCGCCAAACACATACCGTTCTTCAGCGATAATCATGCCAATACCGAGAGTAAAAAATAAAAAACCAGGAATGTCGCCCGTTGCAGTTCTGCCATTCGCGTAAAATGATGCGAATGTAATAACTGGTAGCATGGCAAGTATTGCGTCAGTGCCGTCGAAGAATTTGCGGAGTAAGAGCCAAAGAGTGAGTGCACCCCCGATAAGCCATAGAAGCATATAGAGTCGTGCTTGGAAGATGCCAATGCCAAAAATATGAAACATCAGAGCGAGGGGTAGGGACATTGGGAATCCATTCGCGCTTAGTGCGATGGCGATGTTTGAGGGTGTGTGAGGAGCAATGGTAATATCCACGCGGCCAGTTTCTAACACTGTGCGTGCTATCTCGATTGTAAAACTTTCATCCCACCAATATTTAGGGAATTCGATGAAGCGATAACCTCCGGTCCATGTGCCAAGACCAAGTGTTATGAATAGAATCAGGAAAGCGTGTTTTGTTCGTTGGGACATAGATTGTATGCTATGAGTGTAGGATATGAGTATGTTCCGAACAATAGTATTAATTCCGACATACAATGAGCGCGACAATGTAAGGACGCTTATTCCGGCATTGTTGCGTGATCTTCCGGGCGTGCACGTATGTGTGATCGATGATTCTTCTCCCGATGGTACTGCTGAAGTAGCTCACGAGCTCGCACTGTCGGCGAATGGGCGCTTGCAAGTCGTAGTACGGAAACATAAAGAGGGACTTGGGCGGGCATATGCCGATACATTACGTAGTGATGTTGTCGCGGACTTTGATGCGATTATCATGATGGATGCTGATTGGTCCCATGATTATTATGAGATCCCAAAGTTTCTTTCTTTGTTAGAAAATTGCGATATTGTTGTTGGATCGCGCTATGTTGTGGGAGGACGTGTAGAAAATTGGGTTTGGCGACGACGCCTGTTAAGTTGGGGAGGAAACACGTACGCGCGACTTATTCTTGGTATACCAGTGCGAGATTGCACGGCAGGGTTTACATGTTTACGACGCTCGGTTGTTGAGGCTTTTGATCCACGCATGATGTCGGCGCGCGGATACGGTTTTACTATTCAATTTAAATATACAGCGTTTAAAAAAGGATTCCGCATTATTGAGTCTCCGATAGTATTCTCTGAACGACGAGAAGGAGCTTCAAAGATGTCTTTTAATATTATTACCGAAGCGCTGTTTCTTCCGTGGAAGCTGCGTTTTGACCGTAGTCTGAAAGCTCGCTAGAGTAAAGAGAATTTATGAAGAACAATATTCGCGTACCATATGCTCAGTCCGTGCACGGCGCAGAAGAGATTCGGGCGGTAGAAGAAGTGTTGCGTGGCAACACGGCATTTTCAGGAAAGGGAGTCTTGTTTGAAAAAGAGATCGCGGTGTTGTTTAGTAAAAAATTTGGCATTATGGTCAATTCCGGATCTTCAGCAAACTTGCTTGCAATGGAGTTGCTGCGCCTACCAGAGGGTTCAGAGGTGATTACGCCTCTTTTAACATTCGCGACAACTGTTGCCCCATTAGTACAAAAAAAACTTATACCAGTCTTTGTTGATGTTGATGAGGGAGCGTATGTGGTGAATATTGATCAGGTAGAGCGAGCTGTGACAAAGAAAACGCGCGCTCTCATGATTCCGTCTTTGATTGGTAATCTCCCCGATTTTATTCGTCTGAGGGCGATTGCTAAAAAACATAAACTTATTTTGATTGAGGATTCATGTGATACGCTTGGCGCGCGTTTTGCAGGGAAATCAACGGGTGCGTATTCGGATATTTCGACGACAAGTTTCTATGGGTCACATATTATGAATGCTGCAGGAGGAGGAGGACTTATCGCTGTTCAGTCGAAAGAATGGGCGCAACGACTATTGGTATTGCGCGGATGGGGTCGCATGTCATCTTTGTTTGGCGAATCGAAGGGGTCTGAAGATTTGAAGAAACGATTTCGAACAAAAATTGATTCTATTGATTATGACGCAAAATTCGTATTTTCGGAGATTGGTTATAATATGGTACCTCTCGAATTACAAGCAGCATTTGGCCTTGAGCAGTTGAAAAAGTTTCCTCGATTTAAAAAAGAACGAATTAGAAACTTCGAGCGTCTTTTAAATTTTTTCAAACAGTACGAACAATGGTTTATCATGCCAGAGCAAGATGTACGTGCAGATACCGCATGGCTTGCGTTTCCGCTGACGATTCGTAAGGATGCGCCTTTTTCTCGTAAGGCAATATGTACGTGGCTTGAAGAGCGCAATATTCAAACGCGGCCGGTATTTACGGGGAATATTTTACGTCAGCCAGGCTTTCGTTCTATCAAGCATCGTACCGCGATACGTTCGTATCCTGTTACGGATCATGTTATGGGATATGCGTTTCTTATTGGATGTCATCAGGGATTATCGAGTGAACAGCTTGATCATGTTGAGGAGTCGATCAGGGAGTTTTTGAAAAAATATGACAATCGTCGATAAAAAAGTTTCTGTTGTTATTCCGTGCTATAACGAGTCCGGTAATATTCCGGAGCTTTACTCCCGTCTTTCGAGTACGCTCAAGGGGACGGTGAGTGATTATGAAATAATATTTGTTGATAATTGCAGTACGGATCGGTCAGAGGCGATGCTGCGCGATCTTGCGTCAAAGGATGGTCGAGTTGTAGTGATATTATTTTCTCGAAATTTTGGTAATTCACAGTATGGATATTCAGCTGGCACTGAGCATGCCACTGGGGAAGCAGTAATTTGGATGGAAGGCGACTTGCAGGATCCTCCCGAGGTTGTCTCAAAACTTATTGAGAAGTGGCAGGAGGGATATGATGTGGTGTATGGCGTGCGTCCGCGAGCAGTCGGTTCCTTTTTTTCTCGAATCGCGCGGCGAACATTTTATCGTCTTTTTCACGCGCTTTCATATCTTGATATACCGGTAGATGCGGGGGACTTCTCATTACTTGATCGAAAGGTTGTCGATCAGTTCAACGCAATGCCAGAACGTTCACGTTTCGTGAGAGGACTGCGTGCATGGGTTGGATTTCGGCATACAGGAGTACCGTATAGTCGTGATGAACGAAAGCATGGCGTTACTTCAAATCCAAGTTTTCGACGTAATGCGTGGTGGGCAAAGAAATTTATTTTTTCATTTTCATATGCGCCACTTGCCTTTGTTTCTCGTGCTGCATTTTGGGGGGCAGGGTTGGTCGTGCTTTCAATGGGCACCATGCTTGTGTGTGCGCTTGGTCAGAGGGTTTCATGGCATGCAGCAGGAGCATTTTCTTTAGTACTCATGTTTCTGGAAGTTATTCTTATGTCTCTTGCAGTGCTTGCCGAGTCAGTCAGTATTATCTTTGAAGAAGTGAAGGGTCGTCCAAAATATATCATTCGAGAAATCATCGGTCGTTGAAGAAGCTTATAAATGAGCCTATAATGAGCCTCATGTCATTCTATGAAAAAGGGCTCCTTTGGGCGATTGTTATCGGTATTTTCGCGCTTCTTCTAACACCATTAATCATTTCAGCGACACTTTTTTTCCCGTTTATCACAGGTAAGAATTTTTTCTTTCGAATTATTGTTGAAATTATTACTGCTGCATGGTTTGTTCTTGCGTGTACAAACCCACTCTTTCGTCCAAAAAAGTCACCGGTATTAATCGCGTTTGCTCTTTTCATGGTGGCGCTTTTTATCTCAAGTATAGCGGGAGTCGACTCCTATCATAGTTTTTGGTCAAACTATGAGCGAATGGAGGGGTATATCACTCATATTCATTTGTTTCTTCTTTTTCTCGTGTTGGTTTCCGTGGGCGGGGTATTTAAAAATTTTTGGGCGTATCTGGTTCATGGCTCTATTGCAGTTAGTGCTATTGCGGCTGTCCATGGGTTGTTGCAGGCTCGAGGCGTACTTGAGATTCTCGGTGAATCGCGTCCGTTTGCGCGTTTTGGAAACTCAATTTATTTAGGTATCTTTCTTCTATTTCATTTATTTTTGCTGGCGTACTGTGCTTTGCGAGTTCGTTACAGAGGCGCTCGTGTCGCCTACGGGGTGCTTGCCGGTGTTGAGTTCATAACGTTTGTTCTTGTTGCAAGTAGAGGCGCATTTGTTGGTTTTGTGGTCGGTGCGTTGGTAGGCCTGATAGTAGCTGCGATCATGACTCGCAAGCGCTGGGTGCAGATAGCAGTGCCGGTGAGTATTGGGGTTGTTGGTCTTTTTGCTCTAATAATTTTTCGACATCCAAATAATCCGATTGTACGCAATGTCGAATTGTTCTCACGTTTCTCATCGGTTAATGTAAGTGCGTTGTCGAACGATCCTCGCGTTATGATTTGGGGGATTGGTTGGGAGGGTTTTAAAGAGCGTCCTATTTTTGGGTGGGGTCCAGAAAACTTTATTGTTGTGTATGGTAAATATTACAACCCAAATTTGTACGGTAATGAACCGTGGTTTGATCGTACGCATAACATGTTACTCGAGTGGCTTGTCGCGGGAGGTGTTGTTGGTTTTACGGCTTATATGTCTCTGTTTGGTACAGCGTTGTATATGCTTGTGCAGGCATGGCGACGTAGTGTAATTCGGGGCAGTGAGGCGAGCGTGCTTATTAGTATGTTGGTTGGATATCTTATCCAAAATGCGTTTGTATTTGATAATATCACGAGCTATATCCTTGTTATCGGGGCTCTCGCGTACGTTCATAGTTTGGGAGTTTCTCAAAATCCAATTCCACGCGTATCAAAGAGTCGTGAAGGGATGCAGCTTGCCCTGTCTGCAGTGGCGTTTGTTGTGGTTATGTTGCTCATCTATCAGATAAATATTCGGCCACTTGTTGTCTCGGCCCAAATTATTAGCGCACTTCAACCTGGTCCCAATGCTACAACGGAGACGCTTATTGCAAATTTTGATAAAGCGATTTCATCGGGTACGTTTGGCGCGACTGAGGCGCGCGAGCGACTCGCAGATATGATTGTGCAGGGCGCATTACAATTTACGGGCAAGCCTTCCCCGCAAGTTATCGCGTTATTGGATCGGGGTATTGCTGAGATGGAAAAGGAGGTAGAGTTACAGCCCCACGTTGCAAAATATTCTATTTTTGCTGGTAAGTTAAATACGGTGCGATTTCATTGGACGGGAGAAAGTATTCAGCGAGCAGAAAATGAGTATCGTCATGCGTTGGAATTAGCGCCTCGTTATGTACAGACGTACTTAGGTTTAGCAGAGCTTTATCTTGCTCAGGGAAAGATGAATGAGGCGGTTAGCGAAGCGGATCAAGCGTTTAAATTGGCGCCCCGTTCAGCAAGCATGTTTTATGCCGTATTGTCGACGCATATGCTCGCGGGTGATGCTGATGGAGCTATTCGGGTACTGAATGAGTTCGTTGTATCGATCGATCAGAAGCAGGGTCAAGGATTTCAGCTAGATAAACTCGATGAAGTACTTGTTCGTTCGTTGCGCGTTAAGGAGCCGGCGAATAGACTTCGTTTTATTGAGGCACTTATCGCACGTACCCCGCTCGATGGTACGGGATATATTGTTACGGCGCAGACGTATGCTGAGGTTGGGCGGTACAAGGATGCCCGCACATACGCCGAGAAAGCAGTCGAAAAAAATTCAGCCCTTAAAGAACAAGTTGATGAGTTTTTGAGGGCACTTCCTTAGCGTCCTCGTGCAGAAAGAATTACTGCGAGAGTTTTAAGTACGATTTCAAGATCGAGACCAAGGTCTCGATTTTTGATGTAGTAAAGATCGTATTGAAGTTTTAAAAGCGCTTCTTTGTCCGTGCCGTAATAGTAGGGTGGGTTGATTTGTGCCCATCCAGAGAGGCCGGGTCGTACAAGGTTTCGCATTTCATAGTATGGAATATGGAGTGCAAGTTCACGGACAAATTCAGGTCGTTCAGGACGTGGGCCGATAAATGAAAGATCGCCGCGGAGTACATTCCAAAGTTGCGGGAGTTCATCAATACGAGTAGTGCGAAGAATTTTTCCCATGCGTGTAACGCGTTTATCATTTTTTTCTGCCCATACCGCTCCATGTGTTTCAGCGAGTCCGTCAGGAGAGAGAGCGATCATCGTTCTATACTTGTAGAGTATAAATTCTTTTCCGTGTCGTCCGACTCGTTTTTGGCGAATAAATAATGGTCCACGAGAATCAAGGGTAATGATGAGTATGACAATCGGAAGAGTTACGATTGTTATAGTGCCGAGAATAATTGCGAAGAGTATATCGAATCCACGTTTGATAGACTCGAAGAAATATTTTTCTGTTTCAGCAATATTTTCAAGAAACCATGTTTTTGAGATGAGCGTTACAGGGATCTTTCCAAGGATTTTTTCATAAAATGTTGCCGCGTCAATAAATCGTACGCCGCGATGAAGTGTGTCGTAAATTGTATGAACAAATGTCGTATCAATCTGAGCATCTTTTGGTGCTACTACAATTTCGATAGTATGTGCTTGTAGAAGTGTTGAGAGCTCATGAATTGTTTTTGCTCGTGCAGCGATGTGGTAGCCAAGTTGAGGGTATCGTGTGATCGCGGATGCAAGCTCATTAATTTCAGAGGAGTCACCAAAAAGAAGTACGCGTACTTTTGATGCAGTTGTTGCAAAACGTGCCACGATGAGTCGCCATGCAGTTAGAAGGGCTGCGGTAAGTCCTATATCAAGCATCAAATTTATTTTTGGCGTGATGATGAAAAATGGGACAAAATAAAAAAGCATCATCGCGAGAATGCCGTTTGTTGCGACTGTATAGATGAGGGTGCGAAGTAGGGTGGCGGTTTCCTGGGTATTGCGTACGTCGTAGAGTCCCGAGATGTAAAATATAGTGAGCCACATAGCGAACACGATACTAAATGGAAGCACGTGGAGCTGAAGAACGTGATCGAATTTTGTAAAACCGTAACGTCCGCCGAGTACAACTAAAAGCCCGGCCCAAAGAATAAGCAGGTCGCCAAGCAATAGGGTGAGTATTCGATAGTTACGAAATAGTCGTGCCATATATCTTTATATTGTAACGTAGCTTGCTGGAAGCTAGTATTGATTGATAGTTGCACGGAGCGCATCTCTTGACAATATAGAGGCTATCGGCTATACTCTAGTCATGTGAGTGTTCTGATATCGATTTCGGTATCAAAACTCTGTTTATGTCCGTACAAAACCCCCGCTTGCGGGGGTTTTGTATTTCTTTTCATACAATTCTGCGTATAATTAAAAAAGTATTTCGTAGATTTAGAGGGTCAATGGGGCTGGCACTCACATAAGGACATACGTATGGAGTAATAACCCTCCATTGACCCTCTAAGGTTATGAAAGAGAACGTAAATCTTAAAGAATACACATATCTTCGTATCGGCGGCGACGCGCGTTTTTTTGTTGAGGTGACAACGGAAGATGAGTTACAAGATGCCGTTGTTTTTGCGAAGAAAAAGAAATTACCATTTTTTATTCTCGGAGCAGGGTCAAACGTTCTAGTTTCTGATCAGGGTTTTTCTGGAATTATCATCCGTATGCGCATACAGAATTTTGCGCGCCAAGGAGCTACGTTGCGCGTCGGAGCTGGAATGCCAAATGCTGTCGTTGTCGCTCGAGCCGCAGAGGCAGGACTCACGGGTATTGAATGGATGATTGGCATCCCCGGAAGCGTAGGAGGTTCGGTACGAGGGAATGCAGGATGTTATTCTGGTGAGATGAAAGACGTCGTATCGCGTGTTCGATTTTTTGATACGATAAGAGGCGAGTTTCAAGAAGAAGAAAATACATTTTGTGAATTTGGATATCGCGAAAGTATTTTTAAACAGCATCAAGAGTGGGTTATTACGCAAGTAGAACTTGTATTGCGCGAAGGATCGCCCGAAGTGAGTAGGCGATTTATTCGTCACTATTCGCGCGAGAGGGCACGCTCGCAAGATATTGGTTCGTCTTCAGCGGGGTGTTTGTTTAAAAATATTCGATGGCCGAAAGATGACGTAGCGCATGCACGGTTATTGAGACGATTTCCTGAACTCGCGCAATTTTCACAACGTTCAACAGTTCCGTCATCGTTTCTCATTGATCGACTAGGATTGAAAGGTAAAAAAATTGGACATGCATTTATTTCACCGAAGCATGCAAATTTTATTATTAACGAAGGTGGTGCAACCGCCGAAGAAATTATTATTCTTGCAGGATTGATTAAAGAATACGTGCATCGTAAATTTGATTTGCAACTTGAAGAAGAGATACAGATGATTGGTTTTTAATTTTTTTTATTTTTTGAGAATAAAAAATTCGCTTCGCGCGAATTTTTTTTGATTCAAAATATTTTTTTTGAACGATTTTTTAGAAATTTGCTAACGAAATACTCTTTTTTTATTTTTTAAGGCTAGTTATCCACAGTTTTAGGCGTAAAAGAGTTACAGGAATATTGAGACAAGTAAGTATATCTTCGATAATAGAGATAGTCGTTATGCGCTCATTCAAGGTCGCTATTTAGTAAAGGACTATCACAATGGCAAAGAAGAAAAAGGCAGCAAAGAAAAAGAAGAGAGTATAAGCTCTTTTCTCGCGAAAAACCCCCCGCAAGGGGGTTTTTCATTTCCAATTATACTTGAGAATTCTTCTGGAGAGAGCGTACGAGGTTATTCTGTTTGTTTGAGCGGTTTTTATTTTTCGATGCGTTATACTAGATATATGAAGATAAAGTTAAAAGCAACAAATACAACGTTGACGTCTGCGATACGAGAGTGGGTTGACCTCAAGCTCGTCGGTCCCGTTGAGCGTCTGGTAGGAAAAAAAACGGACGCAGTATTGCTTGAGATTGATTTTGGAAAATCCACAAAACATCATAAGAAAGGAGATATTTGGTTTGCGGAGGCAAATCTTACTCTTGGCGGCGCGATCATTCGAGTAGAATCTTCGGCATCCGATGCTCATGCCGCGATTGATAATGTTGCTCGAGAACTAAAAGAAGACATAAAGAAATTTACGAGTAAAAAAACATCAAAAGCTCGTGCAAAAGAGCGCTCACTGAAAGGGCGTATTAAGCGGACGCTCGCATAAGTATCGTGTTTCCTTAAATGTCCAAAAGCCTTCCTTATAGAGAGGGCTTTTGTAATTCTTTTGATTTCCTATAGAATAAGCATTTACTATGTCATTTTTCTCTGCAATCTTCGGAGATGAGAGTTCTCGGGCCGTTGCTCGTTTCCAGTCTCGTCTGGAGGAAATTAACGCGCTTGAAGAAGCATATCGTAATCTTTCCGACGAACAAATACGGGCTAAAATAGCTGAGTTACGGGCTGAGGAGGAAAAGACCTCAGAATTTCTCGATAGAGTTTTGCCTGATGTCTTTGCAATGGTACGTGAGGCCTCACGCCGAACTTCTGGTAAGCGGCATTTTGATGTCCAAATGTTGGGAGGCATGGCACTCCATGGCGGAGCTATTACGGAGATGCGTACTGGTGAAGGAAAGACACTCGTTGCGACCTTACCCGTTGCGCTTAATGCTCTTATGGGACGAGGAGCGCACGTCGTTACGGTAAATGACTATCTCGCGCGACGTGATGCGACATGGATGGGGGAGATTTATAATTTTCTTGGCTTTTCAATCGGTTGTATCAACCATGATGCTTCCTATATATACGATCCGCAGTACAAGGAGGGATCGCCAGAAGATCAAGAACGAGACGCACTTGGTAGTTTTCGAGTCGTCTATGATTTTTTAAAGCCATGTAATCGTCGTGATGCGTATGTTGCCGATATTACATACGGAACAAATAATGAATTTGGGTTTGATTGGCTGCGGGACAATCTTGTATATAGCTCAGAACAGCTCGTACAGCGGGGGCACTATTTTGCGATTGTTGATGAGGTCGACTCGATTTTAATCGATGAGGCACGTACGCCGCTTATCATTTCTGCCGCCGATGAAGAAGCGGAAGACTTGTATAAGATTTTTTCGAAGGTTGCTCCAAGGCTAAAGCGAGATGTTGATTATACGGTTGATGAAAAACATCGCGCGGTCCTTGTAACTGACGCAGGCATTTCTCAAATCGAAGGAGCGCTTAATATTAAAGATCTTTATACTGAGCGTGGCGTGAAATACGTGCGCCATCTTGAACAGGCGCTTCGCGCGGAAGCATTGTTCCAGCGCGATCGGCATTATGTTGTGCGTGATGGGCAAATTATTATCGTAGATGAATTTACGGGACGCATGATGCCAGGGCGGCGATGGTCAGAAGGCTTGCATCAGGCCGTAGAGGCAAAGGAAGGGGTTCCAATTCAAAGGGAGTCACGTACACTTGCCACGATTACATTTCAGAATTATTTTCGTATGTACGAAAAACTTTCTGGGATGACAGGTACGGCAAAAACTTCAGAGGAAGAATTTCAAAAAGTATACAACTTAGATGTTATTACAATCCCAACAAATCAAGCGATGGTGCGTGTTGATCAGCCCGATCGCGTATATCAGACAGAGCATGGAAAATTTCAGGCGATTGTACGAGAGGTGAAAGAGCGTCATGAGACAGGGCAGCCTATACTACTCGGTACCGCGTCTATTGAGAAAAATGAAAAACTCTCAACATATTTGCGCCAAGGCGGCATTCAACACAATGTGCTCAACGCAAAAAACCACGAGCATGAAGCTGAGATTATCGCGCAGGCAGGACGGAAGGGTGCGGTGACGGTCGCGACCAATATCGCTGGTCGCGGTGTTGATATCTTACTTGGTGGTAATCCGCCCGATGCGGGCGCTGCAGAGGCTGTGCGTGCGGCAGGAGGCCTTCTTGTGCTCGGTACAGAGCGACATGAAGCTCGCCGTATCGATAACCAGCTTCGAGGCCGCGCGGGGCGTCAGGGAGACCCGGGCGAGAGCCAATTTCATCTTTCTCTTGAGGATGATTTATTGAGAATTTTTGCGCCCGACAGAATTAAGAATCTTATGGGTAAGCTCGGTATTCCGGAGGATGAGCCGATTGAGACGAGATTGGTTTCACGGGCAATTGAGCAGGCACAGGAAAAAATCGAAGGATTGCACTTTGACTCTCGCAAACACGTACTCGAATACGATGATGTGATGTCTCGCCAACGTAACTCTGTCTATAAGACGCGCCGAGAGACGCTCGCAGGTGATGATTTGTTATTGGAAGAAAAACTTCGAGAGCTCATTGGCATTTTCTCAAGTCATATGCAGACACGAGAAATCCCAGATGAAGAGTTACGGCGTATTATCGGAGCGTTAATCGGCAAAGAAGATAGCGCTCTTTTGGTGCCTGAAGATATTGATTGGCCGGCAGGTCTTCAATCTATTTTGGAGGCTGAATATCAGATTCGACGTGAGAAGCAAGAAGGCTTTTTACGATCTGCACGCTCACTGGTTTTACAGATAATTGATATGCTTTGGAAAGATCATCTTGAAGTGATGGAATATACTCGTTCGTCAGTTGGGCTTCGCGCGTATGGTCAGCGCGATCCACTCGTTGAATACAAAAACGAAGCGCATCGCTTATTTAAGACGTTTAACGAAAATCTCGCGACTATTGTTGTGGAAAATTTATTTAAGATTGGCACTGAACAATCCACGCTTCACCATCAACCTCATACACATGTACCGATGCCACAGGAGGTCGTTGCGGATAAGGGTATCGGTCGCAATGATCCGTGTCCATGCGGTTCAGGTAAGAAGTATAAGAAATGTCACGGAAAATAATATGAATTATACTATTTATCCAGAAGAGGAATACAAGGCTATTGAAGAAATTAAAAAGGAGCTTATAAAGCCATCGTATAAAAGATGGGAAAGCTGGTTTGCTTTTATAGCAGCAGTAACTGGCGTGATTACCGTTATTCTTATGTTGCGGTCGTAGCACGAAGCTAGTATTAAAAAGATATGAGTGAAAAAATAGAAGTTTCTTCAGAGAACATGGAGGGCGTAGAGATTGCTGAAAAGCTCTCAGAACTTCTTGGTGAGAAGGCGGTTACTCCTTTTTATTCAAATTTGATCAGGGCATTAAGGCGTGGCGGTAAAGAGCAATGTAAGATATTTTGTTGGAATGAGTTTGATAAGTTTAGAGATCGTCCCGATCTCATATCTTTTTTAGAAAGAGAGGTATTCGATGCTGGAGATGATGGTTTAGGAGCTGAAACACCTTGGAATATGACCCGACGCAGGAAGGCAAAAAATCAATAAGAACAAGATAAGGATATAGTAGTATATGAATCAGCTAACTTTTAGATTAAAACCAGGTCAGTTATTAAGAGAGGAAATTGAAAAAACTGTCACAGAGTACAATATAGAGGCTGGAGTTTTATTGTCTATTGTGGGCGGACTCGAGAATGCTGTATTACGAATGGCTGGTTCTGAGCCGGATAGTAAAATTGTAAGAGAGTGGGATGGGCCATTTGAAATAGTATCAGGGACGGGGACTCTTTCAAAAGAAGGCGATCATATTCATGTCTCACTAGCAGATCGAGAGGGTAATGTTATCGGAGGGCACTTGAAGAGTGGTTGTAGAATAAAATATACGGCAGAAATAGTTATTGGAATTTTTGATAAGGTTACTTATAAAAGAATTATGGATAACGAAACAGGGTTTCAGGAACTTTCGATCGAATAATTTTTAGCATTTAATCTAATGAAGGATAATAATACGGAGTCAGTGCTCTTTGTTGCCACGAAAGCAGTGATAGTTTTTAATGAAAAAGTATTGCTTCTTCGGGAGGCAGGACTATATAAAGATGGTACGAATGTAGGGCGTTATGATCTTCCCGGTGGTCGTTTGAAGCCGGGCGAGCATTTTCAGGAAGCCTTAAAAAGAGAAGTTTTAGAGGAGACGGGTTTGGCTGTTGTTGTTGGAGATCCCGTAGCGGTAGGTGAGTGGCGACCCGTTGTTCGAGGGGTACAGTGGCAAGTCGTTGGGATATTTTTTGAATGTCATGCAGATTCTGCCGAAGTGGTATTGAGTGGTGACCATGATCAATACGAATGGATCAATCCCAGAGAGTATAAAAAATATAATATTATCGACAATCTCGAGCCGGTTTTTGAAAAATATTTGAATCGATAGATTGCTTGTGGGTCTTGTGTTTACGTGATATCGTGTTGACGAATTGATCTTTCTACAAAGGAGAGACGATGATCTCAGTAGACTTTAAAGAGGCGTTCGGTGGTAATATCGGCGATCCACTGAGAGACCCATATCGTGTCTATGCTCAATTGCGCAGGGAAGCGCCGTGTCATCGTTTTGAAACTACATTTGGTCCGATGTATTTCGTGACTACGTATGCGGGCGTTGAGCGAGTATTGGGAGATCCGAAGCTTTTCAGCTCAAGGATCAATAATGAGCGCCTCATAGGTATGGTCATCGGATCGACAATTATTGGCATGGATGAGCCCGAGCATAACATGATGCGTCGGCTTGTGATGCCATTTTTTGTGCCGAGTGCCATACAGCGGCTTGGTAATGCGATGAACGTAATTGCGACTGAAATGGTTGATCATTTAGGTGAATATGGTGAGGTCGATCTTATTCGTCAGTTTACGTTTACGTATCCGCTTGCGGTATTTGACCGATTAATACTTGGTGCAAATCTTGGCGATGAGGCGCAGTTCCATCAATGGACACGATCGTTTCTTAAACTTACGACAAATCCTGCAGAAGCTATGATGGCTGTCGCGCAGATTCGCGAATTTCTCGCACCAGTGATTGCTCGTGCACGAGCTTCTAGTGTTGCGCGTACACTCGTCGAAAGACTCGCGCAGGCTGAGATCGATGGTCAGCGTCTCTCTGATGAGCAAGTCAGCAGTTTTCTCATTTTGCTTTTGCAGGCAGGTGCCGAGACAACATACGGGTTGCTCGGAAGCGCTTTTTACCTGACATTGAAGAATGGATTATGGCCTTATGTTGCTGTACATCCTGAAATTATTGATTTGATCTTTAATGAAACATTGAGATTCGAGCCTCCCGTACAGTTTGTTGCTCGAGGAACAATGGAAGCGATTGAGCTTGAAGGAGTGCGTATTCCTGCGGATGCTTTTGTCGTTGCCGTTATAGGCTCAGCAAATCGTGATGAGCGAGCATTCTCTGAGCCAGATCGATTTGATATTGCTCGGTCTAAGAGAGATCGGGAGTTATCTTTTCATTTTGGTCGAGGTCCGCATTATTGTGTTGGCACTCACCTTGCTCACGCGGAGTTTACTACAGCGTTTAGGGCACTTTCTAGTCGTTTTCCCTATCTTCAGCTTGCCGATATGGGTGGACGAGGTGGGATTGTTGGCTTTCCATTTCGTGCTCCAGAGATATTGCCCGTTATCTTGCATACATAAGTTACAGGCTCCCTCCCATAATTTGGGAGGTTTTTATTTAGGGGATGTCACATTTATACACACGAGGTCGTTTGTTCCTAATGACGGCACGTATTACTATAAAGCTGTCGATAGAGCTAGGCTTTTTGATTGTCTATGAATAAAAAAATACTTTTGTTAGTGGGAGCCGGACTTATGTTAGGAGGTGGTGTATATGCTGAGACTGGTACGACAAGTATGTCGATGCATGATTTGAAAGTGCAGCGCCGAGATACTATCGGTGATTTTCGCGAACAGCAATCTGATGAACGTCACGATTTTATGGAGAAAAAGCGAGACGAACTTGAATCTATGCGCGATAAGATGGAAAAGCATCGCGACGATGCAGAACTTCTTATGCGTCAGAAGAAAGACGCCTTTAGAAGTGCAACGACAACTCAAGGTGATCGCCGGGAGCTTGGTAATGAAATTCGTGAGATTCATCACGATTTACGTGTAAAAATTCAAGAAGAAAGAGGAGATTTTCATGACGCAGTGCGTAGTAAGCGTGAAGAGTTGAGAGATAAGTTAGAACAGAATCGAAAAGAGCTCAAAGATAAACTTGCTAAGATCACTGACGCGCGCAAGAAAGAGATTGTTGAACACGCTGCAAAGCGTTTTGATGAAATTAATGACAAGATGATTGAGCACTTCAATAAAGTTATCGATCGTTTGGAAGACGTTTTGCTCAAAGTTGAAAGTCGTACAGATAAAGCATCCTTGAATGGTCTTGATGTAGCTAAGGTAAAGACCGCGATTGCAAAGGCGAAGACAGCCATTGGTGTTGCTCGAGATGCAATCAAGGTTCAGGCGGGGAAGACCTATCCAGTTTCAATTTCTACGGAAGATAAACTTCGTGATGATGTGGCAAAAATTCGTCGAGTGCTGAATGACGACTTGAGTAAAGTGCGAGAGACAGTTCGTGCTGCGCACGCTGCTGTCGTTGATGCCGTATCTACATTACGAGCGGTACCTGGGATTGATGACGAGCCAACTGCCACGACAACCCCAGCGACAACTCCGTAATTTTTACTAATCTAGTTAATCTTTGTCATATTTTATGGATCAAATGCCAACGCCAAATCAGCCGATGCAGCAGGTTATGCCCGCGTCGGGCGGTCACAAAGGTATTGCATTATTTTTTGCTGTCATCGTTATTCTTGCACTTGGTGGACTTGGATATTGGATGATGACCGTGCGACCGCAGGTGAAAAATGACCAAGCAGATGGCGTTGTAACGCAGACGCCAAAAAATGGTGCCGATATTGATACATCAGCGGCAATTCAAAGTGATTTGGATGGAGTAAATTTGGATGAAGTAAATACGACAGATGAACTTAAGGATGTTGATGCGGGGATCAAGCAGCTTTAGTTAAAACGAGTAGAGTTACGGGAGAGAGGCAAGGTACATGTAGATGTCCTTGCCTTTTTCATTTGCTATTGTTTCTGATACGGAGCGCATTGTGAGTGCATATAGATACTTGCGTTCCGCGGTATTACCTTCGCCTACGGCGAAAATTAATCCTTGCGCGCGTGCTGTGTAGGGGTTAACCAAAACACCACCAGAGGAACCGTGTTGTGCGCTAAGATTTGCACTTGTTTGTATAATAAATTGATCCGTTTCTATAACAGTCGTGTTGCTGAGGACAAGAGCTAGTGAGGTGAGAATTGTCTCTCCACCAAGGAGTTCGGCAGGATAGCTGAGTGTGCGTAGTTGATCATTGGGAGCGATAGCAGTTGAAGTATCGATTGGCCATGCGGAGAGACCGCTGGCCGTAGTATCAAGCCGCCAGATAGATATATCATGACGTGCGCGCTGTTCCTCGGAGGAGGCATTTTTATACGCTTCGGGTAGAAAGACAAGTGTTGCGGTACCAAATGTGCGCGCAGGAGACCCTCTACGAATCGAGCAGACAGGATTCTTTGGTAAGTCGTCGGTTACGTGTGCGTTTGAAAGAATATATCCTTTTGTATCGATGATCACGCCAGTCGCGATTGTATATTCGTTACCCCGAGCGTTACTGCAAAGAATGTTGACCACCGATTCGAGTCCTTGGGTATAGAATGTTTGGTCGGGGAGTGCTTTTTTTGGGGGCTCAACGATTGGTGGCGGAGGTATGATGATTTTTTCTGGGATTTTTTTTATCGGGGATGTTGCTTTTGCTTGGGGCGTGGTCGTAGGAGTTTTTGGCGAGTCAGGCGATAGCAGTATAGGTTTTTTTATTTCAGGTATGGGATTGGTGAAAATCGCTACTTTTTCAGTAGGCATGGGGACGATGAGCATGCTTATAAAGAGCATGAATACGAAGATCAGTATTTTACGCATAGGAGATATCGCCATTCTAGCCGCCTTTGATGTATAGTAAAAGCATGTCTCGGTTATCTATACTTACAAAGATTTTTGCTATTTCATCAGCATTTGTTATTTTCAGTGTTTTACAATATTCAGGATCGACTCAAACATACGTGCCAGTTAGTCAGACAGTAGATCGAATGCAGCTAAAAATCGGCGACGGAACGGTATTTGTTGATATCGCAGATACCCAGAGTGAGCATGAAAAGGGATTGTCGGGAGTAAGGCGTCTTGCAGAACAGGCAGGCGTGTTATTTGTTTTTGAATATCCTGATTGGCGCATTTTTTGGAATAAAGACACATTTGTTCCGCTTGATCTCGTGTGGATTCAACATGGAGTTGTCGTAGGGCTTTCTTCATTACCTAACGTTGAAATTGCAGGTATTGTGCGTACGCTGTCTCCTGAGATGTCAGATCAGGTGCTCGAGGTAAATCGTGGGTGGGCAAAACGCAACGGCGTACACGTTGGTTCAGAGGTGATCGGTAGTCAATAATATGGCGTTGTATATTGTGGCAACACCGATTGGTAATTTAGGTGATATTAGCATTCGCGCTCTTGATACGCTCAAGAGCGTTGATGTGATTGCGGCCGAAGATACGCGAGTTACGCGTAAGTTGTTGGCTCGATATGAAATCCATACGCCGCTTGTTACCTATCATCAGCATTCCCGACCCGGTGATCTTACGAAAATCATTCGCGTGCTTACGGAAGGTAAGTCGGTGGCATATGTAACTGATGCGGGGACACCAGGTATCTCAGATCCGTGTTCATGGTTAATCCATGAAGCGCTTGAGGCGTTGCCCGAGTTGCAGATTATCCCGATACCGGGAGCATCGGCACTTTCAGCGCTTGTATCGATCGCAGATAGAGCGACTGATCACTTCCTTTTTCTCGGATTTCCTCCATATAAAAAAGGGCGCAAGACTTTTTTTGAAAAGATGTCGACTATTGAGTATCCAGTAGTATTGTACGAATCACCTCACCGCATTGGGCGAACTATGAAAGATATGATGACAGCTGGCCTTGGCGAGCGAGAGTGTATCATTGCTCGTGAGCTGACAAAGATACACGAAACTGTTCTTCGGGGTACTGTTGAGGACGTTTTTAAGCATATCGAGGAGGTAAAACCTCGAGGAGAGTTCGTCTGTCTTATTTATCCAGAGAAGCGATAAATTTTCTATATCTCTCAGTCGGGGTATTCAGTATGATAAGTATATGAGAAAGAGGTTGCTTATATCTGCTATTGTTACGATCTTATTTGTGAGTGGCGGGCCTGTTTTTGCTGTAGGAGAAAATCCAGACGGAGCGTTACAGCAGCAGTATCGAGATACCCTCGATGAGGTTCGAGGAGCTCAACAGGCAAATCCAGACGCCAACTTGTTGTGTCCAAAAATTACTCGGGAATTGGATCGTGGGATGACGGATACGACGTCAGATATTTCAATCGCAGAATTGCAAAGATTTTTGTCACGACCTCCAAGTAGTTATCTTGTATTGCCGACAAGTCGTGAGCAGGGACTTGGAGTTTTTGGTCCGCGTACAGAGATCGCGATCAAGGCGTTTCAAAGAGATCAGGGCATTGTTTCTCCTGGTGATGGAGGATATGGGCGAGTTGGCCCACGCACGATAAAGAAAATAAATGCTATTTGTGGGACGGATCTCTCGGCAGTAATTCCGGTCGATGCCTCCACTTCAATTCGAACAACGTCTCCCAATGGAGATGAAGATTGGCCGCGGCGAACAACTCAGGTGGTGAAGTGGGAGATGTCAAAGAATTCTCCCGTACGAATTTTTCTTATTAATGAGCAGGGAGATAGAACGTGGTTAATTGATACGGTCGCGGGACATGCTGGTGCCAATGAATACTCATGGTTTGTTGGAGGTGGCAATATTGATACGATCCCTCCAGAGCCAGAAGCACAAAGTCCGCTTATTGGTGCGACCTCAAATCCTGGAGGTGCGGGTGAAAAATATTCTGTACAAGTGTGCATGATTGCCTACGCGCTGTGCGATAAGAGTGATACAAAATTTTCTATTACAACACCGCGAGCGACTCTACGTATTTGGGTTAAAGATCTTAATAATGTTCAACTCGATGATCCGGTCGGAGGTGTTCTTATCGGACGTAATATTAATGTTCTTTGTGCTACGAATGATCACGATCATCCTTGTGAATATCGTCAGGATGATGGATATCTTGAGTTTAAAAAGGTGCCATTCGGATCTTTCACCGTTAGTATCGGAGCAGCCAATTACGTGCCAGATGCCAAGACAATAGTTATTAATTACGGTAATACGCAAAAAAATGATGATGGCATACTTGAGCGGTTAGCAGGCTTTCAATTGATCCCAAGCGGCGTGCCCCCACCAGTTATTCGCGTGAAGACTCCAAAGGATGGGGAGATTTTACGAATGGGGACAACGACTGATATTTTCTGGAAGGTAAAAGGTGGTGTTGGTGGCAATGTTTTTCGAATCGAATTGATCGGCGTTGCAGCTGACGGAGTTTCAAAAGATCTTTCTCGTGTTTGGACGCTTGCGAATGTCGATAAACATTATTTGCAGGAAGTTCTCGAAAAACTCCAAGGAGATTTAGATGCTGAAGGATGTGAAGGACCCGACTGCCCATCAATTCCGCAAGAATCTCTTCTGTCTAACTTATATACATGGAAGATCGGCACGTGTCTTGCGCCGTGCGCGCCAATTCCTCCGGGTGCCTACTATATACGCGTTGTGCGCGGGAATGGAGATCATGATGCAACGGATAAGCCAGTCTATATTGTCCCAGAGACCGGTACTCCAGCTCTTTCTTTGGAGTACGATGCTTCTCAAATAGGGAGACGCAAGGTACCCATTGAGGTTTATTATGATCCGGATGGTCCTGGGTTGCCTGGAACGAGAATCAAGATTACAGAACGAGCTTCTTATGGTACGTCAGATACGTTTCTTATGAATATTGGTAATCCTGATGATGATGGCCCAAGCATTAATGCTGGTGGTCTTGGTCAGGCGACAGGCGTTGTCGCGTATCAAGGTATTAGAGTGAAGGCGAAGGTTATAATTGGTGGGACGAAACAAAATCCAGTCGTTTCTTCAATCCAAATACTGCCGTAGAAAAACGCAAGTTTTTTGGGCGCGAGCATGCTTGACAGGCGAGGGTTTGTTTTATATGGTAAGTTTCATAGCCGCAGACCACAGGCAGCCATAAGGGCAAAAGACCTGTCGAGGCCCGTCCATAAGTTTTTGAGGTCGATGGAGACGGAATCTGCGGCTTTTGGTCGCATTTTTTATTTGTTATACATGTGATAAATAAAAAATAAAAATCTATATATGCCAATATCGCGAACAAAAAAACAAGAGATCATAAAAAAGATCTCAGAGAAACTTGCAAAAGCAAAGGCTCTTACCTTTGTGCAATTCCACGGACTTTCGGTCGCAAAAGTATCGGCAATGCGCCGAGCTCTTCGTGCGGAAGGTGCGGAGTACACAGTTGCTAAGAAGACTTTGATCAATGTGGCATTTCGTGACGCGGGAAAAGAAATTTCAGGACCTCTTGATGGAGAGGTAGGGATTATCTTCGGATATACCGATGAAATACTTCCGTTTAAGTCAGCAGTTACCATCTCAAAAAAAGAAAAGAACTCATTTGCAGTTCTCGGAGGATTATTTGAGGGTGTTTTCGTAGATGCTGATACCGCGAAAAGAATCGGTTCTATTCCTTCACGCGAAGTATTACTTGCACAATTAATGCAGGTTATCCAGGGCAATACACGCAAGTTCGTGTACGTGCTTGATCAGATGAGTAAAAAGTCGGCGTAACATAAAATTATTCACGCTATATATAAAGTATGTCAGATAAATTCAACGATATTATTGAGAAGGTAGAGAAGCTTACGATTCTTGAGCTCTCCGAACTTGTAAAAACTATGGAAGAAAAGTTCGGCGTATCGGCGGCGATGCCAGTTGCAGTTGCAGCGGCAGCCGGTGGAGATGGTGGGGCAGAAGCGAAGTCTTCATACAACGTAGAGTTGAAGTCAGCGGGTGAGCAAAAGATTCAAGTTATCAAGGCACTTCGAGAAGTACTCGGACTTGGTCTTGTTGAGGCGAAGGCTCTCGCTGATAGCGCTCCGAAAGTAGTCAAAGAAGGCCTTTCACAAAAAGAAGCAGAGGACTTTAAGGCAAAACTTGAAGCCGCAGGTGCGGTAGTTGAATTGAAGTAGAAAACAGGATAGCCTCAAGAGCGTATGGCACGCATGACACAGAATCAAATGCTAGAGAAGCTTTTCGGCTCTGCTGCGCGGTTGCGTCTCTTGAGGCTTTTTCTATTGAATCCAGAGGAGGTTTTTGATGCCGCGAGCATAGTAAAGCGAACGCGTTTGAAGCCCGAGCAATTTAAGAAAGATATGGACATGCTTCGCGAGGTTGGGTATCTCAAGCCCGCAACGCGCATTATTGCTGGGGAGGTTAAAAAAGGTGAAAAGCCCGCAAAGCAAAAAGTTATTGGGTATTCAATCGATAAGGACTTTCCGTTTTTAAATGAGTTATCGGCGCTCTTGTCCTCGAGTGCGCCACAGGCGCGTGATCGCTTGTTGTCCGGGGCGCGATCTTTGGGGCGAGTAAGTTTTTTGCTTATCGCGGGGAGGTTGCTTGGGTATGAGACCGAACATGTGGATGTTTTTCTCGCAGGTGACGCACTCAAGAAATCAAAAATAGAGATGCTTCTTCACGCGATTGAGGCAGAGACAGGACAGGAGATTGTCTATGCTATGATGGCTACAAAAGAGTTTACGTATCGCTATGGAATGAATGATCGATTTGTTTCTACTCTTTTTGACGCTCCGCATGAAGTGTTGATCAATAAAGTTGAGATTCTTACACCAGCCCCAAAAAAGAAGGGTAGCACGGATGTAGGGGACGATTAGCTTAGTGGTAGAGCGCTCCGTTCACATCGGAGAGGTCGCAGGTTCGATCCCTGCATCGTCCATAAATAGGTAGGTCTGGCATGTACGACACGGTCAAGTTTTAGGCGTATAAATTCTTATCCACAAGGATCGGTATTTTTGCGTCAGGTTTGATATAATGAAAGCAAAGGTCAGTCAACCTTTCTTTACGTACACAATTATTTTTTATGCCTTCAGCAAATTTAGTTGACCAGAGCATCCTTTCTTTCCAGACAGCTCTTCAGGGTGTCATGGGTGGTGTGATCGTTTTTATCCCAAAATTGATTGTTGCGGTTATCGCGCTCGTTGTTTTGTGGGTTGTCGCGTCAGTATTGGGTAAGGCAGTCGAACAAATCGTTCGCGCACTTAAGCTCGATGCGTTATTACAGAGTCTTGGGGCAGAGGAGCCGATTTCCAAAGCAGGCTTTAAACTTGATGTTGGTGCATTTTTTGGCGGTCTTGTTCGTTGGTTTTTTATTATCATCGCATTTTTAGTCGCGGTAGATATTCTTGGATTAGGTCAGGTCAGCGAGTTTCTTTCAAATGTTGTTCTCGGATATATTCCTAATGTAATTGTCGCGGCAGTTATGATTGTTGTTGCGGCGATCTTGGCGGATGTTGCTCAAAAGGTGATTCGTGGCTCAGCGCAAGCTGCTGAAATGCCGTCGGCTGCATTTGCCGGCGCACTTGCAAAGTGGGCGATCTGGCTTTTTGCCATTCTTGCCGCGATCTATCAGCTCAATATCGTTCGTGAATTAATCAATACAATTCTAACTGCAGTAGTCGCGATGTTTGCGATTGCAGGAGGTCTCGCATTTGGTCTTGGAGGTAAAGAACATGCATCGCGCTTTCTTGATAAGCTCGAGAAAGAGATGAAGGAAAAGAAGTAGGGTACGTGGGTTATGAAAAGAAAAACTCCCGATAGAGGGAGTTTTTCTTTTTCCAAAGTACTCTTGATAAAAAACGTTTTTTATGGTATGAATATTTCTGGAGTAAGATGCAGTGCTAACAGCAGTAGAAGTCGTTATCTCTGTTTGTGTTGTCGGCGTATTGATTTGGTTTTCTGATCGGGTACAGCAGGGAATAGAAGAGCAGTGTGTTGCGTGCGGAACTTCACACCAGCGCAGAGATATGGAGCCATTTCATTATGTTGAGCCAATCATGTGTCACAAATGTAGTGCTACGGGGCGGAGCGATAATACGCAGCTGAGCGCCATTTGTACAACGTGCAGACTATATTATTGTTGTAGACCTTGTTGGCCACAATTTCGCGATGAAAAGTTACGATATATGAGTGTGATGTCGGTGCTCTAGGGCGCCGATTTTTTATTTTTTCTAATATTTATAGACATCACAAAACCCCGCGTACGCGGGGTTTTGTTTTCCGTTTCGTCCTAATGCCCGTTTCAATTAATTTATTTGTTGGGCGGACTCTTCAGTTTTGACGTAATCAAAAGACGGAAAGGGATTTTGCGAGGCAGCGCTCCCTTGGGCGTTATGTTGGCGGTATCCGGCGCTAAGCGCCCTGACCGCTTAGTTCGGCGATGGTGTATCCACGCCGGAAGAAGATCTGGTGCGTGACGCCACCGACGAAGATGCTATCGGCGAAGGCGATCGCCCAGAGCCAGAGCGGAATCGTCGAGGCGCCGTCGGTCCATGCCAGCCACGCCGTGAGGATGGTGGGGGAAGCGATGAGCGCGCAGAGGACGAGGCCGCAGGGCACGAGGAAGAGCAGGGAGATGTAGAGCAGAGCCTTGTTCCAGATCTCGACCTCACGTTTCTTGAGAGCTTCCTCGAGTTTCTTCACCTCCGCATTGAATGCGGGCGCTCCAGTGTAGTGCTGGTTGTCGATCATGGGATTCTCCTCAGTGGTTGTGCGCGGCATCGAGTGCCGCGTCGATGGCCAGGCTGACTTGCTTACCTTCGTTTTGTGTGACGAGGCATGCAGTGTTTGGATGCTTGCTCAGTTCATCGAGCAAACCCTGGATTAGGATCGCTCCTCCGAATATCAGACAGAGGACGATAGCCAAAGTTCCACGCTCCACGTTGTTTTTCTCCTTCTCGCCGTTGTAACTCACGGACGCGGAGTTTTTACTTTTCAAAAAGAACTTCCACTCAAAACTCAAGCTATTTTTTCAGTACTGAGTGGAAGTCCCGCCGGTTTTATTTTTTTAAAAAACAGGCGGGGGTTGTAGGCCGTGAATCGCACGGCGCGAGTAGGAGCATTTTTCCGGGCCTACTTCTTGAGAAGGGCGAGGATTGCTGCTCCCACAGCAAGCGCTATGACGAGTGTATCGATCCAGTCCCAACGAGGGGACTTCTTGAGAATACTCATAACATCTTCTTTCTCGCCGTTGTAACTCACGGACGCGGAGTTTTTTTCAAAAGAACTTCCACTCAAGATTCAACCATTTTTAAATCCTGGGTGGAAGTCCCGCCGATCATCTGATGTTGATCGATGTCGGCGGGAATTGTGGTTTTTGCGCTCGGTGACGGTAGCCACTTGCCGTCACGTAGGTCGTGTGAACTTCGCTGTCACAGAGGGCCGCTGAGGGAGCGTATCTTTCGGTACGTCATGGCGAGCACCACGAGGATGGTGGCGACCAGACAGAGCATCGCCCAGACCATGGGGTCCATGGCGTAGCCCGTAGTCGCTACGAACGCCAGGTAGAGAGCCGTGATCATCGTCATCCAGACGATACCGATCGGCGGGACGTGGATGAGAAACCCCAGTACGGCGCCGCTGATGCTTGCGATGATGAGGAAGTTCAGGAAGGCCGGGGAGGGGAGACGAGTTCGATTCGCCATGACAAGATACTCCTTCAGTGGTTGCGCGCAGCGTTCGATGCCGCGTCAGTGATTGCCGAGGAAGGCGAAGACGACGTTGTAGACTCTGGCGAAGCTGAAGTAGAGGAGCAAGATCAGGAATATGGATCGGTAGTGCAGCAGGTGCCAGTGTCCAGTCTGTCGTCGCTCCTGCGTCATTTCCTCGACGATGATGAGAATGATCACGGAAGCGAGGACGAGGACAAGAGGCGTGGGGATGCCGATCAAGTCGAGTGCGAGCATCAGGGCGGTTGCCAGCCCCCATGGAAGAGGGCGGCCGATTGCGCTTGTGCTGCTGGTTGTCATAGCTTGGCGCTCCTTTATAGAGGGTGCTCCGGTGCTCGTTGAGTCGAGACTTGTCCGGATTTCTGATGGAATTATACCACAATATATTAAAAAGTCAATGTCTGGTAAAGGCCTTTTGTTATACCCATATTTTCCACATTTTTCGTGTGCCAGTAGGGCTTGACGGCATTTGGTCCTAGCGCTATAATCCTCTGTACGAAATGAGTAAGACTTTCAATAAAAAACAACTCTTCAGCGGCAGGCCGTAAGGCCTTTCGGTACACTGTACTGAACCCCCGCTGATACGGGGCGTTTTCATTTCTGAATGTCTTCGCGACAGAACATTGAAAATTTCATAGTCCGCTAAAATTCCGAAAGGAACAAAGCGGACAACAGGTAACAAATTGTACCGAAACGTTCCCCAGAATGTTTTGGTACGACTTACAATATTGCGTCAGAGCAATGTTGTAATGTTGTGTGTGCATTTTCTAGCGGGCAACATAAGGGCGTATGGTGGATGCCTAGGTTTTGAAAGGCGATGAAGGACGTGGCTTGGCTGCGAAAAGCGTCGGGGAGGTGCCGAGCAACCTTTGATCCGGCGGTTTCCGAATGGGGTAACCCATTCTGATGAGAGTCAGAATTCTTCTCTCCGTAAGTGAGAGAGGCGCATACCTTGGGAAGTGAAACATCTCAGTACCAAGAGGAAAAGAAAAAAATGAAATATTTAAAATATTGGCTCTATCGTTTTGCGAAAGCAAAGCGTGCTCGAAGTCAGTATTTTAGATGTTTCTCATTCCCTTAGTAGCGGCGAGCGAAAAGGGAACAGCTCAAACCTTTTATGTTTAATGTAAATTATGCATGAAGGGGGTTGTAAGGTAGTGTCGTTCCGTAAGGAGAAAAGACGATGTGTTTTTAGCAGAAGGCGGCTGGAAAGCCCCGCCACAGCAGGTGATAGCCCTGTATGCGAAAAGAATATATTACTTTTTGACATTATTCTTGAGTACTTCGACACATGATAGGGTCGGAGGAAGCCGGCAGCACTATACTGCCAAAGCTAAATACTTTCGAAAACCGATAGTGAACTAGTACCGTGAGGGAAAGGTGAAAAGCAGCCCGGTGAGGGCGATGAAATAGACCTGAAACCATATGCCTACAAGGAGTCGGGGCTCGTGCTGCAGCAATGCAGTATCGGGTGACGGCGTGCCTATTGAAGAATGAGCCAACGAGTTATCTGCTATTACGTAATCTAAATTCCCTCAGGGAATGGAGGTGCAGCGAAAGCGAGTCTGAATAGGGCGATTATCAATCTATAAACGTTCCCGTCTTTTTGGCGGGCCACGTTTATGGGTTGAACGTAGTAGTAGATAGACCCGAAGCCAGGTGAGCTTGCCATGGTCAGGATGAACGTTGTCGAAAGACAACGGGAGGTCCGAACCGGTTGATGGTGCAAAATCTTCGGATGAACTGTGGTAAGGAGTGAAAAGCTAATCGAACCTGGTAATAGCTGGTTCTCTCCGAAATATCTTTTGGGATAGCGCCTGTTTCAAACTAGCAGGTAGAGCACTGGATGGGCTGTAAAGGGAGAAATCTCGACAATCCAATCAAACTCCGAATGGCTAGTGTATCGGACAGGTAGTCAGACTACGGGGGCTAAGCTCCGTCGGTCAAAAGGGAAAGAGCCCAGATCGCCATCTAAGGTCCCTAAATCTATGCTAAGTGCGCTTAAGGGGGTAAGGTTTTTCAGACAGCGAGGAGGTTGGCTTAGAAGCAGCCATCCTTTAAAAAGTGCGTAACAGCTTACTCGTCGAAAGATCTTGCATCGAAAATAATCGGGGCTAAGCATAGTACCGAAGGTGCGAACTTGATTGTCTTCGGATAATCAATTGGTAGGAGAGCATTCCATTCTGCTGTGAAGCTATGTTGCGAAGCATGGTGGAGCGAATGGAAGAGAGAATGTTGGTACAAGTAACCGCAAGCAAGGTGAGAGCCCTTGCCGCCGAAAGCACAAGGTTTCCTTGGCAATGATGATCATCCAAGGGTTAGTCGGTCCTAAGCCAATGACGAAAGTCGCAGGCGATGGACATACGGTTAATATTCCGTAACTTACATGCATATCGATGGAGTGACGGGGTCTAGTATGCGGAGCGTGTTATTGGATTCACGCTCATACTGTAAGAGTAGGATCGAGGCAAATCCCGGTCCTGCCGCAAGGCAAACTCAAGCAGAGTGAAAATTCCTTCCTTCGGGTTGGGAAATTCCGCAAAGCAGGCTTCCTAGAAAAACTTCTAAGATTATATGCACGTAAACCGTACCGCAAACCGACACAGGTGTGCAGGTCGAGTAGACCAAGGCGAACGGG
>CAYHJF010000002.1:127626-217274 GCA_964356915.1 uncultured Candidatus Saccharibacteria bacterium | reverse complement strand
GTAGCTCAGTGGTAGAGCGGCTCGCTGTTAACGAGATGGTCGTAGGTTCGAATCCTACCGCCGGAGCTGTATAAAAATAGAGCTACCCGTGAGTAGCTCTTGAGTAATCGATCTAGTTTAGATCTGTTGGTAATAAGAGAAGCGATAGCCTTCGAAGTGTTCGGTATAGAACTGCATAGCACCAAGGGGGCGCGGAGGATCTATCATGCGTCGTTCGAAGACATCGAAGAAGTTTTCGTTAGGGTTATCAAGGTCCGTACGGCGCCGGTATTCATAAGGTTTCCACCACAGCCTCACGAGCGTGTTGTCTTGGTTGACGCCCACAATGGTCGGGATATATGCAAATCGTTTTTTCCATACCAGCGGGTCTTGTTTGCGAAAGAGCATACCTACCTCCGATGTTAATCAATAATGTACTCTAAATGCCTGACAAAGGCAAGGCAGGCGGAGCTTTCAAAAATCTTCATAGAGCATCTCTTTTAATTCTTATATAATCAAATTTATGAATACTGAATCTGTTATACTCAAAATTCCTAACCTCCTAAATGATGACGGTACCGCCTCTATGGCAACCATGCTCATGTTGTCGCACCATGCATTTCGCCGCGACATAACATGATTCATTCATGCTGTGGCAGAGATCAAAACTGGTGATATCTCGCGCACCGATGCTGTGCGCGAAGAGTGGGAAAAGAGTTATCGGCAAGCACTTCATGGGCATCATATGATGGAAGACGCGAACATATTTCCGGACATCAGGAACAAGCATCCCAATCTCGCATCTGCCATCGATAAACTCACAGAGCAGCATCATAAGATTGATCCTGTGCTTGAAAAGGGGGACGCGGCTTTTGCTGACCTCGCGCATTCAGAAAATGCTGAAGCCGTGTTGTCTGAATTAAAGGCACTCCTCGATCAGCACTTGGCTTTCGAAGAAGCCGAAATCACTCCCTTTTTGCGCGATACCAAGGAATTTCCTCTGCCGGCTAACGACGACGTGGCTGCCATGTATGCCCAAGGATTTGCTTGGAGCATGCAGGGTGTTGCCACCGCAGTACTGGATCAGGTACGAAAGATGTTGCCGGATATTTTACTCGCAAAACTTCCGGCTGCTCAAGCGGAATTTGAGGCGCGTTCGGAGCGCGTGTGGGGGACGTATATAGTGGGGTCGGCAACAACGCCGGTACCGAAAGGGTACTGATTCCGGTAACAAGCTTATATCAAACTCCAGTGAGTATAAAATGAGTTCTATTCACTTAAAATTCAGTGAGTAGATATACTTACATGTTGTGCTAATATAGGTTTTAACGTTGGGAGCTTCAACATTGGATAGGGGCTATGTCGTTTTATTAGTAAAAAATGTTTATATGGCAAAAAGAGCAGGTGGTATTAAAATGCACAAGAAGTCGAAACGTTCTCCTAAGACTAAAAAAAGACTTGAGATTAAGCGAGCGATGTTAGAGACCAAGAAAGGTAAGAAACATCGATAAGGAGTTACAAATTGACGAATCAAAAAAGAGCAGGAATTCCTGCTCTTTTTTGATGAATAGAAATTTGGCGAGGATTATTTATCCATGCCTTCTTCTGTATGCTCCGGAGTTTTTTCAGTATGTTCTTTTGCTGCTGCCTGGCGAGCTTCAGCAGCCTTTTTCTCAGCATCTGTAGGGTGTATTTCTGATGCCGCATCTTTTTCTTTTGGATCTATCATACTATTTTTATTTATAGATGGATAAGCTTTGCGCGACCTTATATAGACAGGCCGTTCGGAATGGGAAGTTATTACGGTTATGTCAGCAGAGACTGAACGAAAGAATGGTTTATTTTTTATGTGCGTATGAAATGCTGGGTTTCGTGGTAATCGTTGTAGTTCGCGGTTAGTTCTTCTCCTGTTTTAATCTTGCGGGACGTAATGAATGTTTCTCCTTTGTCGGGTGTTGCCATGTTTGGTTTTAGCGAGTGGTTTAAGAAATAAGACTTTGGGATTGCATCGATACCATAGGTAGGAACGTAGTATATCCCATCTTGGAGAGCACAAAAATCGCGCACTAATCGTTTTGCTTCTTTGGGTGCATCAAATGCGTCTAACATAGGTTTGGGTATTTTTAGTACATCGCCAAACGGGTCACAATTTTTGAATGGGTCCGTACCTTTGGGGATCGGTCGAATAGCGATGACGCCTACGCCATGTTTTGTGTGTCCGAGTCGACAATAGACTTCCCGTAGGGATTCTAAAAATTGTTTCTTGTTCATGTTCATCTTTATGAGTATATCAGTGAAGGGCGGTGAGAAGGTAATATATATTTATGCATTCATCTTATTTTTACTTCTTGTTACACTAGTAAACATGATGAAGCCTACATGGAAATTCATTGCTATAGGATTTTTAATCGCGGCGCTCGAGGAATTTATTACACAGGGCGTTCTTCCAAATAAGCTCATAGGGTGGATCATACCAACATTTGTTGCATTTATTCCGTTTCTTATTATAACTCGTTTTTTGGCCATTTGGTTCGACGCGCGTTTGGGAGAGGCGCGAGGCGCGTTTCGTCACTATCTAGTCGCTGGTTTGATCGGGCTTATGGTTGAATGGTTTCTTATAGGGCTTTCCCCATGGAGTATGGTTGGACAAGGACCGCTACCTCTTATTTTTATTTTTCAGTTTGGGATGTTTAGTTTTTGGGCAAGCGTTGGGTTTGCGCCGCGCTTGATTTTAGATGGAAGAGAAGAAGTAGTTCATATACGAAAGTGGTTTAAGCGTTTTCTCATGCTTGGGTTTTTAATTATCTATTTTTTAACATTTGCTGTTACAAAACAAAATCAATTCCTAGTTAGTATCTTGGCTGTTTTGGCTACGTTTACGCTTTGTAATATTTTCTATCAAAAATATTTTCGTATACTGAAAGTTTGTTGATAAATTGGAGATATTCATTTTAGAGGGCAGAGATTCTTAGAAGGTTTTTTTGTCTTATTTTTTGATTCGTTTATGGGGGGTATTCTTGCTATGATAAAAGCTCCATGGCTATAACCAAGATGGTCTCAACATATCTGCTTGCGGTTTTACCGTACTCATTTTTGTTGCCATTTTTAGGAGCTTTTTTTGGAGGTGAGGAGACTATCATATTGATTTCCATGCTTTCGGCGACGGGTGCCATCGGGTTTCAAGAAGTCCTATTTTTCGTATTTCTTGGTACGATGTTATCTGACGCATGTTGGTTTTTGATAGGGAGACGCTTTCTCGTGTATCTTGGGAAGAGGCCACGGATGAATGAAAGATTTACTATGATCGCGGCATTTATTAATCGTCTGACGGGGCGGAGTCATATGTTGGCAATGCTCGTTACAAAATTTTTGTATGGTACACGTATTATTATGCTTTTTTATCTTGGGAGAGAGAAGCTTTCTTTCCCTCGATTTCTTTCATACAATGCCGTTGTGACGGCAATCTGGACGCTTGCTATTTGTTGGATCGGATGGCTTGCCGGTCGCGGGGTTATTAATATAATCGATACGTTTGATAGCGTGAGTTATGGATTAGGTTTTGCGGTACTCGCGGGGATTGCATTTTATAGCATACGTATATGGCTCAACCACACAATCATCGAGGACGCGAGTCAATCCTCATAGGACGTTCTGACGCCTCGCGCGTCGTCATCCTTTTTCATGGCTATACAGGTAGTCCCGCGGAATTCGGGAGTTTACCAGATCTTATAGCCGAGCGCCTTGATGCACAGGTACTCGTACCATTGTTACCAGGGCATGGAACAACGGAAGAAGACTTGTTGCCGTTTGAGTTTGATGATTTTTTACGTGCTGCGGAAGAAACCATGAAGTATGCAAAAGAGAGTGGTCGGCCATATGCGATTGGTGGGCATAGCTTTGGTGGGCATCTCGCATTTCTCATGGCTGCTAAACATGAACCCGTTGCCCTTTTTGCCACCGCTCTTCCGTATGAGTTACGGTATTGGCTGCGATTACCTATTGTTTGGTTGCTTGCTTGGTGGTATCCATTTTGGGAAAAGCGACTTACGGCTGATGAGCTCGAGGCGCGTAAGGGATATTTTTACTATACAAAAATGCCAAGTAAGGGATTGCGAATAGTACACGAAGGAAACCGTTATTTAAATAAAATTGCTCGTGATATTGCGAGCTCCGTATTGATGATACATGCAAAGCGTGATCGAATCGCGTATGCTCGGGGCGTGCATTCTCTTCTTGCTAAAACGCAGGCTTTGAAAAAGAATTATATAATTATTGAGAGCGAGCGTCACAGTATGTTTTATGGTTTGGGGCAAGATCATGTCGTAGACTCTATCATGAAGTTTTTAGAAGGAGCATTTAAAAAATATGAGTAATACTCAAAAAAAAGTTGCGGCGATTGTTGCGGCATACAATGAAGGGCCGCGCATTGAGTCAGTGCTACATTCACTCGTCGCATGTTCAGATATTTCTGAAATCGTTGTTGTTGATGATGGTTCGCGAGAGATGCTTGATTGGATACATGAGCGTTTTCCAAATGTAACGCTGATACGGCACGAGCATAATAAAGGTAAGGCGGCGGCAATGGAGACGGGGGTACAAGCGACTGACGCTGAGTATCTTTTTTTCTGCGATGCTGACCTTGATGGGTTTTTGCCGGAACACGCCAGTGCCATGATCCGGCCGGTAGTATCAGGAGAGTATCGTATGTTTATTGGTATTCGAGAGAATCCAGAGCAGCAGGCCGTACTTCTTTTTGCACTGAACTCTGGAGAGCGATGTGTATTACGAGGTGACTGGGATGCGTTGCCGGTATTTTATAAAAAAGGATTTCGAATAGAAACAGGACTTAATGTATTTGTAAAAAAACGGGGAGGAAAGCTCGGATATAAAGTATTTTCTTATCGTCAAACTATTAAAGAGCAAAAGTATGGGTTTTTAGAGGGTACAAAAGAGCGCGTGAAGCTCATGTATCAAGTCGGTGTTGCTTATTTTTATATTGCCTTTATTGATTATTGGCGCAGGTAGAGGTTGTCTTGAATTTGTAGGGAGGAGCATGGTACACAGTATAGAGAGAGGTGATGAGAGGTGTTCAATCCACATAAAATAATTGAACGGTGCTTTCATAGTTCATTGAGTATATTTTTTGCGTGGTGGTTTTTAATGGCTGGTCCTGCTGGTAATTTTTCTCCTCGAATCTATATGGTTATTGGCCCCTTTGATACGAAAGTTGCTTGTGAGGGAATTATGACGCGTGTAGCAGCGGAAAAGGGCAATACCGTTTTTGAGTGTTGGGAGGGATCTGCATATAAATAGCCGCAATCGATGCGGCATTTTTATTTTGATATACTAAGATTATGCTTGATGGATATAGTGCTCCTCTTTTTATACTTGGTATCACGGGCGCGTTAGTGGCAATTCGCTTAGGGTATTGGCGTGGACGATCTGCCGCGTGGTACGTAGATGCGGTGCTCGTTTTTTCTATTATTATATTGGGCGCGTTTTTTGAATTTGTAATGGGCCGTGTTGTTATATGCCAATGTGGATATATAAAATTATGGCAGGGAGTCGTCGCGAGCGCGGAAAATTCACAGCACATTTCTGATTGGTATACATTTTCTCACGTTATTCATGGATTTGGATTTTATGCGCTCTTGTGGCTATTCGCTCGTCGGATACCAATTAGGGTACGTCTTGCGATTGCTACAGCATTTGAAGTAGCATGGGAAGTTTTTGAAAATACTCCAATGGTCATTAATCGGTATCGAGAGGTGACGATTTCATGGGGGTATTATGGTGATAGTATTCTTAATTCAACGTTTGATGTGCTCGCAATGATTTTTGGTTTTTGGCTTGTTTCTCGGATGCCTGTATGGCTGACGATTGCGCTGACCGTCATTATGGAGGTTGGCGTGGCCTATTTTATCCGCGATAATCTTACACTTAATATCATTATGCTCGTTTACCCAGCACAGGCGATTTTACGTTGGCAGGCAGGAGGATAGCGGGTTTTGGTGGTGCGTGTATAACCTTGACTTTTTGCTTATAATGTTGTAAGAATTCTTCTAGACCGTTGCTTGAAAACTTGGCAACGAACAAGGAGATAGCGATGCCCGAACAGGGTGCTGCCGTCGTTGATTCGTCTCAAATTCTTCAGGATCTCTTGGGAAATACGAACCAGGCGATCGATCGAGTTCGTGATAGGACGGGGAGTGCAAACGCGCTTGAACGTCAGATCGCAGGTGTAGAAGATCAAATCAAGGAAGCGGTAAAAATCCGCGATAAGGGCGTGCGAGATGCGCGTCTTCGTGTACTCGAGACTACGCTCGAAGCGCTTGAGCAAGACGCTGCTACGGAGGAGAAAGATCTCGCCGCGGCAGTTTTTGGTCTCAATACGATTATCGAGCAAATGGGAGCCGAATATACAAATCTTGGTAAGTTTAATACCAATGAGCAGGCGCCTATTGATAAGGCAACTGCTGATCAGACGGCTGGTGAAGCTGAGCTCGAAGTGGCTAAGCAAAAGACGTTCTTCAAGGGTCGTGCAATAGCGGCTGCTGAAGAAAATATCAGAGTTGCAAAAGGGGCGATTAAGACGGCGACTGAAGATGCACAACGCAAAATGCGAGCACGTCTTCAGGGGGCTGATATGGAAGCATCTTTGCAGGAGTTCACTCTTCGTGTTGAGCGTACCGTGCAGATCATGGAAGCGCGTCGCGAAGAGATCAATACGCAAGTGCAGGTTGTCGGTGCTGCGCGCGTACGAACCTTCGAAGAGAAGGGCCGTGCCGCACAGGCGCTCGAAAAACTCCAAGGCGGTCTCACAGAGGTTGAGGCGGAGTTGCAGACCGAAGAAGAAAAGCTCCGTGGTCTCGAAAATGGGACCCCTGATCATGCTCGCCAAACCGAGGCAATCGCAGCATTGCGTGCCAAGGTTGAGCAGGTTCGAGGTGAACATAATACGGCGTTGATTTACTTCCAGTCAAAGGAGCGATTTGCGGAAGATATGCTCATCCATGAGCGTACTCAAATGAAGCTCCGCGATAACATGCGTATGTGGATCACGATGCTTCGGTCTGATACCGAGGCACGGGTAATTACATTCCGTTCCCGACTCGAGGCGCAGAAGGGTATGGCCGATCAGGACATTGCTCGGCGGCTCGATGAGGTTGGTGTTGAAGTGGATTTACGCAACGCAGAGTATATGGCAAGTGCTGGTGCTCTGTCAGATCGTCTTCGGATGGATCGCGTCGAAAAACATCCGGATATCATACGCCAGCTCGCAGGAATCGCAGCAGCGCAGGCGGAGGCGGTCGCACAGATTCGTCATCGTGAACGTGAAGCGATTGCGGCGTTCAAGGCTCAATATGGAATTGATCCCACAAATAGTTCGTTCTTTCGTTTCGAGGGAGAAGAGACCGGTGCATCGGGCGGAGAAGATTCTCGCCCTGATAGGCCGCGTTCGTTCTAGTGCAAACCCACGCGGGAGGGGCCCAACAGGGTCACCTCCCGTTTTTGTTCACGAAAGGAGAGCTGTGTGGTAGAGCGCGAAGGGTTTGATTTCAGGACGTTGAGTGGTGAGGACGCGTATGCGCGATACTTCAATATGCTTGGTGAGATGTGCAGGCGAGCGCTTGCAGCATATCCAGCAGACACTCGTAAAAGTCATGAAGTAGATGTGATCCGAACGTTTATTGAAAAGCTGCTCTTTACGGTTCAGCTTTTGCGGATAAAATATGTTTCGCGTTCAGCAAATATCGGGCGATCTCTCTGGGTTGATATGATCAATTCCGGATTCCCAAATGCACAGGAATTCTATGGAATTGCCGATGATCTTCGTGTACGAGATGAACGTCTCAAAATACTTCCAGCCCGTGCCATTTTGGTGCGTGAAGTACTCGACGGCCTTTTGAAAGAGGGTCGTGAGCGATCGGAAGTATTGTGGCAGTTGGCTGAAAGAAGTTATCTCGAAATGCTGAAAGAAGATAGCGTGCTTTTGCCGTTTACTCCGGGGGCGCTCATACGTCATCCGAAGGGTGATACCGCAAACGCGCGCGAATACTTTTTTTCGTGGGGGAACTTCGATTTCACCACAAGTATTCCGCATATTCATGTCATGGTGTTTCATCAGGATCTTACGGAACAACCGCTTGAAGATCAGGGTCCTAATTACCTGCAGTTCATCGCAAAAGTGAGGGCTGAAGGTTCTCGAGCGCCCGAAAAGGTTGCGATTGTGCTTGCGGGTATTGATGATGCTCTCGAGCCGATCCATCCAAAAATGCTCAAGCGTCTTGCAGTGGGACCTCTTTATTCACGATTACTCTTTGATGAGTATCCTGTCGGAGAAGAAGATGAAGAGACGAGGGTAATCCGCGAGCTTATGAGAGGCGCTCAAGACCCGAACGACTTCGTATTATTTGTCCGTGATGAAATGATATTTTCTCGTGACCAGCAAGTTACGCGAAGCATTCTTGCGCCGCGTGGCAAGGTTCGAGAAGTATTTGCTATTAATCATAGGGATGAGGAGTGCTTCAGGCGTGGTGCGACGGTCGTCGCGCACAATGTTCTGATGCCTCACAGCGTGCTTCAAGAAGTAGACGCAGCTGTGATTAAGGCAATGCCGATATTCGGCACTTGCCGAAAGATCACCTACGACGACCGAGGGAGGGTAGAGATACATGGCGTCTAAAGAACTGCTACCGATTAGGGAGACAGATATCGCACCATATCGTAGTTCAGCAAATGTATTACTGCAGTCAGTCAAATGGCGACCTATCAAGGATGTCGCGAGTTTGGCGAAAGGTGGAGGTGCGAGTGGTAGTGATCGTCCAGCGTGGCGTGAATCAACTGCGGCACCTACCATCGAAAAGCCAGTTTCAATCATGAAGTCAGCAGCACGAATTGCTAATGACCCAGTGATTTTTCCTGAGCAGATCAATCGCGCATTACTTGCATTGCGAAAGGGTCTCCAGATGGGAGGACATCTGTCAGAGCTTTACGATCGGGCTTCTGGACTCGCGCTTTTGCGCGAGCAGAATCAGCGAGGCAAACTGCCCGAGGTGCAGAGTACCGAATTTCATGAAAAGACAGCAACGTATGCAGCGATTTCAATTTTCGTAGCAGCGTATTACGTTGTTTGGATGATTGAATCAATGGAGGATGATATTGGCGCTATCCCTGTGAATTTTCAGGGGATCCCAGAGCTTCCATTCAAAAATCGTGTTGATGCACTCTCGTGCGTTATGTATTACTACGGCGCGTATCTTGAGGATTCTGGATCGGTCATGACTGAAAAAGAATTCCTTAAGATGACGCTTGTATATTTCCGTGCTGTGCTTGAGGAACTTAAGCTTCGGCTTGATTCATTTAAGCATAGCGATGCCTTTACATGCCGACATTATAAACTCGAAGGCAGTGAGTTTACTGTCAGTGGATTTGATGTTGAACATGTATCAGGTGGGAGTGTCGAATTTCGTAGGGTCGAGTTTAATGAGATTGTTGGCAATCGCGATGCAAAGCACGCAGGCCGGCGTCTTATTGACCGATTAGCTTGCTATGATCCGACAGTCAAGAAAAACCCTATGTTTGAGCTTGGGGGATTCGTATTTCTTACGCTCGGACATGGAAAGCCTGGAACCGGTAAGTCGATGCAGATTGCAGCAATTGCGACTGCGCTCGCTGATCGGTGTCAGTGGCTTGGATTGAGATTCAAATTTCATCCTTTACCCGAAACAATTGTTTCAACGTTTCAAGGTGGGTCAGCGGAACACATGGACGCATATATGCGTGCGTTTAGTGATCCAATGAGTATCGTGTATGGCGCTATCGATGATGCGGAAAATACTCTTGAAGAACGTACTCGGCAAGGAGTATCCGCTGGTGTGCGAGAGGTGATTGGAGTATTTTTGCGGCGCACTGAAGGTGCATCTGCCGTGCAGTATGGCAACGCAGTCATTCATGTGTGTACAAATATTCCCGATCAGATCGATAAGGCGGTGCTCTCAAGAATTCAAAGCCGTACTATGATTAATGGTGCAACTACTGCAACAGATTTTCTTGATCAAGATTATCTTTGGTGGCGACGATATCATGCACTTGATCCTGCATTTGTTGGTATGCTTGACCCATCTGGGTATGCGTATCTTTCAGCGCAGGGAGAACTCACGTCACTTTCGCAAATTTCGGCTACCTATACGGAGCCGAAAGAAGCATCGATTCGGGAAGTGTACGAGACAGCGCTGACGAAACATCAGCCAAATGAACAGATGTTTTTCGCAGAGTTTTACGCTGGTGTTCTCGCGCGATACCCCGAGTTTAGTTCTCGTGATGTTCGCAATATTCAGAAGGCAGTAGATGCCCGAGTTATGGACTTCGACTTTCCGGCTGATTGGCTCGACTCTCCCGAAACTTTCTATAGACGGGAGTACGCCCGAAAAGTTGCAATGATTCGAGAGCTTATGCAGGTAAACATGAGGGGACTTTCGTTTGCGGAAATCCGCTTACAAGAGACATTCCGATATCTCGATAGTATGGTTCGCATCCAGGACGCGGGGTATCGTCGCGAAGTCGAACGAGAAGCAGAGCGTTTGCGTATCGCAGTAGCGGCTCATCAGCTAGTCGGCGAAAAGGCGCGTTGATGCAACGCTTGGTACAAGCAGGACTCTTTGGTAAGGGTCTCGTATCAATCTCTACACCGAAGATGGTTGGTCGGTACAATGATGCTCTGAGGCAGCTTGGTATTGAGCCAACCACACTTACATCGTTTGAGGTTGATGGTATTGGATGGAGTTGGCAGATTGCGCGCGAAAAGGGAAATATGTCCTACTTGTGCGCAGGACCCACTAACCCTATGGGCGTCATCCTAACACCCAGTCAGCGAAGTAAACCGATTTGGATGCCATTCTCTTCTTACGAACGTCAACTCTTGGGAGCATATTTCGAGCGTCATCATAATGCGATTACCGATATTACAGCAACGACATTTCTGGGGCTTGATATTGATCAAGAGCTGACACGATATGAGAGTCCTTATGACTTACTGCGCGTGCGGTATGTCGTGCTGCGATCAGTAGCCGGAGGACTTTTTGACGCGGCGCACGAGCAGCATGGGCTTATCGAACGCTTTCAGGAAGAGCCGACAGGATGGTTTGATGCGTCTCTACGAGCACAGCTCGTAGAGAGCGGGCGTACGTGGGGCGATCTTCGGATGCGGCGTATTGATATTCCGCCGTTTCAAGTCCCAGTGTCGTCTTACTACACAAATGCGTTTGGAGGAGTATTCATTCTTCGATCGCGTGCTGTTGATAAAGCTCTTCTTATTGCGGTAGATGCTTCCCAGCTTCGGAAACTTGGTGGGTGCGAAGAATATGCACTCGATGATTCGAATCTCGCGGAACATGTGTTGAAAGAAGGGCTTGTTGAGATCAATCTTCGATGGTATCGCAAGCATCCAGAGGTGCTGCGCGAAAAATGCGATAGCATTTTGGCAGACTTACTCGGACGAATTTCTCCCGAGATTAACTTTGGAGAACTCAAGATGGCGCAGCGACGAGCATTCGCCGCTCGTCATGCAGATGAGTTGCCCGAGGTCTATCATATGCTTGAACGATTTTCACTCGATCTGCGTAATGGTGGACGTCCGAAAATCGAAAAACTTGATCCACAACTCTCCGCGATCCTTCTCCGTCCTCACGATGATCTGTCGGAGACTGATCAAGAGGCTGTATGGATGCTCTTGTGCAGACTTCAGCTAATCGATATGTATCGATTTTATCTCTCCGATAGAAATAGGTTCTTTGCTGAGTATCAGACATGGCCCGACGCGAAGCGCGCATGGGCCGTCGACGTTATTCGTAAGCACTATGTGCCGCGAATGAGTCAGTAATAAAGTTCATTAGGAATAACTCAAGGCCGAGCATTACGCTCGGCTTTTTTCTTTCTCTTTTTTCGAAGGAATCATTGACAAAAGGTATTATTTATTGTAAGAATGCGTTCAGATGCTCCATGTGTTATGTGGAGCGTACTTCGAAAATAGAGGGAGTGCCATGGCATCTTCTATCGACTATGGTCTTTTTGCTTTTGTGGTTGGTTGTATCGTCGAAGGCATTGTTGTGTATATGGTTGACTATCACTATGGTCGAACGGCTTATCGTGTATGGTATGACTTTACACATGGAGAAAAACTCGGAGATAATATTAATCTCGGGTTTGTGCATGGTCAGCGATTTAGTTCGCGCTTTACGGTTGCGCTGATGATCGTGCTTGCGCAGAGCGCGCTCGGATTTTGGGTTGGCGCCGCAAGTATATTGAGACTGATCTTTAGCATACCGTTTGAAGGTATCTTCATGATCGTTGGTTTTTATGCAGGACCGTGGTTTGCTCGGCTATGGAGTCGTAAGCAGCCGCTTCTCGATGCGGTTGACCGTATTGAGTCTGGTGAAATCGATATCAGAGAACGAGCAGGGGCCTTTTTGGCTCGTTGGCGTCGCGCGCGTCGTGTGAGCGAAAAGGCTGCGGTATCCGTGCCCGTGCCTCCAAGTGATGTTGTCGTTTCCGCACCTGCCGATCCTGTACCATCTCCTACTGAACTCGTCGGACGCTTTGTACGACATGGTTCTGAGGAGCCAACTGTTACGGCGGTAAAGGGTGAGCCGAATGACGGCGATAAGCGATTCTAGTAAAAAAGATAATAGAGGGCGTATCTACTGGACGTTCGTTCACGCACAAGAGCGCCTGAAAGACTTTCTCAAAAGACATCGGGTATGGTTTCTGGTGCTGTGCTTCGTTGTTCTTGCGATTTTATTTCTCGCGCGAGCAATTGTACATCCATACATATTGATGGTACGTACGCGTATCTTTCTTGTGATTCTTGGTATTCCGTACACATATGGTTTGTGGCACGCATTGTTTCGAGGATCATATCGTCGTCGATTGATCGCTACTGCGCTTGCGATCCCACTTTCATTTGGAGTGATCCAATGGGGAGATGATTTGCATGAATATCTTGCATTGTATAAGCGATACTATACGCTCCAGAAAATTGAGCTCACAGAGCTACCACTTACGGGGTTCGAGCGTATTCAGCCGCTCAATGCCGTTCATTCAAATGCGCATCAGGCGATGAGTGAGAATCTCCAGCCGCAGATTCCGCGATTTGTGCGGATTGGTGATGAGCGACATTGGACTCTTGGCGTGGAACCAGTGTATTGGTTGCCAAGAATCCGTGAAGGCGTGCATCAACTTTTCGATGTGCCGGGGACGGAGCCGACGCCGGATTTCTCAAACTCAAAGCATCATATGCGTGTAAACTTTATGACAGGAGAGCATTTACTCTTTGGTCGTAATAATGCAACAGCTACCGTGAAGACATTTGGTCCATTGCGGTATTTGAATTATGAGCCCGCAGGTACGATTTATCTACGAGATGATTCTAATGAGTGGGTTCAAGTTGTCACGCTTATTCGGTGGACGGGATTGCTATTTCCGCAGCCGGAGTTTGGGGGTGTACAGATCATCCGCCAAGAACAAGAATCAGTGATCGCAGATTTGCGGCTTACGATTTTTGGAGCGGGGACATGGATTGCGCCAGAGCATATTCGTAATTATCCGTTTCTCGCGGGGCAAAATATTGCGCCTTATACAGTCACACGATACATGGCGAATTCATTTCGTTTCCAAGATGGATTCTTCGCACCAGCGCCGTGGAGTCATCGGGGCGATGTTCGTATCGCAGATTTAGCGGATGACGTTAATCCTCAGCCATTCGCAATTCATGCTGATATACCAGGGCAGGGAGGTATGTTTTATCAGTATTTTGCTCTTGAGCCGTTTGATACGGATAAGCAAGGGTTGAATACCAGTCTTTGGGTTCCGGGAGATATGGCAAATGTTGTCTACATATATTCGCATCATCGTCGTGGCGAGAGTTTGCTTGGTGTGAGCGCGATCGCGTCACAGGTGATTGGGTCGAAGAAGATGTATGACTGGAATCGACATCGACCTGTCGAGCATCGTCCACTTGTTCGTATGATCGGAGGCAAGCATCGACTATGCTGGCTTACGACCGTGATTACACTTGAGAAGCCAGTCTCCGATACCTCAGAAGGAGAGCGACGATTCATTGCGGGTGCATTGCCGGAGATTGCAGCAACTGACGCGGCGACCGGTAGACTCGCGTGGGTAAATCCTGCGAAGCCGGATGAATGGGGTGCGCAAATTGAACGTGAACTCGGACTTTCCCCTCCACAATGATCTTTTTTGTTCTTTATCTATGAGCCCTGCTTTTTTTGCGGGGTTTTTTATTTTTTGAACTATAGCCTATGCAGCAAAGAAATATCATGGTATAGCTTTTTAAGGAGGCACTCATGCCAATTCTTCATGTCTATGGTGTACCACATGCTGAAGGTATAAACCCATATCTACGTGATGTTGTGCGGCCACGATTGGTCAGAGATATTCTTGATGTTGTGGAGCTTGGGCTTTCCGAGCCTTCTCAAGTGAGTATATTTTTTCACAAAGAAGATTATGAGCTTGGGCCGAATCGCAGTCAACGCGAAGTGATTGCGGAGGTTCGTTGGTTTCTTGAAGTGGAGGGTAGAAGAATGGATGCTCCTTTTCATAAGCTTGCCGATGCGATTGGGAGAGCGTTGGGAGAGATCTTTGTACGTGATGCCGTTCCACAAATATTTCGAGTCGCTCGCGTTGAGTGTCATGTATGGATGGCGGAATCAAGCCAAGGATACGCTGAATATTAATGAAAGGGTTTCGCATCATACAGGGCGGCGGAAGTCGTACAGGGAGAATAGCGATGAAGTGTGATCGTTGTCAGGTATGGCTTATATCGCGCAAAACAACGTGTCAAACAGCGTATCGATCTCTGCTTATGGGGTTGTCGAAAGCTCGGTTTGTAGGGATTACGGTATCTCGGTGTCCTCGGTGTTCTGAGGAGGCGCCAACAATTCCTAGTCTTGGTCCGCTTTTGAGAGTCATGTCGCGAGCCGTTTCTCAAAAGGTTACCCCATTTACTGGAGAGGAGTTTACCTTTCTTCGTAAGGGACTTGGAATAAGTTTGCAACATCTCGCGCGTGTTACGCAGACTCCGGAGTTAACTGTGCGGCGGACGCAATCTCGCGCATGGCGAACGAAAGTACTTCCACGATCAGTTCATTACGTGCGTCTTGAATATTTTCTTAGAATTTTTGCTCATTTTATTTTTTCGGATGACTGTAAGAGCTATCAGTCGGCAATGAAAGATTTCTTTGTGACTTCCGGTGTGGATGCGCACGAAGATGATTGGTTTTTTGAGTGGCAGGCAGGAAAGAGACAGTGGATTTTTTATACCGCCCCATAAGGCGGTATTTTTAAAAAATTGACGACAAGTTAGCTCCTAGAGCGTATACTGTAGGTACTTATATGATAGGGTATTCAGTTGAATATATTCTTGTAGGACTTGGTTATGGTGGCGTATTTTTGATGATGATTGCGAATGGCGTTGTTTCATTTCCTTCGAGTCAAGTTCTATATATTATTGCGGGGTATTTTGTGTCTACTGGTTTTTTTGATTTTTTTATTATTGCGCTTGTTGGAGCGGTTGCTAATACGATTGGCAATATAGTTCTTTATGAGCTTGCACGAAAAAAAGGCGAGAAGTATATTACGCGTTTTTTTATGTTTCCTGAGCGAGAAGTTAGAAGGGTTAGTAGAGCGTTTGAAAAAAGGGGCGCGTGGTTTTTGTTTGTAGGAAAGTTACTTCCTGCAATAAAGGTGTTTGTCCCAATTCCTGCGGGGCTTGGAAAAATGCATCGAGGAGTTTTTGGAATTATTACCCTTACCACGTCATATCTATGGGCGTGCGGGTTTCTCGCTATAGGGTATTTTTTTGGAAAAAGCGCGGATGTTTTTGGAAGATACGCGGTTATATTGGGAGTTGTAACAGTCTTTGTCTTGATCGGTTTTTTTCGATACGTTCGTGCGGAGGAGACTGCCGATTAAATATGTTTTGCCTTATTGAGCAAGGCGAGAGTTTTCTTAAGCTCTTTAAGGCTCTCATCATCGTAAATTGAGAGCGCGATGACGGTTTTTTTAAGGCGCTTGAATAGCGCTACGATTTTTTTTACTTCAGCGGGAGAGCGCATATCGGAGCGGCTGATAATGATGTACTCTTCTTTTTTTAAGAGAGCTTTATTGTATGTCCCAAGTTCTTTGCGTATTGTTTTGTAGTCTGCGGCAGGATGGTCTGAGTCCGCGGCGATAAAATGAAAGAGTGTGCGTGTTCGCTCGACGTGACGCAAAAATTTAATTCCGAGACCTTTCCCCGTTGATGCGCCCTCAATAAGACCGGGGATGTCAGCAAGTATGAGATCATAATACGCGCCCAAACTTGGTTCGAGTGTTGTGAATTGATAGTTTGCTACTTTACTTTGAGCATTTGTCAGTACGTTGATGAGGCTTGATTTGCCAATATTGGGGAGGCCTACAAATCCTACGTCTGCAATTAATTTAAGCTCAAGGCGGACATCGAATGCTTCGCCGGGTAGTCCTGGTTGGAATTCTTTCGGACTGCGGTTTGTCGGAGAGCGAAAGTGAAAGTTACCCTTACCCCCAAATCCTCCCCGCGCCACAAGGAGTCGTTCGCCAATTTTTATGAGTTCGGATTGAGTTTTGGTTGTTAGGTTGTGTATGACTGTGCCGACGGGGATTCTTAATGTAAGATCGTCGCCTTTATGTCCGTCGTTAAATTGACTCTTGCCTTGTTCTCCATTTGGAGCAAGAAAGTCTTTTTTGTTGCGAAATTGTCGAAGCGCGCCAAGATCGGCTACGCCTTCAAGGTATACATTGGCACCATTACCCCCGCGTGCGCCAGTTGGCCCCAAGGCCATTTTATTTTTTTGAAACGCGACAGCCCCGCGCCCACCATTACCGGCTTTTATATAGATTGTAATATCATCAACGAGCATAGGTAATTAGTCGAGCGTACGATGTACGAGCGTTGCGTAAATATGAATAAGGGTAAAAAGTAAACTCACAATAAGAGGGCCGACCAAAATTCCCATAGGTCCAAAGAGTGTAATGCCTCCAAGTACTGCGAGAAGCACAGCCATTGGATGAATCTTAATTTGACGATTCATAATGATGGGTCCGAGGAAATTATCAATGAGGCCCACGATGAGAGCGCTCCACAAGAGAAGTCCAATCGCCGAGGAGGTTTGTCCACTAAAAAAAAGTATGAGTATGATAGGTATGAGCACGAGAGCCGTGCCTATGCCAGGAATGAGTGCGGCAAATGCTGCGGCGGTGCCGAAGAGAAATGGGCTTGGTACTCCAAAGAGCATGAACCCTACTCCTGCTAAGATTCCTTGGATAATTGCCGTAAAAATTGACCCTTTTACTACGGAGCTTACGGTTGCCTCTAGGCGCGCAAGAATTTCTTCATCGTGTACATCAGGAAGGGGGCTCGCCATGATAATAATCTTTCGAAAGCGAGTACCATCTTTAAGGAGGTAGAAAAGAGTAACAAGCATCAAGAAGAGATTTACAAGTGTTTTAATGAGGCTTGAAAAGAGTGATCCGATGTTTTGTACGAGAATTCCTGCCAGCTGAGCAAACGCGCTGCGTATGTTGAGGGTAAGATTTGGAGCGAATTGGCGGAGCGATAATTCAAAATTATGTATAGTTGTATTGATGATAGAGAATGTGCTTTCGCCATTTGTGGTAAGCGTTGAAATGTAGAGGTTGCGAGCTTCTTCAAAAATTTTGAGCGCGAGTATGGTCAGTGGAGTAAGAACGAGCAGTATGACAAGAAGTAAGGTGAGGAGTGTCGCAAGCCCTTCCCAGCCTCCTAATATTTTTGTGATACGCCGATGGATCGGACGAAAGATGAGCGCGAGGGTCCCCGCGATCAATAGGGGTGAGAGGTAGGGAGCGAGCATAATAATCGTTGCGAGAAACGCAGCGCTAAGTAACGTAAGAAAAAAGCCAATTTGTACGTTCCGCTCATTCATTGTCTACAGTGTACTTGATTTTAGGTATAAACAAAAACCCCCGACAGTCGGGGGTTTTTTGTTACTTAATTTTTTTCTGGATGTCTTTCCAGTGACTTTTCAATTCATGCGCAAGAGTTGCGGCCTCTTTGACGCTTGTACGCTTTGCTTTCGCGTAGCGTTTTGTGATGGTATCCACGACTTGCTCAAAATCTTTGCGGTCAAGTTTTTTCATTTTCTCAACCTGTTCAAGTACTTCAGCCTTTGCTTTGAGTGCCCATGATGTAACTACTTTTCTATTTTTTGCTCCTTGCCTTCCATAGAGAAATAGTGATCCGGCTGCTGCCGCGGCTGCAAGTCCGACTCCAACTCCTGCTGCGATCTTTGCCCCTGTGTGTTTTTTAGCCATTGCGAGTATTTTTTGTATGTGATGAACGACCTTTTCTATCCATTCGGAAAAGTTTCTTCAATTTTGATAACGCGGCAAATCCCAAGCCTTGAGCTTTGAGATGTGAGCGTACTTCACGGAAATCATCAGCTGTTGCGGTAGTTTCTTCTTTTACTCGTTCGGAAATTGCTTTTACATCGCGCAGAATTCGAATCAGGTATACTGTGGCGGCTCCAATAAGAGCACCCAGCACAATAACGGCGATGGATGTTATAAAGAAAAAGACATCTGATTTTATGAGTGTATCCATGTCAGTACTAGTATAGCATCGCTGCGTACAGAGGGATAGAATAAGTTTATCAAGGGACATATTAGGCGTACGAGTATGATTAAGAAGAAAATAACGATTCAGAGCGATGAGTTTCAGATATACGTGCTTGAGCAATTATCGAATTTGTCCGGCATTTGGGCACGGCGAATGTTTGGTGGGTGGGGATTGTATCATGGTGCAAAGTTTTTCGGAATTATTTCAAAAGGGAGGTTTTACATGAAAGTTAGTGAGAGGACGAGGGGCTATTATCTTGCTGCTGGCATGAAGCCATTTAGTCCGCGTTCGTCGCAAGTGCTCAAGTCATATTATGAAGTGCCCTTGGATGTACTTGAAAATAGAGAGGAATTGGAACGATGGGTTACATTGTCCACAGATTAGGCCTTAGTACCTGCTTGTGAGGATAAATCGTGATACAATAATAGAAAGTCGCCTCAAACTTCATAAATCATCATTTTCCAACTATGGATCAACTCGTACGAGATTTCGTATCGCACGAAAGTCGCGATTACAAATTTAAGCTTGGAAGCGTTGTCGCTTCTTCACTTTCAGGTTTTCTTGCAGGGCTTGTCGCCAGCAGTATCGTGTGGATGTTTTTCATCAACGTCAGATTTTTTGAGTAGTCAGGTTTGGTTTCCTTAGTTTTTGGCGCCCCTTTCAAGGGGCGTTGTCGTTTACGGTATACTAGTCATATATGAGGCTTCATCGTTTCTTTGTTCAAAATTCATTTGAAGGCAGTGAGGTTATCCTCACGGATGCCAAGTTGATTCATCAGATAATAAGAGTTCTGAGGCTTGGTGTTGGAGATACTATCATTCTTGCAAACGGTACGCTTGATGAGGTTATTGTTTCTATTGTTTTGGTCAGTAAAACAGCTCTTACAGCACGCATACAAGAGCGCATTCATAACACAAGAGAGCCTCGACTTCGGACGACATTATATCTTGCTATACTGAAGCGAGAGCATGTTGATTTTGCAGTCGAGAAAACAACTGAGGCGGGCGTGGCGTGTATTGTTCCCGTACTTACGCAGCGCACGGTAAAGCAGGCATTGAAGCTTGATCGATTGCGGGTGATCGCGCGAGAGGCTGCAGAGCAATCGGGTCGTGGCGTAGTCCCTGAAATTCGTGAACCAATAATTTTTAATGAAGCGTTAGTAGCTGCGTCGCGGGATCATGATATCTGTCTTTTTTTTAATATCGGGGCACCTCCCTTGATTGCTCAGGGATCTATTGTGTCGGCGGGGCTTTTTATTGGGCCGGAAGGAGGATGGGCTGAGGAGGAGCTCATTCAAGCTCGCGAGTATGATGTTCGCGAAACAGGCCTTGGCGTGCTGACGCTTCGCGCTGAAACGGCGGCAATTATTGCTACATATCTCGTGTCACATTCACAAAGTTAAATCGTTATTATCTATGGCACATACTGACGAGACAGTAATCACCCTTGTTGAGCGGGCGCAAGCCGGGGATGAGGATGCATTCGGAGAGCTCTATAGCTCATTCGTTGCTCCAATTTTTCGATACGTATTTGTACGTGTTCGCAATCGACATGATGCAGAAGATATCACTCAGTCAGTATTCGTGAAGGCGTGGAAAGCACTCGGACGATATGAGAATCGTGGCATGCCTTTCTCTGCGTGGCTATATCGCATTGCTCGTAATTCAACGATTGATCATTATAAAAAGAAAAAAGATATTATCCCCGATGAACCCGAGATGCTTGAGGATTTTGCCGCAGATGATAGCTCGGGCCCAAAAGCATACGCTGAACATATGGAGCATGTGAGACTTGTTGAGAGAGCACTTCTTTTGTTGCCAGAAGCACAGCGAGAAATTGTGCGCCTCCGCTTCATTGAAGGGAAGTCTTCAAAAGAAGTCGCGCGTTCTACAGGACAATCAGAAGATGCGGTACGTCAGATGCAAAGCCGAGCGCTCAAGGTTTTACGCGTACAATTGAAAGAATCAAAATTACTATGAATGAGGATATAAAACTTGAAGCGGCATTAAAACTCTTTGATGAAGGGAGTTCTATTGAGGATGTCGTGCGTCAGTATCCAGAGACAAAAGAGTATTTTGATACGATATACGTTCTTCAGTCTCACTTGCCTACTCGATCATTGGCAAAAAAGGTAATTTCTTCTTTCAAATATTCACACGTTCATGGAAGCGCGTTTTCATGGCGATTTGCATTACCGGTAAGTATATTGGCAGTAGCTTTAGTTGCCGTGATGTTTCCAAAGGGATCGGTGCAACCTCAAAAAAGAGATATAAAGAATGAATCAAGTGAGTCGTCAGTTTCAGTGGATGGGCTAGAAAATCAGATGCCACCTTCATTTGAGAGTCTTAGTGTGCCGACAGGCGGCGGCACTATGATGATGAAGGTAGCACCATTGACTGCTGAAAATCTTTCCGTTGCTACGATCGATGAAGAAGAAGTGGCCATTGATTTTAGTCTTGACCTCACCGATTTACTCGATGAAGGGGCGATCGATGCTGCGTTTGGAGAGTTACAGTAATGAAACGAAACACTAAAATTAAAATATATATCGTTGCCGCATTTTTATTGTGTGGTGCCGGGAATATATATGCTGCCGAAATGCCAAGTATACGGCCGGTGAAGAATTCTAGTATACGGCACGAGTCACTCATGAAAGCCATTGGCGCGTTGCATAAGCAGATAGAAGCATTTAAGAAAAATCGGGAGCGATTTAATGAAGAGTCGAGCATCGATGCGAAAGTATTGGACGCAGTTCGTATAAAAGCAGAGGCCGCTACCTCAGATCAGGATATCAAAGATATTACTAGTGAGCTTCGCGAGTATCGAGTGGGCGAATACGCACGTATTCGAAAAGAAATTGTAAGAGAGCTCGTGGAGACCATTGAACAGCATACGCTTGTCGTTGCAGATGCTCGTAGAGAGCAGATTGCTCAAGCGCTCGATGCGCGTGCGAGCGAGGGACGCGATGTTCTCGCGCTTAAACAAAAACTTCACTCCGCGGAGATGCTATTGAAGGATGCACATGCAAATGTTGCGCGTATTGGGCGTATAGAACATCCGACCGCTTCAGTAAAGAGTGATTTTGAAAAAATTGCCCAGACAGTAAAAGATGTATATAAAATTTTTCGTGATATCGCGCGTGCCATTGAGGTGATGTCTTGATAGATTAAAGATCGTGTGGGATAATGGCGTTCATGATGCGAAAGCAGGTTAAGATTGTCGCAACGCTGGGACCGGCGAGTGACAATAAAATCATGATAAAAAAGCTCGCGCAAGCGGGCGTTAATGTTTTTCGGCTTAATTTGTCGCATCGCACTGAGGAGGAATGCGTTCAGACGATCGCATGGATTCGTAGTGTTGGAAAAGAACTGAATACTCAACTCGCTGTGCTTGGGGATCTTGCGGGACCAAAAATTCGTATCGGGATGGTTGAGCCACCGCTCGAATTGCATAGTGGTCAAACGGTAAGTCTGGTCTCTAAAAAGGTAAATGGAACTCTTGATGGAGGCATCAACCTTAATTTTCCTGATATACTAAAGCGTCTTGAGAAGGGTATGGAAATTTACCTTGACGATGGACTCTTGAAATTTCAGGTTCTTGAAAAGACAAAAGAGGGCGTGAAGGCTCGGGTACTTATCGGAGGTCTTCTGAAATCGCGGAAGGGTTTTTCCGTCCAAGGTTTGAGTATGGGACGTTTTCAGCTTTCCCAAAAAGATAAGACAGATATTAAGGCGATGGTGAAACTTGGTGCAGATTTTCTTGCAGTTTCATTTGTACAAGATGCTCGAGATATCGAAGCAGTGAAAGTGTTATTGCCAAAAAATGGTTCTCGTCCTCAGGTTATCGCAAAGATTGAGACAGCTGATGCTGTGCGAGAAGTGGATGGCATCTTAGAGGCTGCCGATGGTCTTATGATCGCGCGAGGCGATCTTGGACTTTCCGTTCCTATGCCAGAGATTCCATTTATTCAAAAAGAATTGATCATAAAATGTATGGCGCATGCAAAACCTGTTATTACGGCAACGCAAATGCTTGAGTCTATGATCCATAATCCCTTACCAACACGCGCTGAAGTAACAGACGTTACAAAAGCAATTTTGGATGGTTCTGATGCCGTTATGCTTTCCGGTGAAACTGCCGCAGGAAAATTCCCTGAAGAGGCAGTACGTACGATGGCGGATATTATAAAAACTTCGACACCAAAAATTGTACGAAGGATTTTTTCTGACAACAATCACACCGCTGATGCGGTCGCTGCCTCCGCATGTAGTATCGCCGATCAAGTGGCTGCAAAACTCATCATTGTATTTACGGAAACCGGTTCAACTGCGCGTCGCATTTCTCGGCATCGACATCAGCAGCCGATTACTGCACTAACAACGAGTGTTGCGACACTTCATCAACTTTCTGTTACGTGGGGAGTGACAACGTTTCTTGAAAAACCCATTAAGACATTCGATGAAGCAATGCCGCTCGCGCATCGTGTTGCGGTGACCCAAGGACTTAAGAAGGGGGAGCTGTTTGTCGTGAGTGCGGGAGTCCCGTTTGGAACGAGAGGCAGTACGAATCTTATTTTTATCGGTCGAGTGTAGTACGATGAACGCGTTTCGGCGTGAGATTGCGCGTTTTAATTATTTAGTACCCTCAGAACTTATCGCACAAAAGCCTGCGCGTCCACGCGATAGCGCACGGCTCTTAGTTTTTAATCGTGCGACAGGCGCGGTTTCTTTAGACACGTTTGCTCATCTTGACGCATACCTTCCAAAGCATGCGGTGCTTGTTTTTAATAAGACAAAAGTTATTCCCGCGCGACTGGAGTTACAAAAAGAAACAGGAGGACGAGTGAAGATAGTATATCTTTCTCATCAAGGCCCACGTGTCCGATGTCTCGCGGATCGCCCGCTTGTCCTCGGCTCAAAACTTTTTTTCAAAAAGAAATACATTGCTCAAGTAAAGGCGCGTGAAGGAGGTGAATGGGTATTTGAGTTTCGTATGACCGCTTTGCGAGTCATCCCATTTTTTGAGAAGCATGGAACGATGCCCATTCCGCCTTATATTAAGCAGTCACCGCTGTCAGGGCGCGAGTTAAAGAGTGAGTATCAGACGGTTTTTGCAGAAACAAAGGGATCAGTTGCGGCGCCCACGGCATCTCTCCATTTTACAAAACGTCTTATTGCTCGTTTGAAACGTCAAGGTTTTCATATTGAATATGTAACGCTCCATGTGGGACGTGGGACGTTCGCGTCACTTACAGAAGAGCAGTGGCACAAAGGAGAGTTACACGGAGAATATTTTTATATAGAGGCAAGGACACAAAAACGACTAAATGAAGCAAAAAAATCTAAAAGACAGATTGTTGCCATTGGAACGACAGTTACGCGTACGCTTGAATCGGCGACAGACGCGCGAGGGAATATTACAAAGTTATCAGGTACAACTCGCATGTTTATTCGGGAGCATGACAAGATGCGCTTTGTTGACGCACTCGTTACTAATTTTCATGTGCCGCGTTCTAGTTTGATGATGCTCGTTTCGGCATTTGTGGGGCGTAAAAAACTTTTGGAGCTTTATCAAATGGCTATAAAAGCAAAGTTTCGATTATTTTCTTTTGGGGATGGGATGTTGGTTCGATAGGGTCGGCAAGGTGCGCGAGTAGGCTTGATTTTTTATAAAAATATTGTATTATGGCTTTCGGAGGTCTGCGGTGGTAGACGTACTAAAGAATTCGAAGAGGCGTCGAGCTCGTCATTGCCAGTGGTATATTGCTGCAAGATATAATAATGCTCATACGAATGAAGTAATTGCAGTATTCCTCGCTGGGAAGACGGACATTGCCGAGGAGGGGGTGCGGTGTGCCGATGGCATCCCTCGCAATCTTTGGTTGTGTACGTTTGGTGATGTGCAGGCATTTCTTCATTCTCGTGGTCATGCCCAGATTCAGTTTGAAATACTTAGAAAATGTGATGGAGAGCGTTACCCACGCCTTGCTCCAAAGTTTCTGACACACAATAAGAAGGTAGCTCGTCGAGCGAGCGAACGTCTTCAGCGCCCCAAGGGTGCTCAGTCTGCTACGGCTCCATAAATTTTTGGGGCCTTTTTTATTTTTCCAAAGAAACGATATACTCATAGGTATGCGTGTAACAAAGATTGGGCATAGTTGCCTTGTAGTTGAAACTGGTGGTATTCGAATCATGACTGACCCAGGGCGTTACTCGGCAGCTCAAAATGACGTAGAGAATATTCATGCGGTGATTGTTACGCATGAACATCCTGATCACTTAGATCTTGACTCGCTTGAAAAAGTACGGGAGCGCAATCCGATGGTTCGAGTCATATGTAATAAAGGAGTTGGGGCGATCTTACATTCTGCCGGGGTCTCATGTGAAATTGTAGAAGATGGAGAGCGAGTTGAGATACAGGGAGTCCCGATTGAGGGCTTTGGTAAGGACCATGCATTTATCTGTGATGGTGCTGATTTAGTTATTAATACGGGATATCTTATTAACTCCATTTTATATCATCCAGGAGACGCATTGTTTGTGCCTCCGAAAAAAGTTATCGCCCTTGCGTTGCCGGTTTGCGCTCCATGGGTTAAAACATCGGAGGTGATTGAATTTGCAAAACAAATAAAACCGCGTATCGTGTTTCCAATTCATGATGGCTTTTTGAAATTTGGCGGTCCGTTTTATGCAACGCCAGAGCGATTTCTCCGCCCGCTCGATATTCATTTCGAGGAGTTACTAGAGGGGGCTACATTAAAAGTATCAACAACAGAAGAACAAGAATAATAGATATGGATTCAAAAGATATTATTACGAAAGCAGAAGAAGAGTGGCGTAAAGAATTACCGCCAGAGCTTTATCATATTGCGCGCGAAAAGGGGACGGAGCGAGCGTTTACTGGCAAATACTATAAAACAAAAGATACAGGCATGTATGTATGTGCCGCGTGTGGGCAAGAGCTTTTTTCGTCTGAGACAAAATTTGATTCAGGTACAGGATGGCCGAGTTTTACTGATCCAGTGAATCGTGAGCATATAAAATTTGAAGAAGATCATGAACATGGGATGATGAGAACTGAAGTGCAGTGTGGACGATGTGGTGCTCACTTAGGACATGTTTTTGATGATGGGCCAACAAAGATGCCCGATGGTGCTCCAGCATCTGGTAAGCGTTTTTGCATTAACTCAGTCTCGCTTGATCTTAAAAAACAGGAGTAGGCTTTTTCATATAAAGATATAAAAACCGCCCCGTTAGGTAGGGGCGGCGTTTTCTTGTGGTTCCATGCAAGCCGGATATTGTCCTGTCCAGCACGCATAGCAGTAATCATCGGGTTTTGAGGATAAAGAGCGGAGAGTTTTTAACGAAAGAAATTCGAGTGAATCGCAGTTGATGCGAGTTTTCATGGCATCGAGTGACATCATAGCTGCTGCTAATTCACTGTGAGTCGGGGTATCGATACCATAGTGACACGGGCTGATAACTTGAGGAGAGCCGATGCGTACATGAATTTCTTTTGCGTCGAGCGCTCTGAGACGTTCGACAAGTCGTGGCATTGTCGTAAGTCGAACGATAGAGTCATCAATGAGAGCTATTTTTTTTCCGCGTACAAATTCTGGCACAACGCTGAATTTACGGCTGACGCCAGTATCGCGAAGACCTTGGCGACCTTGAATGAAGGTGCGTCCCACGTAATGGTTACGTAAGATCCCTGGTACATAGATGCCACTTCGACCAGAAGCTCCGTACCCATAGGCGATGAATGTTGCGCTATCAGGTACTCCAAAGACATAGTCTGCGTCTAATGTGGGGGATGTGAGTTCGAGCGCTCTGCCAAGTCGCAGACGAAAGTTCGCAACATCTTGGCCGAACATAATACTGGATGGTAGGGCATAGTATACGTGTTCAAATCGACAACGACGACGTACTCCTGCCGTCCAATCGGGAAGAAAAGAAGTCTTGATCGTATCTTTTGTGATAGCGATAATTTCCCGTGGTTCAATCTCGCGCATGCGTGTTACTCCCATCGCCTGGAATGCGGCGCTTTCTGATGCGATAAAGTATCCGCCATCTTTTTGTCCGAGCATTAGAGGTCGGTTACCAGACGGGTCGACAGTTGCGATCATCATGTCTGGCATAAGAAGAACGAGAGTGTAACTTCCTCGCACGCCATCGAGTGCTTTGATGAGGCGTTCGGTCGGTGTGCCCGATGCACGCATAAACCGATGAAGAATAACCTCTGTATCGAGTGATGTTGCGAAGAGAGCGCCGTCATTCAGAAGTTCTTGGCGCAAGGAGTCCGCGTTTGTTAGATTGCCGTTGTGCGCAATGGCGACAAACGAATCTCCAACAGTAGCGATGAGAGGTTGGATGTTCCGTTGATGAGAATTCTTGTCTTCAACTGTCGCATAGCGGATATGTCCGAGAGCAAAACGTCCATGCAGATTATCGAGTATTGGTTGATTGAAAACTTGACGCACAACTCCTGTCCCATGATGAGTAAATGCGTCACTGCCATCCGTAGTTACCATGCCCGCGTATTCAATGGCGCGGTGTTGGATGGCGTGAAGTCCAACATAAGTATATTCTGCCGCTCCAGCTGCGTTAGCGATTCCTACGATCCCGCACATCGTATGATATTCCTCCGTTTGTTAGGGAATCTGCCCCCATGCTAACGGGCTTTGGCTAATTTGCAAACAATATACTAAAAATCGTTTCGTACTCGACTTTTATGAGGTTGCTTGATACGCTCAAATGAAAGGACTTTTTACGCTTTTACTATACTTATGAAAAAAATTATTTTAGGTTTGTGCATGATTTTATTGATCGGAGGGGGTGTTTGGTGGTATCGGTCGCGGTCGGAAGACGCATACACGATCGTTCGAACAATTTCCGTTGCAACTCTCGAGGGGGATCAGGAGATCACGGGGAAAGAAAAAGCGATTGTTGAGGGAGGACGATTGACGGTGAATGGTAATCTGAGGATTACGGGCGCTCTTGTGTGTAAAGAGACTCCGCTGAATATTATCGTAAATGGCGCGATAAAGGTTGATGGCGTTCTTGGATGCGGAATCGGAGAGAATATGAGTGACGCAACGCGTTCGAGTAATGCAATCACTCTTGTAGCAACTGATGGTATCCAATTTGGTAATGATGCGGTTGTTGTTGCCAATGGAACTGTCCAGATTGTTTCTTCACCCGATCGGCTAGTCATGAGCGAAGGAGCCCTTGACGCGCTCTATGAAGAGACTGGGAAAAATGAAGGCAAAGGAACGCGCATTGGTCCGTTTGTGGCGGAAGGTGTTACTCAACAGGTTGCTGTTATTCCATCCGGTGATAGCTCGCGCAAAATTTCTTTGATAACAGAGGCACATGCACAAGAGCCTCGTGATAAAGATGGTAAGAGTGTTCCAAATATTGTTATTGGAGGTACATGGCACATTGGAGATGGGGCGACTCCTCCAGAAGGCATTGAGATTCCAGGAGTCCCTCAAGATATTAAAAAAATTGTTTTGAATTTTGATTTTGGACAAGATGGCAATGTTGCGTTAGAAAATTTTCATCTTGTAGGACCTGACGGACGTGAGGGGCGCTCTACGATTGGAGAGGGGTGCGCTGTGCAGGGTGATCGAGGTGAAGATGCTTTTCGTTTTCGTATGAAGGCAGGCAACATTCACTTAAATAATTTTCGTCTCGAGCTTGGTGATGGAGGAGTGGGAGGTACGGCCGAGACGCTAAAAGATTGTGACCCAGTTGCTCGGGCAACGGGTGGCGATGGAGGAGAGGCTGGTAATTTTAAAATGACTGCCGAGGGAACGATTGAAATTGTTTCCTTCCATGTTGTGCCGGGCGTTGGAGGTAACGGAGGAAACGCAACTGCGTATGGTAAGGATGGCACAGATGCGTGTCCTGGGAAAAAGGGTGCTGACGCCAATGCAATCGCAGGTAAGGGAGGTAACAACAAAAAAGAACTATCAGCACTTGGTTCGGTCGCTGGTATTTCAAATGTTTCCATTGATCAGGTAGATGGTGGTTGGGGAGGCCAGGCTGTTGCAAGTCCAGGTAAAGGAGGTAATGGCACGGGATGTAAGTGTGCTGGTGGTAAGGGCGGTAACGCAGAGGCAACCGGTGGTTTGGGGGGAGATGCATCCGTGAAGCTTGTTGGTGCGACAGGAGTAGCAAACGGTGGCGCGGGTGGCAATGCTGATGCGCATGGGGGCGATGGTGGAGCTGGTGGCATGTGCGAACTCAAGCCTACCGGTGGCAATGGTGGAGGCGGAGGAGGAGCGGTCGCAAAAGCTGGTAAGGGTGGTAAGGGGACTTCAGGTGATGGTGCCGAGGGAACTGTTATAGATGAAACGGGTGGTAATGGAGGTAACGGTGGAGATGGGTGTGGTCCGGGCAATGGTGGTAAGGGTGGGGCGGGCAAACCAAATGGCAATGATGGTCAATTGGGTACAAAGAAATGTCCTGATGTTGAGAAAAAAACTGGAACAAGTGTAACTTCGCCGACTGGAAGTACGGGCACGTCCGGCGGATCAGCGGGAGGTAGTGAGACTGGTGCTGCAGGCGGTACCAATGTAGGAAAGAAAAAAATCAAAGTAATTAGTTATAACGGAAAATATTTACCTGTTGATCAGTTGATTCAGGAGGGAGACCATGGCCCCGGAGGGTGCGGTGAACTTCATTGGCACGCAGCAACGGGTCTTGTCAGTGCAACGGATCAGACGCGTGTTCCAGATCCGGGGCCACCATGTGGATATGGAAAAGTGCAAGAAAAATCAGTTCAGGAAATTGAGATCTAGGCGGTTATTCTATAGAAATTCGTTAGCATCATAATCATTTTTTCTGAAAAACATATGAAAGAAGGAGGTATGGAAATCGTTTCACCTTTAGATACCGCGTATGTACGGGCTCAAGAAGTGCTTCGCGAAGACATGATCGATCCATTAGTGTTTGCTGATTTATACGGTCAAGATAATGTTGAGCGTGATCTTATGCGCGTAAAGCGTTGGGAGGAGCAATTCGCGGAACGGGCAACTCCTGAAGATAGAGAGAACGCAAAACTCGCGGCAGTTTTAGAGGCGGTGGTTCATGACGGAGTGCGTACTAGTAAATGGTTTGGTGATCAGGTTTCAACGATAAAAACTTCGCGCTTCGATGACATTGTTAATGGCGTTGATGCGGCAATTGAGTTTCAGCGTGGTGATCGCTCAGCGTCTTACATGGCGCTTGCGTTTGACGTAACGTACAGCAAAAATATTTCCGAAAAACTTCTTCGTATTCGAGACGAAGTACGCTCTGGTGATTTAACTCGCATTAAATATTTTGAGTCTAATTTTTTGGGTATGAGAGGCGAGATGTCAGGAGTCCCTCGAGTTGTGGTTGGAGGAGATCGACAGTCCACGCACAATGTTGCGCGATCCTGGGTACAGGGTGAGGATATGCGACATCATCTCATGAGGGATCGGGTGTTGCTTGAAACGAGGGTTCAAGTAGAGGCGTTTGAACGTTTTGCGCGCGTCGTATGTAAGAATCCGGACGTTGCTTCAGTATATGAGCGCGCGTTGAGCGATCTCGATCGTACGATTGAGGGGCAAAGCATACGGAAAAATGCGTTGGATGGAGATCGAGTTTCTGAAGAGATCGCTTTTTGGGTGGGACACAATCTTGAATCATGAGTGGACGCGTGACGTCGTTTTTTGGAGTTGCGTTTCTTTGCAATGTGGTATGGGAAAATCTACATTACGTGTTGTACGTGCACTATAAAGGAAGTCTAATCACTGAATTTGTTTTATTGCACGCGTCATTTGTCGATATGCTGTATCTTGGGTTTACGCTGGTTGTGTTGCGGTTCTTGAAAATACAGAACGTGCTATTGTGGGCTGTGCCCATATGGATTATTTTTGCGATTGGCATTGAGTGGTGGGCGCTTGAAACGGGAAGATGGGCATATGCGTCCACGATGCCAATTATTCCCATTATTCGTACGGGGCTTTCTCCAACAGTTCAGCTTGCGGTTACAGGGATGCTTGCGTATCGGCTCGCATTTGGTACAAAGAGTGGTATATGATTTCTTATGATGAATTTAAAAATACAGAATTAAAAATTGCTGATGTACTTTCCGCTGAGCGAGTTGAAGGTTCCGAAAAACTTTTAAAGCTTCAAATTCGTATTGGTGGAGAAGAACGACAGCTTGTTGCGGGTATCGGAAAGGCGTATGAGCCAGAAAGTCTTATTGGTAGGCAGATCGTTGTTGTTGCAAATCTAGCGCCACGGTCGTTGATGGGTCTTGAGAGCCAAGGCATGCTTCTTGCGGCCGATGGCGTTGATGGTCCCGTTCTTCTTACTCCGGATAAACAAGTTATCTCAGGCGTTATTATCAAGTAAAAATAAAAATATCATGGGAATGTTTGATCAGTTACGTGCGGCACAGGAAATGATGAAAAATATGTCACCCGAACAAATTCAGGGTCTTATGAAGCAGGCGCAGGATTCAAAAAGTATGATGGAAGATATGGTTAAAAAACTTGTTGCTGAAGAAGTGACGAAGCGCAATCTCATGAGTCGCGATGAAGTAGCGCGCATGATTGCTCAATCAAAATAATATATACTAATCCTATGGAAGATATTCATTATATTTGTACCGGTGGATGTCGAGGGGAATCAGAAAAGCCAGGCGTATGTCAGGCAACGCATTGTCCAAAGCATGGATTACCGCTCACGGAGTGTCGTTGTACGGGCGGTAAACATAATGGCGCGTTTGATGCACATGACGACGACAAGCCACAAGAAGCAAGTTTTGGGGATTGAACGTATATTCCCCAACTTAAAATCTTTTTCTCAAATAATCTCCAATATATCTAGCGTTTGTTTTTTATCCGTATGATTTTTATTCAAAAAAGCCCTAGAAATAAGGCCAATTTTAGCCATTGACATTATACTGATTATATAGTACAATGCAACCGTTAGCTCTTTAAATATCTATTTGCGACTTGCCACAGCAGAAAGCGCCTCATTTCTAGGACATTTTCTGCTGTGGCATGAACGCCATACGCCCCTCAGCTTGCGGGAAGCAAGAAGCAATCGGGCAAACAGCTCGAAAGGAGATAACCGTGAAGTACGGAGAACTGGATCTCGGACAGGTGGAAGCCATTGTCAACAAGCTGGGTGGTATGGAAGGTGTACACCGCCTCCTCTCAGGACGTGCGGAGGTCACCATCGTCCGCCACATCATCGACTGTGATGTCGATCCTTTCACGCCCGATGGCTGGAAGGTCGAGGAGCACAAGAAGGGTGGCCAGTTCGAGTGGGGCCCCGCTAAGGTCTCGCTCCACCTCTCCCCGAACCAGAAGGACGGCAAGGTCATCGAGGGCAACAAGCTCCGAAAGGAGCTCGCGCGTGAGCCGATGCTCAACGCCAATGTCCTCGACTACTTCCTCGCCAACCAGTACCTCATCCCCGAGGAATGGAAAGGCAAAGCCGTCTTCTTCTGGGGCACCATCTACCGCCGCTCGGGTGGCCGCCTGTTCGTCCGCTGCCTCTACTTCGATGGCGGCAGGTGGGACTGGTCCTGTAGCTGGCTCGACGACGACTGGGACGACATCGGCCCTGCGGCGCGGCTCGCAAGTTAGTTCTTGGGACTCGGTTCCTTTGGTCTCTGACCTTGGAACTGGGTCCTTTGAACGGCAAAAGGCTTTCCCGAATAGCCTCTGACGGGTGCCCTCACATCATCGCGATGTGGGGGTAATTTTTTATGCTAAAATATTCTTGGCAGTAGGTGAATATGTGAGAGACTATGGTTTCTTGCTACCGAACCCAGTATCCCCGATACCGAGAGTGTCTGCGATTACGGTTTCAGGCAGAGTGGTACGATGGTAACTCTTAAAAAATGAAGATACTTGGTATTGCGTGTTAAGGCATTGAAGATGCCGAATTCGATACAGCCTCGAGAGTATTCAAAGGGCAGTGGCACAGACGGCACGCTTTACATCACCGCAACTCGGATGGCAACCTGTACGTCCGCTACCTCTACTTCAATGACGACAGGTGGAACTGGAACTATAGCTGGCTCGACAACGACTGGAACGACAACAACCCTGCGGCGCGGCTCGCAACTCTCTTCATTTCTCCCTAGCTTTTGGCGGGGAGTTTTGTTTCGTAAGCTGTCCGTTCCATCCTCCAAGCATTTTCCCAATCTCATCAATCTTTATGGAAACAGCCACATACTTCTTGTTATCAAGAGATTTTGTCTCCCACAAAATCATCAACAATATCTTGAGTGTATCAACTTTACGAATGGCAAGACGCACATACGGCATCTTTTCTTCTCGCACAAGAAAGCTTGCACTTGCGATAGCTTCAATGCTTTCTATAAAAAGATTATCTACCCTTTTGCCGAGAGAATACCGATGGAGTTTGGGTAATGCTTGGTAATATTGGTACCACAGTAAATATGCGCCCTTCAGCTTCTGTAAAACAGGCAAAACCTGTCGGGGGGGGGGCGTACCGGCGAGATTTCTATGAAACGGCAATTCACTCATACCTACGATGATATCATTTCTCTCGAAAATTTCCTTGATGCGTGGAGAGAATTTGTGCGTGGCAAACGGCATCGCAAGGATGTCCAGCAATTTGAGCTCTATCTCATAAGCAACATCATCTTGCTTCACAATGATTTAAAAGCAAAAACCTACACGCATTCCTCTTACGAAGCATTCAATATTTCCGACCCAAAACCGAGAAATATTCACAAAGCAAGTGTGAGAGACAGACTACTCCACCATGCTCTATATCGAAAACTTTATTCATTTTTTGGTAAGACATTCGTGGTCGATTCGTATTCATGCAGATTGGGTAAGGGAACACACAAGGCAATGGATAGGTTTCGAGAGTTTGCCTATCGAGCATCAGAAAATAACACAAAAACCATTTGGGTTTTGAAATGCGACATACGCAAGTTCTTTGCTTCCGTTGACCAGAAAGTCCTCACGGAGGTAATTAATAGCTATATTCTCGATAAAGATATTGTCTGGCTGATATCTCAAATCGTCGACAGTTTTTACTCAACAGAAAAAGGCAAGGGGCTGCCGCTCGGCAATCTCACGAGCCAGCTTCTTGTAAATATCTATATGAATGAGTTTGACCAATTTATGAAACACAAACTCAAAGCTAAATACTATACCCGCTATGCTGATGATTTTGTGATTTTGTCGCAAGATAAAGAGTATCTTAAAGTCATTCTTCCCAAAATCAGCAATTATTTATGGGAGCGATTGCGCCTTCAGCTACACCCCGACAAGGTATTTATACAAACATTTGCTTCGGGTGTAGATTTTCTTGGGTGGTTGCATTTTCCCTACCATCGAATATTGAGAACTGTTACGAGAAAGAGAATATTTCGAATGCTTGAACGAAAACAAAGAAATGAGGAAACGATCCAATCGTATTTCGGTATTTTGAAGCATGGAAATTGTTACCGGCTTACAGAAAAAGTGAGAAGTTATCTTGGGACGCAGGCTTTGGGGATTAAAAAATAACCCAATCAGAGATTGGGTCTTTCCCTATATAGTGATACGGATGGCGTAATCCGCGGCAGTAAGACGTTCTGCGTTTTCGCACGCTTCGATGAGAGGACGTGCTTGCTCGGTCCAATATGCGCGCGCTTTTTTGAAGCGCCTTTGAGAAACTGGGTCACGTAATGATTTTACGTGAACAGACTTGAGATGCGGTTTTACGCGTGGCTTTTTTGGCACGTGAACTCCTGCTATGATGATATTCCATGTTTGAAGTAACCACAAAAGATAAAAATACGCGCGCTCGTACAGGCAGATTACATACGACTCATGGCGTTGTCGAAACGCCTGCGTATGTAATTGTTGGTACGCATGCAAAAGTACGTACGCTCACGCCCGAAGATCTTGTGACGACGCATACGCAGATGATTATTGCCAATACATATCATTTATGGCAAGCACTTGGTGAGAAGGGGCTCGGAGAGTACCCCGGCCTACATCAATCAATGGGATGGAGTGGTTCGCTCATGACAGATTCAGGTGGGTTTCAGGTTTTTAGTTTCGGTGCTGCCAGAGAAGGAGGTGCGGGGAAAGTCGGAGGTTCGCCACGATTTGAAAAAGAGAATCGAGAGAACAGAGTTACGATCTCCGAAGAAGGAGTTTCGTTTTTAGATCAGAAAGGAGAACAACATTTTTTAGATGCTGAAAAATCAGTTGCTATCCAGGAAAGGCTAGGCGCCGATCTTATTGTTGCGTTTGATGAATGTACTTCGCCCGTGCATTCATACGAGTATACAAAAGAATCGATGGAGCGCACACATCGCTGGGCTGAACGTTCATTGCGAGCACGAATAAGGAAAGATCAGCTGATGCTTGGCGTTGTCCAGGGAGGCGTCTTTGAAGATTTGCGTCGTGAGAGCGCTCGCGCGATTGGCGCGATGTCATTTGAGGGATTTGCTATTGGCGGAGCTTTCGGGAGTTCATATGGGAGTGAGAAAGGCGATACATTTCGAGAGCTTGATTGGACTGTGCCGTTGTTGCCAGAAAACAGGCATAGGCATTTATTAGGTATCGGAAAAATCGATGATATTTTTGAAGGAGTAAAGCGCGGAATAGATACTTTTGATTGCGTCATTCCAACGAGAGAGGCGCGTCATGGGGCATTGTGGACGCGTCGCGAACGTATTGATTTGCACAAAGGACGATATCAAGATGACCGAGAGGTGATTGATTCAGAGTGTTTATGTCCTGTGTGCGGAACCATGAAACTTTCTAAAGGAGAATTACGCGCGTTGTTTAAGGCAGAAAATCTCGAAGCAGGACGTTTTGCTACGATGCACAATGTGTTTTTTTTCAATGATTTGATGAGTAAAATTCGAGCTGCCATCAAAGCAGGCGCGCTCGAGGAGTTGGAGAAAGAATATCGGAAAAACTAGCGGAGCGTATTTTGTGACTTGATTTCAGTTTGCTGGTCAAGTCGGGTGATGATTTTAATTTTTTGAGGACGGATTTTGATTACTGAAAAAGTATTTGGATGCGTAATCATGTTTTCCCCAACAGTGACCTCCGTGGTACCGGGCTGAAATGTTTGACCATCAAGGATGACGCCAAGATCTTCGGGCACGAGTTGCTCAAATGCAGATGTTCCTCGGCCTTCAAGGGTGACAGTGATTTCTTTGGGACGAGCTTCCTCGACAATAATATTTTCAGGTACATTTTGATAGGCGATTGGTACAGTAAATTCTCGCTGTACGATGTCTGCGCGGAGGGCTACAAAAAACCATAGTGAGACTGAGATCCCAGTCGCAATGATCTTTTCTACGGAATTTTGTTTGATGATTCGTTCCCACGGACGATATGTCTCCTCGGGCCACTTGATTTTAAGGAAGCCATTGAGGTTTTGTCGCAGTGCTTCTACGTCAGCACAGGTTTCTAATTTTCCATCTCGCGCAATAGAAATTGTTCCTTGTTCTTCGGAGACAACGATTGCAAATGCATCCGTACGTTCTGCGATGCCGAGAGCTGCGGAGTGTCGTGTGCCATGTTTGCCGATTTCGGGAAAGTTATTGGAAAGTGGTAGGTGAGTTCCCATGGTAGCAATACGTTCGCGGTTAATGACGATAGCGCCGTCATGTCCAGGGGATGTAGGATCAAAAATACTTTCAATAAGTTCTTCAGATATGACTCCGTCGAGCGGAGATCCGCCTTCAAGGTGTCGATCTATGGGCTCATGACCTCGAATAACAATAAGTGCTCCATGTTTTTGATGAGCAAGGTGCGCGATGGCCTGCAGAATTGCTTCAAAGGATTCGGAGTTTGTTTGGAGTGGTTCAGCATGACGTTGGCGGGTACTCAGAGATGCGATGAATTCAAGGTAGCGTCGAATTTCGTCCTGGAATACAACTGCAAGGATGACAAGGAAAACGCTGAAAAAGGATTGAAAAACGATAGTCGTGAGATAAAGATTGAATACGCGAGCAAAACCATAGAGACCAAGAATGATGCCGATGCCGGTGAGTACGAGCAGAGAGCGCGTTTGTTTGAAAAATATAATGCCTGAGTATACGAGGATGGCAATAATAATAACGTCGAGAAAGTCGGCGAATTGAAAGCTTGAGAGAAATCCTTGCGTTACTAAATCTACGTTCATTTTCAGAGTATATCATGCTCCAAAGGTTGTCCCAAGAGTATTTTTGCGCTATGCTACGCAATATATTTCTATGAATGCTCTCGAAATCAATCATCTAACAAAAAAATATGACTCAATGGTTGCAGTTGATGATATATCGTTAACTATTGAGCAGGGAGATTTTTTTGGGTTTCTTGGTCCAAATGGAGCAGGGAAGACGACAACGATTAAATGCATAACCGGAATCGGTCTTTTTCAGTCCGGGTCTATCAGTGTGTTTGGCATCGATGTAGTAAAAGAGTATCGAGAGGCGCGAAAGAAAATCGGTCTTGCCCCACAGGAATTTAATATTGATATTTTTGCAAAACCTCGTGACATTCTTTATTATGTCGGTGGATTTTATGGTATGCCGCGTCTAGAGCGTTTGCGGCGCATTGATGAGGTTTTGGAGCGTTTTGAACTTACGGCGCATGCTTCAAAGCCATTTCAGGCACTTTCCGGTGGACTGAAGCGTCGAGTAATGTTAGCTCGCGCCATGATTCATGATCCAGATCTTCTGATTCTTGATGAGCCGACGGCGGGCGTTGATGTTGAGTTGAGGCATGATTTATGGAGATATTTGCAAGAATTAAATGCCGCAGGGAAGACTATTCTTTTTACATCCCACTATCTTGAAGAAGTAGAGATGCTTTGTAAGCGCATCGCGATCATTGATAAAGGAAAAATTGCTGCGATCGGGAGTAAGAGTGATTTTACAGAGGGAGGAAAAAAACTTGAACAGACATATCTTGATATTACGCAGAAGGGAAAAACGTTATGAAAGATCAAGTGAATTGGATCGGATTATATACATTTGTCTCTCGTGAAGTAGGACGTGTATTTCGCGTATGGATTCAGACGCTCGGTGCGCCATGGAGCGGTGCGCTTCTTTATATCCTTGTATTTGGTCACGTTGTGGGTCAGCGCATCGCGCTCATTAAAGGAGTGCCATATATCGATTTTGTTTTGCCAGGGCTCGTGATGATGAATCTTATGTCTGCGGCGTTCATGCATACATCGTTTGCGGTGTATATTATGAAGTGGACACGCTCTATCGAAGAGATTCTTATTGCTCCATTCTCATATCTTGAGATGATTATTGGGTTTATGGTGAGTGGTGTAATTCGTGCTGTTGTTGTTGGGTTCGGTGTCTATGTAATGGCAATCTTTTTTACTGCGGCTACGGTTGCGCATGTATGGGCTATGATTTTTTACGTTGTTTCAATTTCTATGATTTTTGCATTTGCTGGTATGTTGGTTGCATTGTGGTCTAAGAACTTCGAACAACTTTCACTCCCCAGTATTTTCATCATTACACCGCTTACATTTTTAGGAGGTGTTTTCAACTCAATTGAAATGATGCCGAGAGGCTTACAGTGGGTTGTACGTGTAAATCCATTTTTCTATTTTGTAGATGGACTTCGATGTTCCATGATTAATGTGTGTGAATCAAACGCGGTAGTTGGGTGGGTTGTTATTCTTGGGCTTATGTTCGGTTCTGGGTGGACGGTGTGGTATCTCTTCAAGACGGGGTATAAGATGAGAGAGTAGTTACATATGGATGCACTTTTGAACATTGATCCAAAAATCATTGCACTGATTGTGCTTTGGTCTTTGCCGTGGAAAGGTATCGCATTGTGGCGCGCGGCACAGCGAGAGCATCGAGGCTGGTTTATTGCACTACTGCTTCTCAATACGTTTGCGCTGTTAGATATGTATTATTTATATTTTATCGCGCGAGGCACGAAAGACGTACAGCAGAAAGAAGTTGAGAGCGGTGAACATAATCATGTGCTCGATGATCCAGTTGATATGTGGATGATGAAGCGTGCGGAATTGAAAGAAGCGCTCACAACATTTGTTTCAGAGCGAGGTCTCGTGCCAATTAGTGACGCATTTGCGCTTCTCGATTTACCAGAGGGTGCGGCTACTCATATTATTGAAGAACTTGTAGAAGAAGGTGTACTCAAAAAAACAACAGAAGGTCTCACGTTCGCAACTCTTTAGAGGTCGCGTTCTTGATATTGTTCGACATATTCCACGTGGATCAGTGCTGACCTATGGCGAAGTCGCGCGGCGCGCAGGGAATGCTCGTGCGGCACGTGCCGTAGGCGCGATTATTGGTACAAATTATGACCCACACATTCCATGCCATCGAGTTATTTGTTCGGATGGAACACTTGGTGGGTATAACCGTGGTATCAAGAAAAAACAGGAACTTTTGCGTCGCGAAGGTGCTTTGTCATAGTGCGAGAGAGTGATAGTATTGGGATTATAAAATTCTTAGAACGATATTAGTGGCGATAAAGCATAGGGGTCCATATATTGGTGGTCATGTATCGGCCGCAGGCGGTATCTATAGGGCAATTGAAAATGCTATGGCTATTGGCGCTGAATCAATCCAGATGTTTGGCTCTTCTCCTCGTCAGTGGAAAGTAACGCAGCATTCGTCTGAAGATATCGAACGATTTAAACAAGAGCGTAAAAAGGCTGGTATTAAGGCGGTATATTTACACGCGCCATACTTAATCAATCTTGCCTCTCCAAATGCTCAATCGCGCGCAATGTCTGCGGGGTTGCTGGAGGGACATTTTAAGATTGCGAATGCTATAGAGGCTGAGGGATTAATTTTTCATATTGGATCTGGCAAAGAAATGCCGCGCGAGGATGCCTATCCGCTCGTTGTTAGTAAGCTAAAAGAAGTTTTGAAAAAAGTTTCCGGAAAGAGTTTGCTTGTTATTGAAAATAGCGCGGGAGGAGGAGAGACAATCGGCTCCCGTCTCGAAGAGGTTGCGCATATTATGGGGCTTGTTGATTCTTCGCGTCTTGCAATGTGTTTTGACACGGCGCATGCATTTGAGTCAGGTAGTGTACGCGAATATACGCCCACATCGGTTAAGGAACTCGCCAAAAAGATTAATGATACGGTTGGGCTTGAGCGATTAGTCGCGATGCACGTTAACGACTCAAAAACACCATATGATTCTCATCGAGATCGTCATGAAAATATTGGAGAAGGATATTTAGGTAAAGAATCATTTCGGGCGTTGATTAATAATAAAGATTTTCAAAAGCCCGCATGGCTTCTTGAAGTTCCTGGATTTGATGAAACAGGACCAGATAAAAAGAATATTCAGATTTTAAAAAGTCTCATACGGTAGAGGAGTCATATTGACTACTTATTTAAATGTGTTACTTTGTAGGCGGAGTGGTATCTTGACGGAGGAGGGGATATTAGATGGGAAAGACCGAGTTTGATCCGAGACGGACGATCTTTGTTTCTGGCTCTATATCAGAGCGTCAGCTCAATCGATTTCGTAAGCAATATTGCGCGCTTGTTGAGGTTGATGTCGAAAAGCCAATCAATGTCATCATGTACTCGGATGGCGGTGCCGTTGAGGCTGCGCTTGCGATGTATGATCTCGTACGAAATGTCATACCGGTAAAGCGTCTTAATATGGTCGCGACCGGCATGGTTGCATCTGCTGCCGTGCTAGTATATCTCGCGGGAGATTATCGGTATATGGGTGAGCGAGCCGCACTCTATCTTCATCCTGTTGGGCGTGACTTGGAGGGACGATTTAGTCCTCGAGAGCTCGATAGGCTTGCTACTGAGGGTCGCGATACCGAGCAGCGTTGTCACGCGATTTATGCTGAACGTACGGGGCATTCTATCTCTGAGATGGCCCGTCTTATGGCAGAGGAAATGCAGATTCGTGGACCGGAGGCTATATCTTACGGTTTTGCTCAGGAAATTTTGAAGCGTTAGGATATGAAAAATCTAACGCTTTTTTTATTTATGATTTTTTGGTATGATGGGCGCGCTTTATGCATATATCTCTTATTGCGGAAAAAATTTTTACTATCGCTGGATGGCCTATAACCAATTCACTTTTAACCGCAATGATTGTTGTTGGGGTGCTTACAGTGGTTTCAGTTGTTGCATGGAGACGATTTACTCTTGTGCCAAATATGCTTCAAAGTAGTTTTGAGCTTTTGATTGAACAGTTTTTAGATGTTATGGATTCGGTACTCGGAGATCGACATAAGTCAGAGAAGTATTTACCGATTATCGTGACAATATTTTTGTTTGTGATGTTTTCAAATTGGTTCGGTCTTTTGCCCGGAGTGGGTCCTATTGGTCTTATGGAACATGGGGTTGTCGGAGAACATGATCGTCTTGTACCCATCTTTCGTGCTCCTTCTGCGGATTTGAATTTTACTATTGGGCTTGCGATCATATCAATTCTTTCGGTTAATATTTTAGGAGTGCTCGCGATCGGTTTTTGGAAGCACATGAGTAAATTTTTTACGCTTAAAAATCCAATCTATACGTTTGTTGGTCTCCTTGAATTTGTGTCGGAATTTGTTAAGATTATCTCGTTCTCATTTCGGTTATTTGGGAACGTATTTGCTGGAGAGGTTTTACTTACGATTGTTGGGTTTCTGGTGCCTTACGTGGTGCCGCTCCCGTTTCTCTTTCTTGAGGTATTCGTAGGTATGATCCAGGCATTTATCTTTGCAATGCTGACGCTCGTGTTTGTCGCAATGGCGACTAGCGAAGAGACGGCTCATTAATAGAGGTCGGGTGTTATTAAAGAACTTACATATATAGTATGAATCCAGAAACAGCAAAGTTTATGGCGATCGCATTTGTAATGGGCGTTGGTACAATTGCTCCTGCAATCGCAATCGCGATCATTGGTTCACGTTCAGCAGAAGCTATGGGGCGTAATCCTGAGGCGGCTCCAAAAATTCAGACGGCTATGATTCTTGCTCTCGCATTTGCAGAGGCAATCGCAATCTATGGTCTCGTCGTCTCTCTTATTTTGAAGTTCGTCGAATAGGCTTATTGCTATAGAGTATGGCAGGATTATTTAGTCAACTTGGCGTTGATTGGAAGTTGCTTGTCTCACAGACAGCCAACTTCAGCATACTTCTTGTCGTATTGACGATATTTGTTTATAAGCCCCTTTTGCGGCTCATGGCAGATCGGAGAGCTAAGATTGAGGAAGGGCTTGAGGACGCAAAAAAAGCAAAAGAACGACTCGCAGAGATTGATACGTTACGAGATGCACGAATGGCGGAGGCGGATCATGAGGCTGCCGCGCTTATTACTGAAGCGGAGCGTGAAGCAGGGATGCGCGGAGGGGAAATTATTAAAAGTGCTGAGAGCCGTGCTGGTGAAATTGTGAAAGAAGGAGCTCTTATTGTAGAGCAGAGAGCTACAGAAGAGTTTGCAAAGCTTGAGCGTCGTGCCGAGCGATTTATCAGAGAGGCGATTACAAAGACGGTTGAGATGGATCCTGCAAAGATTGACGAAAAATTGATCAAAGATGCACTTCGTATGGCCAAAGAAAACTTTGCATGAGTAAACTTTCTCCTCAAATGTATGCGCGCGCGTTTGCAGATGTATACGAGGCTGCGCCTGAGAATGTTCGCAACATGTTTACGAAGCGACTTTTTGATGTTATCGATAAAAATGGAGATTGGTCACGGGCAGAAAGAATCATACGTGAGATTGAACGATTTATAACAAAAAAACAGGGAGGAAGGGAGGTTCAACTGGAGTTTGCTCGTCCTGTTCCTTTAGCGCTTATAAATGAGTTAAAGAAGCGGTTTCGTGCAGTTGATCGAATCGATGTGAGCGTTAATACAAGTCTTGTTGCAGGCGTTCGTATTGTGATCGATGGCGAGCGAGAATTGGATAACTCAATGGCTCGAAAATTGAAAGATATGTTTAAGAAAGAACTATGAACTACGATCTTGTAGAAAAATTAAAGAAAGAACTTCAGGGATACCGTAATTCAGTAAAGCTCGAAAAAATCGGGACTGTTGTTGAGGCGGGTGATGGCATCGCGCGCGTATCGGGACTTACCGAAGCAATGAGTCAGGAGTTGCTATTGATTGAAAACAGTCGTGGCGAAGATATCCCCGCGATTGCGTTTAATCTTGAAGAGAGCTTTATCGGCGCCGTTGTATTGGATAGTGCTCAGAGTGTTTCTGTTGGTGCGAAAGTAAAATCAACTGGTCGAGTACTTTCTATTAAGGTGGGAAAAGAGCTCATTGGTCGAGTAGTTGATCCGCTCGGACGGCCTATTGATGATAAGGGGGCATTATTTCATCACCCCGAAGATGCAGATGATTATCTGCTTGAGCGAAGCGCGCCTTCGGTAGTAGATCGCGAATCAGTGAACGCGCCAATTCAGACCGGTATCAAGGCAATTGATGCGATGATCCCGATTGGTCGTGGTCAGCGAGAACTTATTATCGGTGATCGTCAGACGGGTAAGACGGCGATCGCACTCGATGCTATCTTAAATCAAAAAAACGATACGGCGCGCAAGACTCCAATTTGTATTTATGTTGCAGTAGGTCAAAAAGAATCAAAAGTTGCAAAGATTGTAAAAGTCCTCGAAGAAGCGGGTGCTATGAAATATACGGTTGTTGTTTCCGCGCCCGCTTCCGCGCCAGCCTCCCTCCAGTTTCTCGCGCCATACGCGGGTTGCGCGATTGGAGAATATTTTATGGATCAGGGGCAGGATGCTCTCATTGTGTATGATGATCTTTCAAAGCATGCGGGTGCATACCGCGAACTTTCACTTTTACTTCGTCGACCGCCAGGTCGCGAGGCGTATCCGGGTGATATTTTCTATCTTCATTCACGACTTCTTGAGCGTGCAGCAAAGCTTGATAAAAAACACGGAGGAGGATCTCTTACGGCACTTCCTATTATTGAGACCCAGCTTGGTGATGTTTCCGCATATGTGCCAACGAATGTTATTTCAATTACCGATGGACAGATTTATCTTGAGTCTCAGCTTTTTCATCAAGGTGTGCGTCCCGCGGTTAACGTTGGGTTATCCGTCTCTCGCGTAGGATCTGCGGCTCAAACGAAAGCAATGAAAAAAGTTGCAGGTAAACTCCGCTTGGAGCTCGCGCAATTTCGAGAACTCGCCGCGTTCGTACAATTTGCATCCGACCTCGATCCTGAGACAAAACGACGGATTGAACGCGGGCAACTTTTGACAGAGATTTTAAAACAAAATGATCGTGAGCCGTTGCCAATTGAAGAAGAGGTTGTTGTGCTTTACGCGGCGTTGGGAGGATATTTTGATGGAATGCCGCTCCAGCAAATTAAAGAGACAGAGGGTAAGTTTATCCAGTATCTTCGCGCGCTCCACAAAGAAACGATTTTAGAGCCAATCCAAAAAACTGGTGAATTTACGCCGGATATGGAGGCGATGCTTAAGGGTGCGATCGAAGAGTTTAAACGCTCAGAGAATCTCTAATATGGAATCTCTCCAGGGTATCAAGTCACGTCTTAAGGCTGTAAAAAGTGTTGGGCAAATTACTAAAGCTATGGAGGTTGTTTCCGCAACAAAGATGCGTAAAGCTCAGGAAATTGCACTTGCGACACGTCCATACGCGTTTGAAGCACTAAGACTTCTTGCAAAACTTTCTCGACACGTATCGGATGAGATGTTGTATACAAAAAAGCGTCCAGTTGAACGTACGCTTCTTATTGTTATCGCTTCAGATAAAGGACTTGCAGGTTCATTCAATGCTCAAGTATTTCGCATGGCTGATACGTTTTTAACTCGTGAGCAAAGCGAGGGAAGATTTGTAGGAATTATTGCTGTAGGGAAGCGTGCTATTCAGTATGCTCAGCGAAAAGGCGTGGAAATTGTAGGCGAATTTTCAGGGTTTGGTGATTACGCAACACTCGTGGCGGTTGAACCATTCGTACAAAGAGTAACGAGTACTTTTGAAGAGGGTACATATGATCAAGTTATCGCGATTTCGGCTCATTTTAGAACTGCACTCAAGCAGGAGACACTCACACGTCACATTTTGCCAATCGACGCTTCCCATATTATTGAAACAATTCGCGAGATTGTTCCAGAGCACGGGCGTTTTTCAGGTCAAACTTCTTTTCAGATACCAACGGAACTTGATCGTGAGATTGATTATATATTTGAGCCGTCGGCAAAAGAAGTATTTGAAAATCTTTTGCCTCATCTTGTGAGAATGCAAATTTTTCATATTATGCTTGAAGCAAATGCGTCTGAACATTCCGCGCGACGCGTTGCGATGAAGACCGCGTCAGACAATGCCGAAGATTTGACTGAGTCATTGAGTCTTATATTTAATAAGGCTCGACAAGCAAATATTACAAGAGAACTGATCGAAATTACTTCAACACAAAACGCACTTTCATGAGTACCATAAAACAAGCAGAACAAAAAAATCGCAGAGGTACCGTCGCACAGATTATCGGGCCAGTCGTGGACGTTGATTTCTCTCAAGACGTGTTGATGCCGGCGATTTTAAATGCGCTTACGATTACGACCGATACGCAAACAATCACACTTGAAGTCGCGCGTCACTTAGAACCTGGTCGTCTTCGTGCAATTTCACTTTCTTCAACTGATGGTCTTCGTCGGGGTATGGAAGTGTACGATACGGGCGCGCCAATTAGTGTACCAGTTGGACCCGAAGTACTCGGGAAGATTTTTAATGTACTCGGCAAGCCACTTACTGAAGAAGATAAGAATAAAAAATTTAAAGAGTACTGGCCGATTCATCGCAGTGCTCCAACATTTGCAGAGCAATCAACGAAGACAGAAATTTTTGAGACAGGGATTAAGGTTATCGATCTTTTGGCGCCGTTTATTAAAGGAGGAAAAATCGGACTATTTGGTGGCGCGGGCGTTGGTAAGACAGTTTTGTTAATGGAATTAATTCGCAACGTTGCTGAAGAATCAGGAGGCGCATCAGTATTTGCTGGAGTCGGTGAGCGAAGTCGAGAAGGAAACGACTTGTTTAATGAGATGACGGAGTCAGGCGTTATCAATAAAACCGCGCTTGTTTTCGGTCAGATGAATGAAGTTCCGGGTGCGCGACTTCGTGTTGCGCTTTCCGCGCTCACGATGGCGGAATATTTTCGTGATGTGGAACATAAAGATATGCTCTTTTTCGTGGATAATATTTTTCGCTTTTCACAGGCGGGTTCAGAGGTTTCAACTCTTTTAGGTCGCTTGCCTTCAGCCGTAGGATATCAGCCGACACTTGCAACCGAGATGGGCGCTTTACAAGAGCGTATCACTTCGACTAAAGACGGATCGATTACGTCGGTGCAGGCAATCTACGTACCAGCGGATGATATTACTGATCCTGCTCCTGCAACGGCATTTGCTCATCTCGATTCAATGATTGTGCTCTCGCGCGCTCTTACGGAAATCGGTATTTACCCCGCTGTCGATCCGCTCGCGTCATCTTCGAGCGCTCTTGATCCAAAGGTAGTGGGGGAAGAGCACTATAAGGTTGCGCGCGGAGTACAGCAAATTCTTCAGCGGTATCGTGAACTACAAGATATTATTGCGATCCTTGGTCTCGAAGAACTCTCGGAAGAGGATCGATTGGTTGTTAACCGTGCGCGTAAGATACAGCGTTTTTTATCGCAACCATTTCATGTTGCCGAAGTATTTAGCGGTATCCCGGGCAAGTTTGTTGCACGGGATAAAACTGTCGCAGGCTTTAAGGCCATTATTAATGGTGAGTGTGATGCGATCGATGAACAGCATTTTTATATGAAAGGTTCACTCGACGAGGTGATAAAATCATGAACGTAATAATTCACTCACTTGCAGGTACTTTGTTTCAGGATGAGGCGCAAGCGTTGACTATTAAGACGACAACGGGAGAAATCACAGTTCTTAATCATCATCGTCCACTTGTAACTATGCTTGCACACGGAGAGGCTCGACTTAAGCGTGTGTCAGGGGAGATTGTACGTGTATCAGTAGAGTCAGGGTTTTTGGAGGTGAGTGAGAAGGGCGACGTACGTGTACTTGTTGATTAAAATAATTATTTCTGTATAAATTATTTATGCAAAGAGTTATCGACCATCAGAGCGATCCCCAGCATTACAAAGCAGATGCGTGCATTGTGTGGTGTTTTGATGGCCGCTTTTCAAAATTACTTGACCAGTTCATTCAAAAATTTCAGTTTTCACATATTGATTTAGTAAAAGTTGCTGGAGGCGCAAAAGATCTTGCAAGTCCTGAAATTGAATCAAATCGCGCGTATATTCTCGACCAAATTGCAAAGTCAATAAAACTTCATCATACAGAGCAGGTAGTTCTTATGGCGCATTCAGAGTGTGGTGCGTATGGAGGTTCTGCTGATCCGGATTTTTATTCTACGGAACTTATAAAAGCACGGGCAGTCGTATCGAGTGCATTTCCTAATGTTAGTGTAGTTGCGCACTTCGCGGATTTTAACGGATTACAGTCAGTAGAATAAAAATCCTCGTAGGCGGTGCCTACGAGGTGTTAGGTTAGGCGGCGTGTCGACGTCGCCTTTTCGCTTCTTCTGGTGGAGGAGCGGTACGTCGCAAGTATGCACCTAGTTCCTTGGTATGTACGATGTATGTGCGGTCACGCGAATCTTGGTAGTGTAGGTGTAGAAGAGAATAGACTTTCTTAATGTCGCGAGCGCCACGCTTGAGGCGGCGCTTACCAAGGATTTTATATTTTAAGAGTGCACGCAGATTGACGCCCACTTCTTTGGCTGCGCCACATTCGAAGTGTGTTGCATCAAGTACGATATAGATGTTTCGCAAGCGTGATGCCTGTTGAACATGATGGATGATAGTTGCTCCTTCATTACAGCGAGCGACACGCGATTCAGATGGAATGAGAGCCCCGCCTCCGTTCAGATAGATGCGGTGAATGCGTGGCTCGAGGCCACGTTTTCTAAAGAGTCTTTTGATCCATTGTTCGAGTGATGGCAGCCTATCACAGTCGCCACAAGCAATGAGGATCACTCCATTATCTAACTCAATAAGGTCTTCTTGGAGAGGTACTATAATGTCAAGCTTTTTTAACTCTCCAATAAGCAATTTTTCCGCTTCTGTCATTTAATCCAGTCTCGCTTGAACATCAAACTTTATCATTCCGTCAAGCATTAAAACATAATTTTATATAAAAAGCAATTGCAGTGCAATAAATTTACGTACGCATAAAAAGAACGCCCCGGTCATGTATTGCATGCCGGGGCTATGTGATTGATTTGATACGATGAGGATTCATTGAGGGATGAGTTCCCCCTGGGCTTTCCCTACGCGTAGGGCGGCGCGACGCGTGTGATCGGCTGCGGCCGATGCGCATATACGCACTGCGCGCGTGAAATCGGTTCTGGGGACCGAGAGGCTTGATTCGTCTCTTCCCCAGCCAGTGCGGGATTTTCGGACTTTCCCGAGTCGGCCGTTTTCCTTGATTGGCCAGAGGCACTTGATACCCCCGACTAGAATCCAGACTTCGCGTCGTGTGAGATCGACGTGCGGTTGATTCACATTCACCTCCGTGTGACAGTTCGCGAGCATTGTGCGCTTGCGACGATGTTACGTTCGAGCGTCCATGAGATTGCAAGTATGCAACCGATCCAGATGATCAGCCACATATCGCGTCGAAACCTGTACCGCTGACTTGGAGTCAACTCTTGCCACCACTTTTTCATCCGCTACACCCTCCTTGGCAAAGGACTAATTTTTATTATTATAGCACGATTTTATTGAAAAATCAAGTCAGCCTAAAAATTCTTGTAGGCAAATGATTTTCGCGCCTTGTCTCCGACGTGATATAATCTCATCTATGAAATTAACTATTGGAGATAAGGCGCCTGATTTTACGTTGCCAGACCAAGAAGGGAAGAGTCATAAGCTCGCTGGCTATAAGGGTCAGTGGGTGTTGCTTTATTTTTATCCAAAAGATGATACGCCCGGATGTACAAAAGAGGCGTGCATGCTTCGCGATAATTATAGTAGTTTTAAAAAAATTAAAGCAGTGGTACTTGGTGTAAGTATCGATACGGTAGAAAAGCACGAGCGATTTGCCCAAAAGTATGACTTACCATTTCCACTTCTTGCTGATATTGAAAAAGAAGTAGTACAGGCGTATGAGGTGTGGGGGAAGAAGAAATTTATGGGGCGCGAGTATATGGGAATTCGACGCTGGTCATTTTTGATTGATCCAAAGGGTAAAATCGCGAAAATATATGAAGATGTAAAACCAGCGCTTCACGCTGCTGAGGTATTGGCTGATTTGGAAGCGATGATATGACATTTACATCTGCGTACAAAGGAAAGCGAACGCGCAATATTTTCAATCCTGAATCTAAGGAGACATATCGACTTTCACGCTCAAAGATTGAAAACTTTGTTCGTTGTCAGTTATGTTTTTATCTCGACGTCCGTTTGGGCGTTGGTCAGCCTCCAGGGTTTCCATTTAATCTTAACTCCGCAGTAGATGTACTTTTGAAAAAAGAATTTGATATTCATCGCGCGGCGAAAAGCTCTCATCCACTGATGAGTGAGTACGGTATTGATGCGGTGCCATTTCAGCACAAAGATCTTGATAAGTGGCGCGAAAATTTTGTAGGGGTGCAATATTTGTACGTTCCTACTAATTTTTTGATTACGGGTGCGGTGGATGACGTATGGGTGAATCCAGGGGGTGAGTTGTTGGTTGTAGATTATAAATCTACAAGTAAAGATAGTGAAGTAAATCTTGATGCTGATTGGCAGGATGGATATAAGCGTCAGATGGAAATTTATCAATGGTTGCTACGTCAAAATAAGTTCAAAGTTTCTAATACCGGATACTTTGTGTATGCAAATGGCAGGCGCGATCGCAAAGCGTTCGATGGTAAATTAGAGTTTGATGTTAAAGTGATATCGTATACGGGGAGTGATACATGGGTTGAGAAGGCAATTAAGGCGGCGCGGAAGTGTCTGGAAAAGGACACGCCTCCAACTCCTGACCCAAGTTGTGACTACTGTAATTATCGAAGCGCGGCATCTACGGCGTTTGATGCGTTCAAGCGTCCGCGCGGACTTTTCGATTAAGTTTACAAGAGATGGCCAGGAAGGTATTCTATCGAATATGGATACTGATCAAAATCTAACAAAAAAAGAACGTAAAGAGTTAAAGCGTGAAATGAAAGCTGGGGAGATGGAGATCTCATTACGTCGCACTCGCACAAAAAAGATAGCAATTTGGGTTATCGGTTGTGTAGTTGTTGTTGCGGGAGCTGCTGGTATCTTTGTTGTTGCTAAAAAACAACCTCAACAGGGGCTCAGCGAAGATCATTCAAAGGAATATGCAAATCAAGGGCAAGATCATATTGCAGTAGGAGATTCACATATTGAATACAATTCTAATCCTCCAACATCAGGTCCACACTATGAGCAACCAGTTAAAGACGGCGTCTATAATAAGGCGCAACCTGATGAGGGTCTCGTTCATTCTCTCGAGCATGGACGAATTTGGATTTCGTATAAATCATCAATTTCAGACACAGCAAAAGAACAACTTCGTAATCTTGCAAGCCATCAGGTCCGTGTCGTGTTAACTTTACGTGATCAAAATCCGACTGACATTGCAGTTGCAGCATGGCAACGTTTGGACACATTCAATCTAAATGCAGAAGGATCGTTTGATGAGAATCGTATTCTTGATTTTATTAAGCGATATAAAGATAAGGCTCCTGAAAATGGTATCGCCATTCCCGCAAACATGAGCGGGAAAGAGTATTAATGCAACGCAAGAGCGTTTTTCAGCAAAAGATTCTTGCATGGTATCGTAAGCACGCTCGACATAATTTGCCGTGGCGTCGTACGCGTAATCCATACCGTATTCTTGTCTCTGAGATAATGCTCCAGCAGACGCAGGTGCCACGTGTGGTAGAGAAGTATAAGGAATTTTTGAAAATATTTCCGACGATACGCGCGCTCGCAGGCGCTCCTCCTAAGGAGGTTTTGCGAGTTTGGAAGGGGCTTGGATATAATCGCCGCGCTCTGTATCTAAGACGTACAGCAGATATTATTGAGCGCGAGCACAAGGGCGTTGTCCCAAGAAGTATCGCAGAGCTTGAAGATTTGCCAGGTATTGGGAAATATACCGCGCGTGCGATTTTAGTTTTTGCGTGGGATCAGCGGGAAGTATTCATTGAGACAAATATTCGTCGCGTGTACTTAAAATATTTTTTTGATGGGCGCGATGACGTTACAGATCGGGAGTTACTGCCAATTATCGAGCGTACATTGCCAGAAAAAGATTATCGAGCATGGTACTTTGCACTTATGGATTATGGATCGAGCGCGTTAAAAGGAGAGGAAAATCCAAATCATCGGAGTAAGCATTATGTTCGGCAAGCGCGATTTGAAGGATCCCGTCGGTATGTACGCGCGGTGTTATTGGACTCTGCGGTGAAAAGCAAGAAAGGGATTACGATAAGTAGTATTCAAAAACTTAGCACTCATGATAAGTACGTACGTGAGCGGGCAAAAGAAATCCCCTCAATTTTACATGACATGCAAAAAGATGGTCTTTTAGAGTTCTATCACAATCGATGGCGCGTGGTATCATAAAAATATGATTCGTAAGATTAGCATTTTTTCTTTAATCATTTTATGTGCAGGGATTGCCTACGCAAATGGCGGCGATATGCGCGTGACTGACGACGGAAAATTTTTAGCACTTCTCTCCAAGGCTCCTTATACGCCGCGACAAGGTGTGCAAAATAATATGCTAGTTTCTTTTTTGAGGTTGAAGCAAGGGGAGATGCATCACGAGGCAGTACATGAGCCAGTATTAGTAAAAATTCGTATTACAAAACAAGGGCATTCTCAAGAGATTGCGCATATGGAGGGAAGAGCGGAGGGAGGAATTCATGAATTTTCATATACATTTGCTGACGCTGGAATTCATGAAATTTTCGTTGATGTGGCGTTTGCTTCAAATCCTGGCGTGTGGATTTCTTTTCCTGATTATATGATTGACGTTCAGCCAGCGTTAGAAACAAAAACAACGCTCGCAATCATTCCAATGGTTGGCGCGTTTATATTAGGAAGTATCTCGATGGGATTCTTAATGTATAAGAGAGGATAGTTTTTTATATAGAAATAAAAAATGCTTCTACGCGATATGCGCATAGAAGCATTGAATTATATTGAGAGAGACTCGCGTCCCTCTAGAGGATCTTGCGGTCGCGGCAGTAGCGTAGCAGTGCCATGCAGGTTCGCTTGATCCGCTTGCTTTCGGCCTTCGTGATTCTTCCGGGGCAGGCTCGCATCTGGCGTTCCTTGCAGTCCCAGAGGACGTCCTTGAAGCCATCGCGGACGATACATGGATCGTTGTTCGTGCACTCCGGGCCGGGCTTGCAGGGCTCTTGCGGAGTGCAGATCTCGCAGGTCTGGCACTCCTGACAGGGCTCGGTTTCGCACGTGCACGTGTTCGGTGGGAGTGGGTCGAGTACCCACATGGGCACCGGGGATGACTCCACGGTGATCTTCTGGTCGCCGCACGAAGCGACTGTGTAGGCGACCTTGGCGGTGACCAAGCAGTCTTCTTTGACCGTGGTCATCCATTGCAGCACGAAGTCGTGCCGCGTCTGCAGGGGGCCGAAGTACTCGCCGATGAATGCCATCGTTGCGCTGTCCGTCTGGACGTCGCTTCCGAAGGCATGACACGTGACGCTGATTGTGACGTCGGCGTAGGTTTCGACATCGCTGACGTTCGAGATGGACACCCACGCGCTGGCGAACATGCCGGCGTTGGGCTTCATCGGGTCGAACGTGATGTGCTCGATTTCGAGCTTGGCTTCGTCCGGACAGCATCGGTCGACGAACGTAGTGCCGTCGTTCTTCTCTGTGGTGCAGGCTTCCGCCGTTGGCATCATGGCGCACACACCGCAGCATTTGGTGATCCAGCCTGCCTCGTCGCAGCGAGCTGGCCGTGCCTCCGCCATGTTGGCATAGGCAATGAAGATCGTGGCGACCATCGCCCCGATCCATCCCGTGTTTTTGAGTCGCATCGCGTATTCCTCCTCTGGGTTGTTGTGGCTCAAATGAACAAGCCTAGGAATACTCATACCATAAAAATAAAGAATACGCAAGGCCGAGTCTCTACGTATAGTAAAAGACATGATATACTCGCGGTATGCTACTTGATCCTGAAACACTCATACGTACGGCGGGTTACGTCGGTCTTTTTTTTATTGTCTTTGCGGAGTCGGGATTATTGATTGGTTTTTTCCTTCCTGGCGACTCTCTTTTATTTACTGCAGGATTTCTTGCGTCTCAAGGATATTTACATATTGGTTATTTAATTCCACTTACACTCGTGGCCGCGATTTTAGGAGACAATGTTGGGTATGCGTTTGGATATCGCATAGGACCGCGACTTTTTAAGCGAGAGGATTCTTTATTATTTCATAAAGATCATTTGAAACGAGCAGAGCGTTTTTATGAAAAACATGGACCCAAGACAATTATTTTGGCGCGCTTTATGCCGATTATTAGAACATTTGCTCCCGTTATCGCTGGAGTCGGAAAAATGAAATATCCTACGTTTCTTTTTTATAATGTTATCGGAGGAGTTTTATGGGGCGTTGGTATGCCCGTGTTGGGATATTTTCTTGGTAGTATGATCCCCGGAATAGATAAGTACTTGTTACCAATTATTCTTGCAATTGTTGTTATTTCAGTACTGCCAGCAGTATGGCATGTTGGGCAAGAATATTTAATCTATCAAAGCGAAAAGAAGCGCAAGAGTTCAAATTAAAACAAGACAACTGCAAAGAGTATTACCGCCAGGCAAAGTCGATAAATAATAAACGGCCTGAGCGTATTTGTTTTCATGAGACGAATGAGATAGTGCAGTGATGCGTAGCCAGTGATAAATGCAGTGACAAAGCCGATAAAAAAAATCGGTATATCCTGTGAGCCAATATGCGTGAGGTTGTCTGAAAATGTTTTGAGAGATGCTCCTATAATGATTGGCGTGGCGAGTAAAAAAGAATATTTAGTCGCGTGATATCGATCATGACCAAGAATGAGGCCTCCGGAAATTGTTGCTCCAGAACGTGATAGTCCAGGAAAGAGGGCGAGCGCCTGAAAGCATCCAATAAGAAAGCTCTCAAATGGAGAGAATGGTTTTTCAATTGCAGAACCTTCTTTTTTACGCATGGAGTAAAGTTTTTCTGCCCCCCACATGATACCGCTTCCAAGGATAAGTCCAATTGCCACAATTTGAATATTTCGTACATGTTCGCTAATGATTTTTTCAGCAAGAATGCCGGCAATTCCTGCGGGAATCGTCCCGATGATAATGTTGAGAAGTAAAAGTCGTCGAGAGTTATCAGATGAGCGTTGAAAGAATGCTTTAATCATTTCTTGCCATTCTTTTCGAAAATAAAATAATACAACGCATGCGGTTGCGACGTGGAGTGCTACGTCAAAAGAAAGCCACGCAGAGGGGTTTAGGCCCATAAATTCTTCCGCGACGATGAGATGCCCAGAAGAGGAGATAGGCAAAAATTCAGTGATACCTTGTAAGAAGCCTAATAGAAGTGCGGCAGTATAAGAGGAAATGGAGGTCATGGGTTCTATTATCCTAAAAATAGTTCACTTTAGGAAGTGGGTCGCATTGCCGTATTCTCGGCAGACGTCTATGTCTACCAAAAGGAGGAAGACAGACATGAAAGAGTTCTTTGCAGTCATGATACTCGCGATGGTCGCGAGTATCGCTCAAGCAGTGGTGCTCCCGCCGACGCCGATTCCGAGCATCCCGAGGTTCATCACGTGTCCCGAGATGCAGTTCGATGGAGGACGGTTCGTACTGGGCGACCATGCGTCGCATCACAATCCAGGTGATGCCCATGGCATCATTGGCGGCAGGTTGCCCGACACCACAATTCTGCCGTCTCGCAACCTGTTTGGCGTCGACGATGTCTATAGGGATCCAAACAATCCCAATCGATTCGTTCAGTGCTACTGTTCGTTGGGCGATCCCGACGTGCCTGATGGGCTCGGGATCCAGACCCAGTGGCGTATCGCCAATACATGTTTGGAGGCAGTCGCCCCCGAGGTTTGTGCTCTTCACGGGCGCAACTGGAACTTCCCGTTCTATGACGGTGGACCGAATGGTCCTCCCGCCATCGCATTTCACTCGGTATTCTACTCGTGTCGCCCGCAGTGCGGTAATGGCACGCTGAATGTCGGAGAAGTGTGCGATGATGATAATCGTGTTGACGGCGATGGCTGTGATGCCAACTGCAATATCGAGAAGGGTTGTGGTAATGGCATCGTCGAAGATGATGAAGAATGTGACGATGGTAATCGGGTGGACAGCGATGCGTGTAGCAATCACTGCACGCTTGAGGGGTGCGACAATACGTGCCCCCCGCCGGACGAGTGTCCGGAAGCTTGTCCTCCGCAGCAAGAGTGTAACTCCTGTTGTCCCGTGATCATCACACCACCATGTCAGAATAACGATCCATGTGTTGTGCGTCCTGAACATAAGGATGTGCTCTGGGATTGCAAAGATCGTCAAATGGCTGTCTACCCAGGCAGAATCACAAGGGCCGAGAAGAGGTACATCGGGCGTCTCTGTATGAGCCTTCATCGGTACTGTAAATATCGCAAGGTTCTCTAAACAAGAACTATCGAAGTCCCAAGCCAATGGCATGCTAGGCGTGCCATTGGATTTTTATTTAAAAAGACAGAAAGTATAAAAACATATAGATAGTAATGAAGATGAAAGTTGCTTTTTGAAAGAGATGTATTGACAAAATATCGTAAATTGTATATATTGATTTGTCACCTCGTAGTATGCGAGGAAGGCTGTTCTCTCACAAAAGGAGGGAGAAGTGCTGAAGAAGTACCTTGTCATAGCAAGTATCTGTGCAGCGAGCGTTGCGCTCGCGACCACGCGACCAGATTTTCCAACATGTGCTGACGTTCAATATCAGAATGGACATTTCGTGTTTGGTGATCACGCATCCCATCATGGTCCCAACGATTGGCACGGCATCATCGGAGATATTCTTCCCGATGGCACCGTGATCCCGCTACTCGTACCTGATCCCGACAATCATCAACATAACGTTCTTGGAGTCGATGATACATATTGTGTTGGTACCGATCCACAAAATCCTTGCGACGAAGTGTTGCAGTGCTTCTGCGGTTTGGATACGCGAACCATCATCGTGAATGGTAACCCTCAGACTCTCTATGGATGGGGGATCCAGACGCAGTGGAGCGTCATCAATTCATGCTCGGACGCCGTTGGCGATGAGATCTGCGCGTTGCATAGTCACGATTGGAACGTCCCGTTTTGGGAGCCGTATCCAAATAATTCGCTGCCTGCCAGCGCGCTTCACTCGAATCTCTATCCGTGTTTCCCGTTGTGTGGCGATGGAGTCACACAGAGTGGTGAGCAGTGCGATGATGGAAAGCATTGTAGCAATGGCACGTTGTGTGTTGCCGACGCAAATTGCGTTGGTATCGGCGACGGGCTCTGCACGATGCGCGGTGGCGATGGCTGTAGCGCGAGTTGCGGGTTCGAGCAGATCTGTGGAAATGGCGTCGTCGAAGGAAATGAAGAGTGCGATGACGGCAACCAGATCAATACTGATGCGTGCGACAATAGCTGCAACAAGCAGGAAGTCTGCCACGATAACAACGACAATGACGACGATGGACTCGTCGACTGTGTCGATGCCGCAGACTGTGATTGCGATTTGTTCGAACGTGATCCTGCGCGGATCGTATTCAATGTAAGGAATCCGGCCAAGGACCACTTCAAGGCTTCGGGAGGTATCATCCCCGGCGAGCCCTTTGCGCCTGAGACCAAGACGGTTTGCTTTCTGCTCGCCAATGCGACGCAGGGCAAGATATGGTCAGCCTGTCTCCAGCCTGGAGATCTGGTGCATGGAGCTGGTACGGCCAAGCGATGGAAGTTCAAGGATCCAACCGCAAAGTCTGGTCCCGGCATTCGAGGCGGCCTCTATGAGGTCAGTATCGGTGCTCATGGTGGCCCGACCCAGTACATCGTGCGCGTTCGTGCCTACGAGGAATTCTCGGGCATTACCGATCTCTATCTGACCGTTCAGGTCAGCATCGATGATCAGGAGTGGGCGTCCACCGGCCTTTGGCGGGCTGGAGGCAATAGCATTCAGGTCAATTTCGTTCACTAAAAGGAGCTTTCAGCTCCGAAGTTGAGGTCTGGTTTCCTACGGGGAATCGGACCTTTTTATTTGCCAGTAAAGAATTTTCTAGGGCATTACTACGTCGATATTTTATTAAAATAGCAAACTTTAGTCAGCTGTAATCAATACACCATAATGCGCGGCTTCTTATTAAGAGGTCGGATTTTTACTTTTTGCTTATAAATAAACAACTTTTTGGCGCAACCAGATATTGACATATCGGACAATATATGTAATAATTTATCGATTCCAAGTGGACAGATACAAGGTAGGTATGTCCCTCGGTCTCTATTTTTTATGCGCCGCATTTCAATCATTGTCCCCACTCGTAATGAAGGTGAAAATGTCGCTCCGCTCGTACGGCGTATTCATCGCACGTGTGAACTCGCTAAGCTCAATTATGAGCTTATTTTTATTGATGATCATTCAGAGGATGAGACATGGTCAGAGCTAAAGCGGCTTACTCGAGCATATCCAATCCGTTCGTTTCGTAAAATTGGTGCGCGAGGCAAGGCACAGTCACTGATCGAAGGATTTGCTTGCGCAAAATATTCTTTCATCGCGATGATCGATGCCGATTTGCAATATCCTCCAGAAGCAATTCCTAAAATGGTTGAGGCAATTGAAGATGGCGAGAGTGATGTTGTTGTGGCGAATCGAACAGAGCATCACGAAGGAGCACTCCGTGCATTTGTAAGTAAGACATTTCATTTTATTTTTGCGCGAGCACTCCACGGTCTCGATGTGGATACGCAGTCTGGTCTCAAGGTTTTTCGAAAGGAGATCATTGAACGTATTACGCTTAACCCTGCTCCGTGGGCGTTCGACATGGAATTTTTGGTAAAAGCAATGCGCGCAGGTTATCGCATTGGGAACGTTGATATCGTATTCGGAGAACGATACGCGGGAGAATCAAAAATTAATGTGCTCAAAGCATCGTGGGAAATCGGCATATCGGCGCTTCGTTTAAAGTTGACTCGTCCGGAACCGATTCCTTTTCATGGAAAAATGATGAAAAAGCGGGGGAATGGTTTTCACCACGCTGGGAGCCCATTTGTGAATCATACAGAACTTAGCCATGCCGAAAGCGCTCTTTATCGTATGAGTCGTCCACAAATGTTGACGCTCATGGCAGTCGGAGTGTTTTTTGTTGGGAGCCTAATAGCTAACTGGCATATGACGCTCTTAATATTGATAGCGGCGCTGACGACGTTGTATTTTGCTGATCTTATCTTCAACTTATTCTTGATCGTCCGGAGTTTTACGCGTCCTACAGAAATCAAAGTTACAAAAGAAGAAATTGATGCGATACCCGATGAGGCGTGGCCGACATATACAATTTTTTGTCCGCTCTACAAAGAGTGGCAAGTATTACCACAGTTCGTGACTGCTATGAGTCGTTTGGATTATCCAAAAGATAGATTGCAGATTATGTTATTGCTTGAAGAAGATGATGTTGAGACGGTAAAACGAGCAAAGGCATATGACTTGCCGCCGAATTTTGAAATTACGGTCGTGCCACATTCAATGCCAAAGACAAAGCCAAAGGCATGTAATTACGGTTTGATTTATGCGACGGGAGACTACTCCGTGATTTATGATGCGGAAGATGTCCCTGACTCCGATCAGCTAAAAAAAGCAGTTCTTGCGTTTCAAAGATCGGGACCCGATGTTGTGTGTGTGCAGGCAAAGTTAAACTTTTATAACTCGCATCAAAATATTTTGACGCGTATTTTTGCGGCAGAGTACTCACTATGGTTTGATTTAGTTCTTACGGGATTGCAGTCCATCAACGCGCCAATCCCACTTGGAGGTACATCAAATCATTTCCGTACCGATGATCTCGTAGAGCTTAAAGGTTGGGATGCGTTTAATGTGACGGAGGATTGTGATCTTGGTATGCGACTTGTGAAGCAAGGGCATAAGACAGCGATCGTTGATTCTATGACAATGGAGGAGGGGACGAGTCGGTATAAAAACTGGTTTCGTCAGCGCTCTCGGTGGATCAAGGGCTATATTCAAACATACCTTGTTCATATGCGGAACCCTCGCGCATTCAAGCAAAGTATGTCTGAGCCACATCTCGTCGCATTTCAGTTTATTGTTGGCGGTAAGATTCTTTCGATGTTTATTAACCCGCTCATGTGGGTTATTACTTTTACTTACTTTGCGTTTCGTCCGATCGCTGGTCCAATCATTGAGCCGTTCTTCCCAGGACCGATTCTCATTATGGGCGTATTATCGTTTGTGTTTGGGAATTTTTTGTATTTGTACTATTACATGGTTGCATGTGCAAAGCGCGGGTACGACGATTTGATTATGTATGTTTTTTTCGTGCCTTTTTATTGGCTTTCTATGTCAGGGGCAGCGTGGATGGCGATGTATGAGATGGTTGTTCGTCCACATTATTGGCAGAAGACGATCCATGGATTTCATCTCGTACATCAAAAGGCACAGATTCAGGCACGAAATATCATTGGGCAAGAATTGGTTGATGCTCAATTAACCGCGGAGGAACACGTATGAAAAAGCAATTTGTGCGCCTAATTTCTGGAGGAGCATTTCTTACGGGCGCACTTATGGGTGCAAATTTTTTGAATTTTGTTTTTAACGCATATCTCGGTAGGAGACTTGCTCCAGAAGAGTTTGGTGTACTGACGCTCTTTGGAACATTATTATTGCTCATTGGTATTGCGGCGGGTGCGCTTGGGGCGACTGTTAATTATGTAACCTCATATGAAGTTGGAGAGGGGCATGCATCGGCAAGCGTTGTTTTTTTTCGCCGTATTCAGCGAAGAGCATTTTTTGTATCGCTTGGGGTGGCGCTTGTTTGGTTTGCCGTTGTTCCTGCGTTAGGAGCGTTTTTTCATATTGAGCATACATGGGTGCTTGGCCTTTTCGCGCTTGTGTTACCGGTTATTATTATCACATCAGCGAGTAAGGGGTTCTTGCAAGGGCAGTTCTTTTTTGCCGCAGTTGGGTTTGCGATTTTTGTCGAAGCGATCGTTAAACTGGGCGTTGTATATATATTAGTCGAGAGAGGATTGAGAGAGTGGGTTGTATTGTCTTTTCCTACTTCACTTATCGCGGGGCTTTTTGTTGCGCAATGGTTTGCATCGCGCGCGGCTCGTCGGTTAGAAGACGAGGATATTGAAAAGCCACTCGTATTTCCAAAAACTTTCTACATAGCTTCGTTTATTTCAGGATTTTCTGGTATTGCATATTTAACATTTGATTTAGTGCTTGCCAAACATTATCTCAATCCAGAACTCGCGGGTCAGTATGCTTTATTGTCTCTTGTTGGGAAAATGATTTATTTTTTTGGTTCGTTGCTCAATGGATTCATGATTACGTTTATTGCAAATGCTGAGGGCGCACATAAGAATCCAAATAAAATCTTTTATCGTATTTTTGCCGGGGCATGCGTATTAACGTTTGGAGCGTATAGCGCCCTTGGTATTTTTGGCAGTAAAATTGTGCCCATACTGCTCGGCGAGCGAGCGCTTGGCATTTTACCGTATTTGCCTACGTATGCGCTTGCGATCACATGTCTTACGCTTGCCAGCGCCTTTAATGCGTATCATCTTGCACGCAAACATTATCTGTTTCCATTTACAATGCTTGTTATGGCGTGCGTGATGGCGCTTGGGATCATGCGATCGCACAGTTCTATCGTTGCAATTTCAAACGTTATGCTTTTTTCAAGCGTGTTGACGCTTGGTGTAATGACGGTGCTACACATATTACTCCGTAATGGAAAGTTTATTTTACGGGCGCTGATTGATCTTGTTGATATCGCGCGACCATTTCGGAGTGAGCGTCCGGCGCTAGAGTCAGGTAAGCGTATTTTGATTTTTAATTGGCGTGATACCAAACATGCATTTGCAGGAGGCGCTGAAATTCATATTCATGAATTTGCGAAGCGTTGGGTTGCTACAGGTAATAGCGTTACAATTTTTTGTGGTAATGATGGTAAATCAAAGCGCGAAGAAGAAATAGATGGGGTAAGAATTATTCGGCGCGGTGGGTTTTACTTTGTGTATGTGTGGGCATTTTTCTATTATCTACTTCGTTTTCGAGGGCAATTTGATATTATTGTTGACTGTCAGAACGGCGTGCCATTTTTTGCTCCGCTATACGCAAAGGAAAAAGTTTATTCGCTTTTATTCCATGTTCATCAAGATGTTTTTTATCATTCGTTACCAAGAGTTCTTGCGCTTTTTGCGGCCTTTCTTGAAAACACCGTAATGCCGTGGGCATATCGAGGAGTTGAATTTATCACTATTTCTGAGTCTACAAAGAAAGGAATGGAGCGATTTCTGGGTATTCGAGGGGCGCGTATTTCAGTGGTACATCCTGGAGTTGATCTCGCGCGGTTGAGGCCGGGTGAGAAGAGCGATCATCCCTTAGTCGTGTACGTTGGCCGGCTCAAGAAATATAAATCTGTCGATGTACTTCTTCGCGCGTTTAAGTATGTAGTCCATAAATTTCCTGAAGCCGAATTGGTGATTGCAGGTCGAGGAGAGGAGGAGATGGTACTGAAAGATTTAACGCGCACACTTGGAATTAGTCAGAGTGTACGATTCGCTGGAGGTATTTCTGACTCTGAAAAGACGCGCTTGTTACAGCGCGCATGGGTTTTTGTAAATCCCTCATTTATGGAGGGGTGGGGTATTACAACAATAGAAGCAAATGCATGTGGAGTAGCGGTCGTTGCCGCAGATGTTCCGGGTTTACGTGATTCAGTACGGAACCCGCATACTGGTTATTTGGTTCCGCACGGTGATGCCAAGGCGTTTGCAGAAAAAATTTCCGAACTTATCCATGGTCGCGAAGTCCGTACTGGCATGGAACGAGAAGCAGTATTATGGGCAAGTCATTTTGGGTGGGATGAAAAATCAGCCGAGTGTCTGGAGATTTTGTATGGAAAATAATCTGCTGACCGTTTCAATTGGCATTTCAGCTTACAATGAAGAAGGGAATATCGCCCGTCTTATTGAGGAGGTGCGCACTCAGCGAACGCCACATTTTATGATCAAAGAGATTATCGTTGTTTCAGATGGAAGTACTGATGAAACGGCAGATATTGTTCGAGGGGTGCCAGATGTACGTGTTCGTTTGATCGAAAGAGATGTACGTGTTGGTCAGGCGCAGTGTCAAAATGAAATTCTTGGAATATTTGAAAGCGATGCACTTATATTTCTTGAAGCAGACACAAGGCTTGAGACTGTTGATTATCTTGCATTGCTTACGTACCCGATTTGGAGCTGTACGGCAGATCTTGTATTCGGGCTTTCCGTGGCGCAGTCAGGAGGAGGGTTTATTGAAAGATCTCTGACTCTCGCCGATCGCGTTAAGAAACGCATATGCATGGAAAATGTAGAGAGTGATTTTTTTCTCTGTCATTCTGGGAAAGCGTTGTCGCGGTCTTTTGCAAAGAGGATGCGTTTTATGCCTGATGCTCCTGAAGATGCACTTACATTTTTAAAAGCAAAAGAGCTTGGATTTCGTACGATGTTTGAAGGTGACGCGGTGACATATTATCGTTCCGCGGGGACAGTATTTGATTATTTTCACAAGTATGCACGTTTTGCTGCAAGCCATAAACAACTTCAAAAGTATGTATCTGCGGATGTTATCGCAAGACATAAGTACTTTCCACATAGAAAATATTTCATTGCTCTAGTACGGGCGGGCTGGGAATCTCCAACACTTGTAGGCGCGTATAGCGCAATGCATATTGGGGCACGATTTCACGCTTTTTTATGGGGCTCCGCAAACCCGCTTTGGAGGGTGTCGTTGTCCACAAAGAATTTAGGGAGAGCGTATGAATAAGAATCTTTTTACACTTTCAATTGGTATTCCCGCCTACAATGAAGAGGCAAACATCAAGCGTCTCTTGTCGGCTCTTTTAGGTCAGAAAGAGGAAGGATTTGTTCTGAAAGAAGTTATCGTAATTTCAGATGGGAGTAGTGATAAGACTGTTGTGGAGGCTCGGTCTATAACATCAGATAAAATTTTTGTTGTTGATAATAAAGATCGAAAAGGCCAGGCTGAGCGGCAAAATGATATTCTCAAACTTTTTCAAGGCGATATTCTGGTTTTGTTGAATGCAGACGTTTTGCCAACAAACGAATATTTTTTACGAGAAATAGTAAAACCATTTTATACTAATGAGAATATAGGTATTGTAGGCGCTGCTTTGTCGCCGCAGATGGGAGGTACTTTTTTTGAGCGTGTTATGTCGTTTGGTTTTTATTTCCGTGAGAATATATTTTTGAATATGAATAATAGAGATAATTTGTATTTATGTCGCGGAGCGGCTCGCGCCTTTTCAAAAGAATTTACCAGTACGCTAAAGTGGCCAGTTGATGTTGTTGGAGAAGATGTTTACTCTTATTTGCGTTGCCGCTCTCAAGAATATTCTTTTTCTTATCAGAAGAGTGCTGTTGTAATGTTTCGATCTCCTGATAATTTCTTTGACTATTTAAAACAAAGCCAGCGTTTTGTGCATTCAAAAATAGTTTTTTCTCAATATTTTTCAGAGGCATTTATTGATGAGCAGTTTAGGGTTCCTCTTGTACTGAAATTAAAGTTTACTATAAGCACCTTCGTGTCTCACCCTATTTATTTTTTGTATTATTGTTTTGCAATGTTATTAACTCGCTTGTTGCCTGTTAATGTGCAGTCAACGCGGAGTAAATGGGATATTGCTAGGTCATCGAAGGAATTAAGATGAGCTACGAAATAAAAAAAATTTTGATTCCTCACGCAACTGGTCCAAGAAATCCTGGAGATCAGGCTATTTTGTTGAGTGAAATAGAGCTGCTGAGAAATATTTTTCCATCCGTACGGCCAGTAGTTCATAGTAGTGATCCAAATTTATATACTGATAGTTCTTTTGCTAGTTCACTTAAACATACAATATATTCTTGGGTTGTTTTTGATAATCCTAAAGCAGGAGTTCGTTTTTTAAGGTTCTTTGAATTTTTAGTTCGTCTATTTTTTTATCAACTTAGTTTTAGCTTACCAAAGAAGTCATATTTAGCAGATTTACTTGATGATTATGCCCAGGCAGATCTAATAGTTTTCCCCGGAGGAGGTTATTTACGGTCAAAAAGTGGGGTCAAGCAGACTCTAAATCTAATGATGCAACTTTTGATGATCTACACTGCTAGGTTGCTTTGTAAAAAAGTTATTGTAATGCCAATAAGCTTTGGTCCATTTTATTATAAATGGCAAGAGCGTATTTCAGCTATAGCCTTGTCTTATTTAAACCTTGTTATTTTGCGTGAGGGTTATTCTTACCATAAGCTCGAAAGTTACAGACTTTCTAATATAAGGCGTGGTTTTGATTCCGCGCTCTTAGGGTCGAAGCGACTACTTACAAAAAGGGAAAATCTTGTTCTTGGTTTAACATTGAGAAATTGGTTGCCTAAGCAGCGACAGTCTTTTTTTGAAGAGGAGGTGGTTAGAGCTTTGGCTACTTTCTGTAAGGTGAGGGGCATGCATGTCCAGCCTATTGTGCAAGTAAGCACAACACTTATTGAAGAGGACGACGAACGGGTAGTGAGACGTGTTATGGGTAAGTTGGAAAAGTTAGGTGTGAATTTATTGCCAGTTCATTTTGTGAAAGATGTCGATGATGCCATAGATACTTACGGTCGTTTAGAATTATTGCTTGGGATGCGGATGCATTCGAATATTATTGCCGCAACGCAGGGCATACCATTTGTTGCTATTAGCTATGAATATAAAACAGAAGGTATCGGGGAGGATTTGGGGATGCAAGACTATGTTATTTCGTGTGAAGCGGTAACCGTTGATGCTTTGTATAATTTGCTACAGAAAGCATACGAAGCGCGGGCAATGCTATCGGAGTCGCTAAATAAAAGGGTGGCAGAAATCCAGATCGCCGAACGTAATCGTTGGGAAAAAGTATTTTCTAACATATGAATTCAATAACAATACAAAATATTATTACAACAAATAAACACGGGACAGTAGCGCTTTCAGCGGATCTACTTGGTTTTGGGAAGAAAAAAGAGCTCTATTTTGAAGTTGATGAAAAATACGAATCCTTCCTTGCATCTGATGCCAGTATTTTTCTTGCTTGTTTTTTCCCAGCGTTTGCTAATAAAGGATTTGACTTAATTATTGATGGTCAAGTTAATGCTAGAAATTATCAGAACCTAAGATCGATCGAGGAAGTTTACAATTCTTGGGGATTCAGGCGCGACTCTAATAGTCGGATCTATACAAGAGGAAGTTTCAACGACAGTGCTTATTCGCCAACGTGCATAGGTGCATTTTTCTCAGGTGGGGTGGATTCTTTTTATACTTTTTTAAAAAATAAGAAAGAGGGTGGTGAAAAAATAACTCATTTAATTTTTGTGCACGGTTTTGATATTGATCTATTAAATAAAGCTCTTTTTGAGGAAACTTCCGCACGTATTCGAAAAATTGCGGAGGCAGAGGATGTAGAGGTTATATTTTTGCGTACTAATATTCGAGAGATTTTGGATGAAATGATTAGTTGGGATTGGGGACATGGCGGAGCTCTCTGCGGTGTTGCACTGATGTTGAGAGCGGGGTTAAAGAGGGTTTATATACCATCAACTGATTCTTATGAGCAGCTTTTCCCTTGGGGTTCGCACCCAGCGCTAGATCCTTTGTGGTCTACAGAGGCTACAAAAATTATTCATGATGGCAATGAAGCGAACCGTGTTCAGAAGGTTTCTCGATATATTGCTAATTCCGATAACGCTTTAGAGCATTTAAGGGTATGCTATAAGAATGTAGCCGGTAAATATAATTGTGGTGCATGTGAAAAATGTTTACGTACGATGATTGAATTGCGAGTTGCCAATGTTTTAGATAAATCAGGAGCCTTTACACGACCATTAGATTTGCGCGCAGTTTGTAAAATTGATGCACGCTCTCCAGGTGTGCGCGTGCACCTTGAGGCAAGCCTTTGCGAACTGGAGCGCAAAAATCAAGACGAGGAATTACAGCAAGTTTTGCGAGACGTACTTTTAAAGTCAGAAAAGATCAGTTTTTTCCGGCGCATTCGAGATGGAGTTACGTATTTTGATGGCGCCTACAATAAAAATCGTTTGTATAAGGTGCTTTCAAAGAGGGGGATTATATGAAAAATGTATTTGCGATATTATTTCTGATTTTCTTTGGTGCCGTGCTTTACGGACTTACTTTGCGCGGCGTATATGGCAATTTTGCATCGAGTGAAGTAAAAAATAATCTTGACCAGACAACAAAGCCTCTTGAGCTTTCGCCTGAGCGTGGGCGTTATCTGCTCACCGTGTCATTAGCAGAGAATAAATCCTTTGCTCTTTCAAAAGAGCTTGCGGATGCGGCTTATCCAGACGTTGGATATTATGAAGGTAGATTCTATGTATATTTCGCGCCCGGTATCTCACTGTTAGCGCTTCCATTCTACTTGATTGGGAAGAGCTATCAGGTTGCTCAAGTCGGTGCTTTCTCCGTTATTTCTTTATTTGCGATTTTAAATTTAGTTTTTCTTTTTCTAATTGGGCGTAAGATTCTTAACTTGTCTGTTGCGTTGGCGCTGCTCGCGGCATTAATTTTTGGGTTTGCGGCTTCTTCATGGAGCTATGCTATTACATTGTACCAACACCATGTGACTACATTCTTTATTCTGTCATCTTTTTATGCCGTATGGCGATACAAGGATGCCGGTCGGTGGTCATGGTTTTGGGGAGTCTATGTCTGGTTCTGTTTTGGGTACGGTATTGCGATTGACTATCCGAATGCACTCTTAATCTTTCCCGTTATTATTTATTTCTTTATTGTTTCGGTTAAATATAGATTGAATGATGAAGGATTGAAAATTAATGCGCGCCCAACTTTTTTTCTTACATCAGTAATATTTATTATGTTGATTGCGTTACATGGTTATTATAACCATCAAGAATTTGGTAGTTGGAAAAGATTAAGCGGTAGCTTGGTTGGATACAAATCTATTATCGAAGAGAACATTATTCAGGATGATGGGGGCAAAGAAAAACTTAAAGAGCTGGCAACACGTAAAAGTAATATCGTACGGTTTTTTGCAGAGGAAAAACTCGCGCGCGGGTTTAATGTATTGATGTTTTCGCGTGATAGAGGTCTATTTTTGTACGCTCCTATTTTTTTGCTGGGCATTCTTGGGTTATTCATGAGTGCTGGACGGGTTAACTTGGAGCTTGGTATTTTGTACTCGCTCATCGGTATCAACGTTTTTTTGTATTCTAGTTGGGGTGATCCGTGGGGGGGCTGGGCATTTGGTCCGCGTTATCTGATACCAACAATGGCCGTATTAAGTCTCTTTATTGCTGATTTTCTTTCTCATGCATCGTGGAAGTGGACGGGACGCATGACTGCTTTCTTGTTTATAATATATTCTTCCGCGGTAAGCCTCATGGGCGCGCTTACGACAAATGCGGTGCCTCCCAAGATTGAGGCCGATCCATTAGGTGCGCGCTATGGTATTGCTCGTGCTTTTGAATATTTTCAGAAACAAGAAAGTAGCAGTTTTTTGTTTAATCATTATTTTGTTCATCAAGGCATTTCCTTGGAGCAGTATTATTATATGATTCTGGCCCTTGTAGCGATGGTCTTTGCTGTCGTTCTTTTTATATTGCCGTTATTTGAGGAAAAGAAACTATGAATCTTGTGATTACAATTCAACGAGAACGCATTGAGCGTATAACTGCCTGGGGTCGTTCACTTGATCTTGAGCGTGTTGTGAAGCGTTTCGCGATTGTTATGAGCATTGCGGCGATTATATGGGCCTACGTAAAGGATGTAATTGTCGCCTATGGAGATGCAGAATCTCACCTCAATATCGCAAAGCGCGTAGTTGATAGTTTAACTCCAGGATTTGCTCAGCTCGGAGGTATTTGGCTTCCATTACCACATCTTTTGATGGCACCTTTTGTATATTTTAATTGGCTCTGGCGAACGGGTCTTGCAGGATCTATAGTATCGGGATTTGCTTTTGTTGTTTCTACTGTCTTTATATATCGACTCACGATGCTATTTACAGAAAATAAGTGGGCTGGGTTTATCGCTTCGTTGGTTTTTATCTCAAATCCAAATGCGCTGTATATGCAGGCAACGCCAATGACAGAGATGCTTTTGATTATGTTTCAGACCCTCTCGGTTTATTTCTTTGTAAAATTTTTACAGCAAAAAGAAGAGCTTACGTCGCTTTTAATGGCTGCATTATTTGGGTTTGCTTCAGTGCTTACACGATATGATGGATGGTTTCTAGTGCTGTTTGAAGCAGCGGCCATAGGATTTTATTATTTACCAAATCGTAAAGATTGGTCTAAGGCTCAGGGAAGAATTATTCTTTTCGCCTCGCTTGCGTTTTTTGGTATTTTTCTCTGGCTCATGTGGGATTTTTTGATTCTTGGTGATCCACTTTATTTTACAAACAGCGAATTTTCCGCAAAGTCCCAGCAACAATCATGGAAGACAAGAGGTGAGTTACCTTCATATCACAACCCGATTTCTGCATTTTTGTATTATTTTGTGACGGCAATGAGCAATAATGGTGTTTTGATATTTGCTCTCGCGATTGTTGGTTTCTGGTTGTATGTGAAGGATCGCAAGACTCCTCATCGATTGATTGTTTTATTTGTGTTAAGCGCTCCGCTTGTGTTCAACGTAACGACACTTTTCTTGGGGCAGTCGGTTATTTTTATCCCACATCTTACGCCAGCAACATTTGAGTGGACGCTTTTTAATGTACGCTATGGCTTGATGGTCGCCCCAGTAGTCGCACTTTTTGTTGGGTATTTATTCTGGCGAGTTAGTGCAGCAGGTAAGGCAGTTATTGTTGCTTTGTTTTTTGTACAGATTGGGCTTTATGCTGTCGGGTATTCTCCAATCATTTCACTTTCTGATGGTACGGTTGGGCTTTCATCAGCAAAGCGACCGGATGCTGAAGGATGGTTACGTGCAAACTATGATGGTGGACTTTTGCTTATGGATGATTTTGCGCGCACAGTGAGTCTCATTCGTAGCGGTATACCGATGTCAAATAGTATCTATGTTGGCAATAAGCCGTATTGGAACGAGTCACTCCAAGAGCCAGAAAAATATGCACGATGGATTGTAATGCAGGAAAATGACACGGTCTGGAAGCAGATTATTGGTAATCCATTTATGGAAGGTCGTCTCTATGCACATTTTGAAAAGGCATATACATCGCCACAAATTTTGATCTTTAGAAAACAAGATAAAGATAAACTTGCGGCAACAGATAACGCAGATCCCAAGCTTCCGTATAGATTTTGGAAGCATCAATGTATCGATACGATGAAGACATCGCGCGATGGTTTCGAAGCATTAAGTAAGAGTGCAGATGTTGATTTGTTGATTAGCAAGGAGCTCGATGCGATCAAGTCTACAGGCGCAGACTGCGTGGCAATTGCGACACCTTATGATGATGAGTTTTTGCCATATCTTGAGCGTTGGGTGAGCGCTGCTCGAGCAAGGGGATTGAACGTATGGTTTCGCGGCAACTGGGCTGCATGGGAGGGGTGGTTTGGTCGTACGAAGAGCATGACTCCAGAAGATCACTTAGCTAAAACAGCTTTATTTATTCGAGAGCATAAGGATTTATTCCGTGACGGGGATATTTTTACACCGGCACCAGAGGCCGAGAATGGTGGGCCATTTGGTCTTATGGACGAAGAGAAATACAAGCTTTATCGAGCATTTTTGCGTGATGAGCATGGAGTAGCAACCGAGGCATTTGCAGAGATTGGTAAGAGTGTCGATGTAAATTGGCTTTCTATGAACGGATGGATCGCGCGCAACAAGCTGACGAAAGAGACGGTAGACGCTCTCGGAGGTATTGTTGCGATTGACCATTATATTAAAGATCCGGCTGAGATGAGCGAATATATAGAAGCAATTAATGCCGCCTATGGTGCCAAGGTTGTCATAGGTGAGTTTGGCGCTCCAATTCCTGATCTCAATGGAGATATGGATGCAAGTCAGCAAGCTGAATTTGTTGGGAGGCTTCTGTGGGAGATGTATCGACATAGACAGACGGTTGAGGGCGTGAATTACTGGGTTTCATATGGAGGCTCAACAAAGCTTTTGAATGATGACTATTCACAGCGTCCCGTTGTCGATACGTTGAGGAATTATTTTATGCCTGGAGTTGCGCGCGGACGAATCTTAAATACCGCAGGGGAGCCTATCGTAGACGCACAGATAAAGACAGCGAATGGTGTTGCGCTTACATTTACAAATAATCTTGGAGAATACGCATTGCCACTGCCCGCGGGTCCCGCCGAGCTTATTATTGAGGCTCGTGGATATAAATTTGCTCAAAAACCAATAATGATTTTACGAAGAGAGGAGTTGAAACTTAACTTTGAGCTCGCGCCTGAGCGTGTAGATTTTGCGTACCGTCGAAAACTTTGGATACGGTCTTTGAAGGATAAGGTGTCGCTGTTAAAATTCTGGTAGCAAACACTACATTTTCTGAAAATGTAAAGCTAGTAAATCATTGATAGGTAATGGTTTATTCATTTTATCAAAATTAAGTTATTAACCGATTATTCAGTCTTGACGTGGTTGAGCGTGATTGCTAAGAATGGTTCGAGGCGAAATATATTTTATCTCAAGCTTAACAAGCAAGGCGTAAGGTTCAATCCCCGTTCGCTCACCAGAACAGAACCGGCGCCTTTTTTTATTTGGGAGCTGTAATAATGAGGGCTTTCGGGCGGCTTATTAATATCATTGTGACCAAAACTGGGCTGGCCACCTGCGCCTAATTATCTTTGCCTTCGGTGGAGATGAGGATAGCCAGTCCAATTTTGACCATGATCACAGTGCGTCAGGTGACGCGGTCAAAGCTATTACTTTATTTGTATACAGCAGAAAGGTCGAGCATTACAGAAATTTGTTCCATTATAAAAAAAAGAAAATATATGAAGAAAAAGATTATATTAGCGCTCGCAGCGACAGGAACGGCGGTAGCAATGCTTCCGTTGTTTGCCGCATTTGAGGCGCATGTGATCAATGTCACAGCAAAGATTGAAAATGCTCTTTCAGTTCCGATTGAAGAGCTTGAATTCGGTACCGTATTCCCACAAGAAAAACTCGACAAGAATTTTACTATCTCGATGAGTGAGGCATTTTTGAACGCGCTCGATGAAGATGCTCCTGCTCCTCAGTGGGCAACAGGCGTTGTCTCATCAGCACAGGGCCTTCGTAAGAATGCTACTGCAGTTCTCCCTGATCGCAGCGATGCAAATCAAGCATTAGGTCCTGCGGAAAGCTCCGGTACACCTTCAGATGTTCCAATTCCTGGTACATTCTTTAGTTTGGGTTTTGGAGGTTCAGTCGTTCTTTCCTTTAACGAGCCGATTGTGAACGTTGGCGGCGGCGAGGTCAAAGACTTCGAAGTAACTGGCGGTACATATCCGGACGAAAAGGTAATGACAGAAGGTAGCCAAGACGGTATCAATTGGGTCGTCCTTGATCCATCTGGCGCACGTGACCATGAAGTGGATCTCGGCCCTCTCCCATGGGCAAAATTTGTTCGCATTACCGATGTTTCAGATCCAAATCTCTTTGAGGACACAGCCGATGGTTATGATCTCGACGCAGTACAGACGATCGGACGCAATCGCGCTGGTGCAGTGATGTACATCATTCGCCAGAAGCCAAAGTGTGTTGATAATCAGAACGCAAGCGTACACCCACAGGTAAAAGAAGATACAGAAGGTAACTTCTACTGCCCAGAAGGTTCAACGCAAATGCCACTTCTCTGTCCTTATCTTTCAAAGCATGAAATCACCGACGATTCAGCCGATAACCAAGAGAACGACAGCGCAGGCATCAGTGCATTCCACGGACTCCCAGGAAGCTGGAATCTTGCGACAACAATCGCGACACAGGTCTGGGGTAAGCTCGTAAAGCCGGGTGTCAATGACATTGCAGACACATGGAATATTGATTTGAAAGTTCCATGTTTCGCGGGTCAGTGTGCCCAGGATTGGCCAGCATTCGTGCATGAGTTCAATCCGAACGCAGATCCAGAGGCATACAAAGCAGATCCAGCGCTCGAACACCAAGTGTTCGGCTGTGATCTCTGGGTTGAAGTTTCAGGTATCAACTAACCAATTGCCCAATCGGAACTCTCTTTTGGGGGTTCCGATTCGGGGTAAGTGGAATTGTTGATTCAATTAGTTAACTGATTGATCGCATAACGACATTATCGATCTTTCATCCGCTTCGCCGGCGCGCTGCCTTTGCCGGCGAAGGGACGAGAGATGGATTAGGTAATTCTCTCGACTAGGCGCAGGAAAGTATGGAAAACGAAAATACAACCACGACCGTTCCCTCACAGGATACAAAAAGCTGGTGGGAGCGACAGACGGGCGAAAGACTCAAAGCTTCTGAGAAAGTCTTTGGGATTATTTCACTCATGATTTTTCTCTTCGTGTTTTATATCGCACTTGATGCAAATAAATATAAAACACAAGTACATGTCATTGAAGGGGAAGGAAAGGTAGGCGTAAATCCCACGACAACAAGTCTTGATTTTGGAGACTTGTCGCGAGGTACCACGGCTATGCGTGCAATCACAATTACGAATGATACGTCAATGCCGTTCTTTGTGAGTGTATTGCGCCTTGGCTCAATCGGCGATCTTTTGAAACAGGATCCAAATAATTTTATGCTTCGCAAGGGCGAGCAGAAAAAAATGGAATTTACTGTATATATGCCGGCATCCGCTACCGTGGATCAACATTATACGGGGCGAATTATTGTCTTTAAGATTCCCGCACCATTTCTATGATGAAACGTATTGGAAAATTCTTTCTGAACGTTTCTCTCTATGTTGCGATTGTTCTCGGTTTACTTTTTGGGTTACCACGAGCGCTTTCATGGTATCTCGGTACTCCATATCCGATAGCCGCAATTACATCTGGTTCTATGTGGCCAGCGTTGCATACAGGAGATCTTGTTTTTATCAAGGCGGTGAGCAAAGAGAACCTAAAAGTTGGCGATGTTGTTGTGTGGAAAAACGATAGTGGCAAAGGATTTGTCATTCACCGCGTTGTTCGATTGAAAGATAAGACTTTCGTGACGAAAGGAGACGCAAATTTTATAGAAGATGCACCAGTGAAGTATGAGGATCTTGTGGGGAAGACAGTTCAGATTTTTGGGCGAAACGCACGGTTGCCATATTTTGGTCTTGTAACCGTATACGCACATAAAAACTAGTTATGGAAGAAAAAACACAGAAACATAGTAGAAAGAGTGTGGGAGTTATGGCCCGCGGTGTTTTTCGTGTTTTTCTTTCCGCACAGCGTAAGATTCTTGCAGGAGTATTGGTGGTTACGCTTACCTTAATAAATGCTCGAGCATTCATTGCTTTTGAAGCTCATATTGTTAATGTCACCGCTGAAATTGCAAAAATAGATGCACCGCTTGTTACTCCGTTAGGAGGCGTGCATGAGACCGCTCCCACGGTGAGTGTTATGGCGGAAGATAATGATGCGACTCATATTTTTTATACGCTTACCCCAGGTACAAATCCTGATGTTGCCGATGATCCATACTGTGGCGATTCATTAGGTGGCGCAAAGGGGCTTGTAAGTCCATTCACGGTCGCACAAGACTCAGTTGTGAAGGCTGTCGCATGCAATGGAGATACTGTAGAGGCAAAGTCCAGTATTATTGCGGTAGAGGTATATGATATTTTGGATCCATTTGGGCGAGTTCGAGGATATAAATATTTTGATGCAGATACAAGTGGATCAAAGACTGTCGGTGACTATGGTCTTGCGGGGTGGCAAATTACACTGAAGCATGGGACTTCAACAGTAGCTATAACATCGACTGACCAAAGCGGATTTTATGAATTTTCAAATATTCCAGTCGGTGTCTACGATGTAGTAGAAGAGTCTCGAGATGGATGGCAGGCAGTATCTTCACCGCAAATTTCTGTTACGCTCGAGATAAATAAAACCGTTGATGTAGACTTTTTTAACTTTAGTGAATTGCTTCAGTGTATTGCTACGAACGTTAATTTTCCGCATGGACTTGCGGTGCAGGTTGCGGGAGAGGGCTCGGAGCATAACGACGATGTGGTGTTTGGTGCCAATGTTACAGTTAATGGCGACGTGCGTTCCAATGATGATATTGAACGCATTGGAGCCGCAAATAATGTTGTGATTAATGGAAGCGCGACATCGACTGATCAGGTTGATAACGGCATCGCGATTTCAAAATCTATGCTCGAGGGAGCGTCATCCGTTCTGCTGCCTGATATAGCAGTTGCAGATCAGCAAGCAAAAGCTCAGCAGGGAGGAACGGTCAATGGAAGTTTTGTGTTTCCGGATAATACAATAGGATTGATTCTTGGTCCGACAGAAATTATGGGCGATTTGGATTTTGGAAAATCCAACACAGCTGAAATCGCGGGTCCACTTTATATACACGGTAATTTTACTATTGATAACGATACGGTGATTACCCAGGCGCCTGTGTTTGAAGATACACTTACACCAATTATTGTTGATGGGACAATTTCTATCGATGCGGGGGTGACATTTGTTGGAGCGGGCGTGAAGGGTGCGTTTCTCTTGGTTTCTACGCACGAAGCGATGTCTGGTGATAACGCTGCTATCGAGATCAAGGGCGATAGTTCCGATCTAGGGGATGCGGTGTTGTACGCATCAGAAGGTGATGTTCGAGTCGTTACAGATCGAACAGTCCTTGCTGTGTTTGCGGCACATGGCAATGATCCCGATACGAGTTCTAATGGGGCGGTTCGTTTTGGTAATGGTGTTACGGTAAATTATCGTGAATTGCCGAGTACAATCGGATGCGTATCTCAACAGATTTATGAGACGACAAGTCATATTTTAATTAATGAATTTATTCCTAATCCAACAGGTGATGATACAGGGTCTGCAGGCGCTTCGCTTGATGGAGAGTGGGTTGAACTCTTCAATCCAACTGCCTTAGATATTAATGTTGATGGATGGGTTTTGTATGACAGTAATAATACGCACGACCTCGTTATCTCAGGCGCTAATACGGATACGGGAGGAACGATAGTCACCGCGGGCGGATACCTAGTTGTATATCGTGAGGGTGATACGAATTTTGCGCTTAATAATGTTGGTGGAGATTCCGTTCGCTTATTTTCAGGACCGATTACATCAGGAGGCATCCTCGTTGATAGTCATGAATATACGGGCGTGGCACCTGACGACAAATCATTTGCTCGTATTCCTGATGGATCATCAAATTGGATTGATCCAGCCGGTACGCCAGGTGGAAAAAATACTTTCTTTTTGAAGCTCGCAAACGAAGCTACAGATCCATATACCCCGTCTCAAAAGCCAGAGTTAAATATCATTAAGATACTTCCAGTGATTCTTAATGAAGATGAGCAAACAGCCGTGCCTCAAGAGGCACGCGAGCAGGAGGAGCTCAATACGCCAGAGGCAAAAGTAGAGGATATGCCTCTTGAGATAGTGCCACTTACAAGTGAAGTGCTAACGGGGGATGGTACACCTCCCGTAGATAGTGTTTTATCGCCGGATAGCTCTACTGTTGTAACTGAGCAAGTCATCCAAGAAGAAGTTCAAGAAGAACAGGCAGTACGAGTACCTGTTGTAGAAGTTCAGGATGCAGAAGGAGGTGCTACGCATGAATAAGTATTTTTATACCATCGGCGCGCTTGGTGTTGCAGCCTTGTTGATCGTGTTTGCTAGCTCTCTCGAGGTTAGCGCTGCGCATGTTGTGATCGATTCAAATCTTAGTGTGAGTCCAGTCGTTGTCTCATTTGAGACAGCGTTCCCGGGAGAAATTTTTTATAAACCAATTGATATAGATTTGTCAGATCAGTTTTTAAGCAGCTCTATACATAACGATGTAGAGTATCGAATTTTACAAAAGCCAAAGCCACGGCGCGATGATCCGGCGGAGCGTGCGTACTGTGCAGAGCATTCAACGGATTATACGCGCTGTTATCCGTCGCTCTGTCCGTTTCTCTCAAAGACTCCCGATGGAGAACCTGCAAATGATATTGGCGTCCCTGCTTTCCATGATCCCGACGCTCCTTCAAGTGTTGCGATGGGACGTCTTGCGAAATCTGATAATGATGTAAGGGATCGTTGGATTATTGATTTGCACACACCATGTTTCCGCGGTGAATGTGATCAGGCAAGTAATCTACCGCTGGAATATCAGCTTGACCCTCAATTTAAGGGCGAGGTTTTTGGATGTGATCTTGTTATTGAAATTACAGATATTAGTTATAATCAGTGTATTGAAGAACGCATTCCTGTAGTGGGTGGAGATGGTGTAGACCCAACGCCGCTCCACGTAGATAGTTATTCAGATTTGGGGACATGTAATTTCGCTACAAATAAAGACGTGATTGTTGACGGCGCGGTAGTATTTCCGACTAATTGTCCAAATGGTGCAAAAATTCAAACACCCGCGTTAAGAGTTACTTCTATAGGATCAATCACCTATAACAAGGGCGATGGTTTACTGAAACTTATCTCTACTCAAAAAGGCATTACAATAGAGGGCCCCGTAACGTCTATCGCAAAAGATCCAATTCAGATAAAATCAGCAGCTGGCGTGGTTATTGAGAAGACGTTAATTCGTAATAGTAATAATAATGGCGATGTGTTTATCGAGTCAGCGAGCAATATTCTTATCGCATCTTCTACGGTTGCGAATGGAAAATTACCGCCTGCTGATGTGAGCGGAGATGAGCTTAAGATTGTATGTGCTACGGCTGGGTGTAAGATTCAGATACTTGATTCTATTCTGCGAACGCGCACGCTCGATATCGGAGCAAAAGATGATGTTATTATGCGCGGGACATGGATAGATGGACGAGATCCACGAGGAGACTATAAGGTTGTTTCAGAATTTGGCAGCATTGATGCCTCTGCGGGTACATGCCGTCGTCCGAATAAAATTACAAATGGTACGGAGGGTAGTTTAAATTTTAGCGCTCTTGCTGAAGATGTAATTCTTGATGATATATATATTAGAGTACCGGAATTTATTAAGGCGACGGCAGGTAATATTGTTAGTATGATTCGGGCTGATATTTCAAATGACTTTGCTAAGCGAGGAGATATCATTGTAACTGCGGGCGGTGGTACAAATGATATTCGTATACAAGATGCAAGGATTGTTGATGACAATCTTGGAACCTACAACTTCGCGAGACTTAATAATGACGCGAATCCCGCGGTAGCTGCACGTGTGGCTCACCATGCAATAGGTATACCTCTTCTTGATAATTAGAGTTTATAAAAAATAAAAAGCCGCCTATACGGGCGGTTTTTGTTTTGGGTTAAGAATACTCTTAACCAAAATATTGCTGTAAAATCACTGCGAGAAGAGCGACTACGGTGATCGTGCCTGCGACTACGATGAAAGAATAGTCTGAAGGGGGTCGATATTGAGAGACACCCACGTTCCGTACCTCCATGCGATTTTTAACGTATAAATCTATTTTTGTCAAGGATTGGAATTCTGTGGACGGTACGATGGCGTAATAGGAGATAGGGTTTTATACTAGGATGTATGAGAAAATCTATTGTAATGCTTTCTTCTCTTGGATTGGTTGGCACCATACCAGTGTTCGCACATGAGGGCGAGGAGTCTCATGAAGAACCTGTTAATTATCAAAATAAGACAGATCGACTAGGCCAGCTTCCCGCGCTTGCGGGGGTTGTCATTATCGTTGTTCTTGTAGTTTTGATTGCAAAAAAGTTTGGACATAAACGTCCACCAACAACACCAACTGTATAGATTAAAAAAACCCGCTTCATGCGGGTTTTTTTAATGTCTACGGAAGGCATGAGCTACTTTGGAGTTGCTTTGTAACCGAGTTCAGAGACTGCTTTTTCGATGCTTTCAGTATTTATTTTTGTGTCGTCGAACTCAACTTCACCTGACTTCGCTTCGTAACTGATGTTTGCGCCTGTTACGCCGTCGGTTGCCGTAAGGACCATTTGGATGCCAATCGCACATGATCCACAGTGCATCCCATCTATTTGAAACTCTTTTTTTACTGTTGCCATATAGTTTCTATTATGATTATTTTAGCTCTTTTGTAAACTTGGGCTCTCGGAATAAGTTGAGTGAGAGCGCGTTAACGACCACGAAGACGGAACTAAACGCCATTGCGAATCCGGCAAGTTCTGGACGGAGACCAGATTTAAAGAAGCTTTGGAGAAGAGAGGGAAGTGTTTTTACAAATGCAGGGGCCTGCAGTCCAATGAGGACGAGCACGCCTGCAGCAATTGGGATCCCCACAACATTGAAGATGAATGCCCAGAAAAGATTTTGCCAAATTTTTCTAATGGTACGTCGGGAGAGATCGAGTGCAGTTACGATATCGCGGAGGTCATCCTTAATGAGTACGATACTGCCTGTCTCAATGGCTACGTCAGTACCGGAGCCAACCGCGATACCAACATCTGCTTGCGCGAGCGCGGGGGAGTCATTGACGCCGTCACCAACCATGGCAACCTTTTTACCTTCGGATTGAAGCTGTTTGATGATTTCTTCTTTTTTCTCAGGGAGTACTTTTGCGAGTACGCGATCAATTCCAACTGATTTTGCTATCGCATCAGCAGTTTTTTGGTTGTCACCGGTAATCATAATAATTTCAAGGCCACGTTTTTTGAGTTCTGCAATCGTTTCTTTTGCAAATTCTTTGAGTGTGTCGGCCATCGCAAGAATGCCAATCAACTCGCCATCATGAGCTACAAAGACTACTGTCTTTGCTTCATTTTGGAGGCGCTCAAATTCGCCAAGAGAGGACTCGAAGGTAATGTGCTCCTGCTTCATAAGTTCTTCATTGCCTACAAGGATTTTTTTACCGTTCTCGAACGCCATGACGCCTTTGCCCGATACGTTTGTGAAGTTTTGTGGTTCTGGCGGGTTGAGATCTTTTGCGGCTTTTACTACTGCTTGTGCGAGAGGATGTTCAGAACCTCGTTCGGCAATCGCTGCTACTCGAAGGAGTTCATCTTTTGATTTTTTTCCGACTACTACAATATCGGTAACGGCAGGCTCACCCTTGGTAAGAGTACCAGTTTTGTCGAAGGCGATTGCGTTTAAACCACGCGTTTTTTCAAGAGCTTCGCCGCCTTTTAGAAGTACACCGAATTCAGCTCCTTTTCCTGTGCCGACCATGACGGCAGTAGGAGTCGCAAGTCCCATAGCACACGGACATGAGATAACAAGAACGGCGATTGCGAATAGGAGAGAGGGAGTAAAATCGAGCCCCCAAATAAAGTACCAGAAGGCAAATGAGATGAGGGAGATAACAACCACAGTAGGAACGAAACGTTCGGAAACGCGATCTGTGAAGTCTTGGATTGGGGCACGAGCCGCTTGAGCGTCTTCAACCATTTTTACGATTTGGTGGAGGAGGGTATTTTTACCAATTTTTGTAGCACGACACTTGAGAAGACCTTGTACGTTGACGGTTGCGCCAATAACTTCATCGCCAACCTTTTTGCCGACAGGCATAGATTCTCCGGTGATAATCTTCTCATCGATCGAAGAAGACCCTTCGATGATAATGCCATCGGTTGCTATTTTTTCGCCTGGCTTTACTAAGAATACGTCTCCTTCGAGAATGTCAGCGATTTTAACAGTTACCTCTTTTCCGTCTTTGATGACAATCGCTTCTTGAGGGGCGAGTTGAAGGAGTTTACGAATTGCGTTTGATGCTCTACCTTTCGCACGCGCTTCAAACCATCGTCCGAGAATAAGGAATGAGATGAGCGCGGCAGATGATTCCCAAAATGGATGATCAAAGCCAATCCACAGAGTTTGATAGCCGATGTTGTAGGTAAAAGAGAAGAGAAACCCGATGGCACTATATAGGTATGCTGTTGATGTGCCGAGAACTACAAGTACATCCATATTTGTGGAGCCAACGCGAAGCGCGGTAAATGCATTACGGTAGAATGGCCATCCAACAAAGAACTGCACAGGCGTGGTCATAACCATATAAATCCAGTTGAGGTCAAAGAGCCAGCCTGGGGATGGGCAGCCAAATTCACCTCCAAAAATTCCCCCCAAACCTTCCGCGCTGCCGATACAGAGGGCATGAATATGCTGTAAATTGAGCATATGTACGGCCATGTAGTAAAAGATGATTGGGAGGGAGAGGGTAAATGAAATGAGAGTGCGTTTACCAAGGGAGCGGATCTCTTCTGCTCGGTGTTTTTCTACCTCTTCTTCTTCAGCGGCTCCTTCTTTTGGTATGATGAGCGTATAGCCAACTTTTTTAAGGAGTCCTTGGATTGTCTCAAGTGCGATGACTGCAGGGTCGTATTCAAGGATAAGGCGCTCAGCTGCGTAGTTCGCATTTGCTACGGTTACGCCCTTTTGTGTGGATAAGATCTTATGAATTAAAATCGAGCAGTTTGCACAGTGCATGCCTTGTACGCGGAACGTTTGTTGGGTCGATGCCATAGGTTTTTCGTGTTATGCTAAAAGTACTTTTTATTATATCAGTAATTTGCCATGGGTAATAAGTATATCAAGCTTCTTATTTTGTTAGTTGTGCTTATCGGTGGGGGGACGGCATACCAGAAGTATTATCGACCGACTGGCTCATCCGGATGTAAGACGGTTGGACCAACGAAAGAATTCAGGATGGTTTCAAAGGAGAACAAGTGGTACTTTGATCCAGCTGAGATTCGGGTAAAGAAGTGTGATCATGTCGTTATCCACATATTTAATGAAGATGTGTATGACCATGGATTTGCGATTGATGTTTTTGGGGTAAACCGTCGCTTGAATCCAAAGCGCGAAACTACAGTAGACTTTACACCTTCAATCTCCGGTGATTTTCCATTTTACTGCTCTGTTGCATGCGGGGAAGGCCATTATCGCCATACCGGCATGGTTATTGTCGAGGAGTAGGAAATAAACAGAGTGCAAGAGACGCGCCGATAAGCCCGATATCGCGATACATATCTGCGCTCACGTTTGTTCCTTGCCAGTATATGTTTGATGCAACGATCGTAATAATAAAGAGCCCGCCCAAAAGTCCTGCGATACGAACATATTTCCCTGTAATCAACGCAATTGCTACAGCGATTTCAAAAACGCTTGAGGCAAAATTTGTAAGAGATGAAAGCTCTTGAGAGAGGAATGGGAAGAGTAGCTGAATCTCAGCAGTTCCCTGACCGGGGTTTTTAAGCTTTTGGATGGCGAATAAAACAAATGTTATTGCGAGACTTACGCGTAAGAGTAGAAGTCCGCGCTCTGGTTGATTCATGATATTAGTATAGGGTGTTTTATTGGAATACGCGTGGAAAAGATGTGGATAAGCTTTTGGCAAGTGTTGGATAAGTCTGCATACTAGGACTATGAACCGGATTACCTTCGGAGTGTTGTTTTTGTTACTAATTCCTGTTTTCGTATATGCAAAAAACGATCTTTTAGAGAGTCGTTTTTTGAAAGAGCGTCATGTTTGGAAACTCCTGTTGGCAGAACAAGAGCAAGAAACAGAAGTAATGATGAGTGATACTCGCGCCGTTGATTCACGTCGTAAACAAAGGGAAGAGTTTTTTATTTTTTATGGTAGGGCGGAAGCGATGGATATGCGCTTAGGGTCGATACAAGAGCGACTTAAGAGGCGCGTGGAGGTATTGAGTGCGGAGGGTGCAATTTTTAACGGCTCAATGCGGGAGCGAATACTAGAGGTAGACGCGCGACTTGTGCGCGCCAAAAAAGGTTTTGATGCGATGCCCATTCTTTTTGAACGCGGCTTGCGACACGGTTCATTCGCAGAGGTTCGGTCATTATATCAAACAGAAATATTTTTAAATTTGCAAAGCGCGCATCGATTACAGATACTTATCGCGCAGGCTATTCGCCTAAAAGAAAAATAATATATGCTACGCTATTTTTTACGATATGTTCTTATCGGCGTGGTGATTGCGAGTACAATCTTCACTGTTCGCGCATTGCCTTTGAGGCAGAGAGAGGTTCATGTTAGCGGGTCAGATATTGTGCGTGAGCGCATTGGAGATGAAAGTACGGAATTGATCTTGGATATCGATGAGGGGTCTGATCTTGATAGTATTGAGCGCGATCTACTCTCCACTCAATTTTTGTTCATTGAGCCCGAGACGGTATTTAAAGAGCAGCCTTAGGTGCAGCGAATAGGAATATCTTTTCTGAGATACCCGCGAGCAAATTCAGATCCGGTCATAATGGTTCGTCCTTCTGGTTGAATAGAGTCCAATACTAAGATACCTTCTCCTGTAACAATGGCGGATGATTTTTCTTCAATAAGAAGCGTTCCTGGTTCTACATTAATCATTTTTTCAATCGTATGAGCTTGTTCGATACGGAGACGTAAAGTTTTATTGTCGTGCATCAGTGTGGTCCATGCAGTGGGCCAGATGCGATATGCGCGTATGAGGCGTTCGATATTGAACGCACTATCGGTCCAATTAATACGGCTCTCATTTTTTGAAAGAAGTTTTGTAAATGTTGCATGTTTATGGTCTTGTTCGCGAGGGGTAAGAGACCCATCAATGTAGTGAGGGAGGCTATTTGTAAGAAGGGATGCTCCAAGAAGTGAGAGCTTGTTTGTGAGTGAGACGCTATCGTCTGATGCCAGAATATCTATAGATTCTTGGGCGAGTAGGGGGCCATGGTCAACATCCGCATCGGTAAGTAAAAGAGATATTCCAGTTTTTTTGTCTCCTGCCAGGATCGCTGATTGGATCGGGGAAGCACCGCGGTGCTTTGGGAGAAGAGATGGATGTACGTTAAGTACGCCGTGTTTAGGTAAGGATAAGACAGCTGGTTTAAGAATTTTTCCATATGCCGCGATGACAAATATATCGTACGTAGTATCAAATAGTTCGGGAGTTAGGCGAGGAGGAGTTAAGACTTTAATCCCAAGAGCTGCCGCCTTTTGTGCTACAGGAGAAGGTCCTTTTCGTGGATCTTCTGGCGCGGTTACAACAAGTGAAACATCCGCTATGGCACAAAGTGCTTCGAGTGAAGGGATGGCGAATGCGGGCGTTCCTAAAAAAACTGCTTTTATCATAGAGGACGAGAGATATTTTCAGCCTTATCGATATATAGAATACCATTAAGATGGTCGACTTCGTGCTGCATGAGGCGTGCAAAAAGATTTGAGGTGCTTCGCTCAAATCGTTTACCGAACTCATCGTAGGCTCGTATTTTTACTTTTTCTGCTCGTGCGACAGTGCCGTAGTGTTTCGGAACGCTCAAGCATCCTTCCGTTGATCGGATTTTTTTTGAGGATGTCTTTATAATTTCAGGGTTAATAAAGACATAATATGTCCACGGTTCTTTTTTTGTCGGTGGTTTGTCGTCAGGGTCACTACGGTCTATTGCGAGCGCCTCTTCGGACGCAAGAAAAATACGTAAGGAGAGGCCGATTTGCGGTGCGGCGATGCCTATGCCGTCATTAGTCGCGCGAAGTGCCTCAGTCATACGTTTGATGGCGTCTTTGATTTTTTTTGTGGGGATGTCAGTAATAGGAACAGGCTCTGCTATAAGGCGCAGTATGGGGTTACCTTCGGTGACGATCGGAGAAACTTTTTGCATACGTGCAGTGTACTATACGAGAGATTGAGGATCTACTGTGACGGTATATTCGCGTGGGAGTTCAAGAAGGGTTTGTTTGAGAAGTTGCGCTTCATGTAGCCACATATTTTTCTCAACACTAAGCAACACGTGGTGCATGACAGCGTTTCGTTCCTTTGTCGTATAGGTAGGAGCTTCATCGATCATAGATGCAACAGGGCGCAGTATTTCTCGCAGAGCACTCGGTTCATTGCGCGAGCTAATACGAACAAGGGTAGTAAACGGCGGTAAATCAGCAAGCTTTCTTTCTGAGAGTTCGTTCTTAAGAAATTCTAATATGTGTCGGTCCGTAAGCGCTCGGAAGACCGGATGATCTGCAAAGCGAGATTGAATCATGAGCGGTTGTTTCCCGCGGTCTGCGAATTTTGTTAGCGTGTAGTATATTCGTTCATTAATACGAAAGTCGGGGATAGAGAAGAGATTATCAAGAGAGCCTACGATGCATAAATCAGCCGTAAGCTCGGGTTCTTCAAGAATGAGTTCAGTGCCTACCATGATACTCTCTGGAGCGTCCTTATATTGGCTAATGAGGCGTATGCGCGCTTGTTTTGTAGCAACCTTAGACTCATCGAATACGATGACCGGACGATTCGGGAACATGGGTGAGAGTAGCTCCGCTAGTCGTTCGGTTCCTAATCCATAGCCTGCTAAGTTCCAGCTTTTACATTGGGGGCATTGAGCTTCAAATGATTGAATAGTACCGCAGCGATAGCATGTTAGCTGCTTTGAGATTCCTTGCTGCATGGTGAGGGGTTTGCCACACGATTCGCAAGCTCGAAAATTACCGCAGTCTCGACAAACCAAGAAAGAATAAAATCCTTTTTTTGAAACAAGAATTAGTATACGTCCATGCGTGGAAGAAATTCGTTCTTTAATAGTAGGACTTAAAATATCCGGTGAGCGCAGGGGAACGATAGCGGGTGTTTCCGATTTTTGAGTTCGTACGTCGAGTGTAATCATAGTTCGTTCTCGGCCGACATCAAATATACTGGGAGTTATTTTGCCAAGGATAAGATGTGTTGTTGTTGCGTGCGCGAAATTACGAATACTGCTGATATGAGAGTATGACGGTTGGGTGGCGTGATAGTAGTGAGGCGAGTCCGTATCCTCGATAATAATGGTGCGTTCTTTTCCGGAGAGCATTCCAAGGGTTCCTGGTGTTCCGATAAATACGTAAGGCTCTGTCGTTTCGCGCATGCGGTCATAAAGTGCACGTTGTTGTTTTGGTGTTGATGCGCTGGATGCTGTAAGAATGCGTTTTGAAAAAGCATTCCATCGCAAAGCATACCAGTCTACCAGTCGTATCGTTGGGACAAAAAGAGCAACGGAATGTTTTTTCGCAAACGCATGTCGAATAGTTTTTTCGTATGCTTGATCTCTGTATTCAGCTGCTCCAATCCAAACTTCTTCATGGCGAATTTCATAGGGAGAGTGTTCTACGATATATTCATACGGTGTTGGCGTACTCATGATTGCTGTCGGGATAAGAGTTGAAAGAATCGCAGCGTAAGAATTTAGTGTTTCGGTCTCAAGATTTTTCGCGGTTTCAATGAGAGCTGGGTGAAAGGGGAATGTCGGGTGTAAAACAGAATGAATTTTTTTAAGTTTATAAGCGTTCGTTTTCAACATCATTTTTGTGAGCTCTACAGGGGTGATGCCGTCTACGATTCCGGGAACAATTTTATGATTGATGGGAATGCTAACAATAGCTCCAGCTGAAAGTGGAGCTTTTGTAAAATATGAGAGCGATCGTGGACCGAGCGCCATAGGTGATACGGTAACGATATACATACATCCCTTGCATTCACTTGGGAGCATACTACCATAAAAGAGATGAAAGGTATTATTGTCACGTTATTGTTTGCCGTAGGCTGCATGGCCTTGCTTCATATTTTTGTTTTTCAGTCTTTAATTATTGAAGATGATCTTATGGCTCCAGATCTTCATAAAGGAGATGTAGTTCTTCTTCTCCGTTATCCATATATGGTTTCGTCGGTTAACCGAGGAGATATATGGGCGATTCGAGATTCAGAAATTTTAGATAAGGAGTACATGAGGCTTATTGTGGGTCTTCCAGAAGAACGTATTTCAATGAAAGATGGCATTTTAACTGTAGATGGGGATCAGGGGCGTATTTCTCGAGAGATGCCTATTTTTAGTAACTCACCAGGTAGTCTTCATGATATAGGGGCTATTGATGCCCATGAGTACTTTGTATTAACCAATAATCCTTCTGAAAATACGGTAGGTCTCATTGATAAGCGCAATATTCTTGGAAAGCCATTCATAAGAATATGGCCAATGATGCATATAGGAATACTCTAGTATTACTAGCATTAGTAAGGTTAATAGTGTGTCAGTAATATATGATTAGTAATGTTTGTATATCTTAAAATATTTTTTTTAAGATAAAAATTGAGAGATAATTTAATAATAAGACAGTCTAAAATTTTTACTTAGATCCCGTGTTACTTTTACGAAGAAAATTAAAAAAATTTAAGAAATTCTAAGAAAAAACCTTTCCACAGAAGCGGCTTTAAAAAACCCTCAATTACGTTGGGTTATTTTTTTACATGAAATACTATAGATATAGTAATCATCCGATACTATATCGGATAAAAAATACCTTGTGAGCAAAAGAAAATCAGAGGAATACATTCTAGTTTCAGAAGCCGCCGAGGGCACTCCATATAGTGCTGAATATTTGAGTTTGCTCGCACGTAAAGGAAAAATTCAGGCTAAGAAAATAGGTCGTAACTGGTATACGACCAGAGATGTTTTAAAGAAATACATTGCTCGACAGGCTGCCGAGAAAATCTCTCGGAAGTCATTTTTAGATGTCTATTCTGAGACGCTTTCTCAGAGACCAAGGGCTCATACAGCCGTGTTCCAAGACGTAGAATCAGAAGAAGTTTTTCCGGAAGGTTTTGAAAAAAATATTCTATCGACCGACCAGCAAAGCGATACGCTTTTTGAAAAATTTATTCATAAATTTATTACATTTCTTGATCTTTCGATCGAGTCACATTTTGGTTTTTTTCATAAATGTAAAATATGGGTTAATCGATGGGCAAAAAAGATTATTAGAGATAAAAGATTATTTTCTCTTTTATTAATTGCTACAACAGTCCTTAGTCTTATCCCAACGAAATTTATTTTAAGTGCTGCTGATGATCTTGCATTCGCTGCGTATGAAAAGATTCGAGACGCGGAAACAATAATGGGACATCGGGCGGGAACTCATGCGAATGAAGTACTGCTACTAAGTAAAAAGGGCGACGTTTCAATTTATGGAAATATTCAGACAGGAAGCAATGTCACTGCTGATGGAAATGTTGTTGCGCGAGAACAGCTCAAATCATTGATTGAAAATGGAACGGCTCCTATCGAGGTAACCTCGATGACAAAAGTTGATAATCTCAATGTTGATTATCTCGATGGTGTATCCGCGGAAGGATTTACGCTCGCATTCGTAACAAAGAACGGCAACATCACATACGAAGATGTATATCTTGAGGGAAAGGTAGAAGTTGGAAAATCTCTTCTTGTAAAAGGTCCGGCGCATTTACTGGATGCTTTGCGCGTTGATGGACAGCTCTCGGTACTCGATGACGCCTTCTTTTCAAAAAATGTTACCGTATCCGGAAATCTTGAGGCTCGCAACCTGCTTGCAAAGGATTTTATTATAGGACGAGTTGTACAGGGTGAAACTGTCGTAGGGACAAAAGAAGTATACGCACCTCAGATTCATGCTACACAGACTCTTCGAGGGAATAATCTTTTAGTTGATGGGCAGAGTATTTTTCAGGGAATGACGATGCACAATGGTGGGTTGTATGGAAAATTTGGTTCATTTGATCAGTCATTGGAAGTGGGAGGTGATTTTGGGGCATTTGGTAAAACAATTAATTTAGGGCGTGCTGGTAACAGTACAGTTACTGTTCGCGGGAAAGAATTTACTTTTAATGGTGCAAATGTGTGCACGAGTGGTAATGCGGGTTGCGTTGGAAGCGTTGGGTGGGTTGATGATGGGACGATTGTTCGACTTACGACGAGTAGTGACTTGGTGGGTATCGGAACCTCTTCACCGGGTAGACAGCTTGCAATCGCAGGAGACGTGCTTACATCGGGGACGTCAACCGTAGAAAATATTTTAAAAGTTCTCGGTACTGGAACGTCGACTTTACTTGGGCGTATCGAAGTTGCGGGACGTGTGTTAGTTGAAGGAGGCTCTCGAGTTTGTACTGCTGCGAATGGAATATGTGCTGGGTCTGCTGGAGGATGGACTGATGATGGGACGATCATTCGACTTACTACAGTAAGTGATAACGTGGGCATCGGCACAACTACAACACGAGGCCCGTCGTCGGGACTCGTTTCAAAGCTTGCTGTGTATGATGGCAATTTAAGTGTACAGACGACAAGTAATTCAACGGGCGCATTTAATGTTTTAAATGCTGCCACAACATCAATTTTTTCAGTCGATACTCAAAATAATATCGTGACTATTGGTACGGGAGATTTGCGACTCGGTAGTACGGTGCGTATCACAGGCGGTGGACAGGGTATTTTTTCGAGCGCGCTTATTGGCGGTACAACAACTGTACCTGCTGGCGTGGAGTTCGCGCTTGGAGACACTGCGAATACGGAACATGCGTATATTTCAGGTGGACTTGGTGTCGGTGGTGTCACGACGACGAGCGGAGTTTTAGAGGTAGGCGGGCTTACGTATATTGGTGGTATTTTGAAAGTAAAAGGTTCGGCGACAAGTACGATTGATAGTGGGCTCGCAATCAATGGTGGCGGGCTTTCAATTGCTTTACCGAATTGTTCTGGTACGAGTGCACTCGCGACAGATGCACTCGGAGCTATCATTTGTGATGCTGATGATTCGGGGGGTGGAGCAACAAGTCCAAACCTTGTCTATCGCACTCTTTCTTCGACGAAATATTATACTGCTTCAACTTCTGCGAGCGACAACTTAGCATTTCATTTTAATAATGGTTTTGTGTCCTCCGCATCTTCATCAGTCGCGGGTTCGTTGTTTGGCGGCGCTTCCATATATGCATCGAGCACACTTCAGGCGACGGGGAATATTTTAGGGTATTCATCTCTCGGTATTGGTACCACGTCTCCCGGCCGAACAATCTCAGCAAATGGTCAGATCTATTCAACGGGTACCTCTACCATCGGCAATCTTCTCAAAGTCCAAGGCACTGGTACCTCCACCATGGCAGGACGTTTTGAAGTTACCGGAAGAATATTGGCTGATGGAGGAGGTCGTGTTTGTACATCAACGAACAGCGTCTGCTCTGGTTCGTTCACATCATTCACGGTTGCAGGAGATGGAGGAGCAAATCAAACAATCTCAAATGCTGACACACTTTCAATCGCTGGTGGCCGCAACCTTACCACAACCGGTTCCGCCACTGATCGTGTGACACTCGATCTCAACAATATTGTGTACATTGATCAACTCAATGCGACAACATCTATTTCAACACTCGGCGTCCTCAACGCATCGAGCACTACTCATCTCACAGGTACCACAACTATTGGTGCTTCTCTCATCGTGCAAGGTGGGGCAACCTCTACATTCTTTGGTGGTCTCTCTGCAGGTGCTGATGGACTCGCATCAGCAAAGGGACTGACACTGACGGGGGGAATTATCAATGCTTCCGCCATCACTGGCACCTCTACATTTGGAGGAGGTATCTTTGCAAACGCATTCCAAACAAATCTTCCAAACTGTTCTCAAGCGCTTGAGACTGACGCATCAGGCGCGATTGTTTGCGGTACAGATACGAACGATGGAACAAACTTCACCATTGATGCAGACACCGGAACAAATGAAGTGATCACGACAGGCGAGACACTCATTGTATTGGGTGGCAAGAATGCAACAACGACTGGTATTGCATCAAACACGCTTCGTATTGATATCCAAGATACCCTCTATTCAATGAATGATATCTTCGCAACTTCTTCTGGCGCTTCCATATATGCATCGAGCACACTTCAGGCGACGGGGAATATTTTAGGGT
>CAYHJF010000002.1:0-127526 GCA_964356915.1 uncultured Candidatus Saccharibacteria bacterium | reverse complement strand
ATTCAAATCTTGATATTCGTGGCGCGGGCACATCTACAATTGCGGGTGCTCTGACTACAAATATTACAGAGGGTAATACGATTATTACAAAACAACTTACGTCATCATCCACGGCGCTTACACTACGATCAGCTTCGGGAGATATCACTCTAACGGCCGCATCAAATGTAAATATTTCTACTGGTGATTTGCAATTTGGTGGTGTGACACGTATTACTTCTGGCGGGCAAGCGACACTTACTCGTATTACCGATACGGGGCGACTTGATGTGACGGGTTCAATCAATGGAACATCAACGCTTCATATTAGTGATAATGCGTGGCTCGGAGCAAATCTTTTGGCTGGAGGCACGACATCTCAGCCACTCGCAAGCTTTGCGCTTGGTGGGGCAAGTGCGGGTACAAATCTCGATGCATATATTTCCGGCGGTTTCGGTATTGGAAATGCAACACAGACTGATGGCGTCTTAGAAACCTCAGGTCTCGCATATGTTGGTGGCATTTTGAAAGTAAAAGGATCCGCAACAAGTACGATTGATAATGGTCTTTTGATTAATGGTGGCGGATTATCACTCGCGTTACCAAGTTGCAGTGGCACGAGCGCGCTTGCAACAGATGCAAGTGGAGGCGTGATTTGTAATGCTATTACGTTAACCTCTGCGGGTGGATGGACGGATGACGGAGCGATTGTACGACTAACGACATCTACCGATGACGTTGGTGTTGGTACTACGACTCCATGGGATAGCGCAACGTTTGCGATTGAACAACAAGACACTGGTCCATCATTTGTGCTCGGTGATTCAGGCACATCATCCCCAATTATCTATATCGATCAGAAAGGGTATATAGGATTTGGTACGACAACCCCGCGGGTTGCACTTGATATAACCGGAACAGTTGCTGTCGGTTCAAGTACGGCGACGTATACAAGAAATTATCCAGGAGGAATAGGTCTTGTTGTCTCTCCTATCAATACAAGGTCAGATATAAGTGTCGGCGCTATTATTGGTACTGACATTCGTCAAGCTGGTACGGTTGCTGATAACTACGGTCTTTTTGTGCAAGCACCACTTATCGGTTCGGGGACGACGTTGACGAATAACTTCGGTTTGTATGTGAATAGTCAGGCTTCAAATGGCACAAATAGTTATGGGCTTTATTTGGCAGGTACATCCGGAGCTGTAAATAACTACTCCGTGTATTCCGCAGGTTCAGCGCGTAGCTATTTTCTTGGGCAGGTGACATCTTCATCAACCATTCAGGCGTCGGGGCATCTTATGGGTTATACGGATCTTCTTATTGGAGGGACGACATCGCCAGCTCTTGGAGTAGGATTCGCTCTTGGAAATTCTGGCAACTATAACGATGCGTATATTTCTGGTGGTCTCGGCGTAGGAAATGCAACGACATCAGACGGAAATTTTCAAGTTGATGATGATTTTTTTGTATATTCAAATGGTAATGTTTCCATTGGTACAACAACTGCAGTGACGAGTGGTGCCTCTCCAGTAAATGGATCGGGGGTTAATATCCAAGGACGTCTTGCTGTTGGCGATGGGACAGGAGCAAACCAAAATGCTGCCATATGGTCTCGTCCGTTACATACCTCGTCTAGTAACTGTACATTTGGATGTCACGGTGTTGCTTCGGATGTTTTCTTGGATAATCCGACGGGACCAAATATTGGGATTGCATTTTATGGGCGCGTTAAGGCTATAGGTGGAGCATTCACTCTTGATAAAGCGATGGCTTTTTATGGTGATGCAGCAGCAAAAGATGCAGGGATAACAATTTCAAAAGCATACGGATTATATTTATTGGATCAAACTGCAGGTGCAGAAAATTATGGAGTATTTACTCTAGGAGGTACAAATTTCTTAGCAGGTAATACAGGCGTTGGTACTACATCACCGTGGGCGCGATTATCGGTTAATCAAAGTAATGGTGCAACTACAACACGACTTTTTGTGGTTGGAGATCGAGGTACATCGACTCCATTCTTTTTAGTAAAAGGCAATGGTGTTTCATCGTTCGGGTCGTCGTCTCCAACTGGACTGCTTGCGAATGTGGGTGATGTGGTGATTGGGCGCAATGGGCTTACTAACGATTTGTATGTTTCAGGCGGTCTTGGTATTGGAAATGCGACGACACTCGATGGTGCAATTGAAACATCAGGCCTTGTCTATGTTGGCGGGACGCTCAAAGTAAAAGGTTCAGCAACTAGTACCATTGATAATGGTCTTGCAATTGGAAATGGTGGACTTAGTATTGGCCTCCCAAGTTGTTCAGAAGCTCTTGAGACAAACGCACTTGGAGCGATTATTTGTGGCACAGATAGTACGGGTGCAGGTTTAGGTCCAGATCTTATTTATCGTACACTTTCCACAACAAAATATTATACTGCTTCAACTTCTGCGAGCGATAACTTGGCATTTCATTTTAATAATGGATTTGTATCGAGCGCCTCGTCGTCAGTTGCGGGCAATCTTTTAGTAAGTGGTTTCATTGGTACGAATACGACAAGTCCAAACGGATTATTAACGTTACAATCACTTACGGGTACAGGTGAACGAAATGCACTATATATTGCGACGACGACATTGAATCATGTTCGTGGGGCGCCTCTCGTACAGATTGGCAACTCAGTAGCAAATAATTATTATAGTTGGTCAACGTTTGGAGGAGTTAGTGCAGGGACTACATTGGGCATCAATACTACCTGTCCAGGATCTGTATTTGGCACTGGTGATTGTAACTTATTGGCTATAGAGGCTACAACGGTTGGAGGAGCCGTTTCCTCAGTGTTTAATGTGAGCGCGGCGCTTGCTTCTTACCCCGTGATTGGTTTCGGTACTTCATCGCCCGCTCTTGCTAACTCAGGTGGCGGTATGGTTGCAATTGGTGGAGGTAGTAGTGGATTTACCGCAGATCTCTACACTTCAGGAGGTCTTGGTATTGGCAACGCGACGACATCGGATGGTGATCTTGCAATCGGTGATGATTTCTTCTTTTATAACAATCGTCGGTTTGGCATTGGAACGACGAGTCCGGGCGCAATGCTTGCTATTGATGCTCCTGCCTCAGGATCAAGCCCACGAAATTTAATTTATCTTGCGACGACTACGTTGAATCATACTCGAGCGCCCTTGATTCAATTTGGCACAACGACGCAAAGTTATAGCGCGAATACAGCGGGTACTCATGAAGGTGGCACATTAATCGGAGCAAACATCGATTGTGGACGTCAATTAGGTGCTTTTTCAATAGCAAATTGTACGCCGCTCGCATTGGAAGTGCATGGTATTCCAGCATTTCATGTAACTCAAGGTAGCTTCCTTGATCCTGGAGGTGGGAGTGGAGGGGGTATTTATACGACAGTAGGTATTGGTACATCGTCGCCTTCTTTTTCCTCATCGCTTAATGGCGTCTTTGGTGTTGCGGGAGACGCGTATATCGCAGGCGGTCTGGGTGTCGGTAATGCAACATCTTCAGATGGAGAATTCGTTGTTGGTAGTACGGCGCTTGGACGTATGAATAATTTCGCGGTATTTAACAATGGTCGAGTCTCGATAGGATCTTCAACTCCACAAGCAACGCTTGCTATCGATGTGCGTGGAGGCGCTGCCCAACGCAATGCATTATATATTGCGACATCAACATTAAATCACGTGCGAGGCGCTCCTCTCGTACAGATTGGCAACTCAGTAGCAAATAATTATTATAGTTGGTCAACATTTGGAGGAGTTAGCGCAGGGACTACATTGGGCATCAATACTACCTGTCCAGGGACTGTCGGAGGATCCGGTGATTGTAATCTTTTAGCTATAGAGGCTACGGCAGGTAGTGGAGTTGTTTCCTCAATGTTTAACGTGAGCGCGGCGCTTGCTTCTTACCCCGTGATTGGTTTCGGTACTTCATCGCCGGCTCTTGCTAACTCAAGTGGCGGTATGGTTGCAATTGGTGGAGGTAGTAGCGGCATAACCGCAGACCTATATGTTTCCGGCGGTCTAGGTGTTGGCAATGCGACCACATCAGACGGCGACTTGGCCATTGGCGATGATTTTTTCTTTTACAATAATGGCCGTATCGGAGTTGGGACGACGACACCACAAAATCGCTTAACTGCTCAAAGCGGAACATTCGTGATGGAAAATTATCAAGATCCGACAGTTATTGGTGGCGTGGAAACGAATACTGCGGTTAATGATATTACGAGCGCAGGACAGTATTTGTTTGTAGCTGCTGACTCAGTTGCGAGCACATGTTCTGGAACTACGATTACGGGTTGTGAATTGCGTATTTATGACCGTTCCAATCCAAAAACATTGGTTGCGGTTGGTGGTGTTGATGTTGGTGCACAGGATCTTACATCAGTTGTAGTCGCTGGTCGATACGCGTATATTACCAGCTCATCAGCCTCACAAGGATTTCGTGTTGTAGATGTGTATGCTCCGGGTAGTTCTACGGTTGTGGCAACCGTGAATACGGGAGCTGCTACAAACGATGTATACGTTTCGGGTAGGTACGCGTATGTTGGGGTGAATACGAACGCGGGAGCAAACGAGGTATTTATTTATGATATTTCAAATCCGACCGCTCCTGTGAGTATTGGTGGTATTGAATTAGGTCGAGATGTAATGACACTCGCGGTTCAAGAAAATTATTTATATGTCGGATTGGGTTCAAGTGCGGGAGATACAGAAGTGCAGGTGTATGATATTTCCAATCCACTTGCTATTACGGCAGTCGGCACAGGATATGAGGCGGGAGCAGTTATCCGCGATATCCAAGTAGTCGGTCAATATGCGTATGTCACAACAAACGAACGAAGTGGTGTGGGTGATTTAAGCTACGAATTTGTAATTTTAGACGTTTCAAATCCAGCATCGGCTCTCTCTGTGGTTGGAGGCGTTAATACAGATGCGAATGCTCGAGCAAATAAAGTAAAGGTTCTTGGAAGATATGCCTACATAACGCTTGAAAGTAATACTGGCAACGAGCTTCGTGTATATAATATTTTGAATCGTGCCAATGTAATCAGCGTGGGTGGGTATGAGGCAGGTGCAGCAATGAGAGGGTTGTATGTGATTGGTAGGCATGCCTACTTTGGTACAAGTGCGATAGTGGGTAACGAGTTAAATGTTGTAAGTACGGCAGGTATTGATGCGCCCGGTGGTACATTTGGATCGTTGTTTGCCGATCAGTTTGATATTAGCGGTAACGCGCGCGTGTTTAATGATTTGCATGTTGGTGGGGGTATCACGATTGGTAGCGGTGGTATCAACGCCTTTGGTCCTGTGGGCATTACCGGCACCACTACAATTATGAGTGTCTTTGCGACTGGTACGACTACGCCAATACTTACAGGGCTTGGTGATATCTCCGTGGGCGGTGGAACGTCTGGGTTGACTGCGGATGCGTATTTTTCAGGAGGTCTTGGTATTGGAAATGCGACAACGGTAGACGGAACACTCGAGGTATATAATTCGATTTATATTGATGCGGGAAGCACAAACTCACAGGATAGTCTTGTGCTTGCGGGCGGTATTCCTGACACTGCAGGTAATGCTAACGTTTCAAAGTTTCGAATAGGTTCTCCGATCTCAGGAGGAGCGGCGTATGGTACGGCGATCGGTGTAAATATTACGTGTACACTCTCTAATACTTGTGGGCTCGCTGATTTGCAGGCAAATAGTACGAGTATTTTTAAAGTCGCCGATGCGTATAGTGGATTTAGTACGTCATCTCCGTGGGGACTTTTGTCAATTGAACAAACAACGGGTCAGTCAAAAAATCATCCACTTTTTGTTATTGGAGACGTAGGAACAGGAGCCTCTACCTCACCATTTGTGTACGTAACTCAAAAGGGTGTGATATCGTTTGGATCTTCATCTCCATCGAATGTATTAAATAAGCCGGGAGATTTGGTGATTGGTTCGAGTACTGCGGCGGCAAATACCACGCAAGATTTTAGCGACATGTTTATAATGGGTGGTATTGGTGTTGGCAATGCCACGACCGCCGATGGGTGGATTAACGCGGATAATATTTATCTGACAAGTTATACGGAGTCAGGTACGGAGGCTTTGTGTAAAGTAAATAACAGCACAACTGGTAGTGTGATCAATGACTGTAGCGGTGCGCCCGTTCTCGATTATGCAGAGCTCTATGCGACATCTCCGGATGTGACCTATGGCGATATTGTGGTAATCGGATCGAGTACAGTTGCGGTAAAAGGTCTCGATCCGGTAGAAGTAAAAGTGCTCGAGGATCCAACGCTCGCGCATCACGAAGTACAGCTTGTGAAATCAACAAAACCATATTCAGTAAATATCATAGGAGTTGCATCAAATAACTACGGAGACTTTTCTTCAACAGGACATGGACGTATCGCGCCGGAAGATCATCCATTGCCAGTCGCGCTCGTTGGTCGTGTGGCGGTGCATGTCTCAACAGAAAACGGACCAATCGCGGCCGGTGATAAAATCACGTCATCACATTTGGCGGGTGTTGGTATGAAGGCGACTCAGTCGGGTGGAATTGTAGGAACCGCGCTTTCTGTTTTTGATGGGAGTGTTGGGACAACAACAATCATTGATATAGAAGATCCAGAGACAGGTGTCATTGAGCATCGTGAAGTTGTGCTTGGTGAGGTAATCGTATTTATGGATCCAGGGTGGACGCACCTTGATACGGAATTAGTAAATGCGACAAGCTCTGGTCCTATGTGGCTTGTGGATCAAGAGACGGGGCGCACGGTCTCAGGTCTCGCGCTCGATATGAATGGTCAGGGAATTTATAACATCAAAGAACTTGCATCTGCGTCAGGTAACTGGTCACTCGATGAAGAGGGTAGATTAGTTGTAAGAGAAATTAAGACTGGTGCGATTGAAGTTGGAAAGGCGGAGCAGCCAAATGGTGTTACTCTTTTTGATACCGCTGGTGGAGCTCCCTACTGCGTATATGTAAAAGAGGGAGCGGTACAAACGATATCGGGACGATGTGAAGATAATATAAGTGTGTTACGAGGATTAGATACTCAGGGCGGTAGTCCGAGTGATGGCGGCGGGGAAACGTCGCAAGACCCTCCAGTAGAGGGCGGCGATGATCAAATTACTCCGCCATCAGAAGATCCTCCGCCACAAAATGCTCCAGGTGATGGTCTTGGCGCCGAAGATCCTCCTCCTGATACACAGGGAGATGACTTGAGCGCAGAGCCGCCGCCTGGGTCTTTGGAGCCGCCAACGGTATAAATATAAAAAACTCTCCAAGAAATTGGAGAGTGGTTTTTTTAAAACGCGCAGGAAGTCGGGGCGGGTGATTTCTGCGCGGTGAAGCGCTTTTGCAAAACGAATTTGGTTGCTCCGCCGAAAGCAATACAGTACTGTGTGGTGCCAATGGTTGTTTTGATATTAACCGGATTTGGGTTGGAACCAAGAGAGTGACCAAGGAGTGGTCCGCGGCCGCGAATGCGAAGCGAGTCGCGACTGATTCGCGCTGATTGGATGGGACCAAATATTCCGAGTTTATCTTTGTATCGATATCCGCGATTATCGGCGGGCTTGCCGATGTATGACCAGCCAGATGATGGCATGAGATATGTCGTATCAAATCCCGCTCTCGATGAGTTGACGCGTACCGACGCGCCACTCGTGACGGGATTACTGGTGACATCGATAGCGGTATCGCTGGACGTGATTGAAAGTCCGTTGCGACTTGGCCGCAGTGCGTCAAGAGAAAGTTGGAGTTGCCGACCAGTAATTGTGTCATTTGATGTCGGCAGAGTCGTCGTCGTTGTCGAGGTAGTAGTCGTTGTGGGCGGCGCAATTGCGGCGACAACGAATTCCGAAAGACTCGGTACTTGAGCACAGATGATATTGTTGTCCGTATCAATTGGCAACAACGTACGATCGACAAATGTGCCGCTTTCGTTGTGCATCATGACGAGATCTGTCTCGAGAGTACTTGTACCGTCAACAGTTCCATCATTATCTGTATCGTTATATGGCGAACAAATCGTGATGTTACCACTATAGGTTGCGGTTGTAACGACATCGAAATACACGGGGTTTGGCAGAAGCTCGAAGCCGAATGAGAATTGGGCTGCAGAGCTTGCACTGACAGTGATGATTGTCGTCCCGGCCGTATCAACGGTATCAAACGTAACATCGGTGATGATGGTTCGTTCAGATTCAGTTGTTGGATCAAAAAAGACACTCGAGTGATTTGTCTCCACCAATGATCCGGTGGTTGTTTCAAGTGCTTGAAATGCATTGAGCGCCAGCACTTCTTCAAATTGAGGCGTTGACGTTTCGCAATCAGCAATACAGCGAGAGCTTCCGTCGGCAATGAATGAGAGATCGCTGGGGAGTCCGAGTTCTGATTGCAGCGAGTTTACGATTGCTGCAAATGGAATACTAACCCCTGAAAGGATCGTCGTGAAATCTGAGTCGACATATCCCGTCATCGATGCATTGAGTATGGGGTTTCCGCCCGATGTAGCTTGAGATACAATCGTACCCGCGATTTCGAGTGGCACGGACGACGCATTTGTCGTCGTGATAGTGAAGTCAGTAAGACCGATATCAGTTGATCCATTGATAGGAATTCCGAATACGTCATGAGTTACATCATCCCACGTGCCGGATCCGGTAGAGGTGAATCCTGAAACTGTTGCATTGAATGTGATGGTAGCGAGCGTATCAGCGCGCACACCATATACGGACGCACATAAAAAAAGAAGTGCAAACCACAGCCGTGGTTGCATAAAGGCCTCCTTTGTCAAAGAAATACAGAGTTTAGTATGGTAACTTTTGACCCCTCTGTCAATGCGATTTCTCCTTTGGGTAGTGTATGATGAGGTCTATGCAGGACATTGAGGTGATGTTGAAACAATTTCAGCATTCTTTTGAAAGCGTGCTCAAAAAATCATATCGTTCTATGCTCAAGACGCATCCTTTTTTGAAAAAAGATGAGTATGATTATGCGCGGGTTACAGAGGCATTTTTAATGCGGCCATCAAAGCGCATTCGTCCGTTTCTTGTTTCTTTTGTTGCTCCGTGGCAGAGGCGAGACGTGCAGAACGTGGCAATCGGAATCGAACTCATCCATACGAGTTTACTTGTACACGATGATATTATCGATGAGTCACCTAAAAGGCGTGGTGGGCGTGCAATGCATATTGAGGTTGGTGCAAAACAAGCATTGGTAGTAGGAGATTTTTATTGGGCGATGGGGCTATACTTTCTTTCGAAGGCAGATCTTTCTGGGCAGATTATGCGTGAATATCTTGAGTCGCTCATTCGGTGTGCCCAAGGGCAGATTTTTGATATCGAAGCAAGTAAGAAAAAGACTATTCTTTCGAAGGATTTATTTACATTGTATGAGTGCAAAACTGCAGGATATAGTGTGGGGGCTCCACTCGCTATTAGTGCGATGCTTGCTCGTCGTCCGCGTCGCGAAGTTGAGGCGTATCGAAAGATCGGATTACATATTGGAGTACTTTTTCAACTTCAAGATGATATTTTGGATCACGATGTATTATTGACGAAGGCGAACATCAATACCAAGGATCAAAAGATAAAACTTGTAGATACTGTACGGTCTATGATTACCGACGCGAAATTACCAAAAAAACAAACACAACTTCTTTTATTATTTGTAGAATATGTTGCCGACCGCTCTCTTTGAGGTATACCGTTTGCGTCACGATGTGAAGATCAGCGCGTTGCGTTTATTGGGGTACGTTGGATTCGGGCTTGTCATTGGTCGGGTGACACAGGGCATACTATGGAGTATTGATCTTGTTATAGTTTTTTTTGGTATTCTTTCGGCTTCTTTCTTTAATGATTACTATGACGCACGATTGCGTGGCGAAGAAAATGTAGTTATGCGCGCAGGTATGCCATCACTCTTGTACGGTTTTGTACCGTTGGGTATTGCAATACTCGCCATCGGAGCTTTGTGGTATGTCGGTGCGAGCACATTTTCTTTAATGGGGTTAGGAGGCGCATGCGTGTTAAGTATTCTTTATTCCATACCACCGGTGCGCTTGAAAGATAGGGGAGCGCTCGGAGCGTTCTTCGTCCCAATTGGTATTTATTTACTTTTTTGGCAGGCACTCTTTTTAGAGCGTGCTCCAGATATGTTTGCGCTTGTGCTCGCATGGAATGTTTTTATATTTGCGTGGTATCTCGAGCTCCTTCATTGGTACGAAGACGCATTTGAAGTGGTGGAGCCTCATCGTTTGAGCCCGGAGAATATTTTATGGATTTTATATGGCATCGTTTTTATTCAAAGCGGACTTTTGTTGGGAGCTGGAATCGTAAGTCCAATTTTTTTGATTTCAGGTTTTGCATGGGCGCTCCGTTTTTGGGCACTTCGCTTTCTTGGGCCTCATACGATACATGCTGCGCGTCGCAGTATTATGCATCCCATTTGGCGGCTTGAAGAATTTGCCCTCTACGGCCTCATTGGTATCATACATATATTCGTATGAAGCGATTTTTTGTCTTCGGATTTATTGCGAGCGCGCTTGTTGCGCTGGGTATTATTGGTGGGATGTGGCTTGGGAAAAAAGATCGGGTAGAGACGTTATATACTCAAACTACCTCTGATAAGCCCACACTTACGAGTAGTATTTCTCGGGGCATTGAGTTTCTCATCTCTCATCAAAAACAGGACGGAAGTTTTCCGCTCTTAATTTGTGATTCAACAGAGCCGGAACGTTGTGATGAAGCGAGCTCAGCACCAATGACGGGAGGAGTTCTTATTGCACTTGAAGGGGTAAAGGATTCACGCCTCGATCAAATTCATCGACGAGGGACAGAATACATTCTTCATTCTATGGAAACAACTCCGGACGGTAAGCACGCAACATGGAATTTATTTTCACCTCTTGATCCACGTCATTCACGTATCCCGGGGGATATTGATGTTTCTTCTGTGTTGTCGGGGTACCTTGCTCGTCGGGGGATCGAGTATCCACACGATATCGAAGGCTTTCGCCCATTCCAAAATACGATTGGGCTCTATCACAACTGGATTTCTACGGAATGGAATTTAACAGAGAAGAATCGTCATTCATTTGCCGGTGGGTCAGAGAAAGATTTTTCACGCTCAGAATATTTTGGAGTTGATTGTATGGTAAATGCTGACGTTCTTTGGTATCTCGCTACTCGCCACATTGAGTCTGAGCCACTTTGCACATACATCAAGGACGTAATTCAACAAAAAGATTATCCGCAGTGTACGTTTTACTACAGAAGTCCATATTTATTCCTCGCGTCAGTTGCACGCGCACACGAGGCTGGAGCCCAGTGTTTAGCTGACGTGATGCCGCGCGTTAAGGAAGATCTTATCTCGACGGCACGAAATGATGGTACATGGACAGAAAACTTTTTTGGCAATATTGCGGCAACAATGGCACTTGTAAAGACTGGGTATCGTGGACCTGTCGTTGATCGTTCGATAGAAAAAATCATTGCTGCCCAACAAGAGAATGGTGGATGGGGAAATGCAGTGGTGTTTCCTGATCTCTACAATCCAGTTTTTTATGGATCTCAGGAGTTGGTTGCCGCTTCAGTCATCGAGTTGCTGTCAGCATATCAGCAACAGCAATGAATCATCTTCGAGCATGGGCGTGGCGCTGGATTATCGCTTCTCCCTTTCGGCACGAACGCATGCTTCGTATACTTATCGCTCATGAAGAGTATGGCGGAGAGTTGCTCAGGCGCATCATGAGAGAGGCGCAGGATGATGAGCTCAAAGAGGCTGCTCGCTGTCGTATCGAGTATGATGTGCGTCATCACGCATTATTCGAGGTATTACGTAAGCGGTTTTCCAATGATATCCACGCGATACAATTTCCGCTGCAGGACTACGAAGTTTTTTTTGAAAAAGGCATTATGACGCTTCCACAATTTTATGCAAGTAATATTGCTACAGAGGAGGAAGATATAAAAAGTTTTTTTGCCTATGCTGATGCGTTAGAAGGGGCGGGGCAGGATGAATGGGCGGCGCGTATTCGAGAAGTTATAAAGGAAGAGATGAATTATATTGACCAATGTTTACGTGGTCTTCAGAATCTTGTCCAAAAGGAGCAGGTTGGCGTGCTTTTGCGATATAATAGGAGACTTGTAAAGAAAATGAGGAGAGCGTATATACCAAGATTAATACTTTTACTTGTGCGGGCATGAATCAGGTGAGAATAACTAGATTATTTGTATTTGCGTGGCGAGCGCTCTTCTCTCCGAAAAGCGCATTTCGGGTTCTTCCAGAGGAGCCTATCCCATATCATAAGGCTTCCATTTTTTTATTTTTTGGAGGAGTTTGCTGGATTCATCTTCATGGTTTTTTACTTTTTGTAGAGCCTCCCTGGAGTTCTTTAGCTCGTGCAGTACTCTATTCTCTCGTATTTGGTGTAATGCCGATTTTAGCGTGGCGGTTACCTGCGCTTTTCCTCTACGAGCTCAATCGACGATTTGGAGCAATGAAAGCTTCATTAATACAGGTTGAATATGGCATGTTCGCCCTTGTATCCGTGTGGCTCATCATGCCTATACTCGATATACCTCATTTATGGCTTTCTCAAATTCCTATCATTTTGCCGTTACTTGGGTATCACACACTTCATTTCTCTCATATCTTTGCTGGCATAGTCCTTACGTATGAATTATGGTTTTTTCTAGGGGTACTGTTTAGGGGTTATCGAGTAATTGTATTTACAATTGCGATACTTGCATTTCCATTTGCAAAGCTCGTTGTAGAGGATATCCCATTTTTTATAGAGCGACTTTTATTTCTTGGAGGTGTTATTGATGGTAAGTACGATGATGCGGTTGCCGGCGCAGTCGTGCAGCCATTTTTTATCGTTACATACTTTCTTGTCCGTAGTTTTGTAACTCGGGAGTCATTTCGTAGGAATATTATGCGAGGGTTTTTGGCGAGCGGATTATTTGTTGTATGTGCACTACCGTTCTTAATCGGACAGGATCCACTTTATCCGGGGTTTGTGACTGACTCAGGAGTTCTGAATTCGATGCGAGATCAACGAAGAAAATCGAAAAACTTTCTTTTCGCAGGCGTTCTCCATGATATTCCTACGTCATCACGTGTTACGTGTCGAGTTCATTTTTTAAAAGGTACATTTCAGACAAAGGCTGGAGATACTCCGCGCGCTCGTTGTGATTTACTTGTCTCGGGTACAGAGAAGGGACTTATCGGTACGGAGTGGCGCGCGCTTCGAGGCGACTCTTTTCAGACAACAGCATGGGATGATCGTGAAGCGTTGGCACGGATAAGGGATAAGCTTTTAGATGTGCGTGTTTTTGTTGAGACTGATGCAGGAGACGCGGTCTTTTTTAGTGGTATCGAAATTGAGACCGACTAGCAGGTATGCAAAAAAATAAATGGCCGGCTATGGAAATGGAGTGGGCGTATTGTGTCGGGCGTCATGAGGGCAATAAAGATTTTTTACTTTTATTTCATCGTCAGTCATTTCGCTCTCGAACGGCACGAGGCATCTATGCGTTTCTTGCGCGTGCATATGGAGTATCGACAGTGACGCATGGTTATCTTGCTACTGTTAATTCTGATGAAGGGAGGTATGAGGTACAAGAGCTCGTGGCACCACCATATATATATGAAGTTGATCATATGGCGTGGCGTCTGGGTGATTGGAGGATTGTTTGTGATGCTGTGACGCGTTCTCTTCGGGTTGTCGCTCAAGATATTAATATTGTTGCCCCATGGGGTGCTACGGGTACACTTGGCGAGGCGCCGTATTCATATATTTCTCTGCCCCACGTGAATGGTTTTTTAGATTATGGAATTTCAGAGCATATGCCGCGTAATGTTGCGGCGCATCCGTATGATGGCTTTCATATTCAGCTTGAAACCGGAGAATGGATTGTTCTCATGCTCGCGAGTTGGAGTTTTATTGATGGGTCATGTGGATTTGTAGTTCATCGTGATGGATCCACGGTAATGCTTAAGCGAGAGCAGGTTAATATTTCTTATATTAAAACATATCAAAGTAAAAAAACTGGTGTTGAGTATCCGATCGAATGGAGACTTCATATCGGGCTTGTTGGGCTTGATGTGGTAATTCAAGCAAACCTTGAAGATCAAGAATTAGATGGACATACATTTTTTTCGATACGTATGTGGTATGGGGTTGCGTTGGTTTCAGGATCTTTTGCTGGTAAGTCGGTAAATGGGCGAGCGTATGTACATAGTATTCGTAAACAGCGCTTTATTATTCGAGTACTTGGTATCTGTGGTGATATCTACTATAAAGCTTTATGGATCAGCGGCCATTGAATGTTGTTTCAAGTATGCTCGCGGGACGCATATTACGGCAGGCATGTAATGGAGACGAACTTCACATAACGGCATTCCCAGAGAAATCAACGCCGCCATTTTTTGTGTTACAGCCCGGAGGTCTTCGGGCGCTTGAGGTGCTGGGCATTGAAGTGCCACATGGTATTTCTATTAAAAAAACAACGATACGTGATCGGAGTAAAAATGTAATTGTCGAATATGATTTTCAGAGATTGCTCGGGGGAGCATGTCCGATGATTTTTGAAGGGCAAGAATTTATTGGATCGATGTATTCTCAAATGCCAACGGTTTCTCAACTGGATGCGTCTGTAGGCCGCGTCGTGCAAGACTCTTTTCCAGCTCCAGGTATACGAATTCGTGTATATAAAGGTACGCTTCATAATGTTCATGAGCATATTTTGTATGTGATGGGTACTGAATATGTTGGAATGGCACAGATGAATGATCAATCTTTCTTTTACTATGCTATTTCATCCAAACGCGATAATGAGAGGGATGCGACGTCTCGTGCCATGGATGAATGTATGGAAATGAATGCTGAGCGCGGAGCGTTGTTATTGGATACATGGGTTCCTTTGTCTACGATAGCGTTGTATGATACGAGCGACGAATTTGATATGGCGTGGGGTAGCGCGCGACTCGCTCTTCATCCATTTACGGGGCAGCATATTAGTTTTTTTGCGTGCGAAGCATTACGTTATAAACGCGCAATGAGCGCGGGTATGTCGGCAGAGAAGTGCGCGCGAGAATTTGCCATCAGATCAAAATCTTTTTATGATATTCACAAGCGCGTAATGCGCTTTTATGTTGATCAAACATTTTCATGGCGTGTTGCTCGTATGCTGTATCCGCTAATCCTTCGGCACTCTCACTTGATTCGTGAGAGAGCGATTCGTAGGATTACGTTGCTTAATTAACTATATGACATCAAAAAAATATTTTTTTATTGGTATTAAAGGAGTTGGAGTAGTAAATATTGCTACTTTATATAAAGAATGGGGGCATGAGGTCTCCGGATCAGATACGGACGAGCACTTTTTTACGGATGATGTTTTATCTCGACTTAGTATCCCCGTTGTATCATTTGATCCGGTGTATATAACAGCTGACATTTCCGGAGTGATTCGTTCAAGTGCATACGGCGATACTCATCCGCAGGTCGCGCGTGCGCTTGAACTTCACATTCCGGTACTTACATATAGTGAGGCGCTTGCAGAAATATTTAATAAGCATAAGGGCATTATTGTCACGGGCACGCATGGTAAGACGACGAGTACTGCAATGCTCGGGCGAATTTTTGAAGACGCGGGGCTTGACCCAACAGTTGTTGTCGGAGGTGCTGTAGTTGAATGGGGAAAAACTGCGCGCGCAGGCAAAAGTGAATGGATGATAGCAGAGGGAGATGAATATCAGGCAAAGATTCTTTCCCTTAGGCCATATATTGTTTTGCTGACAAATATTGAATATGACCATCCAGATTTTTATAAAGATGAAGAGGCATATCGCGAAGTTTTTAGCATACTTTTGCGGTCACTGCCGGAGAGCGCTTACGTTGTTGCCCACAAGGCTCTAGAGAGTTTTATAGAAAAAGAAACATCCGCGCATGTCGTGTATTTTCAGGATGATCCCACGCTTGAGTTGGAGTTGTGGGGAGTGCACAATCGCGTGAATGCAAGTGGCGCGTTGGCAGTTGCGCGAGTGTTGGGTGTTCAGGAAGATGTCGCGCGTAAAGCGCTCGAGCATTTTCGTGGCACGAAACGTCGTATGGAATTATATACGAGTAAGGATGCGCCTGTTGTTGTCGTTGATGATTACGCGCATCATCCGACAGAGATTCGGGCAACACTGAGTGCTTTGCGAGCAGAGTATCCTGATCGTCACATTGTTGCTGTATTTCAGCCGCATACATACTCTCGTACGCAGGCACTTGCAGATGATTTTACGCAGGCATTTCAAGATGCTGACGAGGTGTTGTTGCTTGATATCTATGGTTCAGCTCGCGAGACAGAGAAATTAATTTCTGGAGAACAATTTGCGGCACGTGTGGCGCTCGTACACGCTCATACGCGTTACGCTCAGTCTATACAGAGTACGGTTACGTACTGTCGTGCGATTGTGTCGCCCGCGGTTATTGTTGCGTTGGGTGCAGGTAATGTGTGGGAGGTTGCTCGCGATCTTACTATTCAATCGGAAGCACACTGAGCGAGTGGTCGCTTAGTATATACAAAAGTTCGTTTGAGCTGGAGACTAAAATGTCTGGTTTTGAACCAGTAAATATAGGATAAATGTTGCGTCGATCTCTAGGGTCAAGTTCAAGAGCCGAAATACTATCACCGTGAGCGACTAAGAGACCTTCTCGGCCAGGATACCATTCAGCTGTGCGGATGCCGCCAGCTATATTTCTGATTTCAATTTCAGTTCGTTCTGTGTAAAGCGGGAGATAATCCTCGCCTTGTAGCCAGCGGACATGGAGTGCATCAGTGTCCCACCAGAGGAGTCGTTCTCCGTACGGATCATATCGAAATGCGGTAATGCCACGTTCATGGATAAATGCTTTCGCTCGTTTTGAGAGCGCGGGTGAGGACGATGCGAGACGAAATGATGGTTTTGTCAGTATCGTGCCAGTTGCTCCATCAATGTAGATAGAAGTTTTTTTATTTTCTGACGTGAGCGCAATAATCTCTTGATCTGCGTCTACAAAGGACATGCGCGCATAGGAATCATTCTGTGTCCATCGTATCGGCTGCTGGTCTTTTTTAATAAGAAATGCATCCACGTCTGTTACAAGTTCAGGTTTGACTGCGAGTGATTTTTCCCATGAGTGATATCCGGTACGTTCTACTTTTACATTATATGTACGTGGCGTAAGTCCACCGAGTGTGAGGCGGCGGGAGATGAGAGATGTTTCTTTGAGTAGTTTGCCATTTACAAAAATACGCGCAGACACGGATGGTGTTGCTTTTACAGCAAGCCCACCGGCTTGCACGATAGACCACTCATCTGGAGAGAGACGGTATCCAAATGAGTAAGCGAGCATGAGTACCGTACTTACAATAAATACGACGGTACATCCAAGAAAGAGAGTGAGGCGCTTGCGCCGAGTCATTATGCTTGAGTGTAGTCTCTCTATAGCTTTGAATCAAGCTTCCCAAAAGGACGAACTCAGCCTAGTATTGCTCTATGGGTTTATTTACGAAAAAGCTTGGTATTGATCTTGGCACTGCAAATACGCTCGTTTTTGTACCGAAAAAAGGAGTTGTGCTTAACGAGCCTTCTGTTGTTGCTGTTTCGGTAATCAATAATGAGGTATTGGCTGTGGGAGATGAAGCGAAAGAAATGATTGGTCGAACGCCAGATAGTATTATCGCGTATCGTCCGTTAAAGGACGGAGTAATTGCCGATTACCGAGTGACAGAAGCCATGCTTCGATATTTTATTTGGAAGGCGCTTGGGGGTGCTCGTTTGTTTAAGCCGGAAGTTATGGTTTCCGCACCCGCGGGCGTTACGTCTACTGAGCGACGTGCAGTTATTGAGGCTGCGGAGAAAGCGGGTGCGAAGGCTGCATATGTGGTTAAAGAGCCAATCTTAGCCGCAATTGGTGCGGGCATTCCTATTCAAGAGGCGCGTGGACATATGATTGTTGATATTGGAGGCGGAACAACGGACGCGGCTGTTATTTCTCTTGGCGGTATAGTTGCCGCGACATCTGCAAAAGTTGCTGGTAATAAAATTGATCAAGCAATCGCGGATTATATTAAAGAGCGTCATAACTTGGCGATAGGAGATCGTATGGCAGAAGAAATAAAAATTGCCATTGGATCCGCAATCCCATTGAAAGAAGAGATGGTTTATATTGTGAAAGGCAGAGACTTTTTGACCGGGTTGCCCCGTACGACAGAAATTAAAACAAATGAAATAGTGGAGGCGATCAAGGGTTGTATGGCGGATATTGTTAAAGCGATTAAATCGGTACTTCAGGAAACGCCTCCAGAACTTTCAGCAGATATTAGTTCAAATGGAATTACGATGACTGGCGGAGGATCCCTATTGCGTAATATCGATGAACTCGTGTATCGGGCAACGGGCGTACCAGCGCACGTTGCTGATGATGCGCTTTTTTGTGTAGCGCGGGGTACTGGCAAAGCTATTGAGCACTTGGAAACCTATAAGCGGAGTATTCTTACCAAGCGATAAACATGATGAGTCAGCCATTTCTTTTATATGGCAATGATGAGCGCGCTCTTCGGGCGCGTGAGGAGGTGATCATGCAAGAACGAGGCGTATTGCGTACATATCGTTTTGGAGATGATGATGCGTTAGGCATTGATGATGTTCGAGAGATTCGACGCCGCGCAGATCTTGCGCCAGGGGGTAGTGAGAGTCAGTGTTTTTTTCTTCGCTTAGATCACATGACACGTGAGGCAGCAAACGCACTTCTTAAGATTCTTGAAGAGCCGCCAGAGAGTAGTGTTTTTGTTATGCGTTGTTCTTCGTTAGTAGGTATTCCCGATACGGTTCAGTCCCGTGCAAGACTTGAAGCATACTGGGTAGAAAATCCAAATATACCAGACGTAACGCGCGAATCAGAGCGTGAAGAAGCGCTTTCTTTTCTAGACAGTGAGTTATTGCGTCGGCGGGAGCGATTACATATGCTAGTAGAGAGGGGGGATCAAAAAAAGACTATTGAACGGCTAGCGCTTATGCGCGCGCTTCATGTCTCAGCGATGCTTGCAGCATCTCGAGCGTCTACAAAGCCACTTCTCGAGCTGTATCGTATGATTCCATAATGTTATGCCAAAAGTTCTCGTTGTTTTTTTAGTACTTGTTGGAATCGCGATTATTATTACGATCGCACTTTTTTTTCTTTGGCCTGCAAAACCAGATACCAAAGTAGACCAATCAGCATCCACGCAGTCTACGACGGAAGACGTGCCAATCACACTGTATCGTTCTGAAAATGGTGGAGAGGGTTGGGTACCAGTTCCCGCGGCACGAGGACTTGATATATTGGCATTTGAATGGCGCGCGGGACATCAAAATCAGTTTTACATTGGAACGCGCGGTCAGGGGTTGTTTCGCTCTGATGACGGAGGGAAAACGCTTACACAGGTTAAGGATCCTAAGAATGTTTTGCGACCGGATAGTAGTGTGTACGCGATTGCTCAAAGTTCTGACGGTACGGAACTTATTCTTGCAGTTTTTCAAGAGGGGTTTGGACGATTGATTCGTTTAAGAGAGATCGGAGCGCAGGAGTTGTATCATGTGCCACTTGAAAATTATGGATTATTTGGAGTAGTCGTTGATCAAAAAGATAGTCGGCATATTGTCGCGGTTTCTGGCGAGGGAAATGTGCTCGAGACTGTTGATGGAGGTCAGACGTGGGAAGTGATTGCGCATACAAAAGATGGTATTGTAAAGCTTCTTGCATCAAGTGGTACGAGGGGGCGACTATGGGGGATTGGAGAGCAGAATACATTTTTTCGCTCAACAACGTACGGTCGTCTTTGGAATGCGATCTCCGATATTTCACTTGATGAGAAGGGAAGCGTGGGTAAGTTGTATGATGTACGAGAACATACCGCACGTCGCGCCTTGCTCGCTGGGAGTGACTACGGCGTAATAGAGTCACACGATAATGGTGAGACGTGGGATGGATTTATTACGCCTGTTCCGCCGAGTACGCGAGCGGTAGAGGCCGTTGAGGGACATCCTCGTTTTTCTGAGATATTTTGGTGGGCGGCTGGTAACGAAGTATTTCGTACGGAAGACGGTGGGATTACATGGCGGATGAGTACACTCCCCGTAGCGGGTAAAATTATATTATTACGTTCAGAAGAAAACAATCCAAAAATTCTTTATGCAGGACTTTCACGATAGCACAACAAATGATCTTGAGCAGATTATCCGCCATTACAACGCGGAAATCGCTTCGTTGCACTCTTCTCGCGCGACTCCGATGTTAGTCGAAGATGTACCTGTCATCGCGTATGGAGATAAGTTACCTCTTAAGCAGGTTGCCGCAATTACGAGCGCTGATGCGCGTACATTAATTGTTCAGCCATGGGATGCATCGCTACTTAAAGATGTGCAGAAGGGTATCGAGAATGCCCATGTTGGATTTAGTATGAGTATTGAAGAAAAATTTATTCGTTTAGTGTTGCCTCAGCTAACGCAAGAACGAAGAGCGGAAATTGTAAAAGTACTAGGTAAGAAAACTGAAGAAGCCCGCATTGCGACTCGACACATACGCGATAAGGTACAGAAAAGCATTGAAGAAGCATTTCGTGCAAAAGAGATTTCTGAAGATGAGAAGTTTCGATCAAAAGATCGTCTGCAAAAATTAATCGATACTGCGACAGCAAAAATTCAAGAAGCTTCCGATCGTAAAGAATCGGAGGTCGCAACAATATAATCTCATGATAGAATCCATTTTGATTTTTCTGCTCATCGTATTATTTCTCATTGTGCCTCATGAATTTGGGCATTTTCTTGCTGCTAAGTGGCGTGGGGTGCGCGTTGATGAGTTTGGCGTCGGATTTCCGATTCCAGGTAAATCGTGGAAGCTTTTTGGCCGGAAGATTGGGGAGACTATTTATACGATTAATCTATTACCGCTCGGAGGATTTGTGCGAATTTTCGGTGAGGAAGAAGACATTGAGAACCCGCGCAGTTTTTCAAATCAGCCGTTTTGGGCGCGTACGTTTATCGTTGCAGCAGGAGCGCTCGCAAATATTTTCATTGGGTTTGTTATTTTTACGTTTTTAGCATGGTACGGTGAGCCTCGTTTTGGCGTTAAAATTGCCGAAGTAACCTTGGATTCTCCTGCTTCAATGGCAGGTCTTAAGGCGGGTGATATCGTCGTTGGTATTGAAGGACAACGCATCCCAGAGCTTCAGCTCGAGGCCGTACTTGAATATATTAATGCAAAGCGTGGGGTAGAGGCATCGTTTCTTGTTGAGCGCGATGGGCATGAACTCATGCTTCACGGAACTCCGCGTGAGAATCCTCCCAAGGGTGAGGGAGCATTTGGAGTTCGTATTGGAGCAGAGGAAATAGGAATTGTTCGTATCCCTTGGTATCGAGCGCCAATCGAGGGGCTTCGTCATGTTATTGAAACGATCAGTCTCGTGCTCTTAGGATTATGGATGCTCGTACGCGATCTTGTGAGTTCAGGTTCTGTCCCAGGTCAGATTGTAGGGCCGATAGGGATTACTGTTGTCGCGCGCGAGACCTTGGCTGTTAGCATACGTCTCTTTCTATCACTTGTTGCACTTCTTTCGATTAATCTCGCAGTCTTTAACATCTTGCCAATTCCTGCGCTTGACGGAGGTAGGATATTTTTCTTTATCATTGAAAAATTTCGAGGGAAGCCAATTGCGAGTACGTTTTCGCACGTCATCCATTCCATATTTTTTCTCCTGCTTATTACACTTCTTATTGTTATCACGTATCGCGAAATCTCCAGCTTTATTTGAAGCTTTGACCCTCGGATGCTAGGATGAGCCCATGTTGCAGTCTCGGCTTTTTAGTCATACTCAAAAAGAAGCGCCAAAGGATGATCCGAGCGTTAACGCGCGACTTTTAGTGCGCGGAGGGTTCGTTGATAAGCTTATGGCGGGCGTTTGGAGCTACATGCCGCTCGGCTGGCGAGTACTTACACGCATCAATCACGTTATACGAGAGGAGATGGAGGCAATCGGGGGCGTTGAGCTTCATATGCCCGCGCTTCATCCTCGTGAAATTTGGGATGCGACGGATAGATGGAAAGTGGAAGAAATGTATAAGCTCAAAGATCGGAGTGGTCGCGATATCGGTTTGGGGTGGACGCATGAAGAGATTATTACTCATATTGCGCTTTCTCATATTTCTTCGTACCGCGATTTACCTCAGTACGTTTTTCAGATACAAGATAAGTTTCGTGATGAGCCGCGTGCAAAATCTGGCGTTATACGAGGCCGTGAATTTTCAATGAAAGATCTTTACAGCTTTCATCGAAATCAGGAAGACCTTGATGTATTTTATGAAAAGGCTAAACATGCCTACCGTCGAATTTTTGAGCGCGTCGGGCTCACGGCGTACTGCGTAGAGGCTTCAGGCGGAGCATTTACGAAGGAGTTCTCGCACGAATTTCAGGTATTGTCGGACGCAGGTGAGGATGTAATCGTTTATTGCTCGTCGTGTGATTTTGCCCGTAACCAAGAAGTCGCCACTGACCTTAAAGAGTGTCCTCACTGCCACACGACCTTGCAGACCAGCAAGAGTATTGAGGTGGGGAATATATTTAAGCTTGGGACAAAGTTTTCTGATATTTTAGGTCTTGCGTATCAGGACGAGGCAGGTGAAAAATGCTCCGTAGTCATGGGGTCATATGGTATCGGTCCAGGACGTCTTATGGGGACGATTGTAGAAGTCCACAATGATAGCCGTGGTATTGTCTGGCCAGTTGAAGTCGCTCCTTTTAAGGTGCATATTATTCCCTTGTCAGAGAAGGGAGAGGATAGGGCGCGATTACTCTATCAAGAACTTGAGAAAAAGGGAGTCGCCGTACTTTTAGATGACCGTAAAGAAAGAACCGCGGGAGAGCGTTTTAGTGATGCAGATCTCATCGGCATTCCATGGCGAGTCGTCGTGAGTGATAAGACTTTAGCCGAAGAAAAAATTGAAGTTAAAAAACGAAATGAAACAGACGCAACCTTAATGGATGCTGCGTCATTCCTGAAATTAGTATGTTAGGAAAATATTTTAGATTTATCTCAAGTGATTTAGGTATCGATCTCGGTACTGCTAATACGCTTGTCTATGTAAGTGGTCGAGGTATTGTCATCAACGAACCATCAGTAATCGCAATTAATCAAAAAACGGGGCATGTTGTCGCGGTAGGTTCTGAGGCAAAAAGCATGGTTGGTCGTACGCCAAGTCACATCGTCGCTTCTCGGCCGCTTGTTGAAGGTGTGATCTCTGATTTTGAGGTAACGGAAGAAATGCTTCGATATTTTATTCGTCGTGCGCAAGGAAACCGGCGCGGTCCATTTGCTCGGCCGCGTATTGTGATCGGTGTTCCGTCGGGAGTGACTGAAGTTGAGCGACGTGCGGTTCGTGATGCCGCAATTTCTGCGGGGGCGGCGGAGGCATATCTCGTTGAAGAACCGATGGCCGCTGCAATAGGTGTGCGTCTTGAGGTGCAGGAGCCGGTTGGCAACATGGTTGTTGATATTGGTGGCGGAACGACAGATATCGCGGTTATTTCGCTGGGGGGTATTGTTGCTGCAAAAAATCTTCGTATTGCTGGAGATCGATTAAATAGCGATATTATTCAATATGCGCGAGATGAGTTTAAGCTTTTAATGGGGGAGCGTACCGCGGAAGATATCAAAATTGCGATAGGATCAGCGCTACCTCTTGATCAGGAGCTTGAAACGACAATGAGAGGGCGTGACTTGGTAACAGGATTGCCTCGAGAGGTGCTCGTTACAGATTCTGATATTCGAGAAGCGCTTCGCGGCTCTATCTCTATTCTTGTAAAGTCTATTCGTGAGACGATTGAATTGACGCCTCCTGAACTTGTTGCAGATATTATTCATCGAGGCATTGTTCTTGTCGGTGGAGGCTCACTATTGCGTGGTCTTGATCACTTAATTGAGCGAGAGACACGAATCCCCGTACATGTTGCGGAAGATCCACTGACTGCCGTGGTGCGAGGAACGGGTATTATTCTTGAAGATCTCGACGTTCTCAAGGACGTTCTCCTTGAACCTGAGCATGAGGCGTCGATCCGTTAGGGCACGTTTTTTTGCTTTGGGTACAGGAGTTTTGTTATTGGTTCTTGCCTTTGCATTTAAACTAATGTTACCCGTTGAACGTTTTTTGATTGATACTACCTCTCGAGTATTATTAGGATACGATCGATTGACGCTTGGAGCCGAAATAAGCCAATTAGCTCCCGATAGTATTTTTGTTGTTGGGCGGCACGCGCACGAATTTAGTGATATAGCATTTCTCAATAAATCATTGCCAGTTTCTACGGTTATCGTGCGCGACAGGATATTAATTGGATTTGTTATTGAGAGTGGTAATCGCTCAAGTAAAGTAGAGATCATTACCTCGCCGGTCTCGCGTGTGGATGGTATTTTTGAACGAAGCGGTATTAGTACGGTGTTTCAAGGATTTGGGGCAGAGTTACTCCAAGCAGAGTTGCCAAAAGGAAGTGATGTTCAAATTGGAGATACGGTGTATTGGGCAGAAGATCCATCATTAGTTATGGGCACGGTTGCTCGGATCGATGATCTAAATTCTGAACCGTTCTTACGCGTACTTGTAAAGCACGCGGCTACAGTTTCTACATTATTATCTGTGTTAACGCATGATCGTTGATTTGTATATCGCCACCGCGTTACTCGGGGGCATATTTTATAAACGAGTTAGCGCTCTTATTGTAGGCGGCGCGCTTTTAGAAGTATTCTCACATCAATTTTTTGGCTTGGCATTTGGTATGTGGACTCTTGGCGTTTGTGTCGGTTGGTTTTTACTATCTATATTTGATTCTTCATCGTGGGTAAGTACGTTTCTTGTATTTATGATTTCGTCGGTATGTATCGTCGGAGGGCTTAGTATTATGTGGGGAGTAAGCGCAGATCTTTCGTGGTGGTCAATTGGGATTCGTGCGGGGATACTTTGGGTGCGGCTTAGTTTATCAAGTATCTTTGTAGTGGTAACTCTTATGGGGCTGCGCTATAGTACGTCTGTTCTTTCGTATGCGATTATGGAGAAAAAAATCTAATTCGTTTCTTTCACCTGATGAGATTTTTCTTGATACCTCAGATATCCCAGGATTTGAGAGAGAACGTTTCGAAGGCGTGATTGAGCAACCGCTTTCTCGCGGTTCGTTTTATATGGTTGCGGTAATCGGATTTTTGATCGGTAGTTTATTATTGGGTCGAACCGCATGGCTATCAGTTGCTCGTGGGGAGGAGCTTGCGGGACGTGCGGAGCGTAATTATATTCGTAAAACATACGCCGATGCTCCACGAGGAACGATTTTTGATAAAAATGGCACGGCTATCGTATTTAATGAATCATATCTTGCGTCATCCACTCTTGTAGAATATCGACGAACGGTCAAACATCCATTTGCATTTAGTCATCTAGTTGGATATCTTGGGCAGCCTTCAGAGAGTGATGTAAGCTCAGGGATTGCGACATATGGCATGAGGGAGGTAGGAAAGACGGGGATTGAGCGTTTTTATAATGATAGTTTACGAGGTATCCCAGGTGAGCGAGATGAAGAGTTGGATGCGACAGGTCAGACTGTTGCTCGGGGGCCGCTTAAAGAGCCTGTAGAAGGGAAGGCGCTGACACTTACCATTGACGCCCCACTTCAGGAGGCTTTATATGAGCGTCTTGCGGGGACAATGGAAGAACGAGGATTTAAGGGAGGAGCAGGAATCGTATTCTCAGTAAAAGACGGTTCTATACTGGCGCTTGTGAGCGTGCCGAGTTTTAACTTAGAAGCGTTTGGACGCGGACTTACGCATGAAGAGGCGCGCGATGTTTTTCAGAATTCACGCACACCTCTTTTTAATCGTGCGGTCGCGGGTACGTTTGCGCCGGGGTCAATTATGAAACCATTTATTGCTATTGCTGCGCTGGAGGAGGGTGTGATTGATGAATTTCGTAATATTTATAGTTCAGGCCAGTTGGAGCTCCCGAATCCATTTGGCGGACCTCCGAGTATTTTTCGAGACTGGAAGGCGCATGGATATGTTGATATGCGCGAGGCGATCGCCGTTTCAAGCGACGTATATTTTTATACAATTGGAGGTGGCTTTGGAGATATCAAAGGCCTTGGAGTTTATCGTATAAAATCATGGCTTCAAAAATTTGGTTTTGATACGGTTACGGGCATCGATCTTGGAGGTGAAGATCACGGATTTTTACCAGATCCCGAATGGAAAGAAAAAACTCATACTCAAAATCCTATCTGGCGCGTTGGAGATACGTATAATACAAGTATTGGTCAGGGAGATGTAACGATCGCTCCGCTTTCTATGATGCGCGGTCTTATGTATATCGCAAATGGAGGACGAGCTGCGACGCCTCATATTATAAAAGGAGCGGAGCCACATTTCACAACAATCGATGGAATTTCTCTCGCTCACTACAATGTCGTTCGTGAGGGGATGCGAAAGGCGGGTGAAGTCGGGGGTACCGCACAAGCAATTTCTTGGTTACCATTTCCCGTTGCTGCAAAAACTGGAACGGCAGAAATTGGTAAAAAAGACAGAGTAAATTCATGGATAATAAACTACGCTCCATATGATGATCCACAAATAGGCATGGTGATTTTACTTGAGTCAGGAGCACGCTCAAATCTTGTCGGTTCCCCATACGTTGCTTCCGAGGTATATCGATGGATATTGGACAATGGGGGCATTGAGCGGCTTGTACATTGACCCCGATACCTATATCACATACAATACAGTTCCATAAACACACAATACTATGACTGACGATACAGAATATCTTTCCAAAGAGGGCTATATAGAACTTCAGAAAAAACTGGAGGATTTAAAGACAAAAAAGCGAGTTGAGATCGCGCAGCGCCTTGAGTATGCAAAGAGTCTTGGAGATCTCTCTGAAAATGCAGAGTATTCTGAGGCAAAAGACGCGCAGATGTCTAATGAGGCTGAAGTCGCAAAACTCGAGGATTTATTGAGTCGTGCAGAGGTTATCTCAACGATCGTGACAGGAGAGGTTCGCATTGGTTCTACGGTTTCCGTACAAAAAGAAAAAAATGGAGAGGAGCGCTTCACAATTGTTGGAAGGGAAGAAGCGGATCCCCTCAAGGGGCGCATTTCACTCGAGTCTCCATTGGGTAAGGCGTTTCTTGGAAAAAAGAAAAATGATTCAGTGCTCGTATCAACCCCACGAGGGCAAGTACAGTATCTTATTTTAGAAATCGCGTAGTATAGGAACTTACTCGGAGAGATTCGAGTAGTTTCTGGCGATGGATATACAAGTATAGGGAGGTAAATTATATGTTTTGGGTAGACCGTATTTTTGAACAGATACAGGATTCACTAAAAGATAAGATCGCCTCTGGCGAGCCACTTTTTATTCGTGATGAAAAGACAGCGTCGGGGCGGGTTCATGTTGGCTCATTGCGAGCTCTTGCGCTCCACGGTGCTATCGCTGATCGTTTTTCGGAGGCAGGGATTCCTCACATCTTTAAATACGAAATTAATGATTTTGATGTGATGGATGGGCTCCCAGTATATTTACCTGAAGATACGTATCGACAGCATCTTGGTAAACTATTATGTTATGTACCATCACCAGATTCTACAAAAGCGAAGAATTTTGCTGATTATTATGGAGGCGAGTATAGGGAGGTAATCGAAGAGATAGGGTATCATCCAGAGTTTTATCATTCAACAGAGTTATATTTATCGGGTAAAATGAATGATTCTATCCGCCGCACGCTTGAGCGCGCGGATATTATCCGACGTATCTATAAACAAGTTTCGGGTTCCGATCGACCAGCTACATGGTACCCATTGTCTGTTATTTGTGAACAATGTGGAAAGGCAAGTACGACACGTGTAAGTGGGTTTGATGGAAAAGAAGTAACATACACATGTGAGCCACATGTTGTCGAGTGGACAGAGGGGTGCGGACATCAGGGTCACGTGTCACCATTTGACGGTAGGGCAAAACTTCCATGGAAAGTTGAATGGGCTGCGAAATGGGTAGTTCTTGGTGTTGATGTCGAAGGAGGAGGAAAAGATCATTATTCAAAAGGAGGCGCACGTGATGTTGCCGATCATATCGCACGAGAGGTTTTTGAGTACGAGCCTCCATTTGGAGTACCGAATGAATTTTTTCTTGTCGGAGGTCAAAAGATGTCTTCTTCAAAGGGGCGTGGTTCATCGGCTCGCGAAGTTGCCGATCTTGTGCCGCCATATATTTTAAGACTTGCCCTATTGGGGCGGGACATTAGCAAGCAGGTTAATTTTGACCCAACGGGCGATACGATACCGATGCTTTTTGATCAATACGATAAAATCGCAGAAAGTTTTTGGCAGAAAAAAGAAGACGATGATTCTCGTCTCTTTGCGTTTGTGCATCCGCAAGGAGAGCCGCGGCTTCTTAGGCAGCGATTCTTGCCTCGATTCTCTCTCGTTGCTTTCCTTGTACAGATGCCCCATCTTTCTCTTGCAAGCGAGGCGGAGCGCATGAAAGGCTCTGCGCTCACTGATGCTGACAAGGAGGAGCTGCAATTGCGGGCGGAATATGCTCGTCGGTGGCTTGATATCGCAGATGAACAATATCGCTTTCAGCTTCGGACAGATCAAGTTCCAGTAGAGGTTCGTTCATTATCTCAAAAACAAAAAGCGGCCTTACATGACGTACTAACTTACATCCAATCGCACGCGATGCTCGATGGACAAGAACTGCATACTGAACTTCATGAGATTAAGAAAAGACATGAACTCTCGCCAGCTGATTTTTTCGGTGCCCTATACCAGTCATTCCTAGGCAAGCCCTCCGGGCCTAAGGCAGGATGGTTTTTAAGTGTGCTAGAGCGAGATTTTTTGATTTCAAGACTTACAGCAGTAGCAGAATAAGCCCAAAAGAGTTTCTTAGAGACGTGAAATAAGTGGATAACAGGTGTATAAGGCTCCATGAAATACATGGAGTTCTTTATATACCAACGGTTTTATAAAGTTGTGGATATGTGGTTGTAAGTGTGAAAGGAGTAGGGTATATTTTAGTTGAGGTGTCATAAAAGTGGTAAAAAGTGGATAAGACTGTGGATAAGGTGGATACTTCAATAAAATATATATGTTTATCGGCGAGTACCAGCATAGTTTAGATCCGAAGAAACGGGTCTCGATACCGACAAAAATGCGCCGGGAGCTTGGTGACACGGTTGTGGTTACGCGAGGGCTCGATCAATGTCTCTTCGTATATCCTCAGAAAGAATGGGATCTCATGGCAGAGAAGTTGAGTAAGCTTTCTCTGGGGCAGGCGGATTCAAGAAATTTTGTACGTCTAATGCTTGCAGGAGCCGCAGAAGAGCAAATTGATAGCCTTGGTCGCATACTTGTTCCTGATTATTTGAAAAAATATGCAGGGCTCGACAATAAGGCAGTGATTGTTGGCGTTTATAATAGGATTGAAATTTGGTCGCCAGATCGCTGGGAAGATGTACGACGCAAGTCAGAAGAGAATGCTGATGTGCTCGCAGAAAAGTTAGGTGAGTTGGGAATGTACTAAATGAAAGCAATTCATGAGCCGGTATTACTTGAGGAAATCGTTCAGTACCTAAGTCCAAAGCGTGGCGTACATATTATCGATGCAACGTTGAATGGAGGGGGACATGCTCGCGCGCTGGTACAGAGAGGAGTAACGGTTCTCGGCATTGAGAGAGATCCAGAGATTGTAAAAATCATTAAAAAAGAAAAGATTACAAAACTCACAGTTCAAGAAGGCAACTATATTTACATGAAAGAGTACGTTCAAAAACAGAAATTCCAACCAGTATATGGCGTACTTTTTGATTTTGGCATGAGTTCGTATCATGTAGATCAAGCTGGGCGTGGATTTTCGTTTACGAAAGATGAACCTCTCGACATGCGATACGATCAAGACGATGGGATTTCAGCTGCGGAGATGATTAATTCATACCGAGAGGCAGAGTTAGCTAATATATTTTTTGCATACGGAGAAGAACGGCGTGGACGCGCCGTTGCGCGCGCGATTGTGAATGAGCGCAGACGTTCGCGTATTGTGACATCAGGGCACCTTGCCCGTCTTGTGGAGTCGGTGATCCCACGGAGAGGCAAGGTGCACCCTGCGACGAAAGTGTTTCAGGCACTTCGCATCGCGGTTAATAAAGAACTTGAGTGTGTTGAAGATGGGCTTCGCGCGGCAATGGATGTTATAGAGGTAGGTGGACGTGTGGCGGCAATATCTTTTCATTCTCTTGAAGACCGTATTGTAAAGCATACGTTCCGGTCTGCTTCAAATGGAATGCCAATTACAACAAAACCAGTTATTGCGTCGCGCGAAGAAGTTTTAAAAAATCCGCGATCTCGTTCAGCAAAGTTACGTGTATGGGAGAGAACAGTATGAAAAAACAACTCACAACGATAGGGGTACTTTTTGGAGTGCTTACTGTTTATACTGTACTTGTCATCAATAGCGCCGTACTTTTAGGTTTTGATGCAGAAGCAAGAGCACGAGAGCTCTCGTCACTCGATGATACCCGTGAAGAATTACGTGCTCGATATTTAACTGTTGTTCTTGAACAAATTGCTCCTGATGCAGAAGAGGCGGGGTTTGTGGCGGTGTATGCGCCAACATATCTTGATTCTTCGGACGTCGTAGCGTTTCGATGAAAGACCATTTTCGTAGACGTGTCGTCATACTTGGCGTCATTATCATAGGATGCGTCGGCGGGATTATAACCCGCCTTTTTTGGTTGCAGGTACTCGACCATGATATTTATGAAGCGAAAGCAGCTCAACAACACTCCGTTGAGCGCGTACTCCGCGCGCGTCGCGGTGAGATTTTGTTATATGAAAAAGATAACGTTGTGCCTGTTGCTACAACAAAACAGGGATGGTTGCTCGCAATTAATCCAAGTGAGATTGGATCGCCAGAGACACTCTACGAACTCCTTACGACCGTAGGAGGTCTTACTCTTGATCGAGAAGAGTTCTTTACGAAAGCTGCAAAGAAAGAGGATCCGTATGAGATTATTGCTCATCGAGTATCTCATGATGCAAAGACGGCGATTGTTGCACGTAAGCCAAAGGGCGTAACATTTAGTGAAGAACAATGGAGGTTTTATCCTGCGGGTGATTTTGCTTCTCAGGTAATTGGTTTTGTTGGTGCTGACGGGGAGGGTAAATATGGGCTCGAGCGATATTATAATTCTGATTTTGAGGGAGAGGACGGAGTGTTCCATGGAGAAGAGACGAGCGGAGGACGTCTTTTATCGTTTGCAAAGAAATTAATTTCTCCGCAACGCGATGGTGCAACAGTCGTGCTTACTATTGATGCGGGAGTGCAGACATATCTTCAAAAAGAACTCAATGGTGTTCAAAGGGCGTATCATGCTCGAAGTGCAGGAGGTATCATTATTGAGCCTAAGACAGGACGAATTCTTGCGATGGCCGCTGTGCCGTCGTTTAATCCAAATGAATACTTTAAGCAAAAGGACGTAGGAGTTTTTCAAAATCCTAATGTAGAGTCACGATTTGAAATGGGTTCCGTAGTAAAACCTCTTACGATGGCAGCCGCGATTGATTCCGGTGCCGTTAATCGGGATACGACATATAATGACACGGGCGAGCGTACATTTGATACGCTCACGGTACGGAATTTTGATGGAAAAGCTCGCGGAGTTGTGAATATACAGGAGATTTTATCTCAGTCACTCAATATGGGTAGCGTGTTTCTCATGGAGCGTATGGGGAAAGAAACATTTCGACGCTATATGACTCAGTATCAGATAGGTGAATCTACGCACATTGATCTTCCAAATGAAGTAACGGGAGATATTCGTAATCTTGAAAGTACACGCATGATTGAGTTTGCGACAGCTTCGTTTGGGCAGGGAATTTCTATGACCCCAATGGAGTTTGTTCGAGCTCTCTCGAGTCTTGCAAACGAGGGTAATCTCACGCATCCTTACTTAGTGGAAAAGATTCGCCATCAAGATGGGTCAGAAGTTTTACGTAAACCACAACAACAAGAGCGGGTATTAAAACAAGAGACAGCAACAGAAGTGACACGCATGCTCGTACGTGTTGTTGATGAAAAACTGGCAAATGGAAAGGGGAAGATTCCTGGATACGCAGTTGCTGCGAAAACCGGTACCGCTCAGATGGCTTCTGGAAATGGATATGGGGATGAGTTTTTGCATACATTCTTTGGTTATGGACCGGCATTTGATCCTCGATTTTTAGTATTTCTATTTCTTGAGCGGCCACAGGGAGTTCGTTACGCTTCTGAAACATTGACGCAACCGTTTCGCTCAACAATTCAGTATTTATTTTCTTATTATGAAGTTCCTCCTGATCGGCCACAGACTTAATAGCCCGCTATGATGGCAATAATAAAAAATATTCTAGTAGTGATACTACGGTGGGAGGCAAGTATGGTGCTCAAGCGGCATAAGCCCATTGTTATTGGTGTAACAGGAAGCGTGGGAAAAACATCCGCAAAAGAAGCAATCGCGGGTATGCTTGGAGATTATTACCCAACAGGCAAGAGCCCAAAGAGTTACAATAGTGAGCTCGGAGTACCGCTCGCAGTACTCGGTCTTGAGAATGCATGGAAATCTTGGCATGGGTGGTTGAGTAATCTTGCGCGTGGATTTATGCGCATATGGTCACGTGTGCCATACCCAAAATATCTTGTACTTGAAATGGGAGTTGATAGGCCCGGTGATATGGATCGTATGCTCGGATGGATACATCCGCAGGTAAGTGTTGTAACAACGATTGGTGACTTGCCAGTGCACGTTGAATTTTTTTCTGGTACCGATGAAGTTGCTTCTGAAAAGGCAAAAATTGTCCGAGAGCTTGATGATGGATACGCTGTACTCAATAGAGATGATGAGCAGGTGTATGCGATGCGATCGCGTACTCATGCGAATGTTTTAACATACGGATTTCATAAAGATGCAGACATTCGCGCGTCAGGGTATAAACTTGTCATTAAAAAAAATATGCCAGCAGGAATTTCATTTACACTGCACATACACCAAGAAAAACATCCAATTCATATCGATGGTATTGTTGGCGCGCAGTCAGTATACGCGCTTCTTGCTGCTGCTGCTGTAGGAACTGCACTCGGTTTTCGTTCTTTGGAAGTCGCGGAAGGACTTGAGCGATATAAGTCTGAGCGTGGACGATTAAATTTAATATCAGGCGTGACGGATTCTCTCATTCTTGACGATACATATAACTCGTCTCCGATCGCAGTCGATGCCGCGCTTGAAGTGCTCGCTTCAATTCCAGCAAAACGACGCATTGCAGTACTTGGTGACATGCTTGAGCTCGGCAAATTTTCCCCAGACGCGCATCGGAGAATGGGCGAGGTCGCACGTGGGACAGCAGATCTTGTAGTCGCTGTAGGGATTCGTTCCAAGAGTATTGAGGGCGCTGATCAATGGTTTGCGCGCTCTCAAGATGCCGGGGCATTTTTAAGAAGCATCGTACAAGAGGGAGATGTTATTTTAATAAAAGGATCGCAGGGTATGCGGATGGAGTATGCGGTAAAGGCAATCATGGAAGATCAAAATCGTTCTCGTGAGTTGCTTGTTCGTCAGGAAGCATTTTGGACAACACAATAAAAAATATTGCCCGAGTTAAAAAAGGATGGTATTGTATCGCCACATGGCCCTATCGTCTAACGGCTAGGACAGTTGGTTCTCATCCAACAAATCGGGGTTCGATTCCCCGTAGGGCTGCTCAGATAAAATAAAACGTACCTTGTGTACGTTTTATTTTATTTGCAATAACTCTAATTGGTGGGGGATCGAAGGGAAGTCCGGGGGACTTCCCCGGGGTTTTCGAAAAGAAAACCGATTCCCCGTAGGGCTGCTCAAAGTAAAAATATCTTACATGCGGTGAGATATTTTTTTGTTTAGTGTAATTTTCTATATATAGTTGACTTTTCTCTATTTTTCATGTATTGCTTTTATAGAGGTACATGGTGGCGGAGGAGCTAAAAGATCATTTGTGGAGAGTATTGCGCACCGCAAGTCGCCCAAAATTTCCCAATGAATTGCTCGATACAGTATGTCGTCAGAGTCGTCAGGAATATTCAGTAGAGGACGCACAGACGTTGCTTGATAAGTGGGTTGATAGTGGCTTTGTAAGAGCACAGAGCAGAGGCGTATATCTGATTTCGCCTACAGGTCGAGAGCTTTCAGCAGCGCCAGAATAATTTTTGTTTTATAAACTAGCCAATTTCTCCGCATTCGTGCGGAGTTTTTTATTCTTGAAAATTTTGTTATTTTGTGGTAGTTTGCTCCAAGATTGAAGGGAGAACACATGGATCCGGGAGACGTGATTATTCCAGCTCTCGACGTTGATACTCTTGATGAAGCAGTTAGCTTGGTAGAGGCACTCAGAGATCGAATATGCACATTTAAAATTCATAATTTGTTTGATAGCTATGGCATGGATGCTATAGAACGAATCAAGGGTGCAGGTGCACGTGAGGTATGGGTTGATGCCAAACTTTACGACACCCCGCGAACTATTGCTCGTCGGGCTGCTGCATTAGTTAAGTGTGGTGCTGATATTATCTCGGTACATGCGAGTGGTGGGATAGCGATGATGCGAGCTGCTCGAGATCATGCCCCACGCGTTTACGGTATCTTAGTGCTTTCAAGTATGGCAGAAGCTGAGGCGCGAGTTGTGCACGGACGATCAATAAGAGAGCAATCTGCGATGTTGGCGCTCATGGCAGCTCAAGGGGAAGTAACCGGAGTAGTTTGTCCCCCGAGTGCTTTAAGCTCAGTCTCCGCTTTGCGCGCTTTGAAATCTATGGCGATTATCGTGCCGGGTTTGGCTCTAGAAGGGATGACGGTAGAAGAGGCTGTATTTAATGGTGCTACGAGATGTGTACTTGGTAGAGCATTCACCCATACTCGAGGACAACACGTTCTCGATATACTTGATGATTTGGCTGTTGATGTTACCGTGGGATTCTCTCGAAGAGAACGTCGGTGAGACGCGGTATTATTGATCGACGAGTCGTGCTTCAAGAGCAAGCACTTAGGGAGATTAGAAATACTGGAGCATTTGTTGACAGCACGCATGTTGTTTTAGCATCTGGCTTACATAGTGATACATATGTAAATAAGGCGATGCTTTTTGCTCGTCCTCGCATTGGATCGGCGCTTGGAAAATTACTTGCCACTCTTCTGCCGCGTCAGATAACTCAGGTTATCGGATGTCCTGCTGTGGGAGCGATATCGCTCACAAATTGGGTTGGATATCATATGATGACGCTTGATCATGCGCCCGTCGTCGTGACATTTGCTGATAAGATTGGCGAACGAAAGTTTCAGTTTGGCCGTGGGTTTGATATGCTCATGCGTGGCCGAGAAGTTCTTATCATCGAAGATATTGTGACTACCGGAGGATCTTTGAAAGCAGCAATTACTGCTGCGCGTGCCGTTGGTGCGCGCGTAACATGTGCTGCAGTTCTTTGGAACAGGGGAGATGTTACCGCTGAGCAGTTGGGGGTAACGACGCTTTATTCTCTCATATCGATGTCTTTACAGGCATGGCCAGTAGAGAATTGTCAGTTATGTAGAGGAGGTGTTCCGCTCAATACAACATTAAGTAAAGGTATCCAACAGGTACCAAAGTAAGCGTCCTCTAGGGGATGCTTTTTTATTTTGTTAGAATGGCAAACGATGAAAGATATTCTTATGGGGGATGCGCGATGTGCAGCTCAAGCGCTCCTTGGTATGGAAATTATTTCCTGTATTGATAGGCGAACTGTCCGTGCCATGATTTGCGAAACAGAAGCTTATTATGGATTTCAAGATAAGGCATCGCATGCTTCTCGAGGCAAGACAAAGCGTAATGCGCCCATGTTTGAGATAGGAGGCACGATTTACGTATATCTTGTATACGGTATGCATCACTGTTTCAATGTCGTCGTAGGGCCAAAAGAATATCCCGCAGCCGTTTTAATCAGAGGAATTGTTATGTTGCCTGAAAAAAAAGAAATACGTGGGCCGGGACGCGTTACGAAGGCACTTGGTATTACGAGTGCGTTGAGCGGTACAAGTATTTTTCGAGATCGGCGTATACGTTTTGGTAAGCAGATTATGAAACCAAAGAACATTATAAAAATGCCACGCGTTGGAGTCGGATATGCAAAGGAATGGGCTCATAAACCGCTTCGCTATCTGATACAATAGTAGAATGGCATATGTGAATGACCAGCTCTGGCACGCGCTTGATACAGAGGCCGTTGCTCATGCATTTGAGACCGATCCATCGCGTGGTTTAAATAAGCAGGAGGTTGCAGCACGTCAGATAAAATATGGATTTAATACGATCGAAAAGCGTCGTCGCTCTCGATTACTTGATCTTTTCGTCTCGCAACTCGAAAGCTCATTAGTTGTCACGTTGATTATCGCGGGGATTATTTTGTGGTTTTTGGGCGATAGAGCAGATGCAATCATGATTGCAATTGTACTTGCAATCAATACGGCAGTCGGAATGTATCAAGAGGGACGCGCGTCGCGTGCATTTGATGCGTTGCGTTCGCGTGTTGAAAAGGTAACGCATGTTTTACGAGATGGCGAAGTACGAGAAGTGTCATCACGAGAGATTGTTCCGGGCGATATTATAGAGCTTCGTATTGGAATGAGTATTGATGCTGATGCGCGTCTTTTGGATGCTCGTCAGCTTGCCGCAAATGAATCAACGTTAACGGGTGAGTGGGTCGCTCAAATTAAAAGTTCGCAGACACTTTTACCCGCAACTGCGCTTCTTGAGCGTACAAATATGGTATACGCGGGGACGCTCTGTGAGGCAGGGACGGGGCGCGCTATTGTAGTTGCTACAGGGGGCGCGACAGAATTTGGTAAAATTGCATATCTACTTATTGATGAGGTGGAGCATCCGACGCCATTTCAACGTACGATTGCCTCTCTATCGCGTTTTATCGGTTTTTTGGTACTCATAGGCGCGGTTAGTATTTTCTTTGTAGGTATTCTCAAAGGTTTTAACCCGCGCGATATGTTTTCGCTTGCGGTCGCGATTGCAATTTCAGCCGTACCAGAGGGACTCCCAATAGCGGTAAGCGTTATTTTGGCGATTGGTGCGGAGCGTATTTTGAAACGAGGAGGATTGCTTAAACGGTTAAAGAGTACTGAGACGCTCGGCGCGACGACAGTTATTTTAACTGATAAAACAGGCACGTTGACGGAAGGAACGATGGCCGTGTCACACGTCATTCCTGCACGCGATAGCGATGTAGGAAGAATGGCGCTTCTTGAGGCAGGAATGCTTGCAGCCGATGCATTTATTGAAAACCCGAATGATGAACTTACCGCTTGGCGCGTCAGAGGAGATGCGACCAGTAGAGCAATTGTACTCGCAGCACGTCAGGCAGGGCTTTCTAAAGAAGAATTTGAAAGGCAGCATGAGCTTGTTGATTTTATGCCGTTTGATAATACGACACGTATTGCGATTGCTCTATACCGCACCGATGATCAAATCCGCGTATTTTTGTCAGGCGCGCCGGAAGAAGTGCTCGATCGGTCACGTTTATCTAAAGAAGAAAGGAAAAAGTTTGAGATAGAATATCAAGGGCTCGCGGAAGCTGGTGCTCGAGTTGTTGCATGCGCAACTATTATTCTTAAATCAAGTCCAAAGGAATTTCATGGGTTAACGTATCTTGGTTTAATTGGATTTCGCGATCCAGTTAGAGGTGATGTGAAAGCCTCTCTTGAGGCTGCTCGGGGAGCTGGCGTGCGGGTAGTCGTGGTTACGGGAGATCATGCTCTTACGGCGCGTGCTGTAGCTCATGAGCTTGGATTCCCCGAGCCAATCGTTATCGCCGACGGGACGGCAATTGAAAATGGAACGGCAGACTTAGATCGAATTAATATTTATGCGCGCGTATTACCACATCAAAAATCATTACTTGCGGAAGCTTTCGAAAAGCAGGGTGAAATTGTTGCCATGACAGGAGACGGGGTGAACGATGCACCTGCGCTCAAGCGCGCACATATTGGTATCGCGCTGGGCTCAGGAACGGAGGTTGCAAAAGAGGTCGCGGATCTTGTTTTGCTTGATAATAGTTTTTCGACTATCGTCGCGGCTATTGAGGAGGGAAGAACAATTCTAGATAATCTTCGGAAAGTTGTTACTTTTCTTCTGGCTACAGGATTTACCGAAGTTGTCTTAATTGGAGGTGCGCTTGTTACTGGACTGCCATTGCCATTGTTGCCCGCACAAATTCTTTGGATCAATCTTGTTGGAGAAGGTTTTTTCAATTTTGCGTTTGCATTTGAACAAAAAGAACACGATGTATTAAAGGCACGCCCGTCTTCAGCAGATAACTTTTTTACGAGTCAGATGAAGGCACTTATATTTATCGGAGGGCTTCTTTCTACCGCTTTATTGTTTGGTATATATGCATTCTTAATTCAAAGCGGTGCTTCTGTGAGTCAATCGCGTACGCTTATGTTTCTTGGCGTAGCAATTAATTCATTTTTCTTTGTGTTCTCTTTGCGTAGTTTGCGTCGGCCAATTTGGCAAGTGCACTTATTTTCAAACCCATATCTTTTGTTTGCATTCGCCGCAGGCGTTTTAATGCTTGTACCTGCGTTTCTTTTTCGTCCACTCGCCGAGTTACTTCGTGTCACGACAGTCACCATACCTCACATCATCATTATGATTGGCGTCGGTTTTACGAGTATGATATTTGTTGAAGCTATCAAACTTCTATATCGTCAAAAAGATATGGTAGAGTAGGGGTATGAGCGGAATAGAAGCACTGGTCGGCATGATTCTTGGCGTTGGCATGGGCGCGCTTATTATTTTTTGGGTTATGCGCGGCTATAATCGAAAGCCCGAAGGGCTCGATTTTTTACAAAATCAGATGCATGAAATGATGCGTCTTATGGATTCTCGACTTGGGGAATCGACTCGAGTTATGCAGGCACAACATGGAGAATATGCTCGGACGATTAAAGATATAACCGAAGAACTTACGCTTTTAGGAGAAACAAATAAACAGGTTGTACATTTTGCTGATCAGTTACAGGCGCTTCAAGATATTCTTAAAAATCCAAAACAACGCGGAGTATTGGGAGAGTATTATCTCGAGACTGTTCTTAAAAACATATTACCCGCGGCTGCCTACGAGATGCAGTATAAGGTTGGAAAGAATGATGATGGGAAGGATCTTATCGTTGATGCGGTTATTAAGCTCCAAGATCGAGTCATCCCCATTGATTCAAAATTCTCTCTTGAAAATTACAATCGAGTTATTGAAGAGCGTAACCCTGCTGAACGGGAGCGTGTCGAGAAAACATTCAAGCAAGACTTAAAAAATCGTATCGATGAGACTTCAAAATACGTGCGTCCGCAGGATGGGACTATGGATTTTGCACTTATGTTTATCCCGTCGGAGGCAATTTATTATGATTTGACCATCAACCAAGTTGGCGCCGTAAAGGTAAATACCCAAGATTTAATTCAGTACGCGCTTACAAAGCGAGTACATATTGTCTCGCCTAACTCATTTTATGCATTTTTACAAACGATATTGCAGGGGCTCAAGCAGATGGAGATTGAGAAGTCAGCAAAAGAAATTATCAAGCGAGTAGAAGAGCTTGGGCGGCACATTCTTGCTTACGAGCAATATATGACAAAGCTTGGGTCAACGCTTGGTCAAACCGTGGGTACCTATAACACGGCATATAAAGAGCTCAAAAAGATCGATAAAGACGTGTTGCGTATCAGTGGTTCGGGTGGGGGTATGGATCCGATAGTTCTTGACAGGCCTGATATAGAAGGGTAAGATATAGTCCATGTTCGCAGTCATTAAGACGGGAGGGAAGCAATATCTCGTTACACAAAATCAGACGCTTAAGGTTGAAAAAATCGCAAAAAAAGAGGGCGAAAAGTTTTTATTGTCTGACGTGCTCCTTGTTGGGGATGAGTCATCTCTCGCTATTGGGGCGCCTCATGTAAAGAACGCGGCGGTTGAGGTAGAGATTATCAAGCAGGCAAAGAGCGATAAGATTCGCATGATGAGGTACCATTCGAAAGTCCGTCGTCATCGCAGTAAGGGCCATCGCCAACTCTATACAGAAGTAAAAATCATTTCGATAAAAAAATAACCCGTTTAAGAGGGTTATTTTTTTTTATAATAATAGAGTAAATAAAACACCGCCTTTGAGGGGCGGGTTAGTGGAGAGTGTGTTCAGCACCTTGGAAGATCGAAAGAACGATTAGGTTGCCATCTGGTTTAATGACGTAATGGATGAGCCAGTTGTTGTCTACGGGCAGAGAGTAGTGTCCAGGTTCTGCAAGTCGTCCAACAAGTTCAGGGGTCGGATCCAGCGGTAGATTGAAAATGTCCATGGCAATGAGCTCTTGAGCGGAGCTTGGTAAAACGCGACCAAGTTCATTACGGGCAAGTTCGGTGAGTGTAACCTGAGGCATGCGCCACCCTCTCTCTTCTGTATACTACAATGCTCTCTAGGGCGCAATGTGCTAAAAATATAAAAACCGCTCCCAATATTAGGAACGGTCTAGTGAATGGTATCGCTCGCTTGGCTTTCGTGAGTAACGCCAAGGAGTGTAATTTTTTTGTCACAAAGTCTTTGATGAGCGCTGACATGATAGAAAATGCGCCATCCTTCCTCTGTGGTGATATGCCAACATTGGCGTGAGTCGTTGTATATGGCGCCTTCTGGGCAAGGTTCGATGGCTAGGTGGGAAGCACGGGCTTCAACAAAATCTTGCGACGTAGGGCTTGGTATCGTCTGCAGCTGTGCTCTGTAACTCCGAGTGTATACGATAGTGCCATACTCTGGCATAGAAACCTCTGTGTCTTCTATACCATATAATAAGTTTTTTGTAAAGTAATGCCTATCGTCGATGGCTCAGTGCATGAACGATCGTTTCAGGATCAGCGTACTCGATCTCTGACCCAGTAGAGAGGCCTCGTCCGAGGCGAGTGAGTGAGACTCGTTTTGATTTAATAAATGGTTCTAAAATACGTTCTATATAGAGTGCCGTGGAGTCACCTTCAACGGTTGCAGATGTGGCAAGGACGACCTCTACGGCTGTATCTTGCGTGCCAAGACGTCGCTCTAATCGATCGAATAATGCTTTCATGCGATCAGTCACTCGATTCTTTTCGTTCATGAGAGATATTGTTCCACCGAGCACATGATACGCCTGGTTCCATGCTCCAGATTTTAAGACTGCATCGAGATCCTGGTCTTTTTCAAGTACCAGTATTGCTCCAAGTGGTTCGCGCATACAATCTGAACAGCGCGCCTCTTTTCCCGCTTCAATGATACGAAAACATTCAGTACAGCGAGCTGTCGCGGAAGAAAGAGTAATAATTGTTTCTCCAAAATTTTTAAGCACGTCGGGATTTTCGTCCAATAAAAATGATACGAAGCGAGAGGCTTGTCGCGGTCCAATGCTTGGTAATCGAGAAAAGTGTTCTATGAGACGTTGGATAATTTCAGGGCTTGCCATGGCTTATTGAAATGTTTCATCAAGCGAACTAAAGCTAACTTTTTCTGGACTAAAGTAAAGATCTACGACACCCGTAGGACCGTTACGGTGTTTTTCTACAAGAATCTGGGCAATATTTGGGCGGGCAGACTCTTTACGAATTTTATCCTCGCGATAAATAAACATAACAACGTCAGCATCTTGCTCGATAGAGCCAGATTCGCGAAGGTCTGAGAGGCGAGGGCGTTGATCGGGGCGTTGTTCTACAGCGCGAGAGAGCTGTGAAAGTGCGAGGACTGGTACATCAAGTTCGCGAGCGAGTTGTTTGAGTGAGCGCGAAATTTCTGATATTTCCTGTACGCGATTTGAGTCGCCCGAAAAACGATGTCCTTGCATGAGTTGTAAATAATCAATGACAATGAGCCCAAGATTTGTTTCAGCCTGTAACCGTCGTGCCATCGCGCGCATTTGAAGCGCAGAACTTGTCGCAGCATCGTCAATAAAAATTGGAGCCTCGGCGAGCCGAGAGAGAGCGTCGTTGATGCGCACAAAGTCATTTGAAGCTTCAGAAAGACGTCCCGTACGAAGTTTCCAGAGATCCACATGAGCTTCTGCTGAAATAAAACGATCTACGAGTTGCGGGGTAGACATTTCAAGTGAAAAGATCGCTACTGGTATTTTGTGAGTTACCGCAGCATTGCGTGCGATGTCCAGCGCAAAGGTTGTCTTACCAAGCGAAGGGCGCGCGGCGAGAATAACAAGATCAGACTTTTGAAGGCCTGAAAGTAGACTGTCGAGTTTATCGAAGCCAGTTGGAATTCCTCGGAGAGCGCCATCACCTTTATGGAGTGTATCGATACGACTCCACGCATCTTCAAGCGCGCTTCGTACAGGTACGAATTTTTGTTTTAATGAGTGTTTTGAAATTCCAAAGATATGACGTTCCGCTTCATCAAGAAGCATGGCGACATCTTCATCTTCCCGATAGCCAAGTTCGCCGATATGGTATGCCGATGAGATGAGGTCGCGTAGCACACGTTTTTTCTTTACGAGTTCAGCGTAGTGGGCGATATTTGATGAGCTTGCAACAGAGTTAATGAGTGTAGTGAGGTATGCGGGTCCGCCTGCTCGTTCAAGTAATTTTTTTTCTGCTAAATTTGACTGTACGGCCAAAATATCAAGTGGCGCGCTTTTATCAAAAAGCTCTACCATTGTGCGATAAACAATCGCGTGCTCCGCATGATAAAAATCTTCAGCCTGGAGAACATCGAGAACGCGCGCGATGGCGTTAGGATCCATCATGACAGAACCAAGGACAGCCATTTCAGCGTCTTTATTATGGGGAGGGATCTTCAGTGGGTCGGGCATATCAATATGCTACCCGAACGTAGGAGTAAAGAGCAACGAGGAGAATCTGTGCGAACCCTTTATAACCTGTGGATCTCGAAATCAGGCTCTCCTTGTTTATCGGGCGTTACATCACGCACCTCAAAGCCAAAAGAACGTAGTTCCTCACGAATCCGATCAGATTCTTTCCAATCTTTTGCTTTTCGTGCGTCTGAACGCAAAATTGCTTTTTTGAGAATATCGGGAGGGGTGGTACCCACGAGAGCACGAGCTTCTTTTTTTGTATTTAAACCAAGTAGCGCATCGGCCCAATCAATGAAATCTTTGCTTACGAATGCGTGTTTGATTATTTCCCGTAATGCTACTGCTGTATTGAGATCATTACGCATTGCCTCCATAATTATGCTTTTGGCTTTTTTTTCTTTACTCAAAAGTTTTAGAGGTGTTTTTTTAGGGAGAGCGCGATAGGGTTTTACAAGAGTTTGAAGACGTGCGGTGCGAGCTCCTGCGAGCGCTTCCCAGCTAAACGAAAGTGGTTTGCGATAGTGAGTTCCTAGAACAAGATATCGAAGATCAAGAGGATCAAATCCACGTTCACGGAGTGTCTGGAGGGTAATATTTGTTTCAGGATTTGATTTAGCCATTTTTTCACCTTTGATATTCAGGAAGGCGCCATGCATCCAAAAACGCGCAAACGGTTTTCCTGTTGCGGCTTCCGATTGAGCAATCTCGTTAGGATGATGAGTTTCTTTATGATCAATACCACCACAGTGTATATCAAGCGTTTTACCGAGATATTTCATTGCCATCGCAGAACACTCGATATGCCAGCCAGGAAATCCAGTGCCCCACGGAGACTTCCATTCCATTTGGCGTTTTCGTGCACCAGAAAACTTCCAAAGAGCAAAGTCTGTGGGATGTTTTTTTTCACCAAGCGCTACTCTTACTCCTGCGCGAATGTTGCTGGCCGCACGCTTTGCGAGTGCTCCATATGATGGGAATTTTGATGTGTCAAAGTAAATGCCGTCCGCAGTTTTATATGTAAAGCCTTTTTTTTCAAGAGTTTTAATGAGCGCTATTTGTTCTTTGACGTGGCTAGTCGCTCGGGGGAGATAGCGCGGAGTTAGGATGTTGAGTGCCTTTAAGTCTCCGAGGAGTTCTTTTGTATAAAACTTTGCGATTTCCTGAGCGCTTCGATGAGTTTTTTTTGATTCTTGTTCAATCTTGTCTTCTCCCGCGTCCGCGTCGTCAGTGAGATGGCCGACATCAGTAATGTTCATTACTCGTTTGACTGTATAATTTTGCGCACGAAGCGTTCGCTCAAGAATATCTTCAAAGATAAATGTTCGATAGTTCCCAATGTGGGGAGAGCGATAGACAGTAGGTCCGCAAGTATAAAGCGTTACCTGCTTGCCGTGTCGAGGACGAAATATCTGCAAATTACGCCCAAGAGTATTGAAAAGCGTTAGAGCCATTTATGGGACTTAAAGATACGCCAGATGCCAAATGATATGAGAATCATTGAGCAAGTAATGACCCAAAATGCATTTACATTTTGCCGGCCTGGAACCCAGGGGATATCCATTGAGTAGATGAATGCAATGAATGAAAGTGGCATTAAAATAACCGTAAAAATTGTTAACGTTTTCATGATGCGGTTTGTAGTTGCTGAAAGAAGGGAGAGATTTGTATCGTAGAGCGTTTCAAGAATCTCGCGCAGATTTTCTACAGAGTCCCAAAGTTGGACATATTCTCCTTTTATATCGTTAAAGTAAGGTTTTGTATCTAACCCGAAGAGCTGTGTCCCATGGAGTTCTAGGGATTCTAGTACGGCGCGCTGAGGTTTGAGGGCTTTTTGAAAATTAAGAATATCGCGCTTCATAACTGCGATATCGCGAAGCGCGGATTCTTGTTGGTCGCTAAATACTTTTTCTTCGAGTCGTCGTACACGTCCTTCGAGATTATCCAAATCTTTACGAGATACTGTAAAAAGTAAGCTAATGATGTTGTGGAGAAGCTGTACGGCTGATGTGCCGAATTTACGTTCACGAATCGCTTCGTGGCTCGCAAGTAATTCAAGAAAATCATCGAGCTGTGGTACGGGATCGTAGTGAACAGTGATTAGGTTATAAGGAAAGATGATAAAATCAATTTCACGACTGATACTAAAATCAGCCGATGGTTCAAAAACAGGGAAGTGTAATACGAGATAGAGATGCTCTTCGTACTGTTCTACTTTTGGACGATACGTAACAACTCGCATTTCTTGTGCTGCGAGTGGATGAATAAGAAGGCGTTTCGTCATCGCCCCAATTTCTTCTTCGGTTGGATTTTCAATATCCGTCCACGTCACGTGGCGTGAAGATACACGATCCATATGTGTATCAGTATAGCACACAGCTTGCTCTAGGAGTATTTTTTTGAGATACTAGAGTACGTTATGATGCAGCGGTATCGCACTCAATCTGTTGTCGTGGCGGCGCTCGTTTTGATCGGCGCCTCTTTTAGTCTTGGCGTCTTTTATGGTTACAACTCCAGTCCGGAGATTGAGCGCGTTGAGAATGTTATTAGTAAAACAACACCTTCGACGCTCGCAAAGGAGGTTGATTTTGAGCCGTTTTGGAAAGCGTGGCGTATCTTGGAGGCAAAACATATCGGAGAGAAGGAAATTGATCGTCAGGCGCTCGTATGGGGCGCTATAGAAGGCATGGTCAAGAGTCTTGGGGATCCATATACGACCTTTTTTCCGCCAAAAGATCTCGAGGATTTCGAGACTGAAATTAGAGGAGAGTTTTCTGGTATTGGTGCTGAGATCGGTATGCGTAAAGACGTATTAACACTCATTGCTCCCATTAAAGGATCTCCATCTGAAAAAGCAGGATTGAAGGCAGGGGATAAAATTTTAAAAATTAACGATTCTTTTACTAGCGACCTCACTCTTGATGAGGCAGTTCATCAGATTCGAGGGGAGCGGGGTACACAGGTTAAATTAATCATTTTGCGCAATGGAGAAGAGAAGCCAAGAGAAATTTCTGTCGCGCGTGATGTTATTAAGGTTCCTATATTAACTACTGAATCAAAAAACGGAGTATTTATTATTCGCTTGGCAAGTTTTTCTGAAAAATCGAGTCTTGAGTTTGCTGAAGCGGTGCGCGAGATGCTCAATTCGGGTAATAAAAAACTGATTGTAGATTTACGGAATAATCCAGGAGGTTTCTTTACTTCAGCAGTTGAAATTGCAAGCTGGTTCCTCCCTGAGGGGGAAGTGGTTGCTCAAGAAGAGTATCGTGATCGGGAGTCAGACATATATCGTAGCGTGGGTTATCGAGCACTTGAAAATATACCGACAGTTATTTTGGTAAACAGGGGGTCTGCTTCAGCATCAGAAATTCTTGCCGGAGCTCTTCAGGAACATAAGAAAGCAACTCTTATTGGCGAGAAAACATTTGGGAAAGGAACAGTACAGGAGCTTGAAGAGATTACTCCTTCTACATCGATTAAAGTAACTATTGCGAAGTGGTTGACACCAAGTGGAAAATCAATCACAAAAGAAGGATTGACTCCTGATATCACCGTTGAGATTCCAGAAAATCTTGAGCCAGGATCTGACCCACAACTCGAAAAGGCCTTCGAATATTTAAAAACACGCTAATATAATGAAAATTCTTCTCATAAAAGATGTCCCAAAGATCGGTCAACGGGGCACCGTTGTCGATGTGAAAGACGGCTTTGGACGTAATTTTTTGATGCGTCAGGGTCTTGGGCGTATTGCAGACAAGCAGGCCATCGCGGAAGCCGAGGCTCGTGATGCAAAAATTGCGCGTACAGGAGCTGCAAAAGAAGCAGAACAAATTTTGTATCGTGAGAAACTTGAAAAGACCACGTTAACCTACACAAAGAAAGCAAATGAGAAGGGACATCTGTTCGCCGCGCTCTCGCTAGATGAACTTATAGAGACATTGCATGAGAATGGTTTTCCGGCGTTGACAAAGAAGCATATTACCAGTGAGCCATTAAAAGTTATTGGAGAACATGCCGTACATGTTTCAATTGGTGGCATGGACGTTGCATTTCATGTAATAATTAATCCGATATGAGAAAGATTATCTTCGTTACGGGGGGCGTGATGTCAGGCATTGGGAAGGGTGTAGCGACCGCTTCTCTTGGGAAGATCCTTCAGTCTTACGGTTTTCGCGTCTCTGCGATGAAAATCGATCCCTATATCAACGTTGATGCAGGTACTATGAACCCCACCGAACACGGTGAGGTTTTTGTTACTGACGACGGTCTTGAGTGCGACCAGGATATTGGTAACTACGAGCGTTTTCTCAATGTGTCACTTCACAAAGTAAATTACATGACAACGGGCGCTGTATATCAGCACGTGATTGCTAAAGAACGAAATCTTGAGTATGACGGTAAGTGTGTTGAAGTAGTTCCGCATATTCCGGAAGAAATTATTCGTCGTATCCATGCGGCTCAAGAAAAGGTAAATGCGGAAATTTTGTTAGTAGAAATAGGTGGAACCGTAGGGGAGTATCAGAACTTACTGTTTCTTGAAGCGGCTCGTATGCTAAAACTTCGCGCTCCTCAAGACGTGTTATTTGTCATGGTGAGCTATCTACCTATTCCGGGCATTATTGGGGAGATGAAGACAAAGCCTACTCAATACGCAGTTCGCTCACTTAACTCTGCCGGTATCCAGCCCGATATCATTCTTGCACGATCTTCCGTACCGCTTGATAAGCCGCGCAAGCATAAACTCTCTATCGCAGCTAATCTAAGTGAAGAAGACGTGGTGTCCGCGCCAGATATTAAATCTATTTACGAGGTTCCACTTAATTTTGAGAAAGATAATCTTGGTAATAGAGTTTTAAAAAAATTAGGACTTAAACGTCGACAAACCGATCTTGCTGAATGGAAAAAGCTAGTCTCGGTAATTCATAATTCACATAAACGAACGGTCCGTATTGGTATCGTCGGAAAGTATTTTGCTACAGGAGATTTTTCACTTACGGATTCATATATATCAGTTATCGAAGCCTTGAAACATGCCGGCTGGTATCACGGAGTTGAGATTAACTTAACGTGGCTTGATGCGGAACGGTATGAGAAAGATAAAAACACGCTATACGAGATAGAAGAATTTGACGGTATCGTAGTCCCCGGAGGTTTTGGTAAAAGAGGTATTGAGGGAAAGATCAATGTAATCGAATTTTGCCGAAAGAATAAGATTCCATATTTTGGGCTTTGCTACGGATTACAGCTTATGGTCGTTGAATTTGCTCGCCACGTCGCTGGTATGGAGGACGCGCATACAGAAGAGGTGAATAAGAAGACTCCGTTTCCAGTAGTTCATATTTTACCCGAACAGGCGCAGCTACTTGCCCAGAAAAATTATGGCGGGTCAATGCGATTGGGATTGTATGATTGTAAGGTAATAAAGGGAACGGTAGCTGAGCGTGCGTATGGCGTTGAGCGGATCAAAGAACGACATAGACATCGTTATGAAATTAATGGATCGTTACTTCCCAAGCTTGAAAAGAAGGGGCTTATTGTTTCAGGTATTAATCCTCAGCGAAAGCTGGTAGAAATTGCAGAGCTTCCAGGTCATCCATTTTTTCTCGGTATCCAATTTCACCCAGAATTTTTATCACGACCACTTCATCCCCACCCGTTATTTCGTGAGTTTATTCGTGTTGCGGCAAAGAAAGATCTGCCAAAACAACCAACGAAAAAAACTCAAAAACCACGTTTACAAAAGAAAGCACAGAAAAAGAAGAGACGATAGTTGCATCCCAATAAAGTAGAGGTATCCTAAATAAAGAGGGCTTGGCATATGAGCTTGCTCCGAGGACTTTCTCGCTCTGTGGCGCGCGAAGTACGTCACATGCGCCAGATGCTCAACGGTGTAGGTCCGCGTCTCCGCTTAAGGAGCATATTCCACCAGAGTTCTTGCTGCGGCTCTTCTGTAGCGTATACACGCGGAGGTGTGCGAGTACCCATTTGTCTTTGTTGTGGGCATGTCCCACCGCAAGTAATTTAATTTTTTAATACAAAAAAAGAACCCCGATCGAGGGTCCTTTTTTATATAGTTGAAGAGTAGATTACTTTGTCACTACACTGACTAATTTTTGAGTAACTTTCATGCCGTCAAATCGAGTACGGCGTTTGTCGCTAAATTGTACGATACCGTCAGTCATCGCATAGAGTGTGTGATCTTTGCCCATGCGAACGTTTGTACCTGCTCGAAAACGAGTACCTCGTTGGCGGATGATGATAGATCCTACTTGTGCTTTTTGGCCGCCAGAAAGCTTAACACCAAGATATTTTGGGTTTGAGTCGCGTAGGTTTTGTGTCGATCCGCCGGCTTTTGTATGTGCCATGATTTACGTTAAGCTAAAACAATAACCCTACTATGCTACAACGTATCCGAGAGAAAATCAAGAGGGAGGAAGGAGCAATATTTTGGGGTCTTTGTACGTTTTTAAGCATTCTTTTTATAGCTGGGTTTATTCGTTTTGTACAAACAAAAAAGCCTATTACGTCTGTTCGATTTGAAAAACAAGCCTTTTCTACAGGTACGGTGGGCTCTTCGGCGGGCGAGGGGAGTTTTATCGCAAGCAAAAATGGATCTACCTATTATCCAAAGGCCTGTAAGGCGGTAGGGCGTATCAAGGATGAAAACCGTCTATATTTTAGCTCAGTTCAAGAGGCAGAACTTGCGGGGTTTACTCCGAGTAAGCAGTGTAGATAAGCTTGACTCATGCGAGTTAATATGGTAGCTGTATATTCAGAATGGATCCGCTCATCCAGCATGTTCCACCGGCCGTATTGAAGCCTTTGGCAAAGTACGGTCAAATTCTTTTCATTTTGCTTGCTGCATTGAATGTGATCTTTGCAGTTTATGCTCTTTTGACAAACCAGGGAGCGATGAAGCTTCTATGGATTATCGTGGACTGTATCGGTATGCTTTTGGCGACGCTGTATCTCATGTGGCTCGATAGAGAGCTCGCAAAAGAGTCGGTGCCTCCCGCATCCACAACGACCATCTGACCCGAAATACGGGTCTTTTTTATTTATAGATTTTCTTCGATTTGATCGTCTATCTTTTTCTTAGAAAGTCCGAGCATAGTGAAGTGTTTAATGATCAAAGCTTCTTCGGCGCGTGCTTTCGTTTCAGGTGGTAGCGTTGTTAGAATCTTTTTTACTAATTTTTGATCTGGCGCTAAGATAGTTTCCCAAAGGCCAATCGGTTCTAATACGGATCGCATCTTCTCAAAATCTACACTTGAACGCTCTTGAACTTTTCGAGCGATGATATGAGCATCGCCAAATAAGCGTTCGAGGCCGTGGGTGTTGAGATATACGTTAATCTCGCCGGTTAGTTTTTTAAGCTCGCTTTCTCTCTCGGCAATTTCTAATTTTAGTCGAGAATATTGCTGGACAAGTTCTTCACCTGTTTTTTCTTCTCCAGCAGGCTGTTCCTCAGATTTTTGATATAAATGTCGCCAAGCAGGACATATGGGCTTGTAAGGACACCAGCCACAAAGAGGGGATACAAGGGGAGGGAAATCTCCAGATTTTGTTTTTATTTCAATTGTCTGGATGTCTTTTAAGAGTGCTATTTCAGTATTTTTTAGATCTTCAGGTGTTCGTTTTGTTGATAGTTTTTCGCCAGCTTTTACAAAATAAAGTGATAGGTTAACCTTTGAGGGATCGAGATGAGGCCAACGTCGTTGAAGCCCGAGTTGATAGAGTGATAACTGTACGTTGCCATCCACGGTTGCTTGAGAGGGAAGTTTTGAAGAGGTTTTGTAATCAATAATCTCGTATGCGTCGTCTTCTACTTTATCGATACGATCAATCTTACCGACGAGCGTATGGTGTTCACCGGTAGTTGGATCATCAAGTGCGACTTCAAAACGAGACTCGAGGTCAACGATCGTAAAATTCCACGGTGGATTTTTTGCATAAAACGATTTTACAATTCGCTCGCCGGACTCCTGATAGCGAATTTTTTGCTCATCGGTAAAGCTTGTGCTCTCTTGGACGGTTGATCGAAAACGCGACAGAATTTCTTCAAGTGTCGGGAATAGAGGATCTTTTGAAAACATGTATTCCAGCGCACTATGAATAGCCGTACCAAAGACAGCTTCTTTCGCTTTTTTACCTTTGATTTTGTCGATTTCTTGAAACTTATATCGTTGGGGGCAGTTTCGGTACGTTTCAAGAGTAGAGTGGCTAACGCGCATGGATGTATTGTATATCCTTTCAGTCGATGGTAAAACATTTCATAGAGAGGAGAATGTCGTGTCAGGTATGAGCGCGAGTCTTCTTTTTGCTCTTTTCGCACAACTATATAGTGTTTCTTTTTTTCCGATGTTGCGTATTAACGCTCCTACAGAGGTACAGGAACGATATCGGTACATCATGTCACATCCTGGCGTTATCGAGTGTTGGAGTGAAGATGATGATCCAACATTACTTGATTGTCTTTGGGATGACCCCGTGACAATGCATGAGAGTCACGATGTTTTATTTGTAATCAATATTCGACCAGTGCCGATTATGCCAGGAGGTGTATTATACGACGTAGGAAAAATATACTGGGTTAGCACTACTGATCTCACGATAAAATTATGGGATCCAGTAGGGGAAGGTAATAGTCTTGTCCATGATAGTGTTGTCTGTATTCCAATGTGTGAATTCTTGCACATTAAAGATCCGCCGGTATTTGAAAATTTCTGTACAGATAAAAATATCAGAAGATTAGAAGAGTTATCAAACCCACGTACGCCTGTATAGAGTAGTCAAAAGATAATAAAAAAGCCCGCGTCTGTGTAAGAGAGAAGCGGGCGCTTTTGTTTAGGCATAGGTCGCACAAATTAAGTTTTAGGAACAGGCGTCGCACAATGGACCGAAAGGCCAGGAAATCTCGCACATTAACAATGTCGAGGCGATTAAAACATGGGTAACGACTAACGCTTCTTCTCCGCAGTATATCAGCAACTAAAAACAATCTTCTTCCAGTTTGGAAGGAGGTTTTTTATTTTGCGCTGATGGGATTCGACTGAATACCGCCAGAGCAGAGTACGGAATCGTACTCTTGGTCGAATATTATCAGCACAACGTAATTGCGTGTTCCGAAGCGGTCGGAAGCGCACTGCAAAAACATGGCAAAGCTAAAAAGGATCGCCTCCTATATCGGAGGAACGATCCTGCTTCTCGTTGGGTTTAATTTTCTGATTCTCTTTGCGTCCTTGGCGCAGATAGCGACAGGAGAAGGCACAGGTTATTGGAATCCCTACTGGCGATGGCAAGCGGAAGCGGTGCTCTCTGTCGCGGGGACGCTCCATGACTTATGGGACACATCTACAAGCCCGACTTCCTCATCATCCCCTATCCGTTACTAGAGGATGACGAGATCGGCGCACAGGAGCAAAAGCTGTATGGGGTCGTCTACTGGTTTTCGAGGCTGAAGAACGAGAAATGCACGGCATCGAATCTGACTCTGGCGGAGATCGTAAGGTCCAGCCCGAAGTCGATATCGAATTCGCTGAACAGGCTCGAAGAACGTGGGTATATTTTACGCACGTACAAAGACAATCAGCGTCGAAATCGGGAAGAAATCATACCGCTGATTGCCTTCTCAAGGGTTCCAGCTGCAGGTGGAATACGCAAAAACGATCCATCAGGCAATGGAACTGTTCCACCCACAAGTGGAACGAAGTATCCACCCACGGGTGGACAGAATAAGAATAAAGAAAATAAGAATAAAAAAGAGAATGTTTCCGTTGGAATTAAAAACAGAACCAAGTGTCGGTCTTGCGCCTACGATGAGCTTGGAGTCGAACAAAGACTCTGCCCGTGGTGTGGGGAAGCCACTGACATAAGTGCTGTACTGGTCTCTCGGAAATACTTCCCTGAAAAAAGGGGACAAGGAATGGAATCTATTAGCAACATATTAAGGCAGGACGATGGCGATAAAAAATCAAAGCCACTCGGATTGCAAAACCACTAAAAACATGGAAAACGATACACCGAAGTACGTGACAGTATTAAAAACAATTCTCACCGCGCTCGTCCGCAATCCGGACCACGTCGAGATTACCCGAACCCGTGACGACATGGGTATTTTGCTTGCAGTAAAACTCGCCGACGGCGACGCTGGCAGGATCATCGGCAAGGAGGGTGCGCTCATCGACGCTATCCGCAGGGTCGTTCGCAGCGTCGGCCGAACTGAAGAGGCACGAGTGAATGTAAAGCTCGATGTACCTGAAGTGCACAAGGAGAAGTCGAACTCCTAACGCATGGGAAAGCGGTTGGAAATAACTCTCGAAGTGCCGTATGTCACCCCGTCCTGGAATTCGATTTATTCAGTGGGCAACTACTGGACGCGCAAGCGCATCGTCGACAGGGAGCGCAAAGCGATAGGGGCATATCTCATCGGTCGGATAAAACCGATCAAAGAGAAAGTGAACATCAACATACGGCACATTCAGAAACGGCCATACGACAGCGATAACGTCTGCGCGAAAGTGTGGATCGACGCCATGAAGGATGTCGGCATGCTTCCGAACGACGACCATCGCTACGTCGGATGGGTCTCCACCCGAACCGACCGCGGTCCCGAAGACAAAACCATTATCAGCATAACCAGCGATCACTAGCTCTATGAAAACACGAATGGAAACGCTAGAGACTCTCCACGACCTCACACTCGAAGATATCGTAAGGGCAGAAATAAAAATACGAATACACGATGGAAAGCCGGATGAGGAGGTGCTCGAAGGCTTCGAACGCAGAAGCCCCGTGGGTTCCGTCTCAGTGACGAAAAAGGAATACATTGCCGAACAGGAAAAGGAAATCGCGCGACTGCATACGGTCCGCGAAACGATAGAAAAAATGATAGACGAAGAGAAGAAGGCCGGATGATCGTCCGCCACCTTGAGATACTTAAGTACATTCAGCGGCATCGGAGGGTTCGAGCTGGGCATTGAGCAAGCATATGTGGATTCAGCTAACAGAAAGCAGAACGGAAGAAGCGAAAGCGTTGCGCCGACGGGGAATAGAAAAAGCGACGAGGCACATGAAGACACTCGCGCTTCGAATCGACGGCCTCGCCAACACAGTAACCGCATCCGTCCAAGACAAGAATCGCCTACTTGCGTGGGCTACTCCGAAATCGACAAGCATGCGATCGAGGTTTACCAGCGTCGCTTTCCCAACCACAAAAACTATGGAGACATCCGAACAATCAACCCGAAGAAGCTACCGGACTTTGACCTCCTTGTTGGAGGCTTTCCCTGCCAGGCGTTTTCTATCGCCGGAAAAAGGAAAGGGTTCAAAGATACAAGAGGTACGCTCTTCTTTGAGATCGCTCGAATTGTTAGGGCAAAGCGGCCACACCTTCTACTCCTTGAGAACGTCAAAGGGCTTCTATCTCACGACGACGGAAAAACGTTCTACACCATCGTCGCCGCGCTTGATGAATTGGGGTACGACATCCAATGGCAGGTGCTTAACAGCAAGAATTTCGGAGTCCCCCAGAATCGGGAACGAGTGTTCATTATCGGACATCTTAGAGGCACGCCCGGACCGTCGGTATTTCCTATCGAAGCGCACGGTCCGGAGGCTCCTCGGATACAAGGACCAGTCTCTAATACCCTTACGGCGAGATACGAAGCGGCCGCGACAGGGTCGTATGTTGCTGAAGATAAACTCAATGCACAAAAAATAAAGAGATTGAACAATCCGCGGCACTCAACTCATCGGGTCTACGGAGCGGATGGAATTAGTCCCACTCTCAGCACCATGCAGGGAGGCGGAAGACAGCCGTTCGTCAAAGTGCCTGAAGCAACCAAGCGAGGATACGCACAAGCCCGAGCCGGAGACTCAATCAATCTGTCGGTCCCGAAAAGCAAGACGCGCCGAGGCAGAGTCGGCAAAGGAATCGCGCAGACACTCGACACCGGCATGCAGCAGTACACGCTCCACGACATGGAAGTGCGCCGTCTCACTCCGCTCGAGTGCGAACGCCTGCAGGGATTTCCTGACAACTGGACGGAAGGCGTGAGCGACACTCAGCGTTACAAGTGCATAGGCAACGCAGTGACAGTAAACGTCGTAAAAGAAATCGCAAAAAGACTATGGCAAAAATAACTAAACAGACAAAGACGGTCCGGCTCGAAGATCTCGTGCACCCAGACTACAATCCGAGGGATATAAAACGGCCGGACTTGGACGCGCTCAAGCGATCAATCGAACGCTTCGGACTGCGTGGACTCATTACCATTAACGTGCACAAAGGCAGAGAGGGAATGATCGTCGGCGGAAACATGACGGTCATGGCACTGCGAGAGATGGAGATGGAGGTACTGCCCGAGAAGAACGTCGACTTTGTGGATCTCCCCGAAAAGGAAGAGAAAGCACTTTCACTCGCACTCAACAAAGTAGCCGAGCGTCGCAGTTGGAATGACGACAAGCTCGCCGAATTGATGTGGGACTTAAACCGCGCCGACTTCGATATGAAGCTAACCGGCTTCGATGACGTAGAGATAAGCCACCTCCTCGATATGCGCGTGCTCGAGCCAGAAGATGAAGAAGAGGAAACGCTCGAGGATCAGAAAGAGGCGATCAAAACGCCGGAATCAAAACTCGGAGAGGTCTATGTCCTCGGCCGACACAGGCTGATGTGTGGCGACTCAACCAATCCCGATCATGTCGCAAAGCTGATGGACGGAGCGCAGGCCGACATGGTGTTCACCGATCCGCCATACAACGTCGACTACACCAGCCACGAAACGAAAAAGAAATTCCCGACAGACAAGGGACGCATTCTCGGCGACGCTCAGACAGACGAAGAATTCAAGACCTTCAGTCAAAAGGTGTTCCAAAACTGCAACACCATCCTGAAGCCTGGCTCATCGATATACGTCTGCTCCGGCTATACGAGCTATCCGCTCTGGTATTACGAGATGCAGAATGCCGGGTTAGAATTCTCCTCAACGATTGTCTGGGTAAAACCCTCTTTCTCGATTAGCTGGGGCGACTACAAAAAGCAGTACGAGCAGATGCTCAAGGCGAAAAAGAAGAAGGTCAAAGAAAAGGGAGTGCCGATCATGTACGGATGGAAGAAAGGCGAACGACATACCTTCTTCGGCGATAACAACGAAAGCGATATATGGGAGTTGCCTCGTAAAGCAGTAACCAAGATGGCGCACCCGACCGAAAAACCCGAGTGGCTCATCATGCGTGCGATCAAGAACTCGAGCAAGATCGGCCAAACGGTTGTCGACCTCTTCGGAGGGTCCGGAAGCACACTCTTCGCAGCCAACAAAACCGAACGCGTCGCGTATCTTATGGAACTCGACCCTCGATGGTGCGACGTGATACGCAACCGATGGAAGAAGGTGAAGCCAAAGGGATAAACAAGTATGGCGAAACCCACACTCACCACAGCAAAGATGCCTAAAGAGACTGAGCAGCAATACACTGCTTGGCTTTTGTACTGCGAGGCAGGCAGCCTCCAGAAGACGCTGCGCCTATGGGAAAGGGTTGGGCAAAGCGTGGGTGAAATGGGGGCGGAATTTGCCGTCCGGCTCGGGAAAAAGCCGAGCGATACGACGATAGAAAGGTGGTCAAAACAATTCCGCTGGGTCGAGCGAAAAGACCTGAAACTTCAGGAAGATTTGGAAGGACTCCGCGAAAAGACCAAGCGCATAAAGACCGAGCGCGTGCACCGAATCGCGGAGTACTTCGAAAAGGCGATGACCATTGCCCTGAAGAGCCTCAAAGAAAACAGCGACGTTACGACCGGCGACGTGAAGCTGATATGGGAAATGTTCCGTACCGAACTTGGGGAAACGCTCGGCAAGCACACTCATGCGGTGGGCATAGATGAAAGCAAGCAGACTCCTCCGGATGAAGAAGAGAAAGCCCTGGGTGCTGCTCTCAACGACACCATCAAAAAATTCTATGACAAACGCGGAACTCCAAGAGAAAAGGGAAAAGGCGAGCATCCTGTACTGGATTAAGAATAAGAAGATAAAGACGGAGAGCGACCGAAAGCTCGAATTCAGGGATCATCGCTTCCTGCTCGACATCTACACGGACGAGTCTGACATGCTCGTTATCCGGAAGGCGTCGCAGGTGGGTGCAAGCACCATGCAGATATTGCGTGCCCTGCATGCAGCACGCTATTGGGGCATCAATCAAATCTATACGCTCCCGACTGTAGACGACGTAGGGGAATTCGTCCGCTCGAAAGTAAATCGAATCGTCAAAGTGAACCCTTCGATTATGGAGGGCGTGAGCCACAGAGACGTAGACTCGATAGAGCAAAAACAGATCGGTAAAGGCTTCCTATTCTTCAAGGGCACTCACACAGAAAAGGAAGCGATCATGCTCTCCTCCGATCGGAACATCCACGACGAACTCGACAAGTCGAAACCCGAGGTCATCCGCGATTACCTCTCTCGTCTCGGCTACTCCGAGATACGCGGTCAGCACTACTTCTCCACTCCGACGATACCGAATTCAGGAGTAGATCATCTCTTCCAGCAGTCCGATCAGAAACATTGGCGATTCAACTGTCCCCACTGTGGGCACAAACAGCATATGGATTGGGAAGAGAACCTCGACAGGGAAAAGGAAATCTATGTCTGCGTGAATTGTCGAAAAGAAATTACATCGTTTGATGTTGCGGAGCTGGGGAAGTGGGAAGCCAAGTATCCGAACCGAAGGATAAGCGGATATTGGATATCGCAAATGATGTGCCCGTGGCGCACTGCCGCCGACCTACTGCAGGAAGAGCGAGACGCCGAAGACCTCCAGTATTTCTATAACTTCGTGCTCGGACTTCCATACCTGAGCGCGGAGCAAAAGATACCGCAGAGCCTCTTCCTCAAGAACCTCACCGGCAAGAATGCCGAGGGCGGGAAGTGGAACGTGATGGGTTCAGACACTGGCCTTATAAACCACGTCATCATCGGGAACGAGGACGGAATATTCTGGATGGGAAGGCTCGAAGACCACGGCACTCGCACCAGGTGGCAGCAGATGGAAGAGCTTATCGAATTCTACGACATCAGGGTCTGCGTGGTGGACGCGATGCCTTATACCGAAGAGGCACTCGCTCTCGCAAGAAAGTACCCACATCGCGTGTATGTGAACTTCTACAAAGACGATCCGAAGATGCTTCAAGTCGTGCGGTGGAACGATGAAAAAGAGGGGAAGGAAAACGTGCCGTTCGAGGACGAAATCAAAGTGCTTACATCGAGGAACCGTATCATCGACGATACTATCGGGTCGCTTCGGAGAGGGAATATACCCTTCGCCATACCGAAAGACTCACCTTCGTTTCAGCTACTCATCAAGCACGCGCAGACCATGTATGCAAGAACAGTGACCGACAAGCTCGGTCAAGAAAAAAGAGAATGGGCATCAACCACAGGGGAAGACCACTTCTGGCATGCACTTCTCTACTGGCACGTCGCTCTTAAAAAACGTCTCAAATATGAACCAAACAAATAAACAAAATTCAAAAAGGGATAAGAGCGAAGAAGAGACACTCATCCTTCTCGATATCGCCAAAGCGATTGAAGAAGTGAAGGTGGATGGCTACGGGAGCGTAACGATATTCATTCAGGACAAACGCATCTACCGCTGGGAAATCCTAAAGTCGAGAACAAAAGGCCGTTCCGGTCATGCACACAGTAGTCCCGAATCGGTGGCTTGACTGCCTAAGATTTGATATAGTTTAGTTACTAAGATACCTGTTTGACTTCAATTGCTGGACCGGTAATGTGTGTAGAGGGTTGTTAAATTAACAAGTCGTTGCCCAATTTATTAGCAAAACAAAGCATTACAATGTCACAAACAAATAAAATTTTATTAGGTATCGGATTAGTGGCGGTGACCGCGATAGGAGGATACTTTATCGTCACCGCAGGACTCGGTGAAAAAGAGCAACCGACAGTACGTGTCGAAATTCCGGATGGTCTCAGAAAGGAGCAAATCGCTTTCATCCTTGCGGGTAAGCTCGGTTGGAACGATGAACAGGTTAAGAAATTTGTCGAGAAAGACACTTCGCCGATGACTGCAATACAGGAAGGATATTCAGCACCGGGCGTGTACAACATTCCGACTAACGCTTCGACATACGACGTTGCAATGATGATGCGTCAATCCGCGCAAGAGGTTCACTATCAATACAAATCAAAGCTGAAGAATGAAGATTGGGATCAGGCACTCATCGTCGCCTCAATCATCCAAAAGGAAATGGAAGGCCATGCAGAGGACAGATTCGAAATTGCAAAAAAGATTTGGGCTGACTTGGACGCAAAGCGTCCCATCAAGAGCGACGCGACCATAGCGTATTTGCGCGACACCCGAGCAGCTTACGGAGAGTCGTGGTGCGAAGGAAAACCTGAAGTTGAGAAGACACCCGACTGCTACCAAGATTGGCGGTTACAATTCAACGTGAGTGACGCTCGGAACATCGAGTGGTGGAAGTCTGTCACCGATCAGGATCGTACTGATGATTGGGATGCATTCAACACCTATTTCCACGCAGGGTTACCAATGAGGGCTATCAGCAACCCGAGCCGTGATGCAATAGACGCAGCAGTAACTACACGCTTCACGCCCACTGGCGAAGTCAACAAGCAATAGTGCGTTATCCACAGGTCCGCTGGATAGGGGCAGGGGTATTTGATATACTTTAGGCACTAAGATATCCACTGGGTAAGATATCATCTCAGGCAGATATCTCAGCACTGCCATGCTACCTATTATCTGGTACAAATTTTTTTGCGACGGCTCAAGCCTCACGTTGCCCCGAGAGTGTAAACTTCGGGGCAATTTTGCTTTATGGGGCGTCCTTTACTTTTTCTTTACCAAAACTTTAGAAAAACTTTATCTTCCTGAGCTTGCCTTAATGCCGGTACTGGCGCGTCCTGCGACGGGACACTTCAAAACTGCCACTCCTGTTCCCCGGCGTATGGGGTTGGTTATTACGCCGATCAACGGAACGGTCGGAGGAGTGGCATATTACTAACCCTAAGCAAGCGACAAACATGAACATCAAAACCTTAGATGCGAGAACATTCGCAATAGGAGCGATCATGGTAGGCCTTGCCGTCGGTACTGTGCTCGGCTTCGCCAACATTGTCACCACTCAGGTGACAAAGGCGGAAGAAGCACCAGCAAACGCATCGATCGGCCTGGGTCTTATTGATCGGAACGTGTCGCAAGAGCGCATTAGCTCGGCACAAAATGCCGCAGCTGCTGCCGCTCGTTCACTTGCAAAGAGTGACGTCAGCACAGAATACAAGAAGGTTTCTATCAACCCCTACATCGCCGAAAGGGATGAAGTCAGGGGAGTAGACCTCCATAAGAAAGCTGTACTCGTCTTCACCGATGCTCGTGGCTACTCGTATTGGATTGATGGTGACACCAATAAAGTCGTGCAGATCGGTCCGGCATCGCGCGAAAAGGAAAGCGACGCCAACCCGTCAGACTCATACGATTTCACTGAGCGATACACGAAGGATACTCTCCTTCCGGTCGCCGTTGAATTCGCCAAGTCTCAGGGAGCCGATGCAACCATTCTGGAGGGGAAGCCTCAGATTGGTACAAAAGACGGAAAGGCATTCTTTTTCCGCTGGGAAGATTCGTCTTCCAGCAGCGAACAGATGCGCTTCGTCCAGATCGGCCTCACAGTGGGTGGGACTTTGCTTAGCTACTCCAACACAGTTGGCATATAACCTATGACAATAGCTAAACAAAACGTCTTCGCCTCATTCGTGATGGCTGCTGCATTCGCAATTGCGGTGTTTGCGTTCGGCACACCTGCACATGCTCAGACGAACTACACGCTCGAAGAGAACGGCAGCTTCTACTCCCAAAGTGGAAGCTTCACGACCGTCTCGAGCTGCGGTTCTCGCGGAGCCTGCAAGTGGTCGTACAACCAGCAATACTCTCCAAGTAACTGGCTCAGATGGCTGTTCTACTCGGCGCATGACTACTACAGCGAGTACTTCCCACAGAATTACTCGGATCAATTCCCGTTCATCCCGACGATAGGAACAACCCATCATGCAACGTACTGCTCGCAGACGTGGCATTACACGTGGCCTTACGCCGCGTATGAGGACACTCAATGGTACTGCAACATTGGTCTCGACCAATACGCGTACTACAACCAGTTCGTTCAGGTGTATGACGATGCAGGCGACTCAACTGAAATCGTTCGAGTTGAGCTGCAGGACGACACCACCGAAAACGTGGGCTGGTACAGCGTAGTGTGGGATGCCTTCAAGGGTGCCTACTACTAGAGAAAGATTAATAACCAGGCGATTGAGATAGAGGTAACTTAGAGCACAAAAGCCCCCGACCAACCAGGGGCTTTTGTTATTTATGGCAAACGAAAAACCGCCCTTCCGGACGGCCCCTCGCTTGATCAATCGAACGCCAAGCACTTCGCCATGCATCAGGCGAATCCATTGGCACGTCGGCGCGACCGTTGAGATGTTAGCTTCGGTGGGGGAATCATTACAAATCGAGTTGTCCACTCATTCCAAAGTTAAAGAAAACATAAAGAAAAAGTAAAGATTTTCTCAAGCTGGAAAAGCACCGCAAAATAAGATAAAATCAAGAAATGAAGGCCGAATCCAAGAAAAAATTCAAACTCGGGAAAGTCAGGAAAAACAAGCGACTGGATAGGCTCTATGAAGAATACAAACGCGTCCGAGGACAGCAGTACCGAATGGATGGAGTATTTAAGGAGCTGGTAGCGAAACGAGCGGGGATGACCCAAACCGAAATGTCCTGCCTTGGCTATCTCGCAGAAAAAGGTCAAACGACCCCGGGCGAACTGGCAAAGATTACCGGTCTTACTACCGGCGCAATCACGGGGCTGATCACTCGTCTTGAGAAAAAAGGCTGCGTGACTTATGTGCGCGACACTAAAGACAAACGAAAAGTCATTGTGAAATCAGTGCCTAAAAAAATCGCACTCGTGTTGCTTTATTACAAACCGCTGTCAGACAAATATTACCGGCTACTGTCGACATTTGATGAGAAACACATCGAGTTTTTGACGTATAAGAGCAAGTGCATTGTAAAAATGCTTCAGGAAGAAATAGAAAGACTAAGTAACGACGGCCATGACAAAGATCACAAGTAATCAAATATTGTTTTATTTGCTAAGATACTTAGACAACTGAATAAGACCTAACCCCGGCTACGGGCACGGTCGCAAAACCATCCAAGCCATCCTCGCACAGGATTCTTCCGCGCGTATGCGCCGAAAGATGGTACTGCGAGGATTTTTGCGTTTACTCGTGAAGCCAAAACCAGTAGCGGTTCTTTAGATCTTCAGTCAGTTGGTGGGCGTCAGCATGAGAAAGCGCACCCAAGTAGGAATGGAGGGATTGTGAGAGAGAGTGCTCGCTTATATCACCACGCCGGTACTGCATGACTCGTTCCCTGAGCTTGCGGAATATTCGGTGTTTTGTCTTGGTCCGAAGCACCTTGTAGTGGGGAAGAGCGACATACCCTAGAAAGTCGACTCCCCTCGCCACATTGCCAATAGAGATTTTCTTCGGATGAAGCGAGAGCTTCAGACGTTCCCCGAGGAATTCCTGAAACGGATCGAGCAACCCCTCTAAATACTTCTTGTCGGCCGACACAACTATAAAGTCGTCGGTATAACGTGCGTAATTCTTAACCTTCATCTCGTGCTTAACGAACTGGTCGAATTCGTTCATGTAGACGTTGGCGAAGAGTTGGGAAGTGAGATTGCCGATAGGCAGACCGTGCCGATTAAAAAGGCTCGTGCCTCCGACTTCAAAGCTCCTGACAATCTCTTGCAACAACCACATCGTATCGGGGTCGGCGATCCGTCGCTTGAGAATCGCTAGCAAGATTTCGTGATCAATCGAATCGAAGAACTTACGCACATCGCACTTGAGGGCGAAGCAGGGAATAGTGTAGTTCCTGCTCTCCGCTCGAATCATATTCTCGGCGGCAAGCACTCCCTTGTGTGTACCTTTATTGACTCGGCAAGAAAACGAATTAGCGATGAATGTTTCCTCGAAGATCGGGTTCAGAATTCTAAACACTGCATGGTGCAGGACACGGTCGCGAACCGCTGCCTTGTGAATATGCCTGACCTTCGGATCGCGGATATAAAAACCCTCATACGAACCGTGAGAGTAGCGTTTGGAGCCCAGCTCACGCCGGAGCGCAAAGAGATTCGGCTCTAGCGAATACTCGAATTCCAGCACATCAGCCTTCTTGCCTTTGTCGCTGCGAAATTCCTCCCAGGCTGTGACTAGGTTTCCAAGTGAGACTATCCGATTAAACAAATCCTTATATATCTTCATGGTTATGAATGACTTCGATATCCCGATCTTCAAAAAGGCATACGATCTCTACAAACTCTTCCACGAATATCGGAAACTCGTTCCCAAGCAGGACAGGTTCACAATCTTCGAAAGGTGTGAGCAGCTGATACTCGACGTGCTCGAGGCGATTCTGCAGGCAAGCAGCGAACAGAAATCCGTAAAAGTTCCCACGCTTGAGAGATGCAGCCTAAAGCTCAACATGCTTCGTGTGTTCGTTCGTCTGATGAAAGACGTGAAGGCAATCGATGCGAAGAAGTATGTTGCGCTCGAAGGTGTCATCGACGAAATCGGACGCATGCTCGGAGGTTGGATTCGCTCAACGAAGACCGGGTAAGAGAAAAGGCATCCGAAAGAAGGATGCCTTTTCTGCGTCTAGGGAGACTTCGGGAGGAAGGCCGACGCGGAACCGTAGTTGTCGTTGGCATTGTCGAACCAGTTGGCGTTGAACTTCACCCGGTCGTCGTCGAAGTTGAAGATCGGCGCGTTCGAGAAGTCGCCATCGGCCTCCGGAGAATTGTCTCCACCCACCCATGTCACCGGACTTCGAGCCTTACTTCCTGTTGGAAACAGGACTATACGCTCCCACTCCTGAATTTAATTCGACGGTATCCGCATAGCGAGCGAAACCCATCTTAGGCAGAGACAAGCAGTATCCCCTCAACACAACACGCTCGCGAAAACCGTAATCTCCGCGACTCTGGTTGCTATCGTTGAAACGATAGAGTTCGGCGACGGCAATCCTTGGACGGCCATGCATTAGCCTATACTCACGAATAATTATAGCAGGGAATAGGGCACAAAACCCACTACTTGACAAGCCCGTATGACTTTGTTATACTATAGAAGAGTGTTCTTTGAATAACTGAGGTGAGCGCAATCGGCATAATTGCTTGTGCCTATCGCGCTCGCCTCACTAAGAGGAAGGCCGTCACCTGAGCGTTTCAGGAAATCCAAAAGGAGATAACGCAATGAACGCGATTACTCAGACAGCAGCAACGTCCGGTCAGGTCAAGCAGATCAACCGGTTCGGCTCCGACGCCATCGAGAAGGTTCTCGCTGAGCTCGGCCTCGACAACCCCGGCGCACAACGCGTCATCGAACACGGCGACGATTTCGCCGAGGCCATCCGCGTGGCCGCCATCACCTCGCTGAAGGATCTGTCGGTCTCCGACAAGTTCAAGGACGAGGAGATGGAGTCCAGCTACGGGTATCTCTCCGGCTACAAGCCGAAGGGCATCACGGAGCAGACCAACATCCTGCGGCAACTGTTCCCGGGCGTCGGTTTCGCCGACGAGAAGCTCGCGGAACGGCCGGTCCCTGCCAACGCCGAAGGATGGTTCGCCATCCCGAAGTGGCAGACGATCGCCCCGACCTACGGCGAAGCCGTGGAGAAGGTGCTCGCGAAGATCAGCGAGACGCGCAAGGGCAAGTTCAAGAACTGGCGCGAGGGCAACCTCGGTCCGGACTACTTGAAGCAGACGGCCAAGACGGAGAAGGTGTTCCAGACGCTCGGCGACGAGCAGAAGGATCACGACATCCTCGTCGTGGCGGCTCAGTTCGGTCTGCGGCATCGCGGTCGCTCGGTTCGCCGGGCACGCGAGGTCATGCAGGTCAACGAGTTCGGTCTCGGCGCGTTCGCCGTCGGCATCATGTTGCTCACGCATCCCGAGCGGCTGATGAACTACGACGATCTCTACGTCGACTGCGCCGGTGACGAGTACGCTCCGGAGGCCGATGGCGACTTCTCGCTCGCGCCGCTCTTCGACTTCGGCGGCGACCGGGTGGGGTTCGGCGCCTACTGGTTCGACTCTGCCAGCGGCAGCTGCGGTTCCGCGTCGGCCTTCCTCCCGCAGTAATCGATCCTTGAGGTCTTGAATTCTTGGGTCTTTTGATCCCTTGAATTCCGCCGCAGGCGGTCGAAAAAATTGGGGCTATCCACAGCACATCGTGGATAGCCCCTTTATCTTTTCTAAACTATCCGAATTATTTTAAATATAGTAAAATATCCTTACAATCTTGCCTAAACTCACTCAGCTTGCTGATGAGCATGGCAGTAAATCCATCCAAGGTATAAACCCCGTCGTCAGGGTTCCTTGGATGGTTGCATATCGAAAGGTGTGCATTCGGGCCGAAAGGCACGAGCTCCTGGCGGCGGGATTTATGCGGCCGCCCGAAAGTGATATTATTAATACCATGAGTTTAAGACCATTTCAGGCAGGACTTGTCTGTTTGGGACTTGTCGTAATTGCCAGCGTCATCGCACGATTCACATTTCTCAGTGGATCGTTTTTTGATCCTTCGGTAGCACCGGCCTTCGGACCATTCGCAATCGGCGACGTACTCGGTGTTGTCGCATTCGTTGGAGGATACTTAATAAGTCGTGCTAAGCAAAAGGGTACACAAATTTCTTCCACAGAATAATCGCTTGCGACGATTTTAATACAAACCTTTTGAGCAAAAAAGCGGTAGTAAAATTGTACAACTGTGGATAACTTATTCCCATTTTGCGGCCCCAGTTAAGCCGCGTTTGGGAATTTGTGTGTTTTTTTCATGCAAAAAGTTGCGGCATTTTTCATGCACTTAGGGTATAATCTAGAACATGAGTACAACAGCACTTCAAAAGCCAAATAATCCTTCTGTTAAGCCACAGATTTCCATCGCAATCAAATCTAAGGTGGGGGGGCGGCCATATCGCGCAGCGTCACTATTTTCAGGGTCCGGCGGAATGGATCTCGGGTTCGAACATGCAGGCTTCGATGTGGTGTGGGCGAACGATGTAAATCATTGGGCATGCGAAACTTTTAGAAAAAACTTCAAAGGCATTGTCGCGGAGGGAAGCATCGTCGAGATCGATGACAAAACAATCCCAGAAGTCGATATCATCACGGGCGGATTCCCGTGCCAAGATTTTTCAATGATATGGAAGCGCATGGGTCTCAAGACCGAGCGCGGAAATTTATATCGACACTTCGTCCGCGTCGTCTTGGCGAAGAAGCCGAAGATGTTCGTCGCAGAAAACGTGCGAGGCTTGCTAAGCGCAAACAAAGGTAAGGCAGTGACGCAAATCGTGGACGACTTCGGAAAGGCCGGATACAAAGTGGATGTATACCCAATAAACTTTGCAGACTACGGAGCACCTCAACTTCGTCAGCGTGTGCTTATCGTCGGAGTCCGCAACGATCTCAACAAAGAATTCAAACTGCCAGAACCTACCTATAATCCAAAGACATACGTCACAGCAAAAGAAGCACTCAAAGGTGTGAAGAAAGTGCCATTCAACAACGAGCACCAGAACATCGCGCCGAGCACGGTCGCAAAATTGAGAATAATTCCTCCAGGCGGAAACTTTACGGACATTCCAAAGAACTCACCGCACTATGTCAAGGGTATGATTTCACACGTCTATCGACGATTGCATCCTGACAAGCCTTCAACTACAATTATAGCAGGCGGTGGTGGTGGCACTTGGGGCTACCATTATGAAGAAAATCGCCCTCTCACAAATCGAGAACGCGCACGGCTCTTTGGCTACCCCGACGACTTCCAGTTTGTCGGCTCAATCGCCGAGGTACGCAGGCAGATAGGGAACTCGGTTCCCCCTGCAGGCATCAAGCCGATCGCAGAGGCGATTAAGAGATTTTTAGACGAACTATGATTTGTACGATAAACTCGCATGCAACTTCTTTATTCGAACACCAAACCCTGCGAGTACGATAGCTCTTCCTTCAGCGAAGCATTTGAAAATGGAGTCGTTGGCTCCGACATCATAAAGATAGCGACCGGGTATATCACGGAGGATTCTCTCCTTGAACTCAAGTCGATACTACTTTTTTACTTCGAAGAGAAGCAGACCAAAACATGCAGCCTAGTGATAGGCATGCACGGGAGGGAAGGGTTCACTCGCGCTCAATACGACGCAGCCATCGAGCTTGCGACTTTTTTGCGTGAAAACGGTCTCGGTAGCGTGCGCGTATGCACTGCATTCAAATACCACGGCAAGACTTATGTCTTCGGCAAGAACGGCGTACCGGCACCAGTTTCCGCAATGCTCGGATCATCGAACCTCGGCAATATTCTCGACAGCAGGCAGTACGAGGTAGACGCGCTCTTTACTGAAGGAAGCGTCCTCACAGAACTGGACTCGCTGCACGAAGACTTAGTCAAAAAGGCGTCGCGCGACATTCTCGACATGCCGAAGCCCGAGCATTTCGTAGAAATGACGGACTTGCTTCAAGACCGCGTCGATGTCGAAAAAGCAGACCAAGATGTATATGAGGCTATCGAAGCAACAGGAGTAGAGCGAGTGTTCGACATTCCTCTAAAGACAGAAGCGAAGAGCAATCTCAATGCATACTTCGGCAAAGGTCGCCTCGCGACGGCAACAGGAGCGATACGCCCTCGCCACTGGTACGAAGTAGAACTTATTGTACCGAGAGAAATAACTGAAGCAGACGGCTATCCGCCACGCGATACACAGATCAGCGTTATAACCGATGACGGATGGAAATTTGAATGCAAAATTCAGGGAGACTATGGCAAGAACTTTCGCTCGGGCGGAGACTTAAAGACTCTCGGCCGATGGATAAAGGGAAGGCTTGAACGAGCGAACTGCCTAAAGGTCGGACAGCCAGTAACGGACGAAGTGCTGCAGAAGTACGGTCGCAAAACCATATCGCTGAAAGAAACGAGCGATCCGAAGGTGTGGCTTCTCGACTTCTCTGTATAAACATATGAGCGAATATCTCGACAATTATCTAAAACGAGTAGGCGAGGCCAAGGGTCCGAGGCTTGTCGACGCGCTCAAAAAAAGTGCGGATGAATTTGCTGAAAAGCATATCGACGCCTTCGATTACAACAGCCACATCTCCGGGCTGCTCTACGGCCATGTACAGAGCGGAAAGACCGGACAGATGCTTGCGATCGCAGCCACAGCCGCCGATAAAGGCTTCAAGTTTTTCATAATGGTGACCACGGATAATGTGCTCCTCCACAAACAGACGCTTGAGCGCACAAAATTATTCCTCGGTGGATTTATGGCAGGGTTTAATGTGCTCGGCGAAATGGACGAAGAAGCGTTCCTTACGCGTGGCCTGTCGATGCCTACGATATTGGTGCTCAAGAAGAACTCGAGTGTCCTCAAGACATGGGCGAACAACATCGCAAGCAATCCTATCTATAAAGACGAACCTCTCTTCCTGCTCGACGACGAAGCTGATGCATCGAGTCTCAACACAAAAGTAAACCAAAACGACCAGAGCACCATAAACATGCTCTTGGAAAAGATCAGTGAGCAGGCTCCGTCATGCATGTATCTTCACGTCACCGCAACTCCTCAATCCCTTGTGCTTCAAGTGTCGCAGTCAAACTGGAAGCCTGAATTTTCTTTTTATCTTCCTCCAGGCGAAGGCTATCTTGGTGGAGATTTTTTCTATGGCGAAGAGTCGAAATGTCTTATCGAGACTGCGGACAACGAGCGCGACGACCTTCTAAAAGCAGAGCATGTGCCGATCGGTCTCCGCAAAGCAGTACTCCATTTCCTTATTGCATCATCCGACCTTTTTCTCACGAAAGAGAAGCCAGTATGCAGCATGCTCATACACCCAGGCGCAAAGATAAGCGAACACGCCACAGTCCGCACTAAAGTCGAGAAGTTTCTCGAGGGCGTGAAGACCGACCTTATTGCAAACTCGCAGACGCTTGAATTCGACCTGCGCGATGCATGGGAGGATTTCTCAAAGACAAAGGAAGACATAAAGAGCTTCGAAGAAGTGATGAAATTCCTTCGCTCCGGCATGCCGAGCGTCAACATCGTGGTGCTTAACTCGAAGACTCCGGAAGGCGCAGTGTACGACAAGGGACTAAATATCGTGATCGGCGGAAACACCCTCGGCCGAGGCGTGACTTTTCCGGGCCTGCAGGTCGTCTACTACTGCCGAAGCGCAAAGACGCCACAAGCAGACACGTACTGGCAGCATGCACGCGTATTCGGCTATGACCGTGATCAGGGACTCTGCAGGATATTCAGCCCGAAGCCACTCATCAAGCTCTTCCGCGAATTGAACGACGCAAATAACTCGCTCTTCGAAACTCTCCGAACCAAGGGACCGCAGGGAGTAAGCCTGCTCAGCCCTGCAGGAACAAGACCGACACGCATGAGCGTTGTGCTGAAGGAAGACCTTATGGTCGTCGCCGGAGGCGTAAACTATTTCCCATTGATGCCGACTGTCGCAAACCTCAAAGAACTCGATTCCGAACTTGGATCGAAAGACAGCGAACGCGACATATCCCTGAAAGATGCGGAAAAAATATTGCGCTTGATCGGCGTCGAGAAAACCGATCTATGGAACCAGCATTCTTTCCCTGACTGCGTAGAAACTCTCCGCAAGAACAATGCGAAATTCGATTGTCTGTTGGTAGTACGCACCGACCGTAGCATCAGCAGGGGAACAGGTACGCTCCTTTCTCCGACTGACCGCGCTCTCGGCATGCAGCATCCTGACCGCCTTGTCATTACAATGTATCGACTCAAGGGCGAAGCAAGCAAAGGATGGGAAGACCGTCCGTTGTGGGTGCCTAACATAAAATTCCCTGACAGTACGTACTTCTACTACCAATTGAAATAAAAAATGAGTGACGATGAAGTAGAAAAACCTGAAGAGATCGACGAGGATGTGAAAGAGATCATGAAAAGCCACGATCTCGATAAGGACACGGCCGAGAGAGCGCAGGAACTCATCGACGAAGGCTTAGACGAAGATGATGCAATCGAGGTAGCTGAGGAGGGTCTATAAAATTCAATGCAAATAACCGAAGAAAAAATCGTCATAAAGAAATTTCGAACACCAACAAAAGAGGCGGCGGATTTAAAGGCTGCGCTCGAAGGAAAAGGTGTCCGTGTCATGGTCGAACTACATGACGGCCACAAACATATCGATCTCGCGATTCCAAAAGCAAAAATCAACGTAGAGATTGACGGCATCCAACACCTTACGAATGCGGATCAGATCGTGGCAGACTTGAGTAGGGGATATTATTCCCATAAAAATGGGTTCGATACAATGCACATCCCGAATGAGATGATTCGTTTGCATCTGCCCGAGATTTCAGATGCCCTCGCTGAAGCATCGAAAATAAGAGAGCGAAAGATATACCTGCATTTAGAGTAGAAATCTAAGCAACTAAACTATCCACATCGGCTCTTGACGGTCCCTGGGTATTCAATGCTACAATTATGTGGTAAAGAAACGTCGCCTGACGGCGTCTCCTCTGGAGACTAAACGACACGGGGCTACGACTTCTGTTCTCAAGGCATTTTGCTTTGAGAGCTAGGAGTCGGAGCCTCGTTTTTTATTTGCCCGACAAACACGATTCGACACCGATTGGAGGCTCTGTTCCTCCAATGATGGGTGTCGCAGTGCTACCCATTACTGGAGGAACCGAGCTTCTAAGCTCGGTTTTTTCAGTTTATGGCAGAAGAAAAAGATACAGAAAAACAAACGCAGGAAGATACTGAATCATCATCGAATGATGAGGTCTATTCGCCGTCTGAAGAAGAAAAAAAGCTCGTTGAAAAATGGAAGAAAAGATTCACTCGTGCGGAAGAATTCATGCGTCCGTACCGAGCGAAGCATCTCCGTATGTACAAGCTCTATCGCGCTTATCAGGAGCGACAAAACTACGCATACGAGACACGTCTGATGCCGCCGATCGCGTTCGAGATCATCGAAACGGTGGTCTCCCGAATGGCGACGGCGAAGCGCAAGACGCGCATCCTCCCGAGAGAAAAGAAAGACCTCCAATCTAATTCGCTTCAATCCTGGGACGATCTGGTCAACTACGACTTCGACATCATTAAGCTCACGGTCCGGCTGCGTGACTGGGTGAAGTCTTCGAGTATCTATGGCAACGGCATTGGCATGACGACTTGGATGAAGTCCGGAGACTACGACGATCCTGTACTCGACATTCTCGACCTGTGGGAAATCCTTATTGCTCCCGAAACAATCGATCTGCACGAAGACTGTCCGTGGCTCATACGCCGAATAGCGAAGACGAAAGCGAAGCTCGAAAAAGAAGAAGAAGCGCGAGGCGATGACAAGATTTACAAGAATCTGAAGTTTGTCGAATCAAAGAGCGTCGATGATTGGAAGAAAGAGCGATACGAAATCGACACGAAAAAGATGGGGCAGATCGCGGTCGGCAGCGATTCGGCCGAAGGAGCGACCATCAAAGTCGGCAGTGATAAGAGCGAGAAAGAAAAGCAAATAGAGCTATGGGAATGCTGGGACTTTGAAGAGTGTAAGATCGTCACGATTGCGAACCAAGACACACTCATCCGAAACGACGATAACCCATACAAGAGCGTGAACAGCGGTCGCATTTTCATAGACCTACCCGATCACGATCTGCCCTGGGAGTTTTGGTCGATCGGTCATATCGAGCCGGTGGAGTCGACCATTATCGAAATTGCCGACCTCCGAAATCAGCGCATGGACGATGTCATTCTCATGCTCGATCCAGTAATCAAAATCCGCAAGGACTCGGGCATAACGAAAGACAGCATCGTCTTCGGGCCGGGCGCAAAGTGGGAACTGCGAAAGATGGACGACGTCGTAATCGAGCGGCCACCTGAAATAAGCCTGATGGGTATTAATGAAGAGAAAATGCTCCGCGAAGAAATCGAGAGAACACTAGCTATCTCCGAGTATGCCTCGGGACAGCCTAAGTCGGCGCAAGAACCACTAGGCAAAGTCGAAATGCTCATCGGCCAAAGCAATATGCGCCTCGGTTCTTTTGCAGGAAATATTGCCTTCGCGCTCACGCGCCTCGCAAATAACCTTGTGCAGTTGAATCAAGAATTCCTGACTGAAGACAAACTCTACCGCATAGTTGGCGACGATGTTGAATTCAAAGAATTCAAACAGCAGGACAAGGAAGTGAAGGTCGATGCGGTGGTCGAGATTGAACCGGCTGTTCCTCCCGACAAGCAGACACGACTGAACGAATCCCTCATGCTTCACGACCGATTCGTAGGTGGCGATAAGCCTGATCCGAACGACCCCGACGCAGTGAAAGCCTACAAAACGCGAAAGAGAGCGATAGAAGAGATGATCCTCGAGGCGACTGACAAAGAAGCGTATAAGACGTTGTTCTTCGGCGAAGAAAAGAAAAAACCACAGCCACAGGCGACTCCCGAACCTGTAGCAACCCCTGAGAATGCAGGGCAACCGAATGTTGAAGGGAGCGCGGTGGTACGTCGACCATCGTTTATCCGTAGGGCATTAAACAGCCTTCCATTTATCGGCGGTAAGTAAAACGCATATGGCAAAAACAGACATCATCACCCAACAGTGCACCGTCCTCAGCAAAACGATAAGCGGCGAATACATCATCGTATCGCTGCAGGTCGTCGGAGGATCGGTGCAAACGCTTCATCTCACAAGAGATCAGGCGAAAGGGTACGAGCTGGGTGATACAGCAACGCTCGTGCTCTCCAAAAAATAAAGGTCGAAATTATTAACAATTAACCATTAAATATATGGCAAAAGAAAACGAAGAAGAGCAAATCGAAGAAGGTGCGGAGTCGGAAGCTGTTGGATTGAAGAAAGAAGAAGGTGGACCAGAGATGGAAAAGGATTGGGAGAAAGTTGATGCAATCGTGAATGCGGCGAAGAAGGCATACGAAGAAGGCACTCCGTTCCCTGATGTGATCTCAACTATTATCGAAACGCTGACAGCACTCCAGAACGAAACCAATGACAAGCTCGGTGGCCTTGGCGTTGGCGGTCCAGAAATGGATCTCCCTGAAGACAGTGGAGAGCAGGGTGAACCTTCCGCAGAGGAAGAGGAATAGCCTTTAATTTTTATGAAAGACGAGTACGAAAAACAACTGGAAGTCGGAATGAACGTACTGGAGATGACGAAATCTTCGGGGTGGCAATGGCTCGAAGCGAAGATGCGAGATGAACTCCGTATCACGAACGCAGAACTCCGGACGATGAACGTGGAGGGAATGACGATAGAAAAAATCGCTTCGGAATATTTACAGATGAGAGCCAACATCAACGCATATGAGAGCGTACTCGCGATGGTAGCAACCGCACTGGAGGCAAAAGAAGACGCGGCAAAGGCACTGCGCGACTCATAAATTTACCAATCTAATAAATCTATTCATGGACAAACGAACCCAAGAATTGAATAACGCACTCGGCGATCCCAATGAAAAGGATGATGAGATGGAAAACGAGTCGCCTGACGATGAAGAAGAAAAAGACGAAGAGGAAAAGGACGAGCAAGGCGAAGAGGGCGAAGACGAAGCCGAGGAAGAAGAGGAAGGTGACGACGACAAAGATAAGAAAGATAACGAAGAGGAGGATGAGGAAGAGGACGAAGAAGATAAGGACAAGCCCAAAATTAAAAATCCGGAACGGTGGCACGGAAAAAGCCGAGAGGATGTAATACGCGAGATCGAAGCCATCGAAAAAAAGAAAGGGAAGAGCGAAAGTGGCGACAAGAAAAAAGATAAAGAGACGGATAAGAAAAAGACCAAGGTAGGCAAGATAGAGATTCCAAGCAACGAGGAACTCTCAAAGATGAGTCCAGCGCAATTTGCAGAGTGGGTGATTAAGCACATTCAGTCTCAAGTCGATTCGACGGTGCAGGAACGCTCCGCGGTCCAGCAGTCGGTCGCGCAGGAGATTAGGGAAGCCAAGAAGGATCACCCTCTCCTGAAGACGAACGCGGAATACCGCGAACTCGTCCTTGCCTTGATTGACAATGCCGCACAGAAAGGCGTGCACATGCCCCTCAAAGAGGCGTGCGCCAAAGTTGACGCCTTCTCCGGTACTGCCAAGGGCGAAACCACTACTACCGAAAAAGAGAGAACGAGGCTCAAGAAAGCTAAGGCCGTTGTTGAACGTGGAGGTGGCTCCTCCGCTTCACCTGACGATGGCAAGGGGGCTGAAACAAAACGCCTCGAAAGTGTCTTCGGAACGGGTGGGTCAAAAAGCCCATTGGGAGGTCTTGGCGTATAGCCAGGGTCGAACCTTCCAGAGCATTAATAACTAACCGCACAAAAACTCTATGACAGAAGGAATACGCGGAACTGGACACCTCGGCGTCGCACGCAAGTACGATGTCGCGGATGTCATCTCACTGCTTGATGTCGAACGATATCCAATGCTTGCGATTCTCACGAACGCAGGAAAAGACCCTGTTTCAAAGCAGGGTAAGGCACTGAAAAAGAAAGAGACGACTGATCCGGAATTCAAATGGTTCGAAGACAAGTATGGCGCGCGCGAGGACATCGTGTCGGCAGATCAGGGCGGTGCAACGGCACTCGTGGTAACGAATGTCGGCTACTTCAGTGTCGGAGATGTTCTCCTGTGCGTGAAAACGACACAGGTTACGAACAATCCGAGTGGTGAAGTGATGCTTGTGACGGCAGTAACGCCGGGTACTAGCACGCTCACTGTGCTCCGAAAGATCGGCGACGCGGGAACTGGCGGAGGTTTGCTGCTTACGAACGACATCATCTGGATAATCGGCAATGCAAACCAAGAAGGCGCGGATGTACGCGAGATCAAGGCGACGACTGTGGCACAGGTATCGAACTACACGCAAATCTTCCGAACCCCGATCGGTATCACCGAGACAGCACGCAACACGAAGGGATGGACGAAGGAAAGTGACTTTGACTTCCAGACAAAAAAGAAAGCTACCGAGCACTTGATAGACATTGAGCGAGCGTTCCTTTTCGGAAAGAAAGAGCAACTGACGAGCGGTCTGACCCATCCGAAACGCTTTACTCAGGGACTCTTCCCAAGGATCACGCAGAAGAAGAGCAACGTATCGACCCGAGCGGAATTCACGACATACCTCGAACTTCTCTTCAGCCACGGAAACTCCGAAAAGTACCTCTTTGCATCGCCGTATGTGATTAGCAAGATCAACGAATTTGCGATGGACAAGCTGCAGGTAGTGTCGAACGAAAAGACTTTTGGCCTCACGGTCATCAAGTACTTCTCGCCTCACGGCACACTCAATCTCATCAAGCACGATCTCCTGATAGGAAATCTCTACGGAAAGAGCGGAGTAGGACTTGACCTCGAGACGCTGACTTATCGATATCTCGCAAGCCGAGACACGAAGCTCCTCACGAACCGACAAGGCAATGGCGAAGACGCACGAGTAGACGAATACCTGACTGAATGTGGACTCCAATTCGAACAGCCTGAGCGACACGCGATAGTGGAATTCGCTTAATTCTCAAGACTCGATCGGACGGCCAAGGCTTCCCAAAGCCGCCTGATCGAGGGAAGCCCTTGAGGGTTTTGGTCGACGTTTATTAACCAATTAATTAACGAAATTATTATGTCAGACAAAAAAGAATCCAAGCGTTACGCAACTCGCTACGGCCTGCATTACAGCATCGTCATGAAGCCGAGTGTTACGCAGATTGTGAACGGTACTCCGATGACCACACCGGGCAAGACAATCGAATTCGAAAATGGCATCTACGAGACGGACGACAAGATGGAGCAGAAATTCCTCGACACCTGTCCGCAATTGGGTCGTGACTTCCGTGAAGTCACCGGCGAAATGGACTCAGCACTCGAAGCGCAGTCCCTTGAAGAGCGCGAGAAAGAAATCGCGGAACGCGAAGCCGACGTTGAGAAGCGCGAGATGGCATTGCGCGGTCAAGGACACGAAGAAGGATCGAGCACGCCGGGCACCGGCCGTGGCAGAACAGCCGGACAGGGCAAGGACGCCGACAAAGAGAAAGACAAGGAAAAAGAAAAGGAAGAGGCGACCTTCTAAATCGCTTCACACAAAGGTCGAACATTATCCACCAATAAAAGGCACAACGATATGTCAGTAGAAAGTAGAGCAAAATTCGCAGTTAACGATGTGACAGTGGCAACCGCAGGAACTGCGGTGCAGCTTCCCGACATTCCAGTCGGCAGCGCGTGTGAACTCGTCGTGAAAGCGAAGCGCACCAACAAGGGTGCAATAAAAGTCGGAGATACGGCACTGCAAGCGCAAGCCGGAAAATTCACGCTCGAACCTGGCGAAGCCGTAAAGCTCCGCATTAGCAACGCCAACAAAGGCTACGTCGATGCAGAGGTGAGTGGCGACAAGGTTGAGCTGATCGTTGAGCAATAAAGTATATGGCTGACTTCATTCCACAACAGGGAGACTTTAGCTTCCTGCGTATAAGAAAGACCGGCAGATATTTCGGTCCATACATGACCGGCGGTACGGTTACGACCCAAGCGTTGGCTTCGGCCAACTCGCTCCGAGCGTTTCCGTTCTTCGTTCCAAAGACGATGAAATTCGATCGCATTGCGATCCGTGTGACGACTCTCGCGTCCGGCACAACTCCGAAAGCCCGACTTGGCGTGTACGAGGATAAAGGCGACGGCACGGTTTATCCGGGCGCGCTCGTTCTTGATGCGGGCGAAGTAGATGTGAATACGATCGGCCTGAAAGAACTCACGATCGATCTAACCCTCAAAGGAGGAAAGCTCTATTGGCTCACACTTGTCGGCCAAGATACTACGTCCCTCGTGGTCGCAGCAATTCCTGCGCCCGACGCGATCGCCACATTCATGGGCTTCGATAACGGACTTACAGGCACGCCGTACTTGGGTTATGCGGTCACGCAATCCTATGGCGCACTGCCTGCGACGTACCCAACCGGAAGCCCGACTGATTGGAGTCTTCCTGTGCCCCTTATCGCCTTACGCAAGGCGTAGGTATGACAATGAACCATGTCGCCAAATTCAAAACGACGGTTGCCCAATCAACTGATGACGGACGCGAACAAGACGCGACGACATGGAACGGGAACGGCAACGCGAGTAGCGTAATAACCATCGGCAATTCCGGCGGATCGGTCTATTCGGCCGCCTTCAGATTCCGTGGGGTAGATATTCCTCGCAACGCAAAGATAGCCCTCGCCCGGCTGAAAATTCGACCTGCAGTAACAGATAGCTCAGACCCGGACGTAAAGCTCATTGTCAAAGGCATAAAGGAATCCAACACGAAAGTATTCTCGCAATCATCTCGGCCGAGCCAGCGCACGAAGACAGTGAACTCTGTCGCGTGGCACATCATCAAAAAATGGGAGGTGCACGAATGGGCACAGACACCGAACCTTCAGCTGCTTATTGAAGAGATCGTCGCGCAGAGCGGGTGGAAACCGGGCAACGCTCTCGCCCTCGTCATTGAAGATAATGGATCTTCATCGGGGCAGGCGGAAACCTGCTACGACAAAATCAAGGGCGACGGGTACCAGGCGGAGCTTGAGGTCTGGTACACGATGAAAAACGTAAGCGTCGGTACGATCGCAGGAAATGATCGAGACGGAGTAGAGATAAATAAAACGACGTGGCAGGGAAGTCCGACCGGCAACGTGATCACACTCGGAGATGATGGCGCGGATATAAACGAAGGAGGATTGATATTCAGTGCACTGAGCATTCCGCGCCAGGCAAATATCATCGGCGCATACCTGATGATCACGCAGGCGGATCAGAACAATCGCTTCCCGAACCTTCTTATCAAAGGATTTGCCGAAGACGACGCTGCTGTATTTGCAAGCGATGGCTCAAACCGACCATCGACGCGACAGAAAACAAAAGCGCAAACGGAATGGACTATTGGCGAATCGGCGGCAGGAGTATTCGTCGGACTTCACTGGACGGCAAATAGCGTATACGAATCTCCCGATTTGCGAGAAATTGTGCAAGAAATTGTTGACCGCGAAGGATGGACGCCCTCGAGCAGACTCGGGGTCGTCCTCGAAAATCGCTCCTCATGGGATGGGCAGTACAAACTCATCTGGGACTATGTGAAAAATACCGGCGAATTTGCAGCAAAGCTCATCGTTGCATGGGACACGATACGCACTATATATTCCGCACAAAAAGACATTCCTAAATTCGACAAATCAAACTATCCCGAATACATCATCGTCCACCACTCTGCGACTCCGCGAGACTCAACACACTTCAGCACGATACGAAACAACCACATAGGAATTGGCTGGGGCGACGTCGCATATCACCACTGGATCGCAGGAGCGTTGGATGGCCTCGGGGTACACATTGTCGGCCGTCCCGAAAATAAAATCGGAGCGCATGCCGACACACAGAAGATGAACTACCGATCGATAGGCATCGCGCTTTGTGGCACCTTCCATCCTTCCGGCGGAGGCGAACAGCCGAGCGCAGAGCAGCTGGCGACCCTGCAAGAGCTTCTCGACAAGGTCAGAAAAGAGCGAGGCATCCCGAAAGAACGAGTGCTCGGTCACCGCGAGACGCCGGACGCGACCAATTGCCCAGGCGACAACCTCTTGCCTTACATCGAACGCTATCGCTCGACCGGCAAATTACTGCCTTAAACCATTATGCAATTACAAGAATTCGTACAAGACCTAAACGCGCGAATGTCCGCCTCAAAGACGACGGGGCTTTGGAGCGAGACGGACAAAAAAAGATGGATAAACAAATCCATCATTCGAGCGTGCAACTTCGCACGATGGAACTTCCTGAACCACCATTCGACGCAGCTGACAGAAAAGGATGTGGAGGCGTACTTCAACCCATTCGATTACAAGCCGGGCGGAATGATGTTCTTGAAAATCGACAGTATAGAGCATGCAAAAACGAGAGTCGAAAACTATCAGAGCGGAAATCACGCGAGTGACTTCGTGTTCTGTATGCTCGGCGACCAGTACCTCCTCAAGCCAACACCGATAGAGGACGGAAAGATAATTGATCTCTTCTACCGAAGGCGACCGATACCACTTGTGAACGATACGGACGAATCCATAACCCCTGAAGAAATGGAAGAGCCAATCATAAAACTTGCGCTCGGAATCTGCCTCAAAAAATTGCCAAACCGAAGCACGGATGCAGACAGGGAAATCACCGAAGCGATCGCACTTCTCCAAACCCTCAAGGATAGGGAAGACGAAGAACCTGGCGAGGCTGGCTTCGTAGGCAAAGCGACCAGCACGCGGTTCCTCAATAAGTCGAATTAACTATGGAGCTTAACGCCTACAAAATACGCGGATTCAAAGGAGGCATCGCCGATGATGCTTACAAAGGCGTGCTCGGCTCCTTCAGATTCGGCTACGGACTGAACATTCGGTCCGAGAACGACACGCTCAAATGCAATCAGGCACTGAAGAAAGACTCGGGATCGGTAGTGACAGACCTAATATTGTTCTTTGTCACAGCAATAAACGGCAACCTCTATGGTTTCGGAAATACCGGAAAAATATATCGAAGGAACGGAAGCGACAGCGTCTGGTCTCTCGTCTATACCGATCCTGACGGTGCGATAACCGGCGCGGCCGAGTACACGAACTGGAACGGAAGCAACTATGTGCCGTTCCTCTATTGGGCCACCGAAACCAAATTGAAGCGCATTCCACTCTCGGGAGATTGGAGCACTGACGTCTCGACGTTCGCAAATCTAAACGGCGATCCAGGATGGCACACGATGACTATGGCGGTAGGGGTGCTCATGATTTGCGACGGCCAATATCTCGCGCTTGTCGACTACGAAGGAAACTTCAACGATAAGGCACTCGACATCGTGCCGGGCAACAGAACGAAATGTCTTCTGCCACAGGACGCAATGGTAATCATCGGTTCAACACGTGGTCCGAAAATCGAAGAAGGGTGGCTGTGGACGTGGGACAAGATAAAGCCCTCGTGGATTGTGCGAAGAATGATTGCCGAAAAAGGAATCAATGCTCTCATTCAAAGCGAATTCATCATCGCACAGGCAGGCATCTCCGGAAGCCTCTACTACTGGGACACAGCCAATCTCGTACCACTTAAGAAATTACCAGGCGGAGGATGGGTCGAGCCGGGAGCGGTTGCGAACTTCAAAGGTCTGCCACTTCTCGGAGTGACCGGCTCGAACAAGTGCGGAGTGTATTCCTACGGCCGACTGAATAAAAACGACCCGTATGCATTGAACCTCGAGTACATTCCTTCACACGGGAAAATGGAGGGCGTAAGTATCGGCGCAATAACTGTGCACGGCGACGCGCCATTCGTTGCATGGAAGGATGGCAGTACCTACGGAGTGGATACTGTCGACGATACGAAAAAAGCGATCGGTAGATACGAGGGACTCGTGTTCGACGCAGGAAATCCATTCGTGCAGAAATCCTATCGCTTCGTCAAACTCCTTACGAAGCCACTGCCACAGGACTGCTCCATTGAAATCTACTACCGACTGAACGAATCAGGCGATTGGCTCAAAGCAGTGATGGAAGATGGCGCAGAAAGTTTCGACAAGGTCGGAAAAACAAAAGCAGTATTCACGATAGAAACTGGCGATCCGGACGAAGAGGATGAAGAGGACGGAATGGGCGAGACATACGAGGTCGCGGTCACGCTCATCCCCACAGGAAACGAAACGCCCGACATCGTGGCGGTAACAACGCTTTTCGAAAGCGCGGAGCTTCTATAACTGTATGAAAGTCGCAGGTCTCAAAAAAGTATTCACGGATGAAGTGGTGGAGGACTTTCCTCTACCTGAAGTCCCTCCGCACACGCATGACGGACAGAACTCTCAGCTGCTTGCTCCTGACTCAGTGGACACCGTACAGATTCGAAGCGGGGCGGTCACAACTGACATCATCGCGGATGAGGCGGTAGGAAGTACGAAGCTCATACCCGAATCAGTGTTGACCGAACATCTCGAAATGCTCGCGGTAACGGAAGACAAGCTCGCAGCTGCGGCAGTTGCCACCGCAAAAATAAAAAATGGAGCAGTCACCGCCTCGAAGCTCATTCAAACAGAAGCAGTGATTACCGTATCGGCCCAGATTGACGACGCAACAATTATCTCCGCGCACATCGGAACTGGCGTCATTCAGAACGCTCACCTCGCAAATGCCATAGTCACGAACGCAAAGATAGTGGACGCGACCATTCAGACGGCAAAGATTGGGGACGCACAAATCACCAACGCAAAGATAGGGCTTGCTGCAGTAGACAACGCCAACATCACAAACCTCGCGGTGACCGGCGCAAAGATTGCGAATGCCGCTGTGGGTTCAGCACAGATAGGTGCAGCTGCAATACAGACGGCACATATAGACAACCTCGCGGTGACGGAAGCAAAAATCCTCTCTCTTAGCGCAGCAAAGATCACGGCCGGGCAATTCAACCTGACCTCTACCGGATACCTTTCTGCGCCATTCGGTGGACTGAGATTCGGTTACCTTCGAGACATCAGTGGAACGCCAATATATGGCATACAGGCCGGTCCAGGTCATGGCCTCATGCTCGACGATGGAGCAAACGGATACGCCCGAATGTGGGTCGACGACTCGGGTAACCGACCTCTTGTGATCGATACAACACTGCAAGATAGGTTATTTATCAAAGCGTCGAGCGGAAACGACATCATCCGCTTCTATGGAAACAACGCGGTCTCGGGAGGCTTCGTTGATGTACAGACCTCCTTCAGGATCGGCACGAACATACCGAGCAGTCCATCGAATGGCGAAATGTACTACGAAACATCGCCATCTGGCACCGGGGCGGGAGGAAGGCTTCGAGTCTACAACGGCTTCAGCTGGCACTACGTCGCGTGGTTCGACGATATCTAATCCAAACGTATGTTTTCACGAACAAAAAAACTTAGTAGGGAAGACTTGGAGGAAATCCGAAAGCGCGACGAGTTGGTAAACCAACACCGGCTCACCGCGCAAGCACTCGAACACCAGAAGCAGATATACATCCAGCAACTCTTCCCAAAATACGGACTTGATCCGAACAAGCAATTCAACATTGACCTCAAGAGCGGTCGAATCTCTGAGGTATTACCAACCAAAAAATAAAACCTATGACAGCAGAAACGGCATCACCATTCGTCTCGTGGGAAGAATTCGAAAAACAATTCGGAAACCTTCGAGGCGCAACTCCGAATGCAGCAACCGGTGCAAGCAGCACCTATGCGCCACTTTCCACTTACGATCCCGTAAAGTTGCAGTCCGATATGTCGACGACGCAGACCAAGCTCAAGCAAGCGGAAGACTCGTTGACAGGATACAAATCGAAGCGATACGACGAAGAGTATGCAAAGGAGGGTCTTGGTGAAATCGAATCACGTCTCGCTGCACTCGACGGGCAAATCTCAGGAGAAAAAGGAACGCGCGACACATCGATCTCGAAGACGCGACGCAATCCTTTCTACTCCGCTGCGACAATCACTGGCGAGACTGCGGAGGTAGAGCAGCAGGCGAACCGCAATATCGGCAATCTTATAGATGAGCGCAACTCCCTTGCAGAGCAGTACAACACCAAGCTGGGAAAAGTTAACACTCGTATCTCTCAAGAGACTGAAGACAAAGCGCGCGAGATAGAAAGTTTGCGCTTTGACCTTAATCGCTACGACCAATCGATAAGCGATTACCGTGGCGAACTCCGATCGCAGCTGAACTTCGATACTGAAGCGGAAAGATGGGAAGCAGAATTTGGCCTACGTCTCGCCGACGCGAAAAAGGCAAAAACTAGCGTGAGTGAATTCGAAGCCGACGGAAAACTCTACCGCGATGTATTCAATAACGAAACAGGCGAACTCGTCAGACGCGAAACCCTCGGCAACGCACCAGCAGGAACCGGAAGCTCGAGCGAGTCAGAACGCTTTGCAGATCGCATAGCGCAAGGAGTCGAACCTGATGCAGGACTAAGAAGCGCAGCTGAGCGACTCATCAGTCAGGGCGTCTCCGATCCAACCGAAGCAGGATATTCCGGCACCACTGCCTCACGACTCGAAGCAGAGATGAGCTGGCTCAGAAGCGGTGGCGGAAAGAAAGTGACAGGCACGATGTCGGAGAGTGAATTCAGAAAAGCGGTTCGTAAGAAATGGGAAACAAGTAGCACACCGGACGAAATCAAGAGCTTATGGGGCGACGTGACCATCGAGGGTGGCAAGACACCGACGGAGGTTATTGACGACGAATGGAGCATCAAGACGAAGCCGGGCTTCATGGGCTGGCTCGGTCGAGCATTCCGTCTCGGCGTATAAAACTATGGGAGGACTCTGGGAAAAAATTACATCGCCATTCAAAAAACCGATCAAGAAGATCGGGGATTATTTCGCGCCTGCTCCGAAAGTACGCATACGCGACGTGGTAAGGGAAACGCCAAAAGCGACGCTCGATGTGCTTCAGGACATGGGGCAGGCTTCATGGCGCGGGTTTGCGTCAGTAGCCTCACTCATCACTGGCAAGCCGTTCGTACCGGAGGGTGAATTCCAAAAGGAACTCTACGGTACTGACAAACCAATCTCCATAATGTCGTTCGGTCGTGAGAGTCGCGGTGCCGATCCTGAAGGAAAAAGCGAGGGGATATTCAAAGCGATTGATCCAACTCTCGGGCTCTTTTTTGGATTGGCTGATGCGATACCGGGAGGCAGTGGAGCGAAAAAAGGGATACAACAGACTGTAAAGGGAGCCAAGAACGTTGCCAAAGTGGTCGATGAAGTAGGTCCGCAGATTGTTAAAGGTGTGAAGAATCTAGCGGAGGCAGCAGAGGATGTTATCAAACCGGCGAGCGCAGCAAAAAACATTCTCAAGGAAGTAAAGAAGCCGATAAGCGAGATAGAAAGTTTTGAACTCATGGCAAAACAGGCGGATCAAGCGCGATTTGCTACAAGGCCATCAGCAGTCGAACAGGAAAAACTAGCCTCCAATCTCGACTCAGTATTTGCCGACCTGAAAGGTGTCAAAGTTGAAGATTTGAAAACCTCATTCACTCCTGAAGATTTGGAACAGGCAAAAGCACACTACGATATCGCAGTCGAAATGGTAATGGATAATCCCGCGCGACAACTCTCCAAGTATGCCAACAAGCGCACAGGAGAGCTTCCGGAGGTGCTCGGCAAAGGCACTTCCATCTTCGGCAGGAAAGGCGACAGCATAATAACCGAGCTCGGCTTTCAGGACTCTGAGCAGGCTAGGGAGGCGTATCAGGCATATGTGGCGCAGAAGGGGGAATTGACGCGCGTACAGGGCAATTTGGGGCGAATTAGAGCAGAAATTCGTCTCGCAAAGCAGCGCGACCTCTTCGTCGGGCAGGCTAAAGATGTCATAGCGCGACAGGTTGCAAAAGATGTCAAATCATTAAAAGGCCTCGTCGAAAGTGCTGAACGCGCTGGATACCGCAAGGGACTCACGGAGGGAAGCCAGCGTCTGCAGAGCATGATCAAGCGACTCAAGGACAGACGCTCAAAAATAAACGCAATCAAGCACGCCTTCAACTTGGACGATGTGCAAATGCGTAAAATCCGTGGCAACGCAGACCCACGATTCATGGACGCTAAAGAATTCGACACATGGTACACAGACCTTGAAACGAAAGCGATCGGAGAAAGGAGGTGGATGGACGAAAAGGTAATCGTGGATGCCATCGTTAAAGAAAAAGAACTGAATAAAGTAGACAATCTCCGTCTCGCACTAAAGCTCCCACCCATAAAAGAGATGTCGCTCGAGCAACTCTTCCAATTTGATGAGTCGCTGTCTCAATTCAAATTCAACGATACGTTCCTCGGTCCACGAATGATTCAAACAATAATCAACACCGACATAGGGCCAGTAAAAACGGTCCGTGAGATAAGAGAGTCGCTCGCAAAGCAGGTCGGCGTAAGCAACCTCGAGCTGACCAACGTAGCAGGAAAATGGGGCGATAAATTCCTCTACGATCCTGCGCTGGCTGAAGAGAATCCCCTTTACAAATATATGGTCACTGCATGGACGGCAAAAAAAGTAGAGGCCGATCAGAAAGTCATGCTCGTAAAGAAACGAATCGACGAGCTTGCATTCGCAGCACGAAAGTCCCGAAAGCGTAGCCTCGCAGACATGCTCGTACCGCAAGACAAACTGGTCTTTGATTATCTCGAAACTGCAGCTGTGGAAAAACACTTCATGCTTCAGCGAATGACAAAGGCGGAGGCCGAATTCGGTGATTTTGTAGAAGGTCTCTTCAGAGGCTATAGAGACATACTGATTGAGAAGGGGACACTAAAAAGATATCGCAAAGATTACATCACCCATACGACACGATCATTCTTCGAGCGATGGAAAGACGACGGGTTTGTGAGCGCAATAAAAACTTATTGGGAGTCGCTTGTGGAACAACGTGTTGACTTCGAAGCTATCGGCGATACCGGCGAAGTGCTCGGCCTCGAAAAATTCTTCAAGTACGCATTGCAAAGAGAGGGGGGAATGGTGCCAAGTAAAAACGTCGCGCGGGCAGTAATGACATACGCGCGCACGTTTGAGAAAAAGCAGGCACTCGACCAGATCATTCCAAAGGTCGACGCGTACACCTTCTCTCTGCAAAGAAGCACCAAAATAAAAGACCCGACGGGCCTGAACGTAGACGGCAGACTGAAACGCTTTGTAAGGGAATGGCTGAACAACAAAAAAGGAAGGCGTATCGAATTCGTAATCTCTCAGGGCGGAAAGATGGATGCGCGTCTCCGTGCACTCAAGCTCTTCCTCTCCATAAAAGACCTGGGCTTCAACGTTATTTCTGGCACGGCTTCTGCAGGAGGCGCAGCAATCTCAAATTACGTCGGACTGACCACAAGATCATATGCGAAAGGCGTCGGTCGCGCGCTCACAAAGCAAGGAAAGATACTTGCAGTGAAATACAACGGCGTAGTCGGAGAGCCGACATTCGAAAACATTATCTCCGCATCGAACGATATTGGAGACACCTTCCTTGCCGGTGCCTTCGGCATCATGCAAGACATCGCATACCGAGCAAAGCGACAATTCTTCCTCGGATCGCTTACCTCTGAAGAGTGGAAATCGGGCAACGTAACGACGCAGAGGCTCGCGCAGATCAAGCTCAACATGGCGAAATTTCATCCGGTAGACGACACGCGGTCAGTACTCGGAAGCACACCGGAAGTGCAATTCGTGACGATGTATAAATCCTGGGCTGTGCCATTTCTTATGACAGCGCGATCAAACGCAAAGAAAACCCTTCGCGCCTTCAAAGAAGCTGAGAGTCTAAAAGAAAAGGCAGCAACTCTCAAAACAGAAGAAGCGCGACAGCTGATGAAGCTGACGGTCGGTGCGCTTGGAATCTACTCTTTCTTCCACACGATATTCGAAGACGACGATGCCAAAGACGATACATTCGTTTCCAAATTGAAGGCTCGCTTCGTGCGAGAAACCGCCTCGTCCCTTTCTGCGCTGAACCCGTCAACTTGGCTTTCGGTACGCCCGCTTGAATTCATGCAGTCGCTTGCGGAAGGAATAGATCTCCTGATAAAACTCGAACAGTACAAAACTTCCGGTAAGGATTACAAAAAAGGCGATCTGAAAGGGCTGACTTCACTGAAGAGGGAACTCACACCTTCGGCAGTCCGGCAATTCATGGATACACCGTCGCTCAGCCAGATGCTAAACGGACAGACAACCCCTTCGAAGAAAGGATCGAATGAACGGATGAGTGCCGACCAATTATTGGACTTAAGCAGGTAAGACCACGGGATCGAGTGGTCGCAAAAATCGCATGGACAAATCAACATACCAAAACAAGATGCAGGACGAACGACTCAATCGCGTAGAAAGCACTGTGAACGAAATCAAAGACAACCACCTCGTTCACATACAGACTGATCTCACTAAAGTGAGCACTGATGTCGATTGGCTCAAACGTTTCTTCTGGCTCGTCGCCACTGCATCCATTGGTGGCCTGATTGCTGCGGTCCTCAACCTGCTATTAACAATTAGCAAATAAACACATGAACATAATTCAAAAACCATCTCCCAATTTTTGGAGCGGTCGCAAGGGATACCGGCCGGAAGCGGTCGTCATCCATATCATGGACGGAACACTTGTCGGAACCGACTCGTGGTTCGCCACTCCCACTTCGCAAGTGAGCGCACACTATGGGGTCGGCAGGGGAGGAGAGATACATCAATACGTCCAAGAAGGCGATACGGCGTGGCATGCCGGTCGGGTCGATAAGCCGTCTTGGAAGCTCATAAAGCCGGACACCAATCCGAACCTCTATACGATTGGAATCGAACACGAAGGAAAACCAAACGACGTCTGGATTGATGCAATGAAGCAGACGAGCGCAAATTTGATACGAGAGATATGCAAACGATGGCAGATTCCGATTGACAGGCAGCACATCATCGGGCACTACCAAATCTTTTCTCAGAAGCCGAATTGTCCGGCGACAAGCAAAAGTATTATCGACGAACTGATCGCACTCGCCTCCGACCAGCAGGCGCAGGACGCAACGATTGAGAGTGGGATTAAGAAGATAGAAGAAGGGCTGGCAATTATAAAAAAGTTTATCTAACCATCATGACATCACCTACAACAGAGGCACTCAAACACCTCTTCATCGTGTTCTTTTATTCGGCAGTCTCAGCGATCATTCCAATCTTGATAGCTTACGCGCAGAATGATTCTCGCTGGGCACTGCTTATTCCGATCATAAACGCCACTTGGTACGCGGTCACACGCTATTTGAAAGAACAAAAGCTGATTGAAGAGAGCGAGATCGGACACTAGTATTCGCAAATCAAAAAACCACCGATGTTTCGGTGGCTTTTTGTATTACCATATCAGTAGGGTAGGGAAATGCCTTATTTAAAGCGGTATTTTTCCCCTCTGAAAGGGGCCCGGATGAGCAACCCCTTGCGGGGCAGATAGAACCGGACCCCTTTCAAAGGACAAAAAGCACCAACCTAATCGTTCGGTGTTCTAGCATAACCATACCCCTTTGTCAATTAAAAAACTGTTGAGAAAGTTATACACAGACTCTTCACACTTTGTTCACATTTCGGTTGTTTGACTTAAAAAAGCAGAACCGGCATGTTGTAGTTGTTACCCAAGTTTTAATCGCCTCGTCTCGAAAGAGACATATAGCGGAGGCGGTCAAAGCTCGTTCAGGCAACCCCTACTTCCTTGCTCGGGATATAGGTGCGTACCTGCATGAGGAATGGTCACACACGACGTCGAATCGTGTGCACCATTCCTCGTGGTAGTCCAACCCGTCATCTCGCTATGGTGACGGGTTGAGTTATTTAAAAATATGAAATTCAATAAAGCAGTAGACAAGTATCTCGAATGGGGACAGAGGCATTACTCAACACGAACGCTCGAATTGTACATTGACCACCTGAGACGGTTTGAAAGATTCATCGAAAACAAAGATGTCGAAAAGATAAAAGTGATTGAAGACGTTATTGGATACTGTCGCCATCTCGAAAAACGACAGGTCGCAGACAACACAATTAATCTCTCAATGATCGCGCTGCGACAGATGTGGAAAACACTTGCAGGTTTTGAGCGCGAACTCAAGGTCAGACTCCCATTCTTATGGGGAGTGATTCCGGTTAAAAAGGGAATCATGGCAAAATCGCATAAGCCGGTAACACCTGAAGAATTTAGAGATCTGCTAGGTGCAATAAATGGATCGCAGGGCTTCTTGCTCGCGCGTGACGCTTGCCTCTTCCGAATTCTTTACGACACCGGCATGCGAGTATCTGAACTCACTAGTCTAGACGTCTCAAGCGTCAAAGAAGCAGAGCAAGCCGCAGTGGTGATAACTAGAAAAAGACGAGACTCAGTAAAACATCGCCAGGTGTTCTGGACGCGAGAGACGCACAAAGCTCTCTTAACTTATCTCGATATCCGGCACTGCTACACCGGAGACGAAGCTCTCTTCATCAGTATCATGCACGGCAAACGACTGACGACTCGGGCAGTAGAACGTATCCTAAAACAATACTGTAGAAAAGCCGGTCTCGATCCGACGCTCATCAAGCCTCACGGGTTCCGGCACGGATGGGGAATGAGGGCAGTCGATGCTGAAATGTATCCGCCCTACCTCCAGGCACACATGGGACACGCTCATCTCGCAAGTTCGCAAATCTACTACAACGTTCGCAACCATGCAGTCGAACGCGAGTATCACGATAAGGTCGGCGACAAACGAAAGGGAGGACTCAAGGAGCGTCAAGAAGCTATCGTGCTGCCTCCACTCATGGCGTCCATGCCAGAAGTTGAGCACGCCTGATTGCCAAAAGCATACATGGGCCGATAGACTTATAAGGCGACGATGGATCGGTTCGCTTATGAAGTTATCCCAGTATCAACAAAAGAAAAAAGACGACGAAAAGAGAAAGGCTGTCGCACTCTACGAACAGGGTTTTTCAACCCGGGCGGTTTCTCTATTGCTTAAAAAATTGGGTATAAGAAAAAGCCACACATGGGTAGCCGAGCTTATGAGGACTGAAGGGCAGGGGAGGCTTCCCTAGTAGTTTATCCACTTACCCACTTTACAAAAATTTACAAACGGTCTATCGTATGGGTAAGGCTCCCGAAGCCCCAAGCACATTGACAACAGAATAGGTGACACCAGGATCAAGATTGTTTTTGAGACTGATGCACTGCGAACTTAATTTTTGATACGTTCGAGAGAGGGAAGCCCACTTTATGTGGGATTAAATAATATCCTCTAACGTCGCACAACATAGATTTTGCGACCTGTATCTAAACAAGACGTTTGTGTAGGTCTCCCCTCGCATTAAATTTATTTTTTACTTATACAGATATTATCCATACCTTTTCAACATCTTTTCCACGCTTTAGACACGAAAACCGTGTGATGACGCTTGCGGACTTCTCTGTTCGTACTATCAATGGAGTTAGAAAGTAATTTTTTAATATTCTTGCCTGAGGGCCGTCCTATCCGTCGGATGTGTCGTCGATAAAAGCTTAAACAATTAAATAGCCTTTTTATCGAACATCTGTCGGCCTTACTTAGAGTCGACTTTATATAATGCTCGAGAAAAGACCCTAGGACATATCTGCCCCTAACCGCGGGCTTTGTACGTACGCGTCTCCATTTCTTAAGAAGCATTTCGTACTACGGATAGTCAAACGGCCCTCAGGCAAGAGTAAGTAATTTTTATAGAACTAAGAAGCTAACGATCGAATTGATTGAAAGGCATTTTTTATGTTCGTCACGGTTGCTGGTCCGATTTTTTCCCATATCCAGATAAGCCAACGCCAGACAAATGACAAGTTGTCGCGCAACGTTGGGTTATCTGTCAGCTTTGAAAGTTGCACTCCAAGCAAGCTTAAGATGACGATTGCGAGCAAGATAATAACAATAAGTTGAACGAAGCCTCGTTCCATGGATTTATTATAGATAATCAATGGGGTTTAGATAGCCTCCAACTGGTAGATAGCCACAGTTTCGTGTTTTACGGAGTTGGTAGGTATTTGATGCGTAGACAGTAAAATGCAGGTGCGGGCCAGTCACATAGCCTGTGTTACCAGAAAATCCAACCCGTTGGCCTCGCGATACAGTTTGTCCGCGCGTTACATCAATGGATGAAAGATGCGCATAAAGTGTCGAGAGACCGTTTGGGTGTTCAATAAGAATCCACTTGCCGTATGAGCCACCAGGACAAAGTGTGTCAGCGTTTCCAAAATCTTTTATGATACCATCAGCGGCGCTTAAAATGCGCGTGCCAATAGGCGCACGTAAATCAATGCCGTTATGCCCATTTCCTCGATATACGTCAGAGCCGTATGTAGTAGCAAATTCGGTAAAGCCAAATTGTTGAGTAACGAGCGGCTCTGGTACGGGCCACCCAAGAACGCCCGATCCTTTTTTAGGAATTGAAGATTGATCGATGAGTGCTTTTAAGTCATTTTCGATAGTTTCCATTTCTTTCTGGATGAGCGCGCGTTGTTGCTCGCGCTCTTTGAGCATCTTTTGATAGCGGCTTTCTTGGTTTTTGCTGTCTTGAAGAAGTTGTTTCTTTGTACTGTTGACTGATTGCGTTGCTGATTTACGTCCGACGAGATCATCGCGCAAAAGTTCAAGATTACGTTCTTCCGCTGATTTTTTTAAACGTTCGTCTTCGAGACTCTTTTTATGAATTCGAATAGCATCAATGGTGCCTTGGAGCCCTTCGTTGACTGTTCCGAGTGATTCTACGTTGTCAAAAAAATCAGAGATGGAGCGCTCAAGGAGCAAAATTTCCATAAGAGACTCCCCGTCCGTATCGCGAATTTTTCGTACGAGTTCTGCAAGAGATTTTTGATTTTCTCGAATAGTTTGCTGACTCTCTTCAATCGATCCGCTCAAGCTTTGAATGGTAAATTCTGTTTTTTGTATTTTTGTTTCCGTCAGGCGTACCTCGGAAGCGAGCTTTTTAATTTCAGATTCAACACGCGCAATTTCACCCTTTAGTGTTGATGATACACCGCTCTGAGTTTCAAGAGATTTTTGGTATGCTACGATTTCTGCTTCGAGTTTTTTTATCTGAGACTCGCGTTCCTCGATTTGTTTTTTGAGATTTTCTACGGTAGCCGCACGTGCAGCAGAAAAGCTAAAAAATATAACACAGAGTCCTACAATAATAGTAACGATTCGTTTCATTTAGAAGAGAGACAGAGCATGCTCAAGACGTGCGAGGGCTTCTGTTTTGCCTAAAATACTGAGTAATTCAAAGGGTCCAAGCGAGGCTTCTTTCCCTGATAAAGAGGCTCTTAGAGGCCATAAAACAGCCCCCTTGCCATGTTTCTCTAGGAGTGGCTCTAGAGAGCTGGTTAGATCTTTAGGTGTAAAATAAACAGGTTCAATATTAAACAATATTTTATATATTGAGTCAATAGTTTCACGCACAGCCATCTCTTCAAGTTTTCCATTCCATAATAATAGCTCTTTTTTGTAAGACGTCTGAACGAGTGTGTCATGGAACATCTCAGAAATTTCGCCAAGTCTTGTGACTCGGTTTTTCGTGCCTTCTAAGAGGAGATTATATTGCGTCTCCCCTACCCCTTCAGGAGCAGGTCCTGCGTAGTGAGAAAATGTCTCGAGAGGTAATCGGCGCAAATATTCTTTATTGAACCAATCAAGTTTTTCTGTCGATACAATCGCTCCACCTTTTTGAACGCGCTCGAGAGAAAACTCTTTGATAAGTATCTCACGATTTAGTATCTCACCCAGTTCGTCGTGAGGATGCCATCCCAGTAATGCAATGAAATTTAAGAATGCTTCAGGTAGATAATCCTTCCTGTATTCAGAGACTGAAACGGCGCCATGGCGTTTTGATAATTTTGAGCGATCCGCACCCAACAAAAGTGGGATGTGTGCCCATTGCGGCTCTGGTACAGAAAGTGCTCGACCGATAAGGATTTGTTTTGGTGTATTTGAAATATGATCTTCACCTCGGATAACGTGTGTGATGTTCATAAACGCATCATCAGCGACTACAACAAAATTATAGAGTGGTTCATCAAGTCCTTTGGCAAGAGAAATGTCGCCTAAGAGCTGCGGGTCAAATGAAACATCTCCACGGATAATGTCGCGAACGATAATTGGTTCTGTTGTGTCGTTGCGGAGACGGAGAATCCCAGTGTTTTGACTATTGTCGCGATGAGCACAAATATGTCGCGGAGGTTGCTTGTGAGTCATCTGTTCTTTTGATTCATGCTCAAGCTCTTCTTTTGTGTGAGCGCAGTAAAACGCAAGCTTGGAATCAAGGAGCTTTTCAAGAAGTATTCGATGTTCTGATGCACGTTCACTCTGGCGATGGAATTCATCGTACGTAAGTCCAAGCCATTCAAAGCCTCGTATGATATCATCTTCGAATTCTTTTTTTGAACGCTCTTTATCGGTATCTTCGACGCGAAGAATAAATGTCCCGCCGTGATGACGAGCAAAAAGCCAGTTAAATAATGCCGTTCTTGCAGTGCCAATATGCAAGTATCCCGTTGGTGACGGAGCCATACGAACACGCACCGCGTTATTCATGTACTCCTAGTGCTAAGATTTCTCGTGCAATTTTTTCTGCTGCATCTACACGAGCAAAGGTACGTGCAGCAGCTCGCATTCGCGTTTGTCGCTCTTTGTCTTCCGCAATTTTTAAAATTTCAGCAATGAGTACGTGTGGTGTGAGATTAGTTTCTTCTAGTACCTCAGCTGCTCCTTCGCGAGCATAGTTGTATGCGTTTTCTCTTTGATGGTCTTGGGCTGCGAGTGGAAGTGGAATTAAAATCGAAGGAATACCCCAAGCAGCAAGTTCAAAGATACTTCCGCTCCCGGCTCGAGAGACGGCAACTGTTGCAGCAAAGGATGCATTACGGAGTTGCGATTGATTTAAAAAACCATATGAGTGGTAGCGTCGAATGTGAGGAGACTTTTCAAGAACTACATGAGCTTCTGACGCGACTGTTAAGGCATTTTTTGAGCCCGTTTGATGGATGACTTGTACGTGAGTAACGAGATCAGGTAGGGCCTCAAGTATAATCTCATTAATTTTCTCTGCTCCTTGAGAGCCACCAAGTATAAGTACAACAGGGATACCACTCTCAAGGGTAAACATGTCGTATGCTTCATCGGAAGACCCTCCGATGATTTCTTTTCGAATAGGATTGCCTACAAGAGCTACTTTATCTGCTGGAAATACTCCCGCTGCTTCAGGAAAAGCAACACCAATACGTTTTGCAAATTTACCTGCCCATACATTTGTTTTACCAGGGACAGAGTCTGATTCATGAATGACAACCGGGATTGAGTAGAGGCGCGCGACAAAGAGTGCAGGGAATGCCGCATATCCTCCTTTTGAAAAAATAACGTCCGGTGGGTTCCATGTAAATTTCCATAGTGTAGTAATGATTCCCCACGCGGTCTTAAAGGGATCGACAATATTTAGAATCGAAAAATAATTTCTAATTTTGCCAGCGCTAATTCGTTCAAATCGAATATCTTCCGCGTCTAAAAGTTCTTGATCGATGACACGATCTCCCATGTAGGTAAGATCAAGCGTCACAATGCGCTCGTCTTCCGCGATATTATGCAAAGCACGCGCTACCGCCATGAGGGGGTAAAAGTGCCCGCCTGATCCACCGCCCAAAAGTATAATTTTCATAAAGTTATTCCCGAGAGATCGCGAGCAACACGCCCATTTCAAACAGTAAAAGCGCTAAAGCCGTTCCTCCATAGCTCAGAAATGGCAATGGGATGCCCGTAAGTGGTAAAAGGCCTGAGATTGCGGCGATATTAATGAGTACTTCCACGGTAATGAGTGCGGTAATGCCTGCTGCTACGTAGCGCGCGAAAAAATCACGCACTCGTGCTGCAATCATCATACCACGTACAAAAAAGGCGACAAAGAGAGCGAGAAGAATGAAAGAACCAATAAACCCAAGCTCTTCAGCAAAAATTGCAAAGATGGCATCCCCTGCCGGTTCAGGTAAGTATTGGAATTTTTGTCGTGACAATCCCCATCCGCGACCAAAAAATCCTCCTGATCCGATTGCGACAAGGGCTTGATAGATTTGATATCCGATACCTTGAGACTCTGAGCCAGGGTTAAGAAATATAAATAAACGATCTTTTCGGTATGGTTCAAGATAAATAAGAATGCAGAGTCCTAAAATACCAAGTCCAATGAGTGCGGAAATTTGTGCAGCTCGTCCTCCACCAAGATAAAAAAGTATGAGTGCAGTCAGTGCAAAGACGCCAAGAGTTCCAATATCTGGTTCGAGCACCAGTGCGATTGTGCCGATAAACGTTACGATAAGAAATGGAAAGAATCCACTCCATAATCCACCGATTTCTTTTTTTCGTGCGACAAGCCATGCTGCCAAATACACAATAAATGTAAATTTTAAAATCTCCGAGGGTTGGAATGAAAATGATCCAATGCCTATCCATCGATGAGCCCCGCCGATAGTAATGCCAACGCCAGGGATAAATACAAAAGCGAGGAGTATGAGGCTTGAGATGAGGAGCGTTGTTGCATGAGCTCGATATCGCGCAGTCGGCACTCGAAGAGCGATAAGAAATAAGATAATCCCAGGAATAACGCCATAGAGTATCTGTCGATATAAAAAATGATATGGATTACCAAAGCGTCGTTCTCCTAAAGAAAAAGATGCTGATGCAAGTACCGCAAGACCTGTTAAGAGTAGTGCGATAATGATGACGAGCAAAGGACGGTCGATTGATTTTGTTTTTCTTAAGGCTTTCATACGCGCTGTTTCTTTACGGCACGAATAAAATGTTCCGCGCGATCAAATTCATTTAAAAACATATTAAAACTTGCGGCTCCAGGAATGAGTGCGAGTACACCTTGATGTATCAAAAACCAAGCTACTGCTTCGTTAAATGAGTGAACGATGGGAGTTTTTGGTGGAAGATGTCGCTTTAGTTTGTCAGTCATGGGCCCGGGTAATAAGAGAACGTGCACGCGATATTTTTTGAGGAGCATCGCGTATTCTTTAATCTCTTTTTCGGGAAGCGATTTATCATCCCCTCCAGCGATGATTGTGAGTGGCATCTTTTCATGAAATTGTTCATAAAGTCGTCGTAGCGAATAGCAGGCCGCTCCCGGATTTGTAGACGTCGTATCGTTTATAAATATCATGTCTTTTGTTTTTCTAACGATCTCAAGTCGCCCATGAGGTGCTTCAAATGAACGAAGACGGCGCGCAATAAGAGTCGGAGAAACGTTGAGCGTACGAGCAACATGCGTAGCAAGTGCTATTGCTGGACGTGCGATACGCCAAGAAGCGAGCTTCGCTGCTTGAGGGATGTCATTCTCCCCTACCCACGATATTTGTGCTCGAAGGCGTGGTAAGTGACGCTTAATGAGCGTAGAACGAAAGAGAACTGCGTGATCATTGGATGATTGATATCGGAAAAGATTTGATTTTGCTCGAGCGTATGCAGCAAAAGAAGAGTAGCGATTTAAATGATCGGAGAATAAAGATGTGTAGACGCTCATATGCGGTCCTTGATGTATATACTCAAGATCAAAGCTTGAAAATTCTCCAACAATCCATCGAGGTTCTCGACGTGCGAAAAAATAATCAAAGAATGAAACTCCCGGTGTACCAACAAGAAGTGCGGAAGGACCTAGAAGATGTTTGATAAGCATCGTTGTTGTCGTTTTGCCCTTTGTGCCAGTTACGCCGATGATGCGCTCATGAGGGGCAAGTGATAAAAAAAGATCCGCGTCATTTGTTATTCTTTTTTTATGTTTTCGAGCGTATTCCAAAAAGGGAGAATGCGCCGGGATGCCGGGGTTTTTTACGATGAGAGAGGCGCGATCAATATCGGCAAAACGATGCTCTCCAAGTACAAATGTAATCGGGTAAGCTGAAAGTGTTTTTAGGGATGATGTAAGTGCCTTTTTATCACGGAGATCCGTTGCAATGACTCGATAGCCAAGTTGCGCAAAAAAGCGGGCAGCTCCTACGCCGCCACCTTGCATGCCAAGCCCAAGAATTAAAATTTCCGCATTATCCTCGACGGAGAATTTTTCCCGCAAGAGCTCCCGTAAATGTTCCTTTTTCGATTGTGAGACGTCCATTTACAAATACATAATCTATACCTTTCGGGCGTTGATACGGAGATGAGTAAGTCGCCGTATCTTTAATATCTTCTGGACTAAATACTACCACGTCTGCGAAGTATCCTTTTTTTAGTGTACCGCGTGAATCTTGCATGCCAAGGCGAGCGGCCGGGATGGAAGTACATTTCTTAATTGCGTCTTCCCATGACAGTAGATTTCCGTATGTAACCGCACGATTGAGAAAGCGCGGAAGAGCGCCGTATGAACGAGGGTGCGTTAGGTCTCCTTTGCGTAGTTTTGTTTCAGAGCCTTCCCCCACTCCATCTGATCCGAGCATACTGTAATCTTCTTTGGCGATCATCGCGATATTTTTTCCATTTAGCGTCTTACCAAAAATCGTTACACCGAGACCGTTGACGATCAAAATCTCTACGATTACTTCTTCGGGCTGCAACCCTGACTCTTGAGCAAGTTGCGCGATGGTCTTGCCTACAGATTTTTTATCTTTTTGAGCTTCCGCAATAGTCATATGATCGTAATGGAGCGTGAGGCTCGTGATACCCTCGATTACTTCACGGCGACGTTCTTTGTTCGTGAGTGTTTCGAGAATTTTTTCCTTACCTCCCTCGCGGAGCCATTCAGGTAATAGTGTATAGAGCAAAGAGCCAGTTCGTAGGTATGGAAAGAAATCAACCCATATAGAAAGATTTTCAGCTTTACGCGCCTTACGGATAATCTGAAGCGCCTTTTTCATATCTTCCCAACCTTTGCGTCCAATTGCTTTCATGTGGGCGATTTGCACGTCCGCATTTGATGAACGGGCAATATTGATAACCTCTACAACCGAGGTAAGAATTTTACGTCCTTCATTACGCATATGAATACTGATAATTTTCCCTGTATCACGCACTACTTTTGCGAGTTCGATTAATTCTTCCTGCGGGACAAAACTCCCATGACTTGTCGCAAGTCCAATCGATAGACCCATAGCACCCTCATCAAGAGAGCGACGCAATAAAAGCTTCATTGAATCTAGTTCTTCTTTTGTAAGTTGACGCGATTCATCACCGACGACACCGCGACGTAGAGTTCCGTGCCCTACAAAAGTACCGAAATTTACTCCAAGGCCATGTTTTGAAAGTTCAGTAAAAAATTCTTCCTGTGAGCGCCAGTTGACATTGATCGTTGAGACATCAACCCATTTTTGGATGCCGCGTATTGCGTTGATGTTTGGAAGCGGAGCAAGTGAAGAACCGCATGCGCCACCAATAATTGTGGTAATCCCCTGTTGGAGCATACTTTCTTGAGATGGCGCGGTAAAGAGAGTCCAGTGCGTATCCGAGTGATTTGTGATATCAATTCCACCCGGCATAATATATTTTCCAGAAACATCAATGATGCGATTCGCGGTTGAGTATCGAGTTGGACCAACTGCTTTAATGGTTTCGCCTGCAATAACAATATCACCCTTGTACATGGGGAATCCTGAGCCATCGATGATCGTACCGCCTTTTAAAAGATATGAAGCGCTTGCCATAAAAGTTAGAAAAAACGAACTACGCTACCAATGAGATGCACGACCATACCAACAATTGCTGTGACCGTACTGACAATCCAAAATCGCATCGTTACCTTATAGTGTGGCCATCCTTTTGCCTCAAAATGATGGTGAATTGGAGCGGCGAGAAATACTTTCTTTCCACGCCATCTTTTCGAGGCTACTTGTATAATATCAGATCCTGCTTCCACGACGAGTGGAAATGCGATGATTGGCAGTACGACAACCGCTTGTGTTAAAAAAGCAACGATTGTTAAAACTGTTGTTAACCCGAGCATGCCAGACTCACCCATGTAAAATCGTGCGGGAGGAATGTTGTACCAGAGAAATGCTAGTAGCGCTCCACCAATCACACCGAGGAACGCGGCAAGATCGAGCTGTTGTTGAAAAAAAGCGATGGCACCATATGCCGCGATAATCGAGCTTAAGACTCCCCCTGCAAGACCATCAAGCCCATCGATGACACCTGAACTAAATACGGCAAGCATCGTAAGCATAAAAAACGGTATGAAGAGTATGCCGAGATAGAGTGGTCCATAAAATGGAATCATAATTTCACGCATGCCAAGTGGACCATAAAACCACCATGCACCGACTGCTCCGATAATGCAGACAAGTCCGATTCGAAAACTTAGTTCAATGCCGCCGCCTACATATCGTCCCTTGCCTTTGATCTGAAACCAATCATCAGCAAGTCCGACGAGTGCCGAAGCAATGAGGCCTGCAAATGGAAGCCACGTTTGAGATCGTGAGAGATAGTTTAATTTTATGAAAATAGATCGGTCAGATAGTCCCGCGAGAAGCCAAAAGAAAAGTGTTACTAAAATCGTTGTTCCCCAAATCAAGATCCCTCCCATGCGCGGCGTCTCAGGTTTTGACCGTTCTTTTACTAGTTTTGAAATAACAGAAGCGTGTTCACCAGAAAGCGCATTGCGATCAGTTTTCTTTGGCCAGAGTTCATATTTATAGAGGTAATGCGTTAAAATTGGCGTCAAGAAAAAAGCTGTAAAAAATGAAAAACTTACGAGGCCGAAAACTTTAAGTACATCGAGAAAAACCTGACTTTCTGCCATATGTTTATTATAGCAGATCTAGGAACTGTTCGAGGAGGGATTGTGCTTCCTCAATGCGCTTTCCTTCTTCAGCATCGAGTAAAATTAGTGCTTCTCGATGACCCGATGGATGATGATATAAAATAACAAGTGATTCTCCGGAACTTCGTGTTGATCCAGTTTTTGTGCCAATAAGATGAGGAATTTGTGATGCCAGCGAGTTGGTATGCACTAAGTGATGCGCTCGGCCACCTAAAGAATATATAGTTGCCTCCGAGTCACGTGATACATCCCAGACGAGTGGTGTTTGAGAAAGTGTTGCGCGGACTAATCGAAGTAAATCTTCAGCACTTGAAAAATTACTTGGTATTCCACGAACAAAATCAATATCGAGACCGACAACGTCTCGATAACTTGTTTGATTCATATTTAACGCTCGCGCGACACCATTCATCTCTTCGAGGGTGCGCTTAATTTGAGTGCCATGATCTGATGCACCAAAGTGCTCTCCGATACTCTCAGCGACTGCTACAGCTGCATCATTTGATGAAGAAATCATCATGGCGCGCAAGAGATCTTGAAGAGTGATGACCTCCCCCTCTCGAAGTCCGATCTCATCTCCGATAGTATTGATCGCGGTTTTGCTGATGGTAATTTCTTGTTCGGGATCGAGGTTTTTCAAGGCGACGTGCGCGAGCATGATTTTTGTGAGACTCGCGATAGGGAGTCGTTCACGTTCACGTCGTTCAACAACAGCGTTATCGGTATCGATATCTGTTATTAAAATACTTTTTGCCGTTACAGAATTAGGGATACGTACTTCTGTATGAACGGACATCAGTATCGGGCTTGCGGATGCAAGAGTCGCGCGTGATAACGAAGGGAGGCGCGCATCAAGAGCGCCCGCTAAAGCGATGAGTAATGCGAGAGCTCCCTTAATCATGTTCCTTCAGGGCTTCCTGTATTACTGAATATTGAGGTAAATCTTGTACCGAAGAAATCCCGATGTGCTTCAAGAGGTCCATCGTCGGACTATAAAGAAACGCGCGAGAGTCATTTGGATCATGTTCACGTTCAACGAGACCACGTATCAATAGCGTACGAAGTGCGAATGATGAATTCACTCCTCGTATATAGTCAATACTTGATCGTGATACCTTTCCTTTCCACAAGATAACCGCGAGTGTTTCGAGCGTGGCGCGAGATAACTCCCCCTCAAGGCGTTCTTTTGCGAGTTTCGTCGCAAGGTCAGAGGCTTCAGGCGCAGTCACAAGTTGTATCTCATCATTGTGGCGTAACAGTCGTATCCCACGTTCTTTAAGTGAGCTTGTTAGATCTTCAAGTGCAACCTCGATAGTTTCTTTATTGGTATCAACAAGACGCGCGATCTCTTTTGTTGAAATCGGTTCACCCGAGATAAATAGTAGTGCTTCAATTTTCTTTGGAAGTTCCATGATTGATATGAATTGTACCAAATAATCCTCCCTGCTGTACCGCAACACTACCAATTTTGATAAGCTCTAGCATGGCAAGAAAGCTAACTACTATCTCAAATCGATCGGCTTTGTTTTGGATCAGCTCTGAGAATGTACGCGCGAGACCTTCTTGTACACGTTTTTCTAGCTCTTGCATCTTCTCCTCGATAGATATGACTTGGGTTACGGTTTTTTCAGGAAGCTCATGCTTTTTTGGAATTGTCTCAATGATATTCTGTAAAAGAGCAAAGAGTTTTTGTATATCAAGCGGTTTTGATGGTGGTAAAAATGATGGAGCGATCATGACATATGGCGCTCGAGAAAAAAGAGGTCTACGACTTTCAGTAATCTCGCCGAGTTGGCGAGACATCTCTTTAATAATTTTGTATGCCTTGAGACGATCTTCGAGCTCTCTGATATCTTGCTTTTCCTCATCTGTAACCATAAAGCCAGGCAAAAGAGAGCGAGATTTAATAAGCATGAGCGTTGCCGCAACAACTAAAAATATAGCGATCTCTTCGTGATAAGGATTCTCAGGATCTTCCTTGATTACGTTGAGATGTTTAAAATATTCTTCTGTTACAACACCAAGTGCTACTTCATTGATAGAAAGTTTGCGAGTTTCAATTAAATCAAGAAGTAGTTCGAGTGGTCCTTCGAATTCTTTTACTTTGACGTGATATTTTGCCTTTGACATAGCTTATGCCTGTTGCGTGGCAGCAATAAATCCATCAGGATCATCAGGAGAAATTAAAACTCGTTGTCCACTCCCCTCTTTTGGTGTTATGAGTACAAGCGTATCAGTACGTGTTACATATGCATAAAATTTTCCCCATGCTTTGTTCCAAAAAAGTCCGTATCCGCCATAAAATCCCCCCGAGCCAAAAAGACGAATCGATGCAAATCGCATGTTATTTGTACTAAATGACATGCCCGGGCTTTTATATCTTTCAATAGATGCCACCTGTTCTCGCAAAAGAATATAGTCTCCGATTGGTCGTTTAATATGAATTTCCTTTGATGTCACGACGTAACCGAGAGGTCGGTATCGGTATGTAATAAATAAAATAATATATAATAACGCCGGTGCCAGATAGAAAGATTGAAGATTAATAAAATAAATAGCTACGATGCTTCCTACAAGCACAGCGAGCGCCAAAGCCCATACGATGTATGTGCCGATTTTAATCCCGCTTGTCATGCTCGCAGAAAAATATTTCTCTTCCATGGCGATTATTTTTTCTTTCGTAATTCTAAACCGACTTCTTTAAGCTGCGCGTCCGTTACTTCAGACGGCGCATCCATCACGGCAGTCTTGCCGCCCGCTGTCATGGGAAATGCTTGGATCTCTCGAATGGCCGTCTCACCCAAAAGGCACATCACAAGACGGTCGAGGCCGACCGCGAGTCCTCCGTGCGGTGGAACTCCATGAGAAAATGCTTTCATCATATGACCGTATTCTGATTCAATTTTTTCAGGAGCAAAACCCATGATTTCAAGTGCCGCTTTGAGCACCTCCGGACGATGTTCTCGAACACTCCCTCCCCCCGCTTCAAATCCATTGAGCACGAGGTCATATTGAGCGGCAACAATATTTTCAATATTGGTTTTTGCCATCAAGTCTTTGTGTGACTCTGGCATTGCTGCTGAAAATGGATTGTGACTAAACGTCCATCCTCCCTCAGTTGCCTCAAAAAATGGAAAATCTAAAACCCATGCAAATGCTTGTACGTTTGCTGCTTTTTCTTCTGGCGTACGGAGATCAAATTTGTCTGCACCAAATTTTTCCAGCGCTTCTTTATAACTAAAGCGTGGGAACGGTTTTTCTTTAATAGTAAAACCAAGTTTTTCTACAACTGCAATCATCATCTCCTCGATAAGCTTCAATACATCTTCACGCCCAACAAATGCCATCTCCATATCGAGCTGTGTGTGCTCAAAGGCACGATCTGCGCGTAAGTCTTCGTCTCGCATTGCACGCGCAAATTGAAAATACTTTTCAAATCCACTCGCCATGAGGAGTTGTTTGTACTGTTGAGGACTTTGTGGAAGCGCATAAAATTTTCCGGGCTGCATGCGGGAAGGCACTAGAAAGTCACGAGATCCTTCCGGAGTCGATTTTGTTAGATAGGGCGTTTCGATTTCAACAAAATCTTTTACTGTTAAGTACTCACGAAGTGCGTGGGTAAGCTTTGAGCGCAGGCGAAGATTTTTTTGAAGCCGAGCTCTGCGCAAATCTAAATAGCGATACTCAAGTCGTACCTCTTCCCCTATCTCATATCCATCTCCTGCGATATCTATCGGTGGGGTTTCTGCAGAGCTCAAAATCTCAACTTTTGTAACTTCAATCTCCACTGTACCCGTTGGAATATTGGCATTTTGCATTCCCTTTGGCCGTTCCTTTACTAAGCCCTCAATGAGAATGACCCATTCGGAGCGAAGTTTATCTGCCACGGCAAAAAGCTCGGTGTTTTGTCCGGGGACAACCATTTGAACCATGCCCGACTCATCGCGCAAATCTAAAAAGATCAATTTTCCATGATCGCGACGATTGTCTACCCACCCTGCTAATTCAACACTTTTACCTATCTGAGTTGGAGTTTCCGAGATATGAATACGAGCCATATTGCTCTATATGGTAGCAAAATAAGGCTTTATTGGAAACTATCCTGTGAGTCCGATTTGCAGCTCGTAAAGTTTACGGTATGCACCGTCTTGAATTTTCATAAGTTCGTCATGCGTCCCCTGTTCAACAATCTTTCCCTTCTCAAGAGCAAGGATTTTATTAGCATGACGTACAGTCGAGAGACGATGAGCAATGATAAATGTCGTACGTCCTTTCATGAGTGTACGCAAAGCATCCTCAACAAGTTTTTCTGATTTCGCGTCGAGTGCTGAGGTGGGCTCATCTAAAATAAGGATTCGTGGGTTACGTAAAATAGCTCGTGCAATCGCGATACGCTGTTTTTGCCCAACAGAAAGTTTTACTCCACGTTCACCTACGATTTGTTTGTATCCCTTGGGAAATTCGGTGATAAACTGATCTGCATAAGCGAGCCGTGCCGCTTCTTCTATCTGCTCATCACTTGCATTAAAACTGCCATATTTAATGTTGTTCTTGATTGTGTCGTTGAATAGTAAGATTTCTTGAGGCACAACTGCGATCTTACTTCGTAAGAAGCGTAAGTTTAGATTTTTAACATCATGGTTATCAACCAAAACCTTCCCTTTACTCGCAATGAAATACCGTGATACCAAATCCATCATCGTTGATTTACCTACACCAGACTCACCTACAAGTGCTATGACATCTCCTGGACGAGTTTGAAATGAGATGTTTTGTAACACAACCTTTTGCTTACGGCCATAGGTAAAATTCACATCACGGAATTCTACTGCCCCCGTAATATCTGGTAGAAGAGTTGAATTCTCATTATCATACTCTTCGGGTATTTCACGTAAAATCTTTTCGGCGCGCTCAAGTGTTACAAGGCCATTTTGTACTACATGCCAATTATTCATGAGTATGACAAAGGGTCCAAGAAACAATGCAACATATCCATTAAACATGACGAGTTCACCGACCGTCATAGATCCTTGATTGATAAAATAAATTGAAACTAAATAAATCGTTCCCTGTGTAAGGGTCGCAAGAACTCGTTGAGCTGAATTCATGATTTGCCAGACAAACGTCATTTCTTTCATATAGCGAAGAGCTTTTAGATGAAAGCTCTTGTAGAGTCGTCTACGCTCGTATTGCTCTGCTCCCGCCTGTTTGACTGAATGCGCGTTCATCGCGGCGTCATAAGCATCACCGAACGCTTGATTATAGGCTTTCCACATTTTACGCAACAGTTTACTGTAGTGAGGTCCTGACTTAAAAATAATTACAACGTAGATCGAAACTGAAATAAGTAAGAAAAGAGTTAAAATAGGCTTCACAAGTAATGTGACTACGAGTGCGATCGCGATACTCAAAAATTGAGGCAGCAAAGTTACCATGACATTGGTCACGATAGTCGAAAGATTCTGTGCGGCAGTTTGAAGGCGATTTTGGATTTCACCCACTTTCTTTGCCTTATGAAATGACATCGGTAAATTGATCACGTGCGACGTACCCATAACGATATAGTCAGCAAAGATTTTTTCATCGAGCATTCGATTACGATACCCAAGCATTGACTCCACGATATTAATTAAAATCTGCATCGTGAGCCACAGACCAAAAAAGAAAAATACAGGAGCTACGGGTAATATATAGCCTCGGACAGTGCTAATTGGCTTGATAAGGCTATCGATAATTTTGCCGCCAATGTATGGAGTAAGCGCGCCAAAAAACGCTGCCAATAAAGAAAGTGCGATTAACAAAGATACCTCTCGCTTATAAAGTGCAAGATATTTTGTTATAAGGTGAAGACGGGTTGTATTAAATTTAGGTATTTGCATAGAACGTCAAAAAAACTCACAAACTTGAGAACTTACGATAACACAAAATTATATATTTTTCAAGGGTTCTGTGGATTTTGTTGTTGCAGGAGAGGTCGGTTGGATGATCGGTAGTACGAGATGAAATGTACTCCCCTTTCCTTTACCCACCGAGGTGGCAAAAAGATCGCCACCATGCGCTTGCGCGATAAGCTTTGCAACATAGAGACCAAGACCGAGTCCTTCAGTATGAGATTTCTTTTGTTCTTGTCCGCGTACAAATTTTTGAAAAAGATTCGTGCATTCTTCCGGAGTCATACCGATAACATGGTTTAAAATATATCCCCTCTGGGAAGGATGATATTCAAAAAAATAAGATGCGTTATATTAAAAAAGCATATACATTTGTATATGCCCCTCGGATAAAGATCATCTAAAGACCTCACTCAAAATATGGAATATGGTGCTAAGCGCAAGCTCGCTTGTTTGGTTATTTCTGTCTAGCATTGGGTTTACCTCTACAACATCACATCCAATTAGTTTGACTCTCCCAGCGACTGATGATAGAAGAGCGAAAAGCATTTCAGGGGTCATCCCGTTTGTTATGGGAGTCCCAGTTCCTGGAGCAAACGCGGGATCGAGCACGTCAATATCAAGACTGAGATAATATGGCTGACTCTGATTAAGAGAGGCGACCACCTTCTCAACGCCATCCCGTTTTAAATCTTCAAGTGTGTGTAGCGAGTAATCGGCAGCAATCAGTTTCTTGCCGATGCATCCTCGTATTCCAAACTGATGCAGATGACGTACTAAGTTTTCTTCTCTTACTCTCGTGAAGACATTCCCATGGTTATTTGAAACATTAGGAATGGTTTCTCCGAGATCTGTATGTGCATCAATGTGAATAACTGATACACTCCCGTATTGCTCTTTCATCGCGCGGAGAATTGGGTAACTACACGAATGATCACCACCGACAATGACGGGAAAGCAACCGTGAACAATGATCTGACGAATCACTTGATCAACCCGATTGTAGAACCTTTCAAAGCTCTCCCCTACTTGAAGAAGTACGTTCCCGACATCTACCATTTTCACGCCTTCAAGTATCGTCTTGTTTCGCCCCGAGCTGAACCATCCTTTGCATTTCCCTGTAAAGATATCCGTATGGTATTCAAATGCATCTGAGGAAAGCTCCCTCATCTTATCAGGTCCGAAACGTGCACCTGGGTATCCCGTCGTACCCAAGTCGAATGGCACTCCGAGAAAAACAATATCTTCATCTTCGAGCGCCGCGAGACTTCTCCGGGGACAACTAAAGAATGTTCTCAAAGGGCTCTCGACAAGAACTTTGTCAGTAAGCACTCCCCAATTTATTCGTTCTTCGGTTTCTTCTTCGGGAACAAGAATTTTTTCCTTAGCCAACTGCTCTAGAAACCCAGCTATCTCCAATCTCCCGTTCTCATCAGAAGAAGTGCGAGATAAAACTTCTTCAAAAGTTTTCGGCTTCGAAAACAAACTAAGAAGTTTTAATGTTTCTTCAGATACCAATAGTCGATTTCCTGTCTTCGTGTGCTGAATAATTCCACTCTGGGGATCAGTTGCCACTACAAACCGAGAAACCTGATATCTCATTTCTTTCTCCTCCTTTTTTTTACGCTCTTTCCGCAAAGAGAACAATATTTGTTTTTTGGAATAGTGGTTTTAGTCAATGCAAGGGACGAAAAGTCCAATTCAGCTTTGGCGTTGAGCATTGTTGGTTCGGCATAACCCGTAATTACCTTTAAAGCTTCCAAAGCGTGAATGTTGGCAGTCATTGAAGCAATCGGCGCAAGGGTTCCCCCCTCGACGGAACTTTTGGTAATAGCCATGTAGGTAAACCCGTTCAAATATTTTTCATAAATCCCTCCCTCAACATAGCATCTCCAGCAAGAGCTTTGATATGGAATAACCGTCTGCCCAACAAAGCTCAAGTGGCCATCGTATCCTCCGCAAAGAATGTGCGGGATACCGTATGTGAAGCAAGCTCGAGAAACAATATCATTAGTTACTGAAACATCAGGATAATCAGAACAGTTAATCACAAGAGTTGTATTTTTTACAAACGGTCGCAGATCACGAGGTGAAGTAATCAACCGTTGCACAGGCCTAATACTAATCCTGCTATTAATGGCAAGGCCGCGTTTCCTTACTGTCCTTACCTTAGCCTCCCCGATATCTTCCTCAACAAAAAAAGTCTGCCGAGAAAGATTGCTGGGAGCAACAGTATCGGGATCAATAACAGTAATTTGACTAACCCCAGAGCGAATCAAACTCTCGATAAGCCACGTCCCAATCCCGCCAGCGCCTAACACCACTACGCACGCATCCTCAATCTTTTTTTGAAAACCCTCTCGCTTCATTCCTTGGTCTTCAAACGAAGCGAAGAAATTGAGTTGACGAGAATACCTTGATTCTCTTTTTACCCTTTCCCGCCTTTCCTCAACAAGATTCTCGGACTCTAAGTAGCGAACGAGGTGTAGGAGTTTTTCCACCATAATTCCTTTCATCCTCGCTATCTGGCCAAGTGAGTGGTTACCATCAAAAAGCTTAATACACTCCAAAGTTAGAGTGTTCGCTTCAAACGAAGTAACTACTCGACTGCTTTGAAATAAAAAAGCAAGAACATGTTTTGATTTCGTTCGCCTTTTCAAAAAAAGTGAAACCGCATCTCTCATGACAAATACTTTATCTTGCATGTCTCCCTCCTTTGATCTGGAAACTTGCTGGAACGGGGAAACCCCGTTCCAGCAAGTTTTTTATGGCTTCGGGCACCTACGCCCTAGGTCGCCGAAGACCGCGCAGGCCGCACTTATCGATAAGTGCGGAAAGCTTCCTGATAGAAAGCTTTTTCGGATCGATCTTTTTCATGCCCATCACCTCCTTTCCTATTTTGAATTTTCAAAGAACGGTTGCCTTATGGCAACTCATACCATGCCTTCATCTTTCTGTCTAGTTCTGACGAACTAAGAATAAATCGCGTTATTGTAACAAAATATAATACCGTATCGTGTTAATTGGCATGCCATTTTTAATACGAGATGCCCTACATACACACTCTTGCTGGAAACCAGCATGCTCCAACGCTTTTCCCATAGCTATATTTCCTTCCTCATATTCAGCAATAATCCTTCGTAATTTTGGATGTGTTTTGGCAAATGTTAAAATAAGTTCTATCGCTTCTCTTGCCACACCTCTGCCCCAATATTCTTTCTCTCCCAGCACAATCCCAAGCTCGGTGACTCCATGATGTTCATTGATATCCGTGAGAGAAATAGTGCCGATAAGCTTTTGATTCTCTTTCCACACAATACTCCAGTAGAGTGCGGATTGTTCACTTTTACATTCTTCAAAGTATGCCCATTGCTCTTCATCACTCATTGGCATATTTTTTAGTTCTGGCATATGACGCTGAACATCGGGATCGGTATCCCACTTTTGCCACGCTGAAATATCCTCTTTTTGATAGGGGCGCACTATAATCTTTTCTCCCATGAACGTTTGTGAAAACATATAACTATATACTACCACTCAATACTCTATTTTTGCGATTAAGTCGCCTATGCATCCCAATCATCTGACTTAGCGCATGCTAATTGGCCATCTGAGAGGACATAGAGAACTCTTTTATTGATAATCCATCTCAAAAGCCTTCAAGCTAGCACGCAGGAAAATGTTCAAACGTGAGATTACACACTCTTCAAGAGATCTGCAGTTTTTGAGTCTGGCGTAGAACCTGCGGATGATTGGATGATCGGTAGTACGAGATGAAATGTACTCCCCTTTCCTTTGCCCACTGAGGTAGCAAAAAGGTCGCCACCATGTGCTTGTGCGATAAGCTTTGCAACATAAAGACCAAGACCAAGACCTTCTGTATGTGATTTCTTTTGTTCTTGTCCGCGTACAAATTTTTGAAAAAGATTCGTGCATTCTTCCGGAGTCATACCAACACCCGTATCTGTTGTTGAAAAATGAATTTTTCCAGGCTCACTATCGATATTTACTTCTACACCACCCTCGGGAGTATATTTGATCGCGTTATCGATGATATTGATGATGATCTGGCGTAATTTATTTGCATCTCCCTTGATAAGGTCGGGAACTTCTTTTTTATTCCATTTAAACTTCAGACGTTTTTGCGCCGCGGCAATACCAAAATCAGAAACAAGAGAGTCGATTGCGTTGATAAAATGCATCTCCTGAAAATCATAAACCATCTTTCCGCGCTCCATGCGTGAGAGATCGAGAAGATCTGCTACAAGGTTAATCAATCGTTCGTTTGAAATATAAACCTTATCCAGTGGATCTTGAACTTTTTTCGTAATCTTACCAAACGTTCCCTCGCGCATCATAGAAATGTAGCCCTTGATGATTGTGAGCGGAGTACGCAATTGATGAGATGCTATAGAAATAAAATCTGATTTCGCGATGTCGAGTTTTTTGAGCTCCTCATTTGCTACTTCAAGTTTTACTGCCATTTCTTCCATTTTTTCTCGCGTTCCGACTTCCTGAAGCACGCTGCGGATTAGTAAAATACCAACTATGACAGAAGCGGTAAAGGTTGGCCAAGCAATAATGCGTTCAGATAGATCTTGTGCAAGGATCGCTCGAACGAGTAGTAAGAGCCATAATGAAAAGGTAATTAACTGAGTCGCAATGACTTTTACATCGAGTAAATGGTGTTTAATAATCGCGTAACTTGTAAAAAAGATAAACGGAAAAGTAAAAATTGGAGCAAATGGGATAAAGTCTACGTTATGAAATCCGAGAGGCAAGATAAGATTGAAGATAATAATTAATGAGTATGTGATAGTCGTTCCTACAAGTACAAGTGAAAAACGTTTCTTCTCAAGCGGGTTTGCATTGCGTACTTTTCTTCCAAGCATTACAAATGCACCAAACACCAAGAATGATGCCATGAGCGCAAAGAGCGGTACTGCAGGACCAACATTAACTCGAGCCGCCTCACCCTTAATAACTTCTCCGTTGATGCTTTCAAAAACGAGAGGAGTCAGGATTAAAAGTTCTGTAAGCGTAACGAGTGGAATGAGTATTCTTTTATATTGCCAAGGAAAAGTTTTCTGTTCTTCGGGAAAGACATACAAAAGTTGGAATAAGGCATATGCATACCAAATGGCCGAAAATATTACTCCTCGAATTAACCAAAGCGCTTGATGCGAGGAGGTACTTTGATAGCTAAGATAATTTAAAAGAGCATAGACTATCGCAGCTAATGAAAAAAGCAAAAATGAACTTCCCGTGACACTCTTACGATTACTAAGAAATATAACGACGCCTAGAATCGCAAGAACTGCAACAGCGAGACCAAGAGCAAGAATATCAATACTAAACATGTATCTTGAATTCTACCTAGGAAGTAACCCTTTGGCGAATATATTCATTTGGATAAACAAGTAAGGTTTCATTTTCTTTTTTATTACTCATTAACTCTTGTTTAGAAGGATCTCTTAAGCTGCTAAACATTGCTCCATTAAGCAGTACTGGATGAAACCATCGAGAACGTAAAATTAATGGCACGGTAAATTGAAATAAATTATTTAAATCATCATGTTCCAAGACAGTGTGAGCAATCTTTGTAGTTAGAAGCTCTAACTTTTCTTTGCCCACTGTATTAAGATGATGCCGAAAACGAGAGTAAAAAAGTAAATCAATGTTTTTTTCTCCTCTATTAAAAATTTCATCTAATTTTAAAGCATCCATTTTTAGAAGAATAAAAATAAAATGCTGCTCCGCATATTGCTGACGCATCTTTTGTTCAGTATCCGACTCCCAGTTATTCAATAAGATAGTGGGTGATCCTAAAGCAGTAAGATTGTCTTTTGCTGCTCCAAGTGACGTATCTGAAAGGTCGATGCCTACAAAAATAATCTGGCCGGAAAAATTCTCTTTTTGCAACAACAAGACAAGCTGGCGGTCAATCTCCATTGTGCCCGAACCAAGACTTACTATAAAAAGATTTTCCTTATGGGTACGCAACTCTTTAATAATACTGAAAAGAGCCTTCCGTAAATTCATAAGAACGTCGGGAAATTTCCAACGTTCAATCTCTCTTAAATCTTCTTGAAGAATTGACTCCCATCGCCCGTGGCCAAGTGGAAAATCCGACAACTCAAGAAGCTTACTGCCATCTAGTTTCTTCCTTTCATTACGTAGCCAATGAATATATCCCCTAACGGTCTTTATTGCTTCAAAAAACCTAATATTTGCTTCAACTGCATACTGATTTTCAAAACCACTTGTTCGGAGGGTTTTCAAATCAGCGATAATCTCATCGATCAGTTTTAATCGTTCTTTGTTCTTACGAAATAGCATGGATTGGGTTACTTATTATGCTTTGATTTTAACAAAAATACAGACGTAAAGATACTAGAATCATTTGTATAAAAAATAAAAAACCTCGTCGCTATTGCGAAAAGGTTTATCGGATGCGAATAACCGCATCGAGTCGAGAAAAATAGAGTTCATCTTTGCCAAGCACCAAGCAATCATCGGGGACAAGTTCGGTTGGATAATCCCATCGAAGATTGCCCTGGCTATCAAGCGAAACAACTCTCCCACGTGGTGGAATTATGCCATCAAGCGTGCGCACGATGCCATAGATAGAGCCATCGATATCGGTAGCAAATGTTCCGTATTCGACAGCTTCATTTGTTCCTAGACAATATCGCCATTGAAGATCTCCAGCAGTAGAAAATGCGCTGATGGCTCGTCCCGCACCGACAATGATTTGATTATTGATGTTTCCGGCCATAGCATATCCTCCCGTGACAGTCGCGCCTGGACAGGCGCTGTCGCCGATAGGGGCAGTCCATTCAGAAAAGAGTGTCGCGGGATCGCGCTTTGCGACTACTCCATTGGTATCAGTTGTGTAAAGAAATCCACCAAAACGCATATGCACTTGGGTATATGCATTACGAGTTAGTGTCCTAATCTGTTGACCCGTAGTATCGTCAAGCCAGCGAAATCGCTCGAGATCCCAGACGAGCACTGTACCGAGGTCTTTCATAACCATTGGAGTTGAGTAATCAACATGCCAAGGGAATATTTGAAATGGCTCCGGCCAGCGTGACGACACGTCGATTCCGTTACGCGAAAGAACATTTTCGTCCGTTGTTAGATAAATTTGATCTTCCTCTGTTAGGGTTGCACGGCCTCCGAGATTACTCGTGCCAAATGCTCGCGCCCAATTGAACGTGAGCGTTGGTAGCGCATAGGAGACGAGAGCATCGTAATAGTTGTCGAATAGATATACACGATCTTCCGTGGGAGAAAGTATCGCTTCGATTGGACGAGTCAACGGAGTAGGAATTTGCTGTACTACACTACCCTGCTGATTAATCTTTCGAAGCGACGTGCCACCGGTGCTCGTGTATCCTGTCAAACTATATATGGTGCCGTTTCGATCAATCACAGGACATCCAGATGATGTTCCTGGGATAGTAGTGATGTGGGCTGGATTTGCAGGTCCGCGAAATAATGAATGTGCTGTACGATCTGCATCATGATGATACATTGGCCACACGACTTCAGTTGAAGAAGGTTCGATGGTAATAACTTTCTTGTCTGTTACAACCATACTTCCTCTCTCAACGATTACTTTTGCTGTATATGTACCTACTGAATCATAGCGACAAACGTCAGACAAGAAGAGCGGATTCTCATTCGTCTCTCTAACTTGTCGATCATATCCATCTGTGATGTTTGTTCCATCGTCAGGACGGTTACAATACACAGTATATGTGATCGGACCTTGTTCGAGGCCCGATACATGCGCCGCAAGACTCACGGTCGTTGGCGGAGTGGGACTACTTGAAGTTGAGACTAGATTAACGTTCAACCATCGTGATGGACGATTGAGGTTAATGAATTCGGATGGTGGGAGGTAGAAGTCTTCCGTTTGTTTCTTTGAAAATCCACAGACAAAATTCTGAGGAGCCTGTCTTTCAGGGTGGATAGACCTCACTTCAAAATGTAAGTGGTAAGCACCGTAAAAATCTCCGACGGTACCAATCTCTTCTCCGCGCTTAACTATATCTCCTAACTTCCATTTCTGATCAGAATTCGATTTGTTTGATATGGAAGCAAGATGACCATACTGAGTCCAAACTTCATTAATTATCTCGCCATTTGGTAACAGGAAATTGCCACTATGATGAATAAGAATAATATTTCTCCAGCCACCACTATGCGGGTCGCCAGCATACTCAATTATTCCATCTGCGGCAGCATAAACTGAATCGCCATCATCATTTCTAGTAATCGCATTCCAATCTTCACCTGGATGAAAAACCGTACCACATTTATATGAGGCTGAATCCTTCTCAAGAAAACCATTTCCATCATCAGGGTTATCTAATATACCCGCAGCGTAGCCGATGCCGTTTGGCTTACCCAAAGGAAAATCAAATCCTTTTGTTTCAATCCCGCGCGCGATACAAGGTACGAACAAGAAAAAACATGCAAGTACTCTTGCACTGTTCATTACTCTTTGCCCAGCCGATTCTTTAGTTTAGAGACATTGAATACACAATGCGCTCAAAAACATCAGTAGGAAACGCATTCTCGTTATCCATGCCTGTACCATTTTCGAACATATACAAGATTTTACCGCGAGCTATACGAATTATTGCTCGCGTCTGCCCATCAGAACGATCATAGAGTGCGGGTTGACCCGCAACTGTAATCACCTCCATTTCATCTTGCCACGGCCTGTTAAAAGGCCACGTTTGATTATCCGCCCACTCAATAATAGATTGATTTTGCGGTATAACCTGATCGATACCTAGCACTATTTCCTTATCATCAAAGGTTATATGAATCGCACGAAATTTTTCATTTTGGGCTCCGCCGACACTAACAACCATATCCCCCGGATAACTCAAGGTCACTCCAGTATCTCCGATCGTCTCTCTCACCCATTCTGATCGGAATGACTGAGAGACCAAGAGAGTCTTTCTATCACGGCGAGCAACCATACGAAATGTTGTGGGTGAACCTGCCTTGATAAGTTTCTGAAGTGAATATGTACCATCTCCAGCACTCTGATCTCCAGACTTACCTTTGTCAGCAAGTTTACCAAGCTTCTTCCACTTACCTGTCGGCAAGAGTACTTGAACTTGAGGACTTCGTACTGACTCTGAAAATGATGTGGTAAAGGTTACCGTTGTATCTTTTAATCCATCAATAAGGTCTGGTGTTACTGTTGCAGGTGTAAGTGCCTCAACCTCAAGAGGAGGCTTGGCAAACGCATACCATGCTCCACCAGCAATAGCGAGGCAGACAAGAGTAATGAGGATCGTTCGTTTCATATGTATAGCATTTATCATATCGTCGTCCTCCTTTCAGGACAAGCGGGATCTTTTGCTATTTGGCAAAGAAATCCACATATAAAATACCATGAATATTAAGAGAGTTCAAATCAGAACATCTTCAACTGGGAATCGGATAGCGCGAGCGGATGGTGGATCTCCCCTACCAATACGAAAAGACATGCCTACTATTTTTTCGCCTGCGTTAAAAATTTGTGCGGACTCTTTATGGGCTTGCTTAATCAGTGTCGCGTGACTTTCAGAAAAATTAGCGGTTTTGTCCGATCGAATTTTTGACATCAAAAACATTACCCCGCCAAGTGGCTGAATGCTCAATCCGAGCTTTGTCGCCATAAGCCACATTCTTTCTACCGAGCGCCCCATAGCAATATACGACTCCGGAGAGCTATCAGGAATAACCGCACCGATAACCGCACCCGCGGAAGCATACACGGCCGCGTTTTGTTTTGCTACTACTTTGGGGAATCCAAGTGCACTGAATACGCGCATAACTGACCAATGCTTAAATAACTTAAACATCGCTTTTGCTGGTGGAGGTAACTCAAGCGTTTCGATATAAAATCCTGTCTTTTTTGCATCATCTTCTTCTTTAGTCCAATTCACATGGCTAAAGAAAAAATCATGAATTTCAGGAGTACTTAGCATAATCTGTTCGTTGAGCCCCCCTATACGAGCAATGGTTTCTATTGAATTTTTATCATCAACAAGCGTGAGAGAAATTTCCTTAAAGTCTCTTCCTGCGCTAACCACAGCTTCTTTTTCTGTAGCCGTGAGAGGCTCTTTTTTGTATGGTTTGCGATTAGTACACCGGTGACTAATGACACTCGCAAGCGGATCTGTGGCCACTTCGCCCTTCTTCTCAAGAGTGAGGATGGCGACAAGATCGGGATTTTCTTTGGTAGGAAAAAGTTTTACATCTATTGCATATCCAAGCACACCAGCCTGCAAAACCATATTTTCAATTGCCGCACCATGTGCGACATACGATCCTCGCTGACCGTAGTTAAAGAATGAGGTATCGCTCGCGGGATCATTAAAAAGCTCAATTTGAGTCTCATGAACACGAAATCTCCACGGTTGAGCATTCTCCCCCGACGGAGCAGTAATAGCAGCTTCTAAAATTTTATGGATATCTTGGTTCATGAATTTAGTATATACCAAGGATTGCTTAACCCAGTAGCCAAATATTGCTTTAGTGGCTCACGCAAGTTTGTGGGAAGTAAATTTTCTTTTTCAAAATCGTCCGTACTAATCCATAAAAACTCTAAGTGATCTTCTCGGGAATTTGGGTTCTGACTTTCGGATAGCGTCTCAGTCGGTATGACTTCAAAAACATGGTTGATTTCGTATTGGTGAGTATTTAAATCAACCCAGTCGTTCTCCACAACGCCCAAATAACATTTTGACACTACGGTTATCCCAAGTTCTTCTCGAGTCTCGCGCACTGCCGTATCTTGCAAGCTTTCCCCAACCTCATAATGCCCACCGGGTAAAAACACATGACGACCACCCTTTTGACGCACGACAAGGATCTGACTTCTCTCCTTACTACAAATAACCACCCGTACTCTCAAATGAAATGATTGATCCACGAATCCAGTATATCAAACCCAACATGATATAATAAAGCCATGAAAACATATACGGGAGGGTGTCACTGCGGAGCGGTGAGATACGAGGTTACGACGGATTTGGAGAAAGTTCTTCAATGTAACTGCTCGCACTGCGAGAAAAAAGGGTTACTCCTTAACTTTGTCGACAAGGAAGCTTTCAAGCTTATATCGGGCAAAGATGATCTTGTAGAGTATCTATTCAACAAAAAAGCTATTCGGCACTTGTTTTGCCGTGTCTGCGGGGTTCAGTCATTTGCAGAAGGTGTCACCTTCCCCAAAGCAGCAATCAACGTCCGATGTCTTGACGGTATCGATATCTCCTCACTTACTCTAACTCCCTACAACGGGAAAGATTTGTAAAATTTTATAAAAAAACCGCAAGTAAATTATGCGGTTTAAGGAGAAAAAAATAAGCCGTGATCAGACCCATCGTTCAATCTTAAGTATTTTGTACTCTACTTCTCGACCAACAATACGTCCTTCAACAATATCGCCCACCTCATTATCAATTAATAACTTTGCAACAGGAGCTTCATATGAAATCGCTCCGGAAGCGTCACTTGGCATATAGCTCCCAATCTTGAGTGTTTTTTCTTGATTGTCTTGATCGGTAAATGTTACTACGGATCCAATTGAAACAACTTGTGAAGCCATTTCTGAAGGAATGATTACTTGTGCCTGTTGTATTACCACACCCAGCTCGACATACCGTCTTTGAAGTCTTTCAAATTCACGTTGCACTACTTCCAGTGGCGCATTATCATGCCAGGTTTCTGAGCTTTGTCGATTTGCTTCACCCATATCTTGGCCCCGCTCTTTTAACTCTGTAAAAATTGCTGCTTGTTTTCGTAGCAATTCATCTAGATCAGGTCTGAGAAATTTATACATAATATACTTTCTTATGCCCTAACATATCGTACTTGTGGCATTTGTACAGCGAGTTCATCGTTGATAGCCGGGTGATATTGAAGCTGACCTGAATTTTTATCAAACCAAAAAGCATTACTTTTACTTCCGACTGCCTTACACGAAATATATAATGCCCCGTCGGGCTGTATCTCTACCCGTTCAAGTTCGAAAGTTTCAGGCTCCGAGTCACTATATATGCTAGGATTTTCTATACCCAAGTCATCATCAAGCAAGATTTCTAATTTAAGTTCTTCACGAATTCGCGTTATTTGTGTATGTAATTCCTCAAGCCCGATACGTGAGCATATCAGATCGGGTCTATCCTGAGCATTACCCAGTAACCGGAGCTGATGAAGTTTCAACTGTTTAACGCCAAGAAAAGAAACTTGTTGAGCAAGACTAAATACCTCTCCAGCATTTACTGACATTATAGTTATTGTCACAGAACATCGTATCCCAAGCCTATTTGCAAAACGAATAGTATTAAGTGCTGCCTCATAACTTCCTGCGCGACGCACTGCATCATGCGTCTTGCCAACGCCGTCAACAGAAACTCGCAAATGATCGAGAAGCCCAACAACTTTCTCTAGGATAGGTTCAATTCTATAGCCGTTAGTACATGCAACCGTCTCAAGCCCGAGTGACCTACAAAATGCCAAAGTATCAATGAATTCGGGGTGAATAAATGGCTCACCGCCAAGTAACGTTACACTTTGTAAACCATAGCTATCTTGAAAGAACTGTATGACTTGTCTTGCCTGGCTAAGACTAAAGCGCTCGCTGCGTCTTAAATTTGTGCCGTGGAAACAATGTGAGCAGTTAAAATTACAGGAATAGAGCATTTGCAAATACAATTTTTGTACTCGCTCAATACCAGTCTTTTCAGTCAGCACGATTAACCTTGTTGTAAAAGAACATAAACAATTTTCTACCATGTACTTACATTTAAGTCAAAACTTGTATTTACAATTTTCTTATTTGAGCTATCATTTTTTCAGATTGAGCCTTAAAAAAGGAGACCCCGAATGAAGCGGTTTATTACACTTGAAGGTCTTCATGGTGTAGGTAAATCAACGGTAGCTGAATTAGTTGCCGGTCATCTTGGTATCAAGGTGACCCCAACAATACCTGAGGTGTTTGCACAAGCAAGAAAGCATGTGAACGATGGCGAATCTATAGAAGCTCGTTTTATGTTATTTCTTTCGGCAACGCTTTCTGCGGGAGAATTGATCAAACAAATGCTAGCAGAAGGTCAAAATGTTATAGTCGAAAGCTATATTTATCGAACTATAGCATTTCATGAAGGAATGGGATCGCTCATTACCATGCAAATACCAGATCGACTCTTCCAGCCCACACATAGTATCCTCCTAGTATGTGACCCCCTTAACCGAGCGCGACGGCTCGAAGAACGGGGAGGTTTGCGAAATAGATGGGATGCTTTTGCTGAAACGCATAGCGATGAAATCATGGCTCGCTATCTTGCTTTCAATTTTCCTATCGTTGATACTACCAACCTAAAAGCAGAACAAGTTGCTAGTAAGGTACTGGAGATGATCGAATGAGGAATATTAGTCATTGGGCCAATACAAAAACCTTCTTCCCTCTCTTGCTCGCATATCTAGGTCAAGAAAACTATCCTACAGGACGTGCATGTATTGTTGGTGCATCAGATGGAAAATTCGTAATACCGCTAGCAAAAATGGGCTGGAATATTACGGCACTAGATATTGATACTGGGGCTCTTTTTGGTGGTCAAATAGAATTCCCGGCAGGACATTTTCAATATAGCCCTGGTTTAATCGGGCGCCTACAAGAACAAGGTCTTTCAGATCAAGTTGAAATTATTCGCGGTGATTTATATGACTTTATTCCAAGGCGACTATACGACACCATCTTTACAAGTTGTTCGTGGCATTACTCTCGAAATCATGACAGACCTGTAAAGATGTATATCGCAAAAATGCAGGCTTGCGTTAAAGAAGGTGGAATATTTTGTGCAGAGTATATGATGCCCGTAGAAGCAAAGCATCTTCTCGTTGATCACTATATGCAAGAAGGTCAGCTACGAAAGTATTTTCCTTCAGATGATTGGACTATACTCGAAGAGTTTTACACTCCTCCCTTCGTAGAAAAAGCACATATCGGCAATATGAACGATCACATACACCGCATAGGATTCTTGATGGCTCAACGTATTACACCCCCTACATAACGGGGGTTTTTGTTATACTATACAAGTATGAACTATGAACTAGAGGCAAAATATTTAGGTATTAACAAAGAAGAGCTCCGATCAAAATTATCCTCTGCAGGAGCTGAGTGTGTAAGTAAAGAACGACTAATGCAACGAGTTGTTTTTGAAAACGACTGTTTAAATAACAAAAGAGCATGGCTTCGAGTCCGTAACGAAGGAGAGATTGTCACAATGACACTTAAACAAGCATTAGATGCCCAAGATATTTATAAAACTAAAGAGCTAGAGATTATCGTAAGCGATTTTACGTCAACGGTCACAATACTCAATATGCTGGGTTTAGAACAAAAACGATATCAGGAAAATTACCGCGAATCATGGAAGCTTGGAAATGTTTCGATAGAGATTGATAGCTGGCCTCTCATCCCACCTTACATAGAAATTGAAGCCGACAGCGAGGAGGAGGTTCGGGGAGCTAGCAAAAAATTAGGTTTTGACTACAACGATGCTGTATTTGGAAGCGCCGATGAGGTGTTTAAAAAATACTATAATATTGACATCCTCATACTGGATAAATTGGTTTTTGATAAATAGTTCTTAGGAAATTGTTTACTATTGTCTACAGCAGGAAGGATTTATATAATCCGGTATCCCAAAAATTATTCTATGGAATAAAAAGTAGAAAATAAAAATCGAGCAAATTTTGAATCTTCCAAAGAATTACCTCTTACCAACCAGGCAGCAACTATAGGCTTACACAATTCTTTTTCTACGGTTTTTAATGCCGTTCCAGGTAATGCGCCTATACCTGCTGTTACAGACTTTCTTAATTGCAAAACTCTATCATCAAGTAAGATGACCATAACCTCATTATTTTCATAAGCAATGCAATAATTTGCAGTCTGTGTTGCGCTGCTGGCACCATTTTCGACACCAAACGCCTTCAAAAACTCCAATTGATCTGGGTAAGCTAAAACTGATAACGCTCGCGGCCTTCCTCCCCCGTATAGTTGTGGGATTTGAGGAAAGATCAACACACTGTAAGCATATAAAATGAATAAAAGAATTATTGTACAAAAAAGATATTGTAGTTGAAATCGTTTTATATAAGCAACTAAATCTCCTCTTGGGCGTATTGTTATTTGCAGTCCTTTTTGTAATATTTGAATTAAAATTGCGAGTAGAGCGGAAAGCACTCCTAGTGATAAAAGAAAGGAAAAACCTGTTAATATAAATCTGGTCTGTAAAACATCAATCTCTACAAAACGTAAACTGTATAAGTAAATACTCCAAATTAAAAAACCTACTACATAAGAAACCAGCGTTGCATAAGATAAGTGTTTAAATATTTTTTCGATCTTATCATTCATCCTATAACCCAAATATCTTGCGAAACGTGTCGGCGATTTGTTGGCGTTTAGCGATTTGCTCATCGCTATTGTAGTCAGGGGTCAGTTTTTCATCGAGTGAGATAAGGGCGCGATTTGATTCGAGCGACTGGCCGTTTAAAATTTTGCGGACACAATATGCTACCGCAGAGCCATTGAGGAGTGCCGCACCCCCCAACTGTGGCCATGAGACGACTGTCTTACCCATCTCGAGTAAAGATTGTTGCATGCGCTCAGTTACATTTTCGGGACCTACGTGCTTGGTAATCATTTTACCGATACCAAACTTATCTAGATTTTTGAGCATATCAAAACTCACCTCTCCCATGCGCCCATGGAAAAATGGGGTTGCAGGATCAAGGTCGTAGCGCTCTACATCAACTACACCGTTGTCTCCATTGTCCGCCGCCATCACGACCGCGAGTCTGCGCTTTTGAGCCTGTTCGCGAATAAGATATTTGATTGCGAGATTGTCGATTTCGTCGATCACAATCGTGAGTCCGTCGAAAAACGTATCAGCATTTTCTGGCGTCAAACCATCTGAAAAAATCTCTACTTCCGCATACGGATTAATTTCAAAAATCTGTCGTGCGGTCATTTCAGTCTTGAGAAGACCAAGGTTTTGGATACCGACACGGATACGATTGGTATTGGTCAGGGCCAAACGATCATGATCAGCAATCTTCCAGCGACGTCCCCCACCCTGCAACACAATTGCGAGCGCTACGCTATTGCCAACACTCTGCCCTGCAATACCAATCGTCGCGTTGTAAAACTTATCCTGCTCTTCGCGATTGATGAGATGTTGATTGCGTGCGGTACGAACGAGCTGAAATGAATCAGGCTCAAGCGCATGTACGAGTGTCGAGAGCCACGGATAATATATCCAGCGGCCATGTTCGTTGGTCGGTCGTTCTTTTTTGAGTCCTTCGAGATATGAGGCAAAAAGTCCATTAAATTCCGGGGTATAAACCTTACTCGGATCTTGTACTTGAAAGAGCTCTTTGAGCTGTTCCTCGTAGTCATTAACTACGTATTGCACTTTGTCGCTTTGCAAAAGCTCGTGGAGACGCGTTTTGTCGTCTATATGGGAAGCGTCAAAAATAACTGGCTTCCAGTTGCCGTCTTTTTGCGTTTTTTGTGCAGTGAGGTTGGTCAGTTCATCCATATTTGTAGCCTAGCACTTACACCTCTGAGATGTAACGAGGCTTGAGACCTGGGCGGAAATAACGCTTATGTTGATATGGCCAGAGCTTGATACGTGGACGTAAATCTTGAGCCAAGTGAGAAGACGCATCGGCGTATTCTTTGTTTACCTCAAGCAGTTTCGTAATTACACGAGCACGAATAGTCTGAGCAAATTCTTTTGTCGGAATTACTCTGGGACGAAGTTCGATATTGATTTCAAGATACTCATCCATGTTGCGCTTATAACCTTTGCGCATCGTGAATTTGCCCGTGAGCTTACGCAAAAATGGTTCATAGTTGAGCCCTGTATGAACGTGTTCCGGATAGATGTTCGCGGCATAAAAAATCATCGTATAGTCACTGCGTCCACGAAGGGCTACGAACGGCAGCTGCCAATGACTTCCGGTAGCACTTTTATGACGAAGTTCCGCACGCCATTTAGGATTAGATGTATCGAGTGCAGTGGTTACCTCTTCGTATGAACGAAGAATACCGCTATCTTTGAGATTGAATCGAATCATGGGGATACCGCTTGCGGCAGTGAAAATAAGGTCGTTGCCCGCTGACTCGATATAGCGCATATACGGATTGTACTGAAAGAGATTTGGTACTGCGGCACGCATGAAGAGTTTTTTCTTAAACGCAGGATCTTTTTCAGCAACAAGCCGTGTAAAAATGCTGAGCGGTGTCTCGTGACCCATGAGCAAGAGTTCGGACGAACCATACGTATTGATCGCACTTTCAAGAACGTATGGAGACTTGGTTGAGCGCACGACATATTGTCGCCACGCTTCATTGAAGCCTTCGCTACAAAACATCATACGCAAACGCTTTTTATTCCAACGAATTCCTTCATCTGCACCAGTCTCGAGCACGTCTTTGATAAAAAATGGATGACCTACCAATACAACTTGGTCGTATTCTTTTTGCAGATATTTCACGAGACGTACCGCCTCAGGTTTAAAATTACCCGTAGTTGCGAGTGTCATATTGTATTTTTCGGAAACTAAGCGACTTGGAAGAAGTGTGGCGACACCTGAAACATAAATACCCATCGGAAAACCAATAACCATCAGCGTACGATATTTGTGAACTTCAAAAAGATATCGATACGCAAGTTCGTGAATAACCGCGGCTTCGTATTCTTGAAAACCGCCTCGTGGCCAAAACTTGGGTTCACCGCTGGTACCAGAGCTCACGGCGACTAGATCAAGTCCAGAGACATCACCATTCCACGCTCGCTCGCTTACTGAGTATTTACTCGTATAGTTTTTCTTATCTGTAAACGGAACGTGGGTAAAATCGGCAATTGTCTTGATGCGATCATGGCGAACGCCATTTTTCTTAAGAAAATCCTTATATGCAGGGATTTGTGTAGCGGCACGATGGAAAATCTTGAGTGCTCGCTCCTCCCCTGCACGACGCCAAAAATCCTCTCCTTGGGTGCGAAGAGCTTTTTCAAATGATTCTATCGGGAACGATGAAAAATGAGAGATCCAATTGTGCGATTTCGTAAAGTCAAACGAAGCGTCAAAAGGATTTCTGGTCATGAACTATTATTTCTTCTTCCGTCCACTTCCCCACTCAAGGTCAATGAGGGAACTGGTCTTCACAAACTCTTCGACATTCGGCAGTTCTTTGATGAGTACGCGGTCATCGACAACTACGGGAAGAATTTTACGGAGCGCATCGTAGAGCACCCGAGTCTTTTCTGATAACTTTCGCTTTTCGTCAGCAAAATCTACTCCTTGAGCAAGCGTTATCAATTCGATCGCGAGTACCACGTACGCATTTTGTACAACTTTCATCGCAATCAGTGCCGCATCCGTGCCCATGCTTACAATATCTTGGTTATCGCCATTGGTCGGAATTGAGTGAACCGAGTGAGGATATGCGTATGTTTGATTTTGTGCCGCGGTCGATGTTGCCACAAACTGTAATCCTTGAAGCCCAAGTGTAAGCCCAGGAATTTTGAGATTCATAAACGGTGGGAAGCGACGATTGAGACGTGCGCTAAGGAAAAAGTTGATGCGACGCTCATTGAGTAACGTGAGTTTAACAAGTGTCATCTTGAGATGATCAACCGTGGTCGCAATATAATCTCCATGAAAATTACCTCCATGAAGAAATGCTTTATTTGGCCAATCAACAACTGGATTATCTGTCACGGAGTTCATCTCCGTCTCAATCTCTTTTTTTGCCTTCTGGAGCGCGTCATGAACTGGTCCGAGTACCTGTGGGATACAGCGCAAAGAATACACTTCTTGCACATCTTCGGGGATTTCGTGCGTTTCTTCGGTTACGGTAAATGTTTCTTGCAACAGTGTGCGCGGACGCAAGAGTTTTGAAGACGTTAAGATTTTGCGCATTTGTGCGGCAACTGCGACTTGCCCTGGATGAGGTCGTAGCCCATGAAGTTTTTCTGAAATGCCGTCATTGAACCCGTGTACAAGTTCAAGTGCCAGCGATCCCAACTCTACAGAAAGATTGAGAAGACGCTCGGCATGTACTGCAAAGAGCGCGGCGATGCCCGTCATGACCGACGTACCGTTGATCAACGCGAGACCTTCTTTTGGTTTGAGTGTATACGCGCCAATATGAAGATCGCGCAGGATAGAAGAGGTCGCATGTCGTTTGCCTGCATACCACACCTCGCCCTCCCCAATAAGCGCGAGCGCGATATGTGCGAGCTGAACGAGGTCTCCGCTTGTCCCCACTGCACCATGTTCTGGGACAACCGGAATGATGCGTTTGTTAATAAAAAGCTCGAGACGCTTGAGTAAGTCATATGAAATACCAGAGTAGCCCTTTGCAAGCGTATTGAGACGTACAACCATTGCGGCAAGTACATATTCAGGTGCGATTGGCTCTCCCATGCCCATTGCATGACTTCGGATAAGATTTACTTGTAACTGAATCACCTCCTCGCGTCCAATAATATGAGACGCCATAGGCCCAAAGCCCGTATTCACGCCGTAGATAATTTTATGATCGAGTGATTTTTGGATGAACTGTTCAGCTTTTTTTGTCTGAGTTGCTACTGATGGAGATAGACGAACAGACACCGATTTATCGGTGACTATATTTTGGATGTCCTGTATGGTCAAATGCTGACCGTCTAAAACAACTTGTTTTGTTTTCATCTAATAAGGGATTTCGGAATGTGTAAGAACACCTCTTATGATGCTCAAACTATGGTTTTTACTATACCATAAAAGACTTACCAGTGCCATAAAAAGCAAGCGCAGCGCCCTTTAGTGATATATTCGATGGATTAAGGGATTAAGTCGTGTAACAAGCTCGTAGCTCGACGTTCCCGCAAGTTCAGCAAGAAAATCAACTGATATAGAAGCTTTACCGTCTTGCCCAATTAACGTAACAACGTCCCCTGTTTTTGCATCTTTAATCTTTGAAATATCAATGATGAGCATATCCATAGAAACACGACCTAATACTTTTGCCTCTTTGCCATGAATCAATACACGGCCAATACTTGAAAGAGCGCGCGGATAACCGTGCCAGTATCCAACCGGTACAATCGCGATGCGCCCACCGCGTGGTAATGATTCTGTCAAATCATATCCAAATCGTGCTCCTCGCAAAACGGTCTTTATCTCCCCTATCACCGATCTCCATGAAAGTGCGGGCTTGAGCGTCATCCGGTCAGAAAATGCCATCTCTACTTCATGCGACGGCCATAATCCATAGAGTGAAATGCCGACTCGCACCATATCATAATATGACTCTGGAAATACAATTGTACCTGAAGAGGCGGCAGCATGACGCATCGGTTCAATACCAACGTCATCAAACATCGTAGAGATAAGTTCAAAAATAGCTATCTGATTTTTTGTATCGCGTGGAAAGGCAGGATTTTTAGCACTCGCAAAATGCGTATAAAGCCCTTCTATTTGTTTTTTAAGTTTTGGGTAAACTTTTATATACGCGCAAAGCTGTTCAAAGTCGCTCTCCTGAAATCCTTGGCGATGCATACCCGAATCAATCTTGATATGAATTTTGAGCTTAGAATATTGCACGACAAGCGCCAAGCCTTCAAAAGATGAAATCGTAGCACGTAAATCATAGCTTACGAGATCAGGATATTTCTCTGGCAACGTATGTCCTAAAACTAGTATTGGTTTTTTGATACCTGCCCTACGAAGCGCTACGCCCTCAACAACTGAATCAACACCAAGCCAATCAGCACCATTTTTCTCAAAAAAATGCGCGGCATCAATCAAGCTATGCCCATACGCATTTGATTTAACTACCGCCATAAGTAAGCGCTTTCGCCCAATAAGCGTACGAAATACTTTAACGTTATGACGAAGCGCCTTTGTATCTACATCGATCCACGTCCGAAGTCCTACTGGCCGTTTCATTATTGTTTACTGTATCAAAACGAAGAGAAAATAAAAAACGCCCTCATCTATATAGACTCGGGCGCTGATATTAGATTTTTTACTTGCCCTCGTTGCCAATTTCCCGCAATTGAAGTGTTGGCGAGCGACTAGGTATCTCGAGACGACGCTTGTGCCACTGGCGCAAGCCTCGGCGGAGATATTCGATGTCTATACCAAGATTGTCACAAATATTTCGAGATGAGAAAAGCCACGTTGTATCATCTGTCCAGAGCCATTCTTCTGCCTCGGTAAAGAGACGCCGTCCCCTTCCTCGAACAACATGAGCCTGTTTTTGATATACATCAACAGCCTCTTCGAGGACAGCAAGCATAAGCGCGAGCTCGCGCTCTACGCGAGGTCTATCACCTCGAAAAAATTGACCTGGTAAAATAGTATGAGGCTCCAGAGATCCTTCACTATAACGTCCATGATCTGGATTACCCCGCATCTAATCCTCCGTGTTCTGAGGAATTTCTACCATACATCGCACCTTATGTCGAACGAAAACTATATAAAAAACTCCGCCTTTAGTTAGCGGAGTTGCTGTGTATGTAAAGCGCCTCGACGCCCATTGGCACGTAGGTGCAATCGATAGAGAGTACGTTCTTCGAGTTCCCTATCTCTCCATGAAAGAAGTGCTCTACGCAAAGAATCCGGATCGATACCAAGCGCTTCACAAACATTATTAAAAGAAAATGGCCAATCGTAATCTGTCGATACTATCCATGTCTCTGTCTCCCGAGACAAAGCATGAGAGTTTGATCGAGGACCTCGCAAGTGTCCTTGAAAGCATCTGATAGCATCTTCGAGTACTGCGAGCATCAGCGCTTGCTCACCTGACTGTAGGCTATGACGCAAGGCGGGTCCGAAAAATTGTTCGGGTAAAACGACTTCAGGGATAAGTAAAAGATCAGATGATCTGTCAGCACCGGTGGTATTTAGATGCTCAAGAGCCATGATCGGCGCACCCTCTTCCATACGTTTCTCCTCCAGCAACAACGAGCCAATCTAAGTGCACAATACAATGCAACCAAGAAAGTGTCTAGTCATTCCTCCCAGTAGAGATCGCTCTGCCAACAGACAGATAACCTAGTGAGTATTCTGATTAATCTCCGCCCGGTAGGAATCGAACCTACGACCATCTCCTTAAAAGGGAGCTGCTCTACCAGCTGAG
>CAYHJF010000001.1:0-284758 GCA_964356915.1 uncultured Candidatus Saccharibacteria bacterium | reverse complement strand
ACGACAACATCGGCATGGCGTCCGCCAGGAAGTCTCCTTTCTATCCACAAAGCTCCCCTCCATTGGGGAGTTTTTGCTATCACTCTTTACTGGATTTAATCCAGCCGCCGAGCATTCTGCCAATCTCATCTACCTCAACTTCGAGCGCGACATACTTGTTGTTGTCTATTGCCTTAGTGTCTTTCATAAGTCGAATGAAGATACGCAAGAAGTTGAGCTTTACGCTTGCCTTCTCAAGCGTCGGCACTTTCTCGGCTTTATGCATTTGGCTTGCAAGGAGAATACTTTCAAGCACATCAAGTAAACAATTCTCGCACCGCTGCCAAAGCGCGTATCTGTCTTGCCTTGGGATATCTGCCCGGTAGCCATAGAACTTTTTATACAAGTCGTACGATTTCTTAAATATCGGTATATCAAAATTATCCATGAAGATTTATAAAGATATTTATCGTCTGATAATTGCACCAGAAAACCTTTTTGCTGCATGGAACATATTCAAAAGCGATAAACGGAACAAACCGGATGTCGCGATGTTTGAGCGCAATATCGAGGAGCATATTTTTAAACTTCACCGCGAGCTGAAAAATAAAACGTATCGCCACGGACCCTATGCGGGTTTCTGGATTCGCGACCCGAAAATGCGCCATATCCACAAAGCCTTGGTGCGCGATAGAGTTCTGCACCATGCGATATTCAGAATTCTTAACTTGATCTTTGAACCGATATTTATACCAACGTCGTACTCGTGCCGTATCGGCAAGGGCTCTCATAAAGGAATGAAAAAGGTTGCGTACATGCTTCGAAAAGAAAGCCGGAATAATATGCGCCCGTGCTATGCGCTTAAGTGTGATATAAGAAAGTTTTTTGATTCTGTTGATCACGATATCCTGTTTCGTATGCTTGAAGAGAAAATAAAGGATAAAGATACTTTGTGGCTTCTCGGTGAAGTCATCGAGAGCTTCCTGCTTGAACGCACTGGTGATCAACCAACGCTTTTTACTCGGAGGAAGGGCTTGCCGATTGGCAATCTTACGTCGCAGCTTTTTGCCAATATCTATATGAACAAATTCGATCATTTTATAAAGCATCAATTGAAAGTAAAGTATTATGCGCGATATACCGACGATTTTGTAGTAGTCTCGAGTGACAGAAATTACCTTGTAGGACTGCTCGAGCCGATTCAAGAATATCTCGCTAAGTATCTCGCTCTTCAACTGCACCCTAAAAAAGTTTCCATTAGAAAATATCAACAAGGCATTGATTTTCTGGGGTATGTTGTACTGCGTCATCATATTTCTTTGCGAACAAAAACACGACGTAGAATGTTCCGGAAACTCAAGGAAAGAGTGAGAGCTCATAAAAGCGGGCTGATAAGTGAAGAGGCTTTACTCGGATCGCTTCGCTCATATCTCGGCGTATTGTCACATGCGACTGCCGACCAATTACGGCGCGAGCTTTTAAACAAATTTTGGTTTTGGGTTAAGGAATAAAACTACAAGCCATGCTTACGAAGACATGATGAATATTCGTCTTTAGTTGCCTCTTTGCGTTCTGTCCGAGCTGGAATCGCATCCTCTGGTTGCTTGCAAGATCTAACTAGAGCCTTAAATTCAATTGATTCATATTTCTTTCGTTCTTCAAAGCATTTGAGAAGATTTTCTGGATCAGAACAAGGAGGCATGGCTGACTTAATTTTTGAAATCTCCTCTTCGCACTGTGGCCAATTCGGCGAAGCGGGTACAGCGGGCTTCTCATCGTAATGATTTATTACCCATGCGCATTCTGCGCGTATTTGAGATGGTCTAACGCCCCACCAATATAATCCAAAGCCAATTGAGAGAACCAAGAAAATTCTGTACCAATTTTTTTGGAAAAATATTGAAACTGGAATTATGAAAGGTAAAAATCTTCGGAAACTAACTTTTGCGTACTGCTCTTCAACATAAAAACGCTCATCTGTCTCGGTACTGGTTTTAGTAAGCTGAAATGATTTGTGCCTCTTCTCTTCTTCAGGAGTTTTTACAAATCTTAAGCCAAAAAATCTCCCCAGTATTTGACTAGTGCCTACAGATACGAAAGCGGCAATTATCGCACTCAAGAGCACACCGTAACTATCCGTGGCAATTCTAAGAGTTAAAAGACCTGCGGAAATTGCTATAGCTTTTCTTAACTGCGCTTTACTTTGTTTCGAGGAAAATAATCTGGCCATATAAAAAAACTAGCTGATAAAATAGCTAGCGACGAACTTCTGATATCAAAAAGCCCGCCACCAGGTAGAGCCTTGCGGCTCGTATGCAAGTTTCCCTGCATAACGCGAGAAGCGATCCTGATGACGGGATCTTTATGCTTCTCGCGGTTTGAGACCATGCCAGCTACAAAAGCAATTGGTTTAGGTCCTAGCCCCTTACGGAGCGATATTCAATTATGTTGTCCATTATTGCATAAAGGCGTAGCATTTTCTATATATGGAAACCGAGCCCAGCCGGTTACAGGAATTTAATAATCTTCGAAATCGTCTCTTTCGAGTTTATCAATCTGAACAAAGGATTAATTCCATGGATACGCTTTTAGATTGTAAACAAGAGTATTTACGCGTGTTAGGTGATATATGGAAATTTTTCAAAGAGCAAGGACTCGCTTCAAGAGCAAACGCATTATGGCTAGATAAAGTTCTTGAGCACACTAAAGAGGGTGGCGCTGGTGATGACGGAAGTGAGCGCGCATTGACTTTGCGTACTGCACTGCGAGAAGAGATAAAAAATAAAATCTTTATTCTTGATACATTTGTACCCGTATTTGAAGCCACCATTTTACAAAAGAATGATAGTGGCGATTTTTTATTAGAGGATAAATTAATCTCTATCCGCCATAATACAGCCTATTACCATCTTCTTGAGGTATTATTTACATTTGCCAATGCAGAAGGATTTTTATCCTATGATGATCTCAAAGAAAAACTGCAAGAGCGCAAAGAAAAGGGACTTTTCGGAAAAGGAAAGAAGGCTACGAAGGATTATAAAAAAACTATCGAAAATGCTTGTGAAGCGCTTTTTCGCTACGCAAAAATCGAAGGTGAGCCTTTAAAAAATGAGACTCCATCGAAAAGAAAACTAATTGATACTCGTCATGGTGAAGGATTGGTACTCAATAACGAAATAGCTTAAAAGCAAAGAATTCCCTTGGGGACAGTCAATATTGACTGTGATTTTTTGTTGTCTTTGAGTGTCTTTTTGAGCTCTTGTAGGGAAACCCAAGGCAGCGAATTTTAAGCGACAATCTCTTTATGAGAGATTCGCGTCCAGCATTAAAAGTGCGCAGTCATGAGAGCGGCACGCTGGGCGCGAAGCCGCTCTCACCAGTGCGCATTTTTTCGTCTATCAATATCGCAGAGGCACGTACACTCATAGGCGATTCGAATATGTCCGATGCGGAAGTGCAAGAAGCAATCGATGAATGTGCAGCTCTTGCGCGAATTGTAATCGAAAAGTTTAAGCAAGAAAGAAACTAGAAAGCATATGAAAGAATTCCCAATCAATAAACAGGAATTAGAAGTAATGAAAGCAATGCAAACCATTGCTAAATATCGAGCTGCCTATTTGGATCGTGGATTTGAAAATTTGGCAATATTACTTCAGGCATTACTGGATACAACTTCCAAAACTTATAAATGTAAAAACTGCGGCACTGAACATCAACTCTATGTCATCGTTGGATAATGAAAAACTTAATGCTGCTCTTCGCTATCAAGCGCAAGGTCTTAGCATCATACCCGCTAATCTTTACAAAAAGGCTCTTGTAGAGTGGGAAGTTTTTCAACAGAAACCACCAGATCAAAAACAAATAATCGCTTGGTGGAAAAAATGGCCAGATGCGAATCCAGCACTAATAACAGGGGCAGTATCGGGCATGGTAGTGTTTGATCTGGATACAAAGTATGGCAGAACAGAATCAGAGTTTCAGATACCACCAACTGCCTGCTCCAAAACAGGTAGAGGAGGTAAGCATTTTTTCTTCAAACACCCTGGTATGCATGTCAAAACAGCATCTGGCATTTTTGGAGAGGGCGCAGATATACGAGGTGATGGAGGATACGCATTATTACCCTCATCTATAAATTCCGAAGGTGGCGAGTACGAATGGTTATTATCGATAGAGGAGGGTGGATTGGCTGATATGCCCTCGTGGTTATTAGAAAAAACAACTGCGCAGCAAGAAAAGAAATGGGAGTCAGGAATGAATGGTGTTGTTGAGGGCACGAGAAACGATACGGCGACATCAATGGCCGGAAAAATTCTTCAGCTTAGTCCGCAACTATGGGAATCGATAGGCTGGCCAACATTTGTAGAATGGAATAAAAAGAACTCTCCTCCCCTTGAACTGAAGGAACTGAAAACCGTGTGGGCAAGCATTAAAAATTTACATTTACGAAAATCAACTACAAATGCTGACTGGACTGCCAAGGAAGATAAAAAACTCACCCCTGCAATCTCTCTTGGTGCGCTAATAGATACAAAATTTCCAGATGCACGATTTATTGTCGAACAGCTTATTGAGACAGGCACAATCAATATGTTATCTGCTCCCCCTAACAAATGGAAAAGCTGGACAGCCCTAGAGATCGCCATAAGAGTAGGCTCCGGGACACTTCTCTTTGGCCATTTCAAAACCATCCAACAACCAGTAATGATAGTGAATGAAGAAGACAGAGCACGGCTACTCCAAGATCGTCTCAATATGATGCTAGGCGGCGAACAAAACCTACCGATCTTTTTTCATATTGATAAAGGAATAAAGTTTGATACCACCTCAAAAATAACTGACCAGCTTATTGCAGAAGCAAAAGAAAAAGGTATTGGCCTCATAATTTTTGATTCGTTACGCAGTGTACACGATTTTGAAGAAAACAGCTCACAAGAGATGCAGCTCCTCATGGACCAATTCAAAAAGATAACTCACGAGGGCATAACCGTTCTGTTTACTCATCATAATCGGAAAAGAATGAAAGGTGTCGGTAATAGAGAGGACTGGGATGATGCCCGTGGCAGCACTGCCATTAATGCCGCTGTACATGGGCATTTGGCATGCGATGAGGTGGATCGAGAGGACGGCACGAAGGCATTGGTTATCTACCAACATAAACTTAAGGCGGCGGCCAAGATACCTCCCTTTGAGGTCAAGGTCGAGATTTCAAAAGATCCTAGTAGGATAGGATTTATATATGAGGGCGAGTACAAAGCAAAAGAAAAAGTTTTAAGCAAAGTGCGCACAGTAATATTCAATGTTTTTGAAGAAAGCTCTTTCTGGCTTTCAATCAATGATGTCTTGCTTTTGAAAATCGCAAAAGAAACAACAGTAAGAGCAATAATCAGGGCATTCGTGAAAGAGGGATTACTACAAGAAAAATCACTTAGTGAGGCAAGAGCTCTTGGTTTACCTATCCAAAGCCAAGACGCACAACATAACACCAAGGTATATTTCCATCTAGAAGATTGCTCAAACGAGGAAAGTGATCTTTTCGATACTACGGCCGAAGTTGCCCCCTTGCCTAGCGTGTCTCCCTAAAGGACACGCTAGGCAATAAGCAGAGCAACGCCTTGCTTATCAGCTATCAAATTGGTTATCAAACAAGCAGAAATATTATGAGTATAGAAGAAAATAACAACAAAATAAGCGAGCTTAAGGCGCAGTACGCTGAAGTAACGCAACGTAAGCCATCTATAAGAAAGAGCCCGCTCGCAAAAACCCTTTTAATTTCAGGAGAAAACACTCGGGAATTCGAGATTTTTCGCACAGACATGCTTAAGGAACTATATCCTCAAACAAAAGTTCAAGATTTACTCGCTGAAAAACTTATTGTATGTGGGTGGAGATTGCGCAGAGCTACCATCGTTGAAAAGCACCTCCTGAACCGCCAAAACGCCATTACAGAAGAAGAGCGCTTGGAAAGCGACGTTTGGGATGGAAACTCTCGAAAACGCATACATAATATCAAGCGCATTGATCTGGCGCAAGAAGATGCCCGATACCTTGCCCACCAACAGATAGAACTCCAAAAGGTTATGAATAAAACGCTTGAGCGGTTGAGAAAAGAACAGGCTTTAAGAAATCCACAATCCACTTCTATATGATTATCAAAAATGTTATATTTATAGCGTTGATCCAGATCTATAAATATCCGAAGGTTTTTTTATTGCTTCGTCTGCCTAAAGGGGCGGCCGTGCCGATGAAGCAATCCTTCGGGAAAGTGGATTTGGATCAACCACGACCGTCCCTTTAAGTTTTATGAAAGGAATTATTTATACAAGAGTATCGAGCGAGGAACAGGTACAAGGAACATCACTCGATACGCAGGATGAAGCGTGCCGTCGCTATTGCGCGGAACGTGGCATTGAAATTTTAAAAGAATTCCGCGAAGAAGGTGCATCAGCAAAAACCGATAACCGCGAGGAGTTTTTGAATGCAATTGAGTTTTGCCGAAAAAATCAAGGAAGGATAGATGCGTTTGTGGTGTACAAATGTGACCGCTTCGCCAGAAATGCAGAGGATCATTTTTACGTTCGCAAGACTTTGAGTAATTACAATGTTACGTTGCATTCCGTTACCGAACCGATTGGCAATGACCCGTCTCAAAAACTTTTCGAGACCATTCTTGCTGGTTTTGCTGAATTCGATAATTCTATTCGTCGCCAAAGATGTATGGGTGGTATGGCAGCAAAACTCAAACAAGGTATCTGGCCGTGGAAACCTCCGATGGGATATAAGTGTGCCCAAAACAAGAAGCATGGCCTCAAAAAAACAGAGCCCGATAAGCCTGACAATCGCTCATTTTCTATTATCCAAAAAGCTCTAAAAGAATACGCAAAAGGCACGTATAGCCAAGCAGAAATAGCCCGGATGCTTGAGAAGGACGGCTTACACACCTTGCTTGGTATGAAGAATGTGAGTTTGCAAACAATGGATAAAATCCTTGGCAGACAGCTCCATTTTTACGCTGGCCTACTTGTAAACCCCTGGCCGAATGCAGAGGGCAGTGATCAGTATATAGTGGGCAAGCATATACCAATGATTACACAGGAAGAAATGTACCGTATTCAACAAATTCGTTTGGGTAAAAAAATACTCCCTGTCCGTAATAAATTTAACCCTCTATTTCCGCTTCGCCGTACGGTACTTTGCAACACTTGCACGCGACCACTCACGGCCAGTTGCTCAAAAGGCAATGGCGGCACTTATCCCTACTACCACTGCCAAACAAAAGGGTGCCCCATGCGCTCAAAAATGATCTCGGCAGATACAATGACAAAGAAATTTGCAGCCCACCTCGGATCAATAACACCAAAAGAAAAGTTTCTCAAACTTTTCAAAGCAAGTGTAATTGCCGAATGGAAGGCACAGGCAGGTATGTACGAATTCAAAGCCGATCAGTACAAAGCGCAGCTTGATGCACTCGAAAAGAAACGCAAGCGTGTTTATGAAATGCGTGAAGATGACAGCTATACGCCAGAAGAATTTAAGGAGCGTAAAGAAGAAGTAGAAAACAAAATTGCCGTAGTGAAAATCTCAATGAGCGAATGTAGAATCGAGCAGTATGACGTCGAAGCTCTTACCAATTACGCTGTTGCACAAATCGAAAATCTTCCACGTTTCTGGAAAGAGTTGGCACCTGAATTAAAAGTTGGGTTCCAAAGGCTTGTTTTTCCTGCAGGTATTCCATACATCCGAGACGAAGGTTATCAGACCGCAAAACTAGGTTGTATTTACGAGATGAATCGGCAATTTGTTGCCAATAAATCAACTACTGTGGACCCACGGAGAATCGAACTCCGACCTCATCCATGCCATGGATGCATTCTACCACTGAACTATGGGCCCTTAAAAATACACGGTACCAAACTTAAAGCCTGAAAACAATCATATTACCTCCCGTACTCCTCACAGATACCCTTTCCGCGATACTGCAACACTATGGCCGTACTATCCTGATAGACTACCTCCCAATCATCTCGTATTAATTCGCGCTCAAGATCAACATCTGGACTGTACTCTGCAAAAGCAAACCATCGCTCTACAAAATTCTTACCTCCATCATCTATTCGTCGCGCTAAAAAAACTGTATCTATATTGTAATCATAGAAAACTTTTTTCCAATACTGAGGAACGGTCAGGACATCTGCATATGTCTGCAGTACCGACACCCCTCGAGCATCAGCCCATCGTCCCATCCTGCTATCAATAAATATTTTCTTTTCTGGTATATAAAACCGTAAAACACTTCCCCACTCAAAATCATTCCACGTGTTACCACGGTCAGTATTTCTTAATGACTCAACGGCTTGTGCAGATGGTAGTGGAGGCCGTTCGAGCGTCACGATAAAAAATGTAATGTAGACAAATACTCCAAAAAATAAAATGGAAAGTATTTTGCGAGAAATATGCGGCCGGATATCTTCAGAAACAGAAAATAAAAGCGGTATTGATATGAGATAAAAAAACGGTCCCATCCGTGCGAGTTTCATGAAAAAAATAAAAAATAAAACAACGGGAGCTATAATAATCGGCCGCACCCGTTTTCGCCACAACACGCACACTGACATAACAAGCCCGACAAAAAATGCACCAAAAAAACTAACAATCTCAAACCCCGGACGCCATTCTTTAATATACCCAAGAACCGCTCTCGACACATTGGCACCGATAACTTCTTCGTACAATCTCCACCCGTAGGGATTTACAAACGTAAGCGCAACGCTAATAAAGAAAATCAAAAAATCTTGCCACGCATAATCTCTTTGGCGCTCAAGACCATAATACGTGCCCACATAAACCACCCACAACACGAGCCCAATTACGAATCCTCCGTGGGTATTTGCCCAAAGAAAAAATATTATAGGCATAAATAAAAAATACTTTGACACAGCACCAACCTCGTATCTCATTCGCAGTATCTCACTCACAACAAAAAAAAGCGCGAATGAAATAAGATAATTACGCATACTCACAAAAAAAATCATACTCGCGACTGCGCACACAATAATCCATATATCAACCCACGATCGAGCTCGAAATATCCAAACAATAAAGGGAATACTAGCGCATGCCGTCGCCACTAAAACAGCAAGCACCCAAAGATCATTTGACCACGCAAGCCAAAGTAACCAATTCGGTAGCCACTCGTGGTCAATAATTGGAAAGTTTTGTACTACAAAACTCGCATTATCAAGACGCGGTACGTCATGCTGTTCACTTATTAAACGTCCGCCACTCAAATACCACCAATTGTCAAGATCCATGGTTGCGCTAAGAATAAAGAAAAAAAGCGCCCCCACGGCGATAGAGATACCAACTCTTACTGTATTTGATAGATGCATACGAGCCTTAACTGTCCCCTCGGAAGGAATCGAACCTCCATCGTCTCCTTAGGACGGAGCTGCTCTATCCATTGAGCTACGAGGGGAAATACACAGCTATTAAATCATTATTTGCACGCTCACGCCACGGCAGTTTGCTATACTACATTCATGCCACATGAAGAAAAGATTGTAGAGGCCGTCGAACGTATCTTGCCCTCAGTCGTATCGATCACAATTACAAAAGCTGCAAACGTCTTTGAACCAGAACTCCCCTTTCGTGATATCCGCCCACCAAACACGTCAACAGAAGAAGTACGCCTTGGTGGCGGGTCTGGATTTATTGTTTCGGAAGAAGGACTCGTACTAACAAACAGACATGTCATCACCGATCCTGACGCACACTATGTTGCCTTTGACCAAAATGGCATCCCGAGTGAAGTGCGTATTCTCGCCCAAGATCCTATCCACGATGTTGCGATTCTCAAAATCACTCCTCCAAAAAAATTCTCTGTCGCAAAACTTGGTAACTCTCAGGAACTCAAACTTGGCCAAACTGTTATCGCCATCGGAAATGCACTTGGTGAATTTGAAAGCTCCGTTTCAACAGGAGTTGTCTCAGGACTCTCACGACTCATCACCGCAATTAATGACATATCAGGAACCCAAGAAAGACTTCGTGGACTTATTCAAACGGATGCGGCAATCAATCCAGGTAATTCCGGCGGGCCACTTGTAAATCTTTCGGGCGAGGTCATCGGTATCAATTCAGCCGTTATCTTTGGAGCACAGAATATTGGCTTCGCAATCCCTATTGAAAAAGCTCGCCGAGATTTACATGACATTAAACGCTTTGGACGAATTCGCAGACCATTCCTCGGCATACGATATATCATTCTCAATAAAGAACTTGGGGCGCGCTTTCGCTTGCCCGTTGATTATGGAGCTCTGGTAGTACGCGAGCAAATGCCAGATGATCATGCGGTCGTTCCCGGTAGCGCTGCAGCGCTCGCGGGTATCCACGAAGGAGATATCGTCCTCTCTTGCAATGGACGTACCATTACCGAGAAAGAAACTATGGAAGATATTCTCGAAACGATAACCCCCGGAGAAAAAATAATGCTCGTCATCCTTCGTGACCAAGAGAAACATTCCATTGCGATAGAACTCAAAGAATGGAAAGTAAAAAACTAACCGCTTATTTTTTATACTATGCCAATAACCCCACGCAATAACGCACCGATCCCATATGCAAGAAGTGCCGCGACTCCCCCTACAAAAAGCATCTGAAGGCCAGAATATACAAGCCCTCGACGCGTAACAATAGAACGCAACGCGCCGACACAAAAAAGTGTCGCGGTTGTCATCACAATAGAATAATAAAATACTATTTTAATATCCCGCACCCAAAGAAGCGGGATTAGTGGAATAGCGCCGGCAAAGACAAAAGAAAAAAATGTAACGAGCGCAGAATGAGACGCTGACTCAGAACCATGGAGTGATAAATTATGCTCCTCATGCATCATAAGATCAGTAAAAAAATGCTTATTCTTAAACATCAACGCAGTAAGCGCTTGTGCGTCAATATCTTCATACCCCTGTTCCTTGAGTAGCACTACCATCTCTCCCCGTTCAACGTCAGGCTTTGTATCAATTTCTACTACCTCTTCTTTAAATTCACTTTCTGTGACATCCTCCTCTGATTTTGATCCTAAATAGTCTGACGCGGCCATCGAAAAACCGTCAGCCAAAAGATTGGCAACAGCAAGAGTTGTGGCAGCAAATACATCGAGCGATGCCCCTGCCGCTCCAGCGATGACCGCAAACGTGGTAATAATACCGTCGTTGGCGCCATACACCATATCTTTGATATATTGGCCGCCACGCTTCATATCATTAGACCTCTAAAAGCTCGCGAAGCCTTCGTTCGTCGTAACCAAGCACGAGCTTTCCATCAATATCAATGACTGGAACGCCCATCTGACCAGAACGACTAATCATTTCATCACGACGCTTTTCATCGGTGATAACATTGTATTCGGTATATTGGATATTATGTTTTTTGAAAAAATCTTTAGTCTTTTGACAGTATACGCACACGGGCGTTGTATAGATTGCTACATTCTTCATATAGTATGAGTATACCCATATGGACCGCTTCCGCAAATATACCAAACCGTGGATTACACGGGAGTCTCAAAAAGCAAAAAAAGAACGCGCCCAAAAGATCTTAAGTCGCCTCAAAAAAACATACCCAAAAGCCGCTATAGCCCTTATATTTAAGACCGACTTTCAGCTACTTGTAGCTGTCATCCTCTCAGCTCAATGTACTGATAAAAAAGTAAATGAAGTTACATCAAAGCTCTTTATGAAACTTAAAACGCCCCGTGACTTTGCTCAAGCATCTCAAAGAGAACTTGAAAAACTCATCTATCAGACGGGCTTTTACCGGGCAAAAGCTCGACATATTATTGAAACGGCGCGTATTATTGAACGTGACTTTAAAGGTCAGGTTCCCCGTACGATGCCGGAAATGCTCCTCCTGCACGGCGTTGCACGGAAAACCGCCAATGTCGTTCTCGGAAATGCTCATGGAGTTGTTGATGGGATTGCAGTAGATACACATGTGGGACGCATCTCCCAGCGCCTCGGCCTTGTAGAAACCGATAAACCAGAAAAAATAGAGCAAGAACTCATGCTTCTCTTCTCAAAAAAAGAGTGGCTTCGCCTCACCTATTACATAATCGAGCACGGAAGAGCTCTTTGCAAAGCACCTCAACCACTATGCGAGTCATGTCCGCTCTACGCATTGTGTCCCTCGGCGAAAGACACATAAAAAAGGGAGACCGCGGTAAACCACAGTACTCCCTTATACATCGGGGTGTCCGATAATTTCAGCACGCGTTGTGCGCGCACCAAATTCTTGAGCACCTCTCGTGCTAGAAAACCAAATATCCATCCGATTAGATCCGTGTCGTTTATTCATGCGATCTTGGACCACGAAAACCTGCTGCCCAAAAAGATCGGGAAATTTGACCTTTGTCCCAAACTCAAATGCATTGGATGCGACAATACCCCAGCGAACACGCTTCCCCGAAGCGGTTACAAATGGAGTACTATCAGTTTCCCCAACGCGCGACGAATACGCAGTGACGGTTACCAATGCGGTATGCACAGGCTCGTCATCGGTATCTACCGGTGAAGGCTTTGGTTTTGTAGGAGGCTTGGCAGGCTTTACCTGACCCGAATGAACATATATAAGAGGCTGATTACTATCCTGATCGCTATGAGATTGAACTTTACAAACCAGATCGCCCGTATGCAGATCTGGGTGCACAGTTGATATTGCCAGGAGATGGTCTCTGTAGACACTACGGGGCACTGAGGTAATTTCCTCAGTCTTACAGGAATCATCTTCTAGCGGGGATAGTGGAACTCCAAGCGCCAATAAAAGCGCTGTCATTCCGAACATACAACCAACCACTTGTATCATGGTCGCGTCTCCTCCTTTGGTAGAAAAAACTCTCTATCAAAAGACTAACAAAAAATCAAGCTTACGTCAAGAGCCTATATTCTCAGACCTCTGGATCATGCGCGCGCTGTGGGGGTTCCTGCCCACGAACCAGTAAACTCGCGCGACGATATAAATCTCGAAGTGTTTCGTAATCCTCTTCGCGCACAACTCGCTCTAAATTCGCATTGTACTCATCGACTAAAAGATCAAATGCCACAACCGCCCCCGGATCACTCATCTTCATGATATGATCAGCGATCAAAGACTCATTTTTTAATCGAAAGCGCTCCTCATAATGCGGAGCTGGTCTCAACATATCGAGACGCCCAAGACTCTCAACATAATAAATCGGCACCCACACATTAAAACAATCTCCGTTGAGACCTGTCTCAAGATCCATCTGCATATCAATAACCTCAATCTTCCGCCACAAAGCATCAGCGGTTACCACTTCCTCCGAAGGAGTTTGTTTGGAAGGTCCGCCGTCCACGGTATATATTATTTGATCGTAAACAACTTATCGCTCATATCAAACTCGCAGCGCTTGATAGGTCGCGAAAATGTACAATTACTTCCAGCCCATACAAGCATTTGGTACGTACCTGGAGGAATGGTTTCTGGCACAACATATGTAATAGATCCTTCACCAGGTAACCCATTAGGAAACTGGGATGGGAGAAACATTTCGTAACTTTTAAATTTTGTTGGCGAGAGAAGATACGGATCTGAAATAACAGAACTTGTCTTTATCAAAACGCTCATCGCCTTTGTCTCTTTCGGTAACGTTGTATCCCACTTCACGAGATACTGTTTACGCTTTTCCCATGTCTCTCCCCCATTCGGAGAAATTACACGAATTGGTTTTGGCTTCGTAACTATAGGTTGAGTAACAACCGGTGAAGTTGTCGTCGATTCTTCTAAAACAGGAGATTCATTTTGCTGATCGTTTACCTGCTCTGAGGGCGCGGGAAGATTACTTTTCTTGTAGTAAAATCCAAAAAAAACAACAAAAATAAGTACTACAATAGCTAAAATAGCGCCTGTTTTCTTGTTCTTATTCATGGGGCAATTATAGCAAAACTACCCTAATTTGGAATAAAGCGATTATTCTTGAGTTGACCCCTCTGATTTTTTCCAAAAATATCGCCCCACTACAAAAGAACCTGCGGCCAAGCCTGCAATTTCTACGAGCGGCAAGACTCCTCTGAAAATCGATGCCCTCAAAGCTCCATCATCAAGACTCCACATTATTCTGACGTACAGAAGTAAGATGAGTGTAAGTACGCTCAAACTCCCATAGATAAATAAAATAGAAGCAATTATTTTTAGAAAAATTTTCATCTACAAAACCTTGAAAATCGTATACCCCTACATAACGCCTATGCCTCTTTCTTTGTTTTTTTAGGCACAATAAATGTAGCGATAAAATATGCCAAAGCACCGGGGAAAAATCCTGTCATAAAGATTGCCGCAAGCGCAAAAAGACGTAACAACACAGGATCAACCTCAAAATATTCTCCGAGCCCGCCGATGATACCCGCGAACACCGCGTTCTCCTCACTTCTATATAATTTTTTCATATTCTAACTAGTTTAAACTGTCTCGGATCGAACGCCGAGTAACTCTTCAACTTTTTCTCGCAAACCATATGTTCTCGTAATAAATCCTTCGTCAATCTCATCCTTACGTACCCGCTCTATATCATCAATGACCTTCTCTGCAGGATACTCCTTAGCGCTACCGCGTATAACTCCTATCTCCCGAATAACCCTGTAAAGCGCATCGAAGTCTGCAGCCGCTTTAATAAGCTCTCTATATTTTGTGTCCTGATCGCTCGCCTCTTCCGTTGGCTCACCCTCAAATTTCATATCTGTCATATGTTTATTTATTTTCTTGACGTCTATCTTTCTTAACATCAAGACCCATCTTTAACATTACCTCGTCAAAACCTGCAGGCGCGCCGTCATATGGATCACCATCCTTATAGCCTGTTGCACTATTGAAATCGTCTAAATTTTTCCAAGCATCTCGAAACTCTTCTGGAAGAGCAGTTGGATCAATTTTCAAAAATCTTGCGGTTGCCTCTATCTGCTCCTGACTTGGTTCTTGTGGATTTTCTAGTGACATATGCTCTGTATGTTTATATCTATAATAAATACACTGCATTTTCACTATAACACTCAAGACTTGGATGTCTATGAGCCTTCTAAAATTTGCTTTCTACATAAAAACTTCTATTTTACATAACCACACTGGAGATGATAGTCTCCTATTTAGAGGAATAGGCCGTGGAAGATTCTAAGACTCAAACTGAGCTTCAAATAGGCTGCCCGAAATGCAAAGTTTGGCATACTATCGATGACTTGGAGTGGCTCGCCCGCCTTCTTCTTACCAATGAAGGCTCGCGATGCATCGAAACGGGTACTGTCATATGCGCGACGTCTGATGGCACCATACGAATGTTCGACCCTCATTGCCCCAAGAAACACTACGACACCCCCACTATATTACGTGAAATAAACCTATAGCCTTTCGCACCACACGAAAGGCTTTTTATATAAAAACTACAGCATAATACGGTGGTTTTTATAAACTTACTCTTACAAATATTTACCTATACGTTTTGCCACGGAATATTATTCAAGTAATCAGTCTTCCCAAGATCAACGCCGTTCTTACGAAGAATCGCGTAGGCTGTAGTCATATGAAAGTAAAAATTTGGCATAAGATAAAGTGTTGCGTAATCAAAGCCCGACAAAGATTTTCCTGGATGATGTAGGAGGGTCACTATCACATCTTCGCCCCCATCAAGATTCTCCGGCTTAATTGTCTTTAAAAACGCGAGTGTTTTTTCAACGCGCGACTTCAATTCTAAGACTGTCTTTTCATTATCTTCATGCTTTGGAGGCTCCATCTTTGCAAGTCGAGCAACGCCATTCTTTGCATTATCACACGCAACCTGGATTTGCTTAATAAAACCAAACTGGCTAAAAATTAAGTGGCTGTTCAAAAGACTCGACTCTTGCATGCCTGCCGGTTGCCACTCAAGCTGCTTAGAAGCCGCGTGCGCGGCTGCTTTATCAAGGATACCTAAAGAACTTTCAAGCATTTTTGTCATCGGCAAAACAGTAACCGTGTAGAGATTTGTTTTCATATAAAAACACTGTAGCAGGTAGCCATCCTTTCTGCGAACTACTTACCAAAATAATAAAAACTGGCAAGTTTACTTGCCAGTTTTATACTCATCTACGTATGCAAGTCTAAGGAAAAAGGTTTTGACTCGGAATAACCTGCTTAGCAGTCGATGGACTTGACCAGAGCAATTTTGCCACAGCTCCGCCACCATTCTGATAGTAATCCATCTTTATTGTATATTTCTGCCCTGCTACCAGAGGAATACTTCCACTCCACTCGGTGTCTCCTTGATCAACCCACTTATCAATAATAAGTTGATCATTCACCCAAAGTCGTATGCCGTCATCGGAAACCGTATAGAATGTATATACTTCCGAGTTTTGTGCCTGTACCTGTCCAGCCCAACGAATTGAAAAAGTGCCCAGATGAATCGCTGGATTCGGAGTGCGATTACTCCCCCAATTAAAATTTACTGTCGGATCAACTTGAGTAAGCGCGAGCGCCGTAAAATCAATATTATCGTAATATTGACCTGTTAGTCCTGATCCTGTTGCCGGAGGTGGCGGTGGAGGCGATGAAATCGTTTGGTAATTAAATTTCATAATGGCCCCCCCTCCATTCTCATAGTACTCAATTTTAATAGCATGCGTTCCTGCAGTCATCGCCTTATCAGCACTATATGTTGTCATTGGCTGATCAATCCATCCATCAATGAGTAAACTATTATCAATATACACTCGTACTCCATCATCAGCCGTAACTGAAAAACGGTATGTGGCAGCATCAAAAGCTGAAGTCTTCGTCCACCTGGCAACAAAATGATCAACGGCAATACTAGGATCCGGAGAACCAGAATTCCAGACAAAATTTATATTGCTATCGTTTCTCGTAAAATCTGGCTGCGCAGCAGGAAAGTTTGGCTTAGAACCAGCCTGTGGCGTATTCCAATATTGTCCGAGATACGCATCAACTGGAGGTGGAGGCAACGTTCCAGATGTAGAAAACAACTGCGACTGTGGTATAGTTTCCTTTAAATTTGATGGGCTTGACCAAAGGAGTCGAGCTACCGCACCTCCTCCATTTTCATAATATTCCATAGTGATATTATATTTTTGACCCGCTACCAGCGCGATATTTCCACTCCATTCCGTTGTCCCTTGATCAATCCATTTATCAACCAAAAGCTGACCATTCACCCAAAGTCGTACTCCGTCATCCGTAGAGGTATAAAAAGTATATGTCTCGGTAAATTTTGGCTGCACCTGCCCCGTCCATCGCACAGAAAACGTATCAACCGCAATTGCCGGGTCAGGAGAAAATCGATCCCAATTAAAATTAACTTGTGGGTCTACACGAGTAAATGTTGATGCGGTAAAATCTTTGTTATTAAAATATTCGCCACTAAGCCCTTGCCCTGTTGGAGGAGGTGGAGGTGCGACAATTGATCCAACCTTCACATAACTAAATAACGCCTTCGCCCCCCCACCATTTTCATAATACTCAACTTTAATATCATGATTTCCGGGAGTAATAGTTTGAATGGATGTGTATGTAGTTGGACCTTGGTCAATCCACTTATCAATAATCAAGCTACCATCAAGATACACTCTGATGCCATCATCTGAAGTTGAGGTAACCTGATAGATCCCACCGACAAAATTTTCTGTCTTCGACCAACGTACGGAAAAATGATCAACTCCGATTGATGGATCCGGAGAAAATCGATCCCAATCAAAATTAATCAACGTATCAGTTTTTGTGATTGTTGGCGTGCCAGCAAGCGATTGATTGTTATAGTATTCTGCGCGATATGGAGTACTCGGCGTAAATGTTGCCGTGTATGTCGTATTAACGTTTGGCGTAGTAATACTATGAGCATTCGCGCCGTCATCTGACCATCGATCAAATAAATACCCTTGTGTACCAAGAACTTGGTTCGGGACAACATTCAACTGACGAATAAATCCAACAACCCCTTGAATGATCTTCGGCAAAATTGTCGTCTGCCCATCCAATAAGATTTTAAGACCGGGAACATTTGTACTAAACGTTAAATTTACTTTTTGAGGATATACAAACGTTGATTTAGTTGAAACTAGCCCATTGTCGTCAGTGGCACTCACTTGAATCTCAAACCATGTATCAGCAGACTCTTCGCCTGATGTTGGCGTATTAAAATTACCATTCGCCCCACCAAGTGGCCCTAAAAATGGATGGATGTGTGTCTGATGATGAAAAAAAACTGTCGTTGAAAGCTTGTTGCCACCGATTGGATTCCCTGATGAATCTGTTGCAGTCGCCTCATAGTGAATCTGATCTCCTGCCCGATATGTTGCAGCATTAGCGGGCGCTGAAATTGTAATCGTCGGCGGAGTCCCAACTTGAATAATTAGTGGGGCGGCTTGCGCTACATCAGTACCATCACTCACCGTTAACAGTACCGTGTAGGTACCATTCGTATTATAGATTTTCACTGGATTTGGATTTGTACTGACTGTTCCATCTCCAAAATTCCAACTATATGTTAATAAATCTCCATTGGGATCAGTAGTCCCAGCTGAAACAAAATGAACCGTAAGCGGACCTGGACCTTTCGTTATATCAGCACCTGCATTTGCTATAGGAATTTGATTCCCCGTAGAATAGCTCACTCGATACAATCTGCCAGGAAAAATCGTGACATAATAAAGTGACCCGTCCGGAGCCTCTTTTAAATCGACAACGCTGCCAGCCGCTGGATTAAAATCATTTTTCTGCAGCACACTGCCACCCGCATCAAAGGTTAAATTCTTAAGAAAGCCTACCGCATAATCTCCGTAAAAATATCTCCCGTTGTAACTACTAGGAAACATCGCGCCACGATATACGAGCCCACCAGTGACTGAACTACTCCCACCATTGTGGTTATACGCAAATAATGGATTTGTCGTTCCACTCACGCCACATACCCCCTCACAAACAGGCCAGCCGTAATTAGACCCCTTTGTTACCACATTAATTTCTTCCCATGTTGCCTCTCCAACATCACCCTCGTAAAGTTTCCCGCTTGTCTTATCAAACTGAAATCGAAAAGGATTACGGAAACCATACGCCCAAATTTCTGGCAATTTATTCGCCTGTCCTATAAATGGATTATCCGATGGAATAGTTCCGTCTTTATTTAGTCGCAAAATTTTACCAAATGGTACACTCATGTCCTGCGCGTTCACAGAACGCCCATTGTCACCCATACTTATATATAATTTTCCGTCTGGACCAAATTCAATCGTTCCACCCATGTGCAAATCTTGGGATACTATATTCGTTGAATAGAGCACCAATGGACTATCAATCGCGACATCGCCTGAAGCATCAAACCGAACTACATGATTAAAAGAATCGGCACCATTGTAGTAAAAATAAACATAATGATTTGTTGAAAATTGTGGGTCAAAGGTAATACCCAAAAGCCCTCGATCGCCCGTATTAATCACTGGCAAAACAATAAAAGGCTGCGGAAGCAAAACACCATTCTTATAGATTCTTACCTCGCCGGTATGTTGCAGTATAAAAATTCTCCCATCGGGAGCAAAATCAAAGCCCGTTGGATTACTTAATCCAGAGCCTATAATCTGCGTCGTTTGAAAATTCGCAGGTACCACAGCAAGCGCAAAACTTGGGGCAAAAAAAACGAGTAGGGCTACACAAATTTTTCCTAGAAAAACCCTCAGCTTATTCATACTATTTATCCGTAACACGTTATCTTCTTAAGCGCCAATCAATAAAAAAGTCGCATCCTAATTGGATATATTAGATTTCTAGACTATATAAATAGAACGCCCTTAAATTGCCATCGTAGAAATTTCTTCTATACTCAAAAGGGAAAGTTCGGGTAGGAGAAAACCTATGGCCGATGAAGACTTGGTTGAGAAGGTTCTTGATGCAACGCATCCTGGGTGGAGAGAGGTTGTCGAAGCAATTGATTTCGCAACATTTGCCGACCTCAAGCACTACGTTTCGGAATTATATGTAGATGGAGTAACGCAACTTCTTGGTCACAATCCTTTTCAAAGATCATGTTAATGCAAGATCCGTATTAGATAGCCACATATTCGTATGTGGCTTTTTGTTTTGTGGGTGGCTATCGGGATTCGAACCCGAGATAACAGGACCACAACCTGTCGTGTTGCCGCTACACCATAGCCACCATGACCTACAGTCCCTATACAGTACCAGAAAAATATAGTTTTTCAAGATTCTTTAAGCTTTGCTTACCGCAAACTAAAAGCTCAATCAGACAAACAAAAATAGAGCCCTCGGGCTCTATTTTTGTTTGTCTTGAGACTACTAGATAGCTGGGCTACCTGGCGACTGAAGATACGGGGCGAGAAGTTCTTGGCAAGAATTAAGCGGAGGGCAAAATTCGAATTTATCCATCCCACATGTAGAGAGACGAATCGTGGTAACACGTTCATCCTTTACGCCCATACAGATATGCCCCATCTGATGATCGTTATCTGCTGCGCGTGCATGAATCCAATCAAGCGCTTCAACTGCCTTCATCCAACGCTCATGCGCATCATCTTGGAAACGCCCAAGTGCACACACTTCGGCCGCTGACCATCCAGCATCCACGGCTCCAGCAAAATCCTTCATGCGGAAGAAGTGATGTTCGGTTTCGTTTTTGGCTGTCGCCTCAAATGCTTGATGCGCCCTTGTAACTATCCCTGCTGCAGGAGCACTCGCACCACAGCGCCAGTTGGATACTGCCACGTGTGCCATATGAGTTGCGTGTAATAATTCCATCTGTGTAGATGAAAGAGGAGACAGGACGGCCTTCTTCGTCATCAGACCATCATTGGCACGAGCCTTATTTTCATCTTCTAACTTTGGTGGAATCGTAAATGCAGCACCTTTAACACATTGGCCGTTTTCAATTCGTAAGTTGAGAAGATCTTGAAGATCTTTATTCATGAGAGAGCTCGATCCACATACCGAAGGAGCGGTAAGAGAACACTCTTGGATATCTTCAAGAATAATTTGTCCAAAAGAATAATGACGTCCTTGTTCTGGAACTTTCCATGACCCGTTTATACCTTTAATTTCATAGTTAAGCGCGAGTCGCTCCATAACTTCTGAAATTCCACTACTAGAGCTCAGAGCCTTGGAAACAGCGCTCGCACACCGTGGCACTCCACGCGCGTAACGAACAGCTTCTGGCGCATAGATAGCAATTAAAGATTGTTGCATTGCATCGCGGTATGTCTGAGATGCTATTTTCCCGCGATACCAATTGAATGCTTGGTTTTTACTTTTTACGTAAGACCCGACATCTTGCCATAATTTAATAGAAAGATCTTGATATGTTGGTCGAATTGGCGGGAGTGGCGGCAAAGATACCTTACCTCCTCCTGATGTATTATTATTCTCGCTGCTATCAGACTTACTCGTACAACCTGAATCTGCAGGGAAATCTATTAACCCATCACTATCGTTATCCTTCCCGTCGGAACACTCTCTAACTGTATTGGACTCGCTTGAATCACCCGTACCCGTGCATCCTGGATCGGCTGGAAAATCTATAAATCCATCTCCATCATTATCCTTCCCGTCAGAACATTGATAAACCGTATTTGACTCGCTTGAATCAGTAAGACTTGTACATCCAGGATCTGCTGGATAATCTACAAACCCGTCTCCATCATTGTCAGCCCCGTCACCACATTGTTTTGGAGTTGAAGATGGTGGAGGTGTTGTTCCGCTTCCAGTATTTTCAGAATCATCTCCTCTGCTCGAACAATTTGGATCATTCTTTGCGGCATTAGGCCCAAAGTCAATCAAACCATCTTCATCATTGTCGACGCCATCAGAACATTGCACGTACGGCGTTCCATGATCCTCATCATTATCGCTTAAACTATTGCACTGGGCATCTCCATAATCAATGCGCCCGTCGCCATCTTCGTCAGTTGTACCACTACGATAGTCCGCTCTTCCGTCGCCATCATTATCAATACCATCACCACATTGATAGCCCGAGGTTGAAGGAGGATTATCGGTCGGCGGGGGTGTCGTCGTTCCTCCAGACCCCGCACATGGGATATCATTATTCGTAGCATTATTACAATCTACTTGAATTTGAAAAGGGGGCTGTGCTACACCATTTACTGCAAAGGTAATGTTTGCATACTGAGAGCCTTGCGCAAGCTCTGCACGATTGAAAGTCACTCTAAAAATTGAAGGTGTCATTCCTGCATCAGGAAGAATCTCAAGCCATGGAACATCTACCGTTGCTGTCCATGGAAGCTCTGGACCATCATCCTTCTTTGTAACCCGAAACTCGCCAACCGTACTCGCCTCTCCTGTGTACGTGGCGGCAAATCTATATTTAACTAATTTCGACGTTGAAGAAGTTTTCGTATAAACGAGTAACGATGGCGGAGTCTGCAGATCGGCAACATTAAAAGATATCGAGAGCCACATGCCGAGAGTGATCACGCCAATTCCGAGAATCGCACCACCTACAAGTAAGGCCTTATTCATGTAATTTTTATTAAAGCTTAATACGCCTTTCTATTATATCACTCTCACAATAGAAAAAACCTGCTAAACCAATGCTTTTGTTCATATCTCTTCCTTATATAGAAGCTCGGAGATTCTTTAAATATCCGCAATTAACTCGACCAACGCTAGTTTTTTTTAAAATAAAAACCCCGCTTTTGCGGGATTATGATTGCCTAGCAACCTCAATATGAGTTAGTCTACCCGAAAATATGAGCGTATCGCCAAATTCTATAGCCAAAAATTTCCTTTGACGCTCTGGGAGTAAGATACGCCCCTGACTATCGATCTGAATCTCGATAACAAATGGGGCTTCTTTTGAGGTAATAACTGGAAGCTCGCAATATATCTTTAGTACATTCCGATGCCACCAAAGAAAGACTGATCCCCTGCAACGCTCTCGAAATGCCGCAGGAAATACAACTCGCCCCTTTTTATCTACACGATTTTCATATTGACCAATAAACATTCCTCCGCCTCCTCCTCAACCTCTGGCGCAAGTATATCGAAAGTTTAAGGAAAAACAATCGAACCTCTCTCATTGACACCCACCCATTCTATCGCTAGGGTTTGGGTAGTTTTTCTTTGACCAGAGGAGCAAAAGTGAGATGATCATCAAGCTCATAAATAACGACGAGGCGGTGATTCGGCGTATATGTGACGACATTCGAAATCGAAGTTTGGAACCAAATGTTATATCCGGCCCCGAAGAAACGATTATTTGCGTCATTGGAGTACTCGGTGACGCGCGCGGAGGGCTCTGCGAACACTTCTCAACACTTCCCGGTGTTGCAAGCGTCATCCCCGTATCAACTCCGTACAAGCTCACAGTTCGACGAGGAAAGTCCACGCGAACCGTTCGTATCAAAAATCATGTTGTCGGCGGAGGGGTCTTTTCTATCTTTGCCGGTCCATGCGCGATCGAATCATACCATCAGCTCTATGAAACTGCAGGGATTGTAGTCAGCGAAGGCGCAGATGTTTTGCGCGGAGGAGCATACAAACCTCGCACACGGCCGTACGATTTTCAGGGCCTTGGCGTAGAAGGTTTGGAATACCTTAAACGCGTTTCTGATACCTTCGATATTCCATCGGTAACGGAGGTTATGCATCCAGACCTCGTGGAAACTGTTGGAGATTATACCGATGTCTTCCAAATCGGAGCGCGTAATATGCAAAACTTTGATCTATTACGCGAAGTTGGCAGAAGACGAAAACCTGTACTACTGAAAAATGCACTCTCATCAACACTCGAAGAGCTTCTATCGGCTGCAGAATATATCCTTGCTGAAGGAAACCCAGATGTCATTCTCTGCTTCCGCGGAACTCGCACATATGAGTCCCCAACACACGTACGAAATGATATCGGCCTTTGCTCACTTGCTCGACTACGGCAACTAACTGACCTTCCTATTGTTGTTGACCCATCGCATGGGACTGGCTACTGGGAACTCGTCATACCAGTCGCGGTTGCAGTTGCAACAATCGCGGACGGCATCATCGTCGATGTACATCCCGATCCAACACAGGCACTCGTAGACGGACGCCAATCTCTCAAGCCGGCAAATTTTGCCAAACTTGTAAGTCTCGTTCGTGCCGTCGTACATACACGCGGCCTTTCACTCTCGAGCGACCCCGCTATCAGAACCTAGATTATATTATCTGGGTTTTTTATTTTCATTATTTTCTACCCACCATACGTGTACTATCACAAAAACAAAAAACCGTGGCCTTGAGCAACGGTTTTTTGTTTTTTATTTTTGAGCAAACTATTTAGGCAATTTCGCGATTTGATGAAAGCCAGTCCATCAATCTCTTGCGATGAACCTCTATAGACCACTGTTCATCATTCCCGGATTTAAAAAGAGATGGGTGAGCCTTCTTAAATTCTTGGAGCACTCTTTCTGAAGCCTGAGGAAAACTCGTTGGGATACTTTTATTATACGACTCTAAAAAGGCTATAAACGAAGTTTTAACTTGGCTCAATTCATATTCTTTATTTTTGCTCTTCACGCTTTAAGAATACCATATATTAACCATGAAATCAAGCCCTCATTCTAAATCGAACTTTTTTTTCGAAAAATTGAAAACATTTTCTATGCTTCTTCTTTCATTCACCCCCCCCACTTCTCCGGCGTTATACAGCAATTTAAGTTTCTCGAGTCCTCGATGTGCCTGTACCGCAATCGCATTTCTTGTCTGCCCCGTGATAAACGTCATCTCTTTCAATGAAAGATCTTGTACGTATCGCATCTGCATTACTTTTTGATATTTTGCGGGAAGACGCTGTATTAAAAGCACTGCGGCCTTACCATCCAAAATATTAACGAGACGCCCTGAATCATCGGCGCTTGGCTCAAAGCCCTTCTCAAGAAGAACGTCGAGCGAAGTTGTCTTACGCTTTCGATACTCATCTACGATAAGATTATTTAAAACATGGTAAAGAAAGGCTTTCATAGTATCTATCTTCCCGCCCCGAACAAGATAAATCCATGTCTTTATGAAAGTATCCTGAACTAAATCTTCACCTACTGTATGATCATGTATCTTAAAAAAGGCATGCGTATTGAGCGCTCTCCCATAATCATGGTGCGTCATAACCAATATCGCCTTTCGTTGTACCTCCTGTTTTGGGGTCATCATAAGTTAAGCCGAGCCTGACGATATTCTATTACAGAGGTATTACAGCAATGCTGTAATAGAGAAAAGAGTGCTTGGACCCTTAGCGTAGCACACTTACAGCTCATGCCATACAAGAATCTTTTAGCTCATAAAACAGACAAAACTTATGCCTCAGCCTGCAACTAAAAAAGTAAATCTTGATTGAGTCTCAATAATTAATACTCTGCTAAATTGTTGTCATAAAACATCGTCCGCAACGGCCTTAATTTTAGAAAGGTCGACGCTTTTCTAATACTAACTTATGTATATAAAATTCTAGGTTTCTAACTAAAACTATAAGAGTACGAAAATAACATACTATTCGTAAATCGCACATGATTGGTCTGCAATAAACACTCGTCTTGGTACGTAATGACTACGAGTGTTTATTGTTTATACATATGACTTGTTATTCAAAATATATTTAAAGCTTTGTAACACCACCCTCACTCAAACGGCAAGAATATTGGGACTAGATAATCAGAGGATATAAAAGACACTCAAATCTTATACTTTATCTTTCCTTGATTATCATTCCTCATTTGACCGTCATTTTTACCTTGCTCTCAAACTATTCTATTAAAAATTTAGCTTTCAAAATTATATGGACTCTTACACCTCTCCGAGCACAAAACCAATATTTCGAGCGAGTCAGATCGTCTGGTCTGCTCTCGTCATTCTTGAAGTCTTACTCTTTTTTCGATTTTTTCTCAAATTATTCGAAGCGAATCGCGTGGCAGGGTTTACCAACTTCGTGTATAGCATGTCTTTACCGTTTGTCTCACCTTTCTTAGCCGTCTTTCGAGTTACCAATGTACAGGGAAACATCTTTGAGTGGACGACGTTACTCGCAATGGCTGTCTATTGGCTTGTGGCTGCGGGAATCATCCAACTTCTTGTTATGAGCAAGACGGTATCAACTCCTGAAGCAGCGAAAAAGCTCGAAAAACAAGAGAACGTATAACTAATAAAAAAATAAAAGTTATCGTCGTATTACTGGATCTTTACTAAAACAGCTTATGGGAATCATTCTTTGGATTATCTTCGGCGCATTGGTTGGTTGGGTTGCATCTCTTATTATGAAAACTGATGCCCAGCAGGGCATGATATTAAATATCGTCGTTGGTATTGTAGGTGCTGTTATTGGCGGGTGGCTTATGAGCCTCTTTGGCCAAAGTGGCATGACCAGCTTCAATATTTATGGTTTTATCGTTGCACTTATTGGAGCTGTTGTGTTTATTGCTGTTATAAAAATGTTGCGAAAAGTATAAATCATTTTCAAAACAAAAAATCTATAGACTCATCTTCTTAGTGTGCTGTAATAAGCTTACTATCTGTACGTCTTTTTTGTTATGGACTCACATAAAAACAGTAACGAAAAACTTCCTACATCCGTCGGAGCCGATTTCTTTGAGCACTTATGGGAAGAGAGTTGGACATACATCAAAACCGTGGTAGATGTCGTACGCGAACCAGTCTTAATTCTTGATAAAGACTTCCGCGTAATGGCAGCAAATGAACCATTTTATCGAACCTTTCAAGCTGAACTGAAAGATACCGAACACAAAATCGTATACGAGCTCGGAAATGGCCAATGGGATATTCCCGCCCTACGAAAACTTCTTGAGGATATCCTTCCAAAAAATACATTCTTCAAAGGTTTTGAAGTTGCCCATGAATTCCCCTCTATTGGACGTAAAGTCATGATCTTAAACGCGCGGCGAATTTATTTTAAAGAAAATGCTGCTTCAGAAATATTTCCGCCTATCATACTTCTTGCCATGGAAGATATCACGGAAATGATGGCCGTTGCTAAAAAACTTGCTGACCATACAAATGAGTTTGAAACGAAAATGGCACAACAAGCGGAACGCATGGAAACACATATCTCCACCCTACAAAGAGAAATTAACGAACTTAAAAAGAAATCCTAAAAGAATTATTTTTCATCTTGCGCGCCACTCGAACCAAGTACGAAAAAGTTTTTCGTACTTGGTTCCTATGGAAGAATGCCAAAAAACACAAAAAGTGACTGTAATGCCCATACCCTTCAGACGGCTTAGGTAGCAGAGGTTACACATAAGGCGGTCGATTATGCAACCAACACTATGAACCTCTACTTAACGTCTAAAGAAAAAAATAATTATGAATAATACAATCAAACTACAAGGCGCGTTGCGCAAAGTTCTTCTCTCTGGAGGAACGGTAACGGCAACGCTCTTTATCTCATTTTTTGGGATTCAAACTGCCTACGCCGCGATAACCAACCATTTAGATCTTGGCGCAACGGGATCTGAGGTTACTCAACTTCAAACATATCTCGCCACGAACGCGAGCATCTATCCATCAGGTCTTATCACCGGATTTTTTGGCCCCCTTACTCAAGCTGGAGTACAGAGATTCCAAGCTGCGCAGGGAATCGTTTCGAGCGGAACACCTGAAACTACTGGTTATGGCCGTGTCGGACCTACAACCATGGCAAGAATTAATGCTCTCATGGGCTCTGGTAGCCAAGTCTCTTGGGACACCGTACCCGTCTTGAGTACTCCACAAGTTGAGCGCACCAACACTACCGCGACATTTACGTGGACAACGAACGAGCCTACTCAAGGCCAAGTATATTGGGATACCACGGCACTTCGTGCAGACGAAGCAACTGGACCTCGTCAACAGCCATACGTAAGCGGAGCGCTTGCACTCGATGCGGGTGGTTCACAAACAAACCACACAGTCACAGTTTCAAACCTTCAGCCAAACACCCTCTATCACTACCTCGTTCGAGGCGTTGATAGTGTAGGCAATATGAGTATGGTATGGCCAAACACCTTCCGTACTAATAATTAGTCTTGAAGGCTAACTAAAAAAATCGCCGCAACCCGTATGCGGTGATTTTTTTATTTCAACTAAGAATTGACACGAGATACTATTCTACCTACCATCTTGTTAGTTTCCCTAGGAGGACTTCGTGGTTACATTCCCCCTAACAGCAGGTGGCCTGCGAGTTGATGTAAATAGTAAGCCAGTAGGCTATATTGATCGCGAAGGATTTTTCACAAGCAGAGCTGACGTTGGTGGCTTTACACGAATCAGTGTAAGTGACTTACGCACTATTACAAATCGAACTGAGGAATATATGAGGACAGCTCGTGAGACAGACCCTTCTCGCGCCCTCGAAACTCACTAATATCTAAAGCAAAAACTAGCGGCGTGATAATCCCAAGCCGCTTTTTTATTTATATAAAAAGTGATTTGAGTCAGGACCCACCTATTAAACCTGTGAACTGGTCAAAATTAAGTACTGATTAGTATCCGCATAACATAAGTTTGTAAAATCGTTGCCAATGTAAGCATTGCTAGGGCGAAAAAATTCCAACGAGTCGCGCCTTTCGATTCTTTCTCCAAATCCCCCGTAAAAGCCTCCATTTGCATAATTGTTTCTTCGGATAAATTTTGCACTCTTTTGACTTCTTCTTTTAAAGACTGTCTGGCATGCCTGCAATCTTCTGAAGTCACTAGAGAGCATCTAACCACAACATAATCAAACTGGTCAAAATTAAGTACTGACTGTTGCTGAGCACTTAAGGCAATATTTTTGATAACTTCTTGTTGTTTTAAAAAGACACTTTCCGATTTGCTAGTAGCCATCACGGAAAAACTAGTACCAAGAATTGTTAGTAAGGTTGCTACAACTGTTAAAAATTCTGGCTTTGAAAACTTCTTAGATAAGAAATCGAACATATTTGAACTACAAAATAAAATTACTTCTAGATATTAATTTTATCAATGATTCCCTAAAAAAGAACGAGAATCTCTCTACTCTCTTGGTGCGTAGAGGGGGACTCGAACCCCCAATCCATTGCTGGAACTAGGCCCTCAACCTAGCGCGTATGCCAATTCCGCCACCTACGCATAGTTAAATGCTTTTCGATTATACCTGACTTACAATACTTTTCAATCTAGCAAAATCCCCGCTCAAGCGGGGATTTTGAATGAAACTATTCTTCTGGCTTTACCTCTTTTACTTCTTTCGGAGCTTCGAAACGAACTTGCTTCATCTTCTTGCGAGTCTCGCGAGCTGCTTTCTCACGGATGTAATATAACTTCGCTCGGCGAACGCGAGTTGCGCGTCGCATAATCTCTACCTTATCGATATTCGGAGAATGAATTGGGAAAATACGCTCAACGCCAACACCTGCCGAAACCTTGCGCACGGTAAAGGTCGCGCCAGCCTCTTTGCCATGCTTACAGGCGATCACAAGACCTTCAAAAGTCTGAAGTCTCGTCTTTTCCCCTTCTTTTACTTTCTGGACAACCCGTATTGTATCACCAGGCTTTACGTCCACTTCGCTTGCTTTCATAAGGTTCTTTTATATCATATTACCCACTTTTACGCAATATTTTGAGAACGTCTTCAAAGTCCTGCGGTATTGGAGCTACGACCTGAATCTTTTTCCCCGATAACAACGTCCACTCTAGCGAATACGCGTGGAGCATATGTCGTCCAGACTCAACGGGACATTTATATCGCTTTCCTCCGTAGAGATAATCACATGCAATCGGGAATCCAATGTGTGCAAAATGTGACCGAATTTGATGTGTACGACCTGTCCTTGGCAATACATCTAATAATGCGTATCCAGAATTTGAAAATTTTTCTGTAGTAATATATTCCGTTATGGCTTCTCGAGATCTTCCCTGCTCCCCGCCAACAACACGTTTCTGAAAGTTTTTTGTCGAACGAGCAATAGGTTCATCGATCACTCCTTGATCTTGTATTGGTATCCCAACAACAAGTGCTTTATATGTTTTCTGTATGCCGCTCGTCTGAAAAAGATTTTTCATATATTCAAACGATTTTTGATTTTTGCATAACAACAAGGCGCCAGACGTATCTTTATCAAGCCGATGAACAACTCCCGGACGATCAGGATTTTCTCCTACGGATTGTGCCTCTGGGTGCTGCTCAAAAAACCAGTCTGCCACTGTCCCTGATATATGATGTGCATCGCGATGTACGACAACACCCGCAGGCTTTGAAATTACCACGACATCTTCATCTTCATATAGAACCTGGAAATCATTCATGTGCTTCACAAGTATAGTGTTGCTTGAAATGAAAGAAAAGAGTAGTACTACAAGAAGGAGGGCCTATGCGGATACTCCTCATATTCATAGCCCTAGCACTTTCATCCTGCACCTTGATATCGCATCAGTCACAAAAGGAAACCGTCCGTCTTCTTGATACAGCACGACGTAATCGTGCCGAACACATATTTCATAACGTCATTGAAAAACTCGCTACAGAGTATCATGAACCGATAGACTTAGAACGATGGACTATCGATACACTCAACAACGGGCTTCAGGCGCTGGATGGACATGCGTCTCTTGTAAAACCGCACGCCAATCAGCCAAGACGGCACGCATACTTCGGATTTGAGTATCGAGTACGCTCCGGACGAATCTTCATTGTGCGAGTCGACTATGGCTCTCCTATGTGGAATGCTGGGCTTCGACGCACAGATGAAGTTGTGGCAATTAACGGAATTGGACTTGGGAATCATTCACTTCAAGAAATAAGTACGTACTTCGATGAATTTGAGATGGCTCAATTCAGCGTACTCAGAGGAAAAACCCTACAAGAACTCTCTGTAACTAAAAGGAGGTTTTCTCAACTCCCACCGTATGAACTTCACTATATAGGACAATACGCGTATGTGTTCGTCGCGAATTTTGACGAACAGATCGCCCCGTTCCTCAAGTTTGTGATGCCTCACATTGATCACGCCGACGGAGTAATCTTTGATCTTCGCTCAAATACGGGCGGATCGTGGCAGTATGCTCTACGGCTCATAAGCTATGTTTTAACCCCAAATCTTCCAATCATGCGCATCGGATCTGCATTTGAAAGCGCAAATATATATGAAAGTTTCGAATGCCCCGTGCACAAGCCGAGCGTACCGGTCGTCGTTCTCATCAATACGGAAACGGCTTCTGCTGGTGAGATGGCTTCTCAAATTCTAAAAGAAAGTAAACGTGCTCTTGTCATTGGAGAAGGCCCGACACTTGGCCTCGGAACAACAATGAGCACATATGAACTCGATAACCTCGATGGCCTAGAGCTCTCTATCCCCCGACAAAAATATTTTGGTCCGACGGGCGGTAACATCAATAAAATAGGCGTTACACCAGACCTTCATGTGACTGAAACAAACCCAGCGCAACGATATATCCCCGGTGTACTGGATACAGCCCTAGAGGCTGCCGTTCAATACCTTGATATGCAGCGCGCTCAAACAGCATCACTTCGATAAGTGGTGCTTTTTATTTACCTCTAATACGTTCTGCGATAATACGCGGCTCTTCATCGGGAATATTAGTTACAACCCAATGAATTGAATGCCCTCCGTCATCCTTCCACCGCGGCATAATATGAAAATGCAGATGATCAACTGCCTGCCCCGCCCATTTGCCGTGGTTGATACCGAGCGTAAATCCATCCGGATCAAGAGCCCGCTTCACCATATTAAGCACCGCTTGAACACGTTCAAAAAATGGCCCCACTGCTTCTTTCTGCATATCAAGTAAGTTTTCGGTATGGTTTTTTGGTATCACGAGCGTATGTCCCGGAGATCGCGGTTGCGCATCAAGAAATGCAAAGACAGCATCATCTTCATAGATAATTTCTGTTGGAATTTCTTTTTTTATGATTTTACAAAAAATACAAGTATCCATGAAAGAATTATAGATTTTTTATATCTTCTGAAGCAAACTGAAATGTATCTCCTCTCTTCAACTCACCTCCAAGAATCTTTTTTGCAATTACCTGTTCGACTCGATCGCTGATTGCACGACGCATGGGACGAGCGCCAAAAATTGGATCGTACCCAATCTCAACAACTCGTGCGGCAAGTTCTTCGCTCGGCACAAATATAATTTCCTGCTCAGCAAGTTTTTTGGTAAGCCCCTTAAGCATAAGCATTGCCACCTTCACCAGCTCTTCTTTCGGTAACGGCTTAAATAAAACTATTTCATCAAAACGGTTGAGGAGTTCAGGTGTAAATATATTTTTTGTACGAATCTCATCGATAATCGATTGCTTAATCACAGCAGAATCTTTTTGTACCCGCAAAAGTTCGATGATAAGGTTTGCGCCCGCATTTGAAGTCATAATAATCATTGTTTCTCTCGCGGAGACTCGCTTGCCTGCACCATCTGAGAAAAATCCTTCGTCGAGAATCTGCAAAAATATATTATGTACCTCTCGCGTTGCCTTCTCAAACTCGTCGAAAAGTAAGAGTGAGAATGGTCGCTCACGAAGACGCGAAGCGAGTACACCAGGAATCTTTGAATCGCGCGATCCAATAAGTTTTTCTACCCCATCCCCCTGACTATACTCCGACATATCAAAACGAAACATCGCTTCTTCGTCTCCAAAATATACCTGTGCAAGTGCTTTTGCGGTTTCTGTTTTCCCTACACCCGTAGGCCCAATAAACAGAAAGGTGCCGATGGGCCGATTGTTGCCCTTAAGACCAGAACGCGCTCTTCGAAGCGCATCTGACACGGAACGAATCGCCTCTTCCTGATCAATCATTCGCTCATGAAGCAGCTGTTCCATATTCAATAATTTATCGCGCTCTTCCGATTCTGCCTTTGAGGTTGGGATGTGAGTCTTTTTTTCAACAACTGACTCTATGTCTTCGGGATAAATCAAAATTTTACTAACGGCAACGCTCGAAGCGGCTGACTCCAAAAGATCAATCGCCTTTTCCGGCATTGCTCCATCTTGAATAAATCGGTCCGCGAGTGCTACCGACTTTTTAATTGCTTGAAATGTAAACACTTTCCGCGCGCGCGACTCTATAATCAAAGCTGCATCCTCAACCATCATAAGCAACCGATTAGCATCTGGCTGTTCAATATCAACCTTTTCAAATAACTTTGTAACCTTTCCATCTGGCTCAAGATCACGATGGTATGCTGTCGGATCACTCAAGCCAATAATCTGTAGGCGGGCGGTTGCGGCATATGGCTCAAGAAGTGCCAACCCGTCTGTACCCAAGGAAGCGATTGAGGAAAGAAATCCTTCAAAATTTTCAATAATGAGAATAATATTTCCCGCGGCAACCGCTTCTTCAAGAAGCTTAATCATTGTCGCCTCAAAATCTCCTTTCGTTTTTGTTGCGGCAGTAATACTTGAATAATCGAGCATGACCATGCGCTTAAATTCAAGCGTTGCTGGCGCCGAACCTTCAAGAATCTTCTGAGATAACCCCTCGAGAACTGCATGCTTACCCGATCCCTCCTCTCCGACAAGCATGACATTTGCCTCATACGATCGAGAAAGTGCTTGCTCAAGAGCCTCTATCTCTCGTCTGCGTGTTTCGCGCGCGTATTTCATCGCTCCAGGCCATACTTCATGAGAGTACATGTCAAGATGATAGGTATATCCAAAACCGAGATCCTTACCAAGACCTGAAATCTGTCCGAGCTGACTTCGATCCCACCATCGTTTTCGTTTTGTCTCCTCGCTAAATTGATATTCAACCCAAAGTGCCGCAGCGACAAAGTCTTCTCTTGTAACCTTGGCATCAAACAAAAACTTATTCCAAAGCGCATCACAATCCATCAACACAGCAAGTATATCGCTTACCCAAATCCCCTGCGTACGCTCCTTATCACATCGATCACATACTTTCGTGAAAAACTCTGAAGCTAAAACTGATACCCCGCCCGCATGCGCATTAAGAAATATTTCGAATGCTTCGCGAGGAATTCCTAACCGAACAAGCAATAAGTCTGTAAGTGGCAAGCGTGCAAATGATTGAAAAATAGGTAAAGACTCTATCGCATCACGAGCAAGAACACTTGGCTCGGCGTTCATTAGCAATCGTGAAGTTTCTACGCTGAACGTATATTGAATGCCCTCTCGTTCCAAAACAAATGCGGGTACAAGATTTGAACGATAAAAAAACTCAACGAGCCAAAACAACAATGCGACTGCTCCACTCACAAAACTCACACCGAGCAAAAGATCATCATACCCATTCAACGCACTTACTTTAAAAAAAGAGCTAATGATTTCAGCAGCACCACTGAACAATACTATCCAAAAAGATACCGTCATAATAAACACTCGCACGCGCTCAGCAATAATTCGATCGAGACGCAAAGCGCGGAATAACCATGGATATGAATTTATTACCGTGACCGTACTCATGAAAATATTTTAACTACTTGAACAATACTTGCGACCACGAGACCGACTAGCAGAGCTGGCGCAAGAACGGCAGCTATAAAGAGCAAGCTCCCTACACCAAACATGACAATTTGAGCAAAGACACCGAGTATAATAAATACGGACCGAACCAACATGCCAATAAACCGCAAAACCGTATTCATGATTAATACGCCTGCGATATCTTCAACATCAAAGCCTCTTCTCTTCCGCTCCTGCATACGATGAAACGGCTCAAAAAAACTCTTTGCGAGAGTATCAATAGAAAAATAGTGATAGAGAAACCAATGGAGATTACCCCACGCCTTCAAAAGCTTAGAAATACCTACCAGATAGTGCCATCGTAAAAAGTCGAAAAAAACTGCCGGTGCCATGCACCTAGTGTATCATGCCCCAAATCTTCGTTCACGCTCTTCGAAAGCTCGAACCGCTGCCTCAAAATCATCGGGCGTAAAATCTGGCCATAACTTTTCTGAAAAATAGAGTTGAGCATCGGCGGTATCCCACATCATAAAACCCGCGGAAAGATGCGGATCTCCACCCGTTCTTACAACAAGATCAACCGGAGGAAGATCTCGCGTCCACAAAAAATCTTTTGGAGATGCAAAAGGCTTCTTTGAAGCAAGTGCCTTTTTAAACGCGAGCGTCATTTCTGATTTACCATCATAACAAAGCAACAAATTAAGCACGTGGTGCTTGCGTTCGCGCGTTTGCTCAATGACAGAATCAAACAAATTAGAGAGTATGCGAGGAAATTTTTTCTTCCACTCACCAACAACTGAAATTTTTACATCGTGACGTTCGAGATCTTTATCGCGTCGAGCCTTATTCATCATCCCCTTAAAGATAGACAGCAGGGCGCGCACCTCTCGTGGATCACGCTTTGTAAAGTTATCTGTACTCATGCCCCAAAAAGAAACGCAGTAGATGTTCAGATCAAGCGCCTTTCGTAAAATATCTTCAAACGACTTAAACCCCGCCTGATGTCCTTCCCATGGTTTCTTGCCTCGCGCGGTCGCCCATCGCCTATTTCCATCTGGGATAATTGCAACGTGTCTCAAAGATTGCGGCTCTGACATAATATGCGTACTAGTATACATAGAAAACGCTCTGAGAGCGAGATTGTACTACCAACATCATGATTCTTTACACTCTACATACATACCGATTTGAGAAAAAATTACTTCTTCTTTCTCTCATCTCTCACCACAAGCCCGTCACTCAACGCAATAATGCGCTCTGCGTATGCAGCGTATTCTTCTTCGTGTGTAACCATAATGACTGTTTGTTTGTCTTTATGATGTAGGTCGAGGAATGCATCCATGACCAGCTTCGCGCTCATTGAATCTAAATTTGCTGTTGGCTCGTCAGCAAACAGAATATGGGGATCATGCCCGATTGCGCGTGCGATTGAAACTCGTTGCTGCTGACCGCCTGAAAGTTGATTTGGTAAATTTTGTTCTTTATCTGAAAGACTAATACGCGCAAGAGCGCGTCGCGCCTTCTCAAGAGCAACCTCGCGAGATAAACCCTGCATCAACATTGGAAGCATGACATTCTCAATCGCCGTAAGCTCGGGTAATAACGCGTAATCCTGAAATACATACCCGAGCTTTCGTAGCCGCAACTGTGTTTTCTCTACTTCATTAAGCTCAGAAGTTTTTACGCCATCAACATATACCTCCCCTGATGTTGGAGCATCGAGCAAAGAAAGCTGATACAAAAGTGTTGATTTACCCGCACCAGACGGACCGATAATCGCGACAAACTCTCCATCTTGTATCTCTAAATCTAAACTCTTAAGAACTGTGAGTTCGAGTTCTCCAGAGCCATAGCTCTTCACTAATTTTTTTGCTGTAATCATAAAATATTATCTGCCCAAGATAGAATCAAGAGTGTTTTTGCGAACAATTAATTTTGCTGGCAAATATCCTGCGATTAACGTAACAGTAAGTAAAATGAGAATCCGAAGTGCCGCACCGGCAGGAGTTGCCACAAGAATACCGTCGGAAAAAGGGAAATTAATTGGATGAAGATCAAAGTACGGCTGTAAAAAACCAAATGTTAATACGAGACCAATTGCTGACCCAACAACACCATAAAAGAGTGCCTGAAAAATATAAGAAAATTGAATAGCAAGTGGACTAATACCAATACCTTTCATGATTCCAATAAATTTTCGCTTCGTAACGGCATTAATAAAGATAACGATAAAAATAGTAATAGAAGCAACAATAAGCGCGAACGATGAAAGTGCGTTGCCAAGGATTCTAAACGTTGTCTCTATATCACGTAAAAATGAGGGAATTGCTTCGTCAGTCGTCTGAACGCGCGCTGCATGAGACCCCATAAAATCCTTAATCTCTTGGACTAATGTGGGAGCGTATTCATAATCAGTCTTAATCGCAATTTCTTGGACCTGCTCTTTATTCACCGGCAACAATCGACGCAACTCATTATCCGTAATAAAAAATCTTGTTGAAATCTCATCAACCTTACTCTTTACGATACCTTTCACAATAAAATCCTTTACAACCTTTGTTCCTTCTTTTGTTGTTAATGTAATTCGAACACGACTCCCGACCTCAACATCACTCAAAAGATCGAGTCCGGGGATATTCGCGTCCGCAAATGTTGAGTACTTGCGAAGAAAATTTGCGCCCGCGAGTATATATCCCTCTTCCCCCTTGGTCAGCGGCTCTCCCTCTATAATGAACCGAGAAAATCCCGTGACTTTTTCTTCGCGCTCTAAATCAATACCTGACAAGCGTACGCCGATACGATTTGGTCTCTCATTCTTTTCTGGAAGATCATTGAGAGTTCCCAGTACCTGTACATTTACGCCATATCGAGGCGAGATCGCCGTCACGCGCGAGTGACTCTCCAAAAATGCTATTAATTCTGGAGACTCTTCTATATAGTCCCTACCTTGAGCAGATGTAACGATTACTTCGCCTGAATAACTTTCACGAAATTGTTTAAATGACCCCGCGATCAATCCAACCAAAAGACCAGAAACAACAACCATATTCAAAAAGGTAAGCATCATAATAAATACGATCAATGATGTCGTACCTTTCCCGGATCGTCTAATCTGGCGCGTTGCGAGAAAAAAACCTACGCGCAACGGGAGAAAGCGCATATTATTTCTTAGCATCAAGAATGACCGTATCTCCCTCACGAAGGCCTGTGAGTACCTCGACGTATCCGTTTGACCCACGGATGCCAGTGGTTATTTCTATCTCTTCTTCGGCCTCACCCTTTTTAGTGGAGACGTATTTTTTGCCATCTTTTGTTTTTATCGCGCGCTGTGGAATCGTAAATATATTATCCTTGCTGTCAGTAATAATATCCGTGTTCGCGGTCATACCAGAACGAATACGCTCGTCTTTTTCTTTGAACTGCAATGTCACCTTATATGTGGGAACGCCATCAACAATCGTTTCAGCCGGATCAATTTTCACGACAATTGCTGGAAACTCTACCTCTGACCCGTACGCATCAAGTGTAACGCGGGCGCTATCACTTAATGCAATCTTTGCGATGTCTGCCTCCGGCACATTTGCTTCTATTTCAAAGCCTGAATTTCCGATCATCGACACAAGAACTTGCCCTGCTGTTGCGATTTCGCCCGCCTTTGCGTCTTGCTTTGTAAGAACACCTGAAATCGGCGCGCGAATGATTGTCTTGCCGAGATTAGCAGATGCACTTCGTACCGCCGCACGTACACGCTCAAGTTGCGCCTCTTGCCCCATAATCTGTTCCGACGTTGAGCCAGCTTTTTTAAGCGCCAGCTCTTGCTCTGTGAGCGCGAGTGCGGACTCAGCGGATCGCAACTTTTCTTCTGCAGCAGAAAGATTTGTAAGCGCCGTATTCACATTTGTCCGTGCAGTACTTAAATCAGACTTCCAACTATCGAGTGTTGTTTGCGATAAACCAGAACCTGATGATACTGAACTTAATGCAAGCGTCATAACATCAAGGAAACTACTAATTTCCTGAAGATTCTGTCTACTCGAAAGAATAAGGCGAGGAAAATCCTCGGCCTGAATCCCGGTCAACAATACTTCGTTCCAAGTTGTTAAAATCTTTTCAATCTTTAGCCGCTGAAATTCGAGCGTACTTTTTGTACCTAAACCAGTGACAAACGATAACTGAGGAGCCTGCGATTGAGGGTTCGTAAACATTGCATCCGCCTTACCTCGTATCGCATCATTAGATTTTGTATAGGCATCTTGCGTCTTATCAATAACATTATTTTTTGCATCACCAAGTGAAGTTCGAGCATTTCTTACCTTTATCTCCTGCACAACAATTTCCTCGGGACGCGTTCCTTGCTTGAGTTCATCAAGTTTTGCCTGCTCTGCTTTTACATTTGCTTCCGCCTCTTGAAGAGCACCGGCAAAATCTCCATTTTCAAGCGAGACAAGAACTTGTCCTGCGCCCACAATATCTCCAACACGAACATTCGCATAAGAAATACGCCCTGAACGATCGAATGCGAGATCGGCATTCGCGGCAGGCTTTACTGTCCCCGTTACACTCACCTCTTGAACAAGATTTGTTCGAACAATAACAAGCGTATCTCCGGCGGAACTTTTTCCGCTACGAAATACAAAAAATAAACCGCCTACTAAAAGCACAGCTATTCCAATCCAAACTTTCTTTTGTTTTAAAATGTTTTTCATATTTTTTCGGTGCGCGATGCAGGGATCGAACCTGCGGCCTTTACTATGTCAAAGTAACGCTCTACCACTGAGCTAATCGCGCAATTGTCTCGGTAATATAGCAATTTTCGCTTAAAAAATAAAGACCCTGCTCTTTCCAAGAGGTCAAGACGATGGTAGGATGACGGGACAAAAGGCCCCATCGTCTAATGGTTAGGACAGCACGCTTTCAATGTGTAAATACGGGTTCGATTCCCGTTGGGGCCGCACTAAAAACAAAAAAATAAAAACCCCACTTACGTAGGGCTGAATTTCTTACCAATTAATCTGCTATCAAACTGGGCTAGTAGCGTTTTTGATTCGCTGATGAAGAGTTGTCCGATTTAAACCAAGACGTGTAGCTGCAAGTCTTTTGTTACCACCACACAACCGCACTACATAATTTGTATATTCTGCGTACATAGCTCGCACATCTGCGTCCGTCAAAATACGCCCGGAAGTAATAAGGGGATTTTCACTTCCACTCCTCGAACTATTTGGTATAACGCATGAGAGCATCGGCAAACCAAGCATCGCACGCTCTACTGCATTACGCAGTTCTCGTACATTCCCTGGCCATGAATGTTCTTCCGCCTGATCAAGCTCTGAAAGCACGTCTTCGGCGGAAGCTCTCAGCATACTGGCAAGGTGAAGTGCAATCGCCGGTATTTCTTCTCGTCGTACACGAAGCGGCGGTATTACCACGTCAGCAACGTAGAGACGATGTAAGAGATCGAGACGGAACCTTCCCTCGTCAACTAACGTAAATAAATTCTTATTCGTAGCGGCAACGATACGTACATCAATTGAGATGACTTGATTACTCCCAACGGGTCGAACTACGCGCGACTCCAAAACTCTCAAGAGTCGAGCTTGGATACCAAGTGATAGCTCACCAATCTCATCTAGAAAAATCGTTCCTCCATTCGTACTCTCAAATAAGCCAGTCCGACCACCACCTGCTCCCGTAAACGATCCTCGCGCATGCCCAAAGAGCTCGCTTTCGGCTAACGTTTCGGTCAAGGCAGCGCAATCAATGACAACCATTAGCTTATCGAAGCGCCTACTACTCCTATGTATCAAGCGAGCAATCAAATCTTTTCCGACACCAGTTTCTCCATGAATGAGAACGCTTGTGTCGTGAGCTGCGAGCTTCTGCACAGTTTGAACAACTCCGTGCATAGCTTCGCTTGCGATTAAAAATCCAGGTATCGCCTCGTAACTAGGGAAGGTCCTTGGCCTTATACGAAGAGGTCTCTGGACTACAGCAATCTGTCCGCCTCGAGCACCTTGAAAGGGGCGCTCGAGGATAAACTCATCTACTGTAAGTGCAGCTAAGCTATGACTTCTTCTACGAGCATTCAAACTATACCGCGTAGTCCCACAGGGGTCACAAAGAAGTGTCGTTCGACATACTCTTCGCTCCCTATTACAACGCTTACATGTAGGGAACCTCGTAACTACAGCACCTTCCATGGTCAGCTCTCCTCTTGTCAAAACTATCAAAAAATCTGCTATAGTTATAAACGTCAATGTCCAAAAAAGCAACAACTATTCTCGCCATCGAGACATCTTGCGACGAAACCGCTATCGCAGTTGTTCAATGTTGGGGCGGACTAAAAAAACCAACGTATAAAATCCTCTCTAACATCGTCTCATCTCAAATCAATATCCATAAAGAATTTGGCGGAGTTGTACCAAATATTGCCAAACGCGAACATTTAAAAAAGCTCCCGATCGTTCTCACTCGTGCCCTTCTAAAAGCAAAGATTAAGAAACCGGAAAAAGAACTGGATGCAATCGCCGTCACAAGAGGACCCGGACTTGAACCTGCCCTGTGGACCGGAATCAATCTTGCCCAAGAACTCTCACAAGCATGGAATCTCCCTCTAGTTGGAGCAAATCACATGGAAGGACATATTGTAGCAATGCTTCTCAACCAAAAAGAGCACCGCACCGTTTCATTCCCTGCAATCGCACTACTCGTCAGTGGCGGACATACTGAACTTGTATATATAGAAGGTTGGTCGCGTTATGGCATCATAGGACAGACGCTCGATGACGCCGCGGGGGAAGCATTTGATAAAGTCGCTCGCATGATGAATCTTTCATATCCTGGCGGTCCCATGATTAGTCGTCTTGCTCGTCAGGGCAAAAAAGATGCCTTTCCGTTTCCGCGTCCAATGATTCATGTAAAAAATTTCAATTTTAGTTTCTCGGGGCTTAAAACTGCCGTTCTCTATACTATCCGAGATTTAGAAAAAAGCGGCACTCCCTATAAGAAAGAGGATATCGCCGCTTCATTTGAAACGGCAGCCGTAGAAGTACTGGTCTCAAAAACAATACGAGCACTCAAAGAGACTAACGCTCATTCTCTGATTTTAGGCGGCGGAGTCGCTGCAAATACACGCTTACGAAATACAATAAAAAAATCCGCGAATACTCTCAATAAAAATATTCGCACCTTCCTCCCTACGCAAAAACTTACAACTGATAATGCTGCGATGATCGGGGCAGCGGCATATTTCAGCGTCCTTAAAAAGAATTTCACGAACTGGAACAAGCTAAAAGCCCATGCTACGCTTGAATTGTGAAGCTTGAAGACCTCCCGAAAGGATACGAACCAAAAGAACATGAAGAAGAAATATACCAGATCTGGGAACGATCTGGCTTTTTCAATCCAGACATGTTGCCAGAGGCAGGACGCAAAGAAGGATATGCAATCATGATGGCTCCTCCAAATGTAACCGGACATATTCATGTTGGTCACGCCTTGGAAAATATTATTTCCGACGTCTTAATTCGGCGAAAACGCATGCAAGGATATAAAACACTCTTTCTTCCTGGTAAAGATCATGCGGGCATCGCAGGACAACACGTCGTAGAAAAGGAATTGAAAAAGGAGGGAAAAAGCAGAAAATCATTGGGTCGCGAAAAATTTGTTGAACGAGTCTGGGAGTGGATGAAAGAGTATGGATCAGCAATCGACCAAGAATTAAAACGCCTCGGACTTTCAACCGATTGGTCACGTGCTCGTTTTACAATGGATGAGCACTATCAACGCGTCATTGAGCATGTATTTCTCTACTACCACAGCAAAGGATATATCTATCGTGGCAATCGAGTCGTAAATTGGTGCCCACGATGTCAGACGACGATCTCCGATCTTGAAGTTATTTATACAGAAGAACTCGGTAAACTCTATTACTTAAAATATGGTCCCGTCACTATCGCAACGGTACGCCCTGAGACACGTCTCGGTGACACTGCACTTGCGGTTAATCCAAATGATGAACGCTATAAAGAATATATCGGTAATACGATAACCGTCGAAAGCACCGACTCTTCTGTCTCTCGGTGGCGCTCCCCTCGAAGTGTCTCTGTCTCACTTCCAGTTGTTGCTGACGAGGCAGCTGATCCAAAATTTGGATCGGGTATTATCAAAGTAACGCCCGCACATGACCTTACTGACTTTGAGATAAAAACTCGCCATCCAGAAATTGAAATCATAAAAGTTATCGACGAAAACGGCATCATGACGAGTGCCGCAGGAGAACGCTACGGCGGTCTTTCGGTCAACGAAGCTCGAGAAAAAATCGTCGATGATCTCGACAAGCTTGGGCTCGTAGAGAAAATTGAAGACTACACGCATTCTGTTGCACATTGTGACCGATGTGATGCGGTCATAGAACCACTGCTCTCAGAACAATGGTTTTTATCTATGGCAAAACTTGCCCAAAAAGCCTCGCACGCAATCTCAAAAAATCAGCTCTCGTTTATCCCAGAACAACGCAAGCAGATCATGCTTGCATGGATCAATGGAATTCGAGATTGGAATATTTCACGCCAATTATGGTGGGGGCATCGCATCCCCGCATGGCATTGTGAATGCAAAGAGGATACCCAATGGCATGTCGGCCAAAAAGCCCCTGATGCAAAGTGTGCAAAGTGCAAAAAACCATGGGAACAAACGAGCGACGTACTCGACACGTGGTTTTCTTCCGCGCTATGGCCGTTTGCGACACTCGGATGGCCAGAGGAAACGACAGACCTTAAAACATTTTACCCAACCGCCGTCACTTCATCTGCACGTGAGATCTTCTATACATGGACATTCCGTATGCTTTTCTCTGGTCTTGAGTTTTTAGACAAACCACCATTTCGAACCGTATTCACTCATCCAACGATTCTCGATAAGCAAGGAAAAAAAATGTCCAAATCCAAGGGCAACGTCGTTGATCCCATGAAACTTATTGATGAGGTAGGTATTGATGCGACTCGTTTTGGTTTGATATGGCAAGCCATGTCCACACAAGACATTCACTGGTCAGACGACGGTATACGAGCTGGTAAAAAGTTTTTAAACAAAATCTGGAACTCTACGCGCCTCATACTCGCACGCATTGGCATAGAACCACGGGCGCTTACCCGCCCAGAAAAAATAGAAAAACACCATAATATCCAAATTCTTAAAGAACTGGATGAAATCACAAAAAAAACAAATGACCTTATTGAATCATTTGAATTCGGACAAGCACTCCACGGTCTCTATGATTTTTACTGGCACGCATTTTGTGACATATATATAGAAGCGTCAAAAAAAGATGACTCTGAAGAAACCACGACCGTACTCCTCTACGTACTCGGATCTTCCCTCAAATTACTCCATCCCTTCATCCCATTCATTACTGAATATTTATGGGGTCTCCTCCCTATCGAACACAAACAACTCCTTATCGTTGAAAATGTATGACGCTTGAAGCTCTCTTGTGGGCGGTCATCTCTGGCTTCCTACCTGCAATTCTGTGGCTTTTTTTCTGGCTCAAAGAAGACGAAGCACCCGAACCAAATCGTCTCATTTTTCTTGCATTTTGGGCTGGCATACTCGCAATTCCTGCGGCTCTTGTCTTTTCAAGTGTCTGGATGACCTTTGTGCGTACTTTTTTTGGACTCTCTTTATCAACTACTCATATTGGACTCATGCTCGTTGTAGGTTTTGCGTTCATAGAAGAAGTGAGCAAATATGCCATGATAAAATCTTTTATACTTTGGCGCAAAGAGTATGACGAACCAGCAGACGCAATGATCTATCTTATTGCGGGAGCACTTGGATTTGCTGCCATTGAAAACGTCTTATACCTTATCGGACCCTATGGTCTTGGCTTTTCCGATGGTTTTACTGTAAGCAACCTTCGATTTATTGGAGCAACTCCTCTTCATGCACTCTCCGCTGGAATATTAGGCTACTTTATCGGCGGATCATTCTTTCGAAGCACCCTTCGTAAAGAAATTGCGCTCGGTGTCGGACTATTTTTTGCCACTCTCTTGCACGCGCTTTTCAACATTCTTATACTAATGAGGGAAGGTTACGATCCCGCACCAGCACTCGTGCTACTCGGAACCGTTGGGATACTTATCCTCTTTGCATTTGAGCGAATTAAACATAAACTATATACATATTATGCCTAAAGATCGACGATCATTTTTCGAACGCCTCACGGGATCGGTTTCGACAAACGATTTTTATGAGGAAGACGAACTCGAGGAAGAAGAAATACCGCGAGCACACTTAGCTGCGTCAACTACAAAACTGCGCCCGCACAGAATACCAACACAACAAAAAGAAGATGCTCAAAACTTACTTGGAGAGAGCGAAGAGGAGGGTCAGCTAACAATCGATTTATTCCAAACAGAAAATGAAATTATCGTTCAGTCGACAGTAGCAGGCGTACGCCCCGATGACCTCGATGTATCAATTACGCGGGACGCCATCACTATCCGCGGTAAGCGAGAACAAGCTCGTGAAGTTGAGCGAAATGACTACTTCTATCAAGAACTTTACTGGGGAACATTCTCTCGATCTATCGTCCTCCCGCAAGAGATCGATGTGGACGGAGCAGAGGCGACAATCCGCCAAGGTCTCCTCACCTTACGTCTCCCTAAACTTGATAAAAACAGAATTGAACGCGTCAAAGTAAAACACGAGTAATACGATAAAAAATCCTCTCTTCTGAGGGTTTTTTATTTAAATAAAAAAACCGCGTCAAAGCGGTTTAAGATGTAGTAACTCTGCAATCGCATCAGAAACCCTATCTTTGCGACACTCAGCGTTACACCCAGCCCGCAACATATCTCTTCTCGTATTATCTGAAGATGATGTAGCCAAAACTGTGCCAGAAAACTTATGTTGCCGACGAATTCTTTCCAAAAGCCACGGACCTTCAAGTAAGTCTGGTCCATTAGGCCTTCGAGGAAAAACGCCATCGAGAGCAATGAGAGCAAAATCGGGATGCTCTTGAAGGTGCACGTGAGCTCCCACGCTTGTTACCGCAGTATAAAGTTCAATCTGACTGCCAAGGCATTCCCGTACTCTTTCGTGTACCACTTCTGCGTCGTCAACGATTAGTACCTTTGGCTTTGCCATTCTGCATACAAGCCTAGCGCCAATCACAAGAAATACAAGTGTATTATTCTCATTTCATATTCAATAAAAAAATAATCCCACTCCTTGGGATTATTTTTTATTTCACTTGTGCCGCGGGGGTGAATCAATTTCTCCTTCAGAAATTACGCGGTATGCCCCCAGCATACCGTTCGATTCACTCTCATTAAATAGAAAATGACTCCGTATAAAACGGAGTCATTTTCACTTGTGCCGCGGGGGTGAATCGAACACCCGACGCCATCCTCTTCAGGGATGCGCTCTACCACTGAGCTACCGCGGCGTATCAAATAAATACAAGAAGAGTATAGCAAAGCACACTAAAGATTCAAACTATATGCGCGCTCGAGGGATTGAACCTCGGACCTACTCGGTGTAAACGAGTCGCTCTACCACTGAGCTAAGCGCGCGAAAAGCTTTTTTATTCTACGAGAAAAAAGAAAAATAAGAAACCCCCCAATTTCGGGGGGTAGTACTACATAGCCACAAGACTAGCCAAAGGCGCTTGTGGATGTTGATGAGAATATCCACGTAATCGTGGACGTAATGAAATTGGTCTGCGAGGATATGTACTCCTAAACTGATCGCTCGGCAGATACCCTTCACGATATGCGAAGTCGAGAACCTCTCCAAAGCGTTCGTCTGATGCGCGAAGTCTACCCTCTGCAAGAGCGATGGCTCTGGCTCGCTGGGTATCAGGTATAGCCGCCGTAACCTGAAGCTCTTGAATGGCTACCTGACGCCGATGAGATCGACGAGCTTCGATTTGAAGCAACTGAAATACAATTCTTTGTCGATCGTAGAAATTTTTGAACTGCCTGAGAGCAACGCCCAGGGATACCCTGCGCTGATTGTGATTTTGTCTTTGGTGAACCCACAGGCGCTGAAGCCGCGAAATCACGAAAAACAAAAGATCTCTTCCTTTTTGAAGCATTGAGTGCCTCCATCTATCGAATGAACTTCTACTTGGCATCTTACACTTTTTATACCAAATGTCAACCCTCGTTCACACTACCTGTGCTCTCGACAGGAATCGAACCTGTATCACAAGCTTCGGAGGCTTGTGTCCTATCCATTGAACGACGAGAGCGTCTTTTACGTATGCCGATCCGCGACCGTAGAAGCTCCGTACGCATCAGGCTTGATCACGGGCGTAAACCCATACCCTCGTACCATACCCGTAATGCCATCAATAAAGTCACGAGTCGGGCCATTCTCCCCCACATCTAAATGAATGCACCGAAATATTGCATGCCCACCCCATAACTCATCGTCTCCAAATACCTCACGTACCATACTACGTAACTCTTGAGCAAGAATAATGGAAAGCATCGCTTCGCGCCAAATACGCTCTCTAAGAGTTGCGAAATGTTCTTCATGTCGGGTCCAGAAATGAATTCCTCCGTTCCCAATACGCCGGATGGTAATAGCTGAGACAAAAAATGCATGATGTTCCAAGGATGCATGCGAATCTGTCCCAATGACAATCTCGTATTGCCATTCGGGAGCAGTCTCTACATATGCCTTGAGCGTCTCAACAACCCCACGAAGCGTAAACGCTCGGCCATTACTATTAAAAAACTCTTCTTTAGATAAGACTTCTTTGGACATCATGAACTAGTTGATACGATTCATTCGTAAGTGCGACTCCAGTAATCTGTGCTATACGAAATGAGCGCTTTGCTTGTTTTATATGGCAAAAACCTTCAAACACATCTTGACCAATAGAGTGTACTTCGACTTTATGCTTTATGGGCTCAGAGCGCTTCTCTTCTCGATACTCTATTTCAACGGTAAGTCTCTTCCCAAGCGCATCTTCCAAAACACGCTTTGGAGCGATAACTGGTGCTGCCCAATTTACAGGAATTCTCTGCACCCCTCGATCGCGCGTCTCACAAATCACAAATCCATGTTGGCGACCAAACTCGTAAAGCTCTTTTGTTAGTAAAACATCATTAAGACAATACTCTTTTACTTTTTCTTTTTCACCATTGCGCCACCAACTAATCGCCTCGAGCCCCATGCCGGATTTTCTTTTACGCAACGTCATGTGGCATAAATTGTCTAATGACACGCGAAATCCCAAATGCCTTTCTACATCATCCATAAGATCGAGTACCGGTATTACCGATAAATCTATCGACACATGTGGAGCAAGGACGGGAATATCAAAATGTTTTACATTAAATCCGATTATGCACGGTGTTTGTGATAGAAGAACTTCTAGATTCTTACTCTCTTCTTTTTCAAATGCATAATATTCATTTGTGTCATATCGATAAGTACCCACAACTGTGACGCCAAGAAGATGCATATTATCTTTTCCTCCAACTTCTCGAAATTCTTTCTCGGTTTCTATATCTATCACGACTTCCTTCATACATGTGTTTGTATCATGAATAGCCGTTTTTCGAAAGCTTGGTTTTTGCTACACTACAGCCATGAAGCAAGAGCCGTTTCTTATCGTCATCGCCGTCCTTATTCTCTTCTGGGTCTTTGCAATATTTTCGCGTGGCGGAGTAGGATCAGGCCCCATCGCAACCCCACCAAATCCAAACGCGGAGTTTGGAGTGGTACATGAAGACCAATCTTTGTTCTCTAATCTTTTTAATCTGCCCCCTTCTCCCGAACCTTCACCATCTCCCTCAGAAACACCAACGGAACAAAAGCCAACTGTAGATGAAATCCTAAAAAATTCAGTCTACATCTCTCTTGCTAACGTCCGAACTCGAGAGCCAGATGAAGAATATATTGATATTACATATTCTTCGAGCGACCCTGCCGCACCAGACTCCATCACACTCACCGGATGGAGTATTGGTAGTGTACGTGGAGAATCCTATACACTCGGCAGAGGAACGAATCTCCCCGGCATCTCTGCTACTCAAGACCAAGATCGCATCGTTCTCAAAAAAGGCGCTACTGCTCATATTATTACAGGTCGTAGTCCTATGGGTGTTAATTTTAAAATAAATAAATGCTCAGGATATTTTAATGAAAATTATTCTTTCGTACCTGGCATTAATGCCTCCTGCCCTCCGCCCGCTGAAGAAGATAATACCGAACATCTCTCTGACTCTTGCTACAACTTTGTACGCACTCTTTACTCATGCACACTTTCAATTGAGATTCCTCTCGACCTCGACAATACATGTCGCGAGCATATTAGATCTGTAACCGGCTATTCTCAATGTGTCTCTCATCATAAAAATGATATGGACTTCTACCAAAGTGATTGGTGGGTATACCTCAATCGTCCCGACGAAATATGGGGCAACTTCCGAGATGTTGTCACTCTCAAAAATGAGCGCGGGATAGTCATTGCAACACAGACCTATCAATAATCTCGAAGCAACTCGTAGGCCGCAACTCCAAACGCGACCGAAACATTTAGCGACTCCTTTGAACCTCGCATTGGTATAAAAACAATACGATCACACCTCTTAAGAAGCGCTCGAGAAATACCCCGAACCTCGTTGCCCACAATAAGCGCTATGGGTTTTGTTATTTTTACTTTTTGAATATTTTCTGCACCGTCCGTGTACTCAAGCCCGACAATACTATAACCCTCTTTTTGTAATGCGTTCGTCAATCGCGAAAGACTTTTTTCTTTTTTCCAAACAACCGTACGTTCAGCGCCCAGCGCAGTCTTCGCTACTTCCTTACGAACTCGACCCATCTCATCGAGCGGAGAGGGCGTATATCCTGTCATATATACACGAGAAATGCCCACCGCATCAGACGTACGAAGTATCGATCCAACATTATGAAGACTCCTCACGTTATGGATAATCGCAACAATATGCATAATCTGCATCATAGCAAAATCCCCCGCATTGCGGGGGATTTTTTACGACTCAGATTATTTATCTACCTCGTAGGTTAATACAACATTCACCACAATCTCATTTTCACCAGTTGGGACTGAAGGAGCAGACATCTTATCATACGCCCCACCCATACCCATTACTTCTGCACGATACATTGGAGGAGGCATACCGCCGCCATCTGAATCAGAGAAGCTGATTAAGTCACCAAATTCAACGTCGAGCTCACGCTCAAGAACCTGCGCCTTTTCCTTAGCACGCTTGATTGCATCTGCGCGCGCCTGCTCTTTTAACTTTTCTGGATCATCAATAGTGAACTGAAGGCTGCCGACTTGGTTAGCACCAGCTGAAGCGGCGCCTGCAATAATCTCACCTGCCTTTGCAGTATCACGAATCTTTACATCAAGACCCTGAGACACCTGATATCCACGAAGGACTTGTCCTTTGTCTTGAATATAATCATACTGCGGACTAATCGCGTAATGACTTGTTTTAATATCCTTTGCATCAACTCCTGCAGATTTCAAAAACTCAAAAAGTTTATTTGATGCATCTGTTACTTGTTTTTGAGCATCTGCGACCGTCTTTGCTTCATGCATAACAGCAAGATTAATAAGACCGATATCGGGCTTTGCGAATACCCGTCCCTCTGCTGAAACGCTAATTACGTTTGTTGGATACATATTACGAGCCATCTTCAAATCGACAAAGGCTCGAACCCCCAAGAATACGACGAGCGCGAGAGCCCCAAGCTTTATAAGAGCTGACGGCACATCGCCCAATGAAATACGAACCTGCTTTTCTGTTTGTTCCATATATCTATTACTTAACTGGATAATATGTTTAGTATAACGTATCCGTCGATAGTTCGTGACATACTATTGACAAAATTATATAAACATGCTATTATTACCTCATAACGCTCTTCAAAGAAGGCCTCTTGCCCACCATCGAAACACTCGAAACGTTCGTCCGTTGGGGAATCATCGGATTCATCCCCTTCGGCATCTACGGTCTGTACCTCATCGAAGAGGGACGACGTATCGCCCGCGAGTCCGGCGTAATGCGGTACTAACCCCGTCATTCCGCAAAAAAAAGAAGGGAGGCAAAATACTTAGCTAATAACCACGGGCCCGACAATGTCGGGCCCGCTTTGTTTTATCTACACCCGAATACGCTCAAGCGCCTCTCGCGCCACAGCGCGATCATCCCATGGAACTTTTTTTCCTCCCTCAATAACCATCCACGGCTCACATCCCTTCCCTGTTATCACAACAGTATCGCCCGGGAATGCCGCTTTCACTCCTTCCCATACCGCATCTTTACGATCAAAAACTACTTGCACTTTTTTTAAAACAATCCCCGCTCGTACATCATCAATGATTTTTTCTGGCCTCTCATCATACGGATCTTCATTCGTAAGAATGATTGTATCGCACATGCTATCAGCGATCTTTCCCATTTCAGGACGCTTCCACGTATCTCGCCCTCCACCAGTTGAACCAAGTACACAAATAAGTTTTCGCCCCTCAGCTTTTAGCGTTGTATATACTTTTTCTAACGCATCTGGTGTATGCGCATAATCAACAACAACCCCAAATGGTTCTTTTTGAATGTATTCAAGTCGCCCCGGAATACCCCCCGACGATTCAAGCGCCTGACGAATGGCATGGATTGAAACATTTTGCGACAACGCAATCGTGATAGCACACAGTGCATTATATACGTTGAACTCGCCCTTAAGTTTTATATGAAAATCGAGATTCTTAAGTACGAGGCGAACACCATCTTGAGGTACCGTAGTGTACGAAGATGGCTTCACTTCATGAAAAAATGTTGCGGACGGAAAACGAATACCATAAACCCAAAGAGTTTCTTTTGATGCATGTCGCATAAAATCGCCTGCATGCGGATCATCTCCATTCACAACGATCGCCTTATGAGACTTTGGGGAACGTGCTGTCGCACGAAAAAGTTTTAATTTACTTTTCAAATATTTCTCGAACGACCCGTGTGACTCGATGTGTTCTGGCGTCACATTTGTCATAGCGGCGACATTAAAATCAACAAACCGATGGCGATGCTGACGTATTCCCTCCGAAGTTACCTCGAGAATAGCAACATCGCACCCCTTAGAAACCGCTTCAGCAAGAAACTGTTGGATGAAAAATCGTCCTGGCATTGTCATCTTTGACTCATTTCTTCGCTCATCAGGACCAACAATAAATCGAATGGATGAGGCCGACGCAACACGATGCCCAGCCTCAGAAAATATATTATGTAACAAGTCGACCGTTGTCGTCTTTCCATTTGTACCAGTAACACCAATAACAAGAAGTTTGCGCGAAGGAAACCCATACCAAAGTGCGGCGGCGAACGTAAGCCCAAGGTGGTACCACGAAAGCAAAAATCTTGGGATAAAGCGTCTCATGATGTTGAGCGACCGAGCGATCGCAAAGCCTCTCGAATTTTTGCATCAACCGTTTCAGCATCTCCTGAAACATCCTTGAGAGCTGATCGTGCCTCTCGCTCTGAATACCCGAGCGAAACCAGCGCATCAATGGCGTCCAGTGTATTGTGGTCGGACGCAGGTCCAGCAATCCCCGCAAGCTTATCGCGAAGCTCAATAATAATTTTCTCCGCGGTTTTTTTGCCAATACCTGAAATTTTTGTGAGATATGTCGTATCGCCAGTTGCAATCGCACGCTTCAACGTATCGAGCGGGACTACCGAAAGAATATTAAGCGCAGACTTTGGACCAACGCCTGAAATTCCGATCAGCACCTCGAAAAATTCGAGTTCTGCCATAGTCGCAAACCCGTAAAGTTCAAGCGCATTTTCACGAACGTATAGATGCGTAAATAACTCACAAGAAAGCTCTTTCGGATCGATAAGTTTCAATGATTCAAGCGACGTAAAAACCTTATACCCAACCCCCTGGGTATCAATAATTAAAAACCGTGTACCGCGGAAAAGGACTTTACCCTCCAGGCGTGCTATCATCCTTTCCATTATAATGAAATAGTATGACTTTTCATATTGTAAGCGCATACGCACCCTCTGGTGACCAACCCCAAGCTATTGACGCCCTCGTTCGTGGCGTTACTTCTGGCACACGAGCACAAACTCTCTTAGGCGTCACGGGCTCGGGAAAAACATTTACCATGGCACAGGTTATCGCGAAAACAAATCGCCCGGCGATTATTCTTTCCCATAATAAAACTCTCGCGGCCCAATTATACGAAGAGTTCAAAGAATTATTCCCCTCAAACGCCGTTCATTACTTCGTCTCTTACTACGACTACTACCAACCAGAGGCCTATCTCCCTAATACAGATACCTATATAGAAAAGGATGCAAAAATTAATGCATTCATCGATGAGCTTCGTCATGCTGCAACACAGGCAATATTAACGCGTAATGACTGTATTATTGTCGCCTCCGTATCGGCAATCTATGGAATTGGCAACCCGCAAGAATATTTAAAGTCCGCTCTCTCAATAAAAATTGGAAATACTTTATCGCCAAAAATATTTTCAGAGCGTCTTGCGCTCATACAATATACGCGCAATGATATCGAGCGAACTCCAGGAACATGGTCAAAAAAAGGAGAGCTCTACGAAGTTATTCCTCCCACAGGAGATCGAACAATTCGAATTGTATTTTTTGGAAATGAGATCGAAGAAATTCAAGAACGCATCGGGGACGCAGGCGCATCGTTTGAGCCTCGATCGGAAGCGACCATCTTTCCCGCAAAACACTTTGTGACGCCTGAAGAAAATCTTGAACGCGCGATTTCGGTAATCGAAATAGAGCTCGCCGAACGACTCAAGGTTCTAAGTAAAGAAAAAAAAATCATCGAAGCTGATCGACTTTTGAGAAAAACCCGTTATGACATTCAAATGCTCCGAGAGACTGGTTATACGAATGGCATCGAAAATTATTCCCGCCACCTTGAAGGACGGGCAGCGGGAGAACCACCATCAACTCTCATTGATTACATGCCGGAAGGATTTCTAACTTTTATCGATGAATCTCATATGACAATTCCTCAAATACGTGGCATGTTTGCGGGAGATCGTGCACGCAAAGAAACTCTTGTAGCACACGGATTTCGTCTTCCGTCAGCGATCGACAACCGACCGCTCCGATTCGAAGAATTTGAAGAAAAAATAGGCCAACGAATCTTCGTGTCCGCGACTCCAAACATCTACGAGCTTTCTCATGGTCCGGTCGCTGAGCAACTCGTACGTCCTACCGGACTTCTCGACCCTACTTTGGAAATTCGTAAAGCCGATGGACAGATTAAAGATATAGAAAAAGAAATCATACTACGAGCAGCAAAAGGAGAGCGAACCCTCGTTATCGCGCTCACAAAACGCATGGCTGAAGATATCTCTGAATATTTATCGGGAAAAGGATTACGTGTTGCATGGCTTCACTCTGAAGTAAAAACTATCGAACGAACAGATATTTTAAAAAATCTACGTCTTGGGGAATTCGATACACTCGTGGGCATCAACCTCTTACGCGAAGGGCTCGATATCCCCGAAGTTTCTCTTATCTGTATTCTTGATGCGGATAAGGAGGGATTTTTGCGCAACACAACAACATTCATCCAAATCATTGGACGAGCGGCGCGAAATATCGGTGGACATGTTATCTTTTATGCCGACCGTATAACCGACTCTATGAAAACAGCGTTTTCGGAAACGGAGCGACGACGTGCATATCAAATTGAATTCAATAAAGCGCATAGTATTACCCCTACGCCCCTCTCAAAAGAAATTCGTGGGTCCTTGTTTTCATCAATGAAAAAGGTATCGAAAGAAAAGGTTCTTGAATCACTCACCTCAGAAAAACGATCTATAAAAGAACTGAAAAAAGAAGTAGAAGCAGAGATGCTTCAAGAAGCATCAAAACTCAACTTTGAGCGCGCCGCTGAATTGAGAGACGTTTTAAAACAGCTCTCGACGACACGTGATACAAAACTTGACTAAATAAAAAAGAGTAGTACAGTACTATCTATGCCAAATACTAAGTCAGCGGAAAAGGCGTTACGTCAATCTGATCGTCGCCATATCCGAAACGTCAAACAAAAGAAATCAATGAAAGACGTCTTAAAGCGCTTTGAAAAAGCTCTTTTAGAAAAAAATAATTCTGAGGCACTCTCACTACTTTCAAGTGTGCAGGGAGTAATCGATAAAGCGGCAAAGCGAAATCTTATTACCAAAAATACTGCTGCTCGAAAAAAATCTCGCATCGCCAAAAGACTTAAAAAACTTGTCTAACAAACAAAAAGCCCTCGAAGGGGCTTTTTGTTTTACCGAGTAAGAAAAAAGTGGAGCATGCCTATCTCAAGTGATCGCTCTCCTCTTTTTTCATCAACATCAAGTTCCACGAGTGCTTTGTAGGCATCTGATAGCTCATCTTGGGAAAAGTTGCGCATTTGATCGGTTGATTTCCGAAGAACGTACGGATTCATCCCCTTCGTCTGACCCGTTGCAACAGCAAAAAGAGATTTAATGTGCCACATCATAGTCCATAACATACGTTCGGAGGGAAATCCGGATCTTAGTAATATATCGTATTTAAGGACTGTTTGCGCGCGCTCACGCCGACCCCATAGATCTCCAAGAGAGAAAAGCTCTCGTTCATCTACCGTCAACTTCAAAGAAACCGGAGACCCTCCGGCGAGCGCACGGTCGAGCTCGCTTTCGAGCGCCCATAAATCTCCTCCGTATCGTGCAAGTAAGGACCTCTTCTGATCTTCACTTAATACTGCGCTCCGTCGTTTAAGTTCGCCCTCCATCCACGTTTTTGCCTGCGCTGAAGAAGGCTTACTAAACTCCTGACTTTTAGAAGCGGTGCGTTTTAGAAAATTAAATGTCTCATTTTTTTCAGGAACTCCTTCTTCAAAAAAAACTACTATCGAATCCTTGCCCGCCCAGTGTGGCAACAACTCCTCTAACGTGCGCGCGGAACGTGGTGATGCGTGCGATGGGTTTCTAATAATATAAAAATCTTTTTGAGAAAAAAGCGCCTGAGACCCCGCACCCAATAAAAACCTCTCTTGGTCCATCTCGTCCTTAAAATCAAACCTCTGCCATCCTCCTACCGGCACCTCAGCTTGAAATCGTCGCTCAAAATCGCGAAGCATTCCTAACGAACGCTTCGTTTCTTCTCCATACAGCAAATAGATCATTTTTGCAGATAGTGCTCGTCAAGAATTTTCTTGACCGCCTCAATGATTTCTTGTGGCGTGTGATGCGCTTTTACCATGAATTGCTGGGCGCCAAGCGCGATTGCACGATCGATATCTTCGCGAGACCCCAGGTTTGAAAGTACAATTACGGGAATCTTACTTACCTCTGGATCCTGCTTTAGTCTCCCTAAAACGTCATACCCGTCAGCGCCCGGTAATACAAGATCAAGTAAAATAATATGCGGCTGCTCGGACTTTGTCTTTTCAATACCCTGATCACCATCTAAAGCTTCGAGTACTGTGTATCCCTCCTTTGTAAGCTTTCCTCCTAAAATTTCGCGCAAAAATTTGTCGTCCTCGACAACAAGCACTTTAACTTCATTGCGCTTTAAGAGCGACGAAATCGGAATTGATGAGTTTTTTTCTTTGCCTGTCATAACGCTCCCATTGTACCATCCTAGATATTTTTCACAAACGTATCATACGACTTATTGACTGCGGCCTGCAAAGACCCCTTGGCAGGCAAGGAAATGAAAAATGAAGTTCCCTGCCCTTCGTGAGACTCAAACCAAATCGAGCCATTATGCCCCTCTACGACATTCTTCGCGATAAAAAGACCTAATCCCGTTCCTTCAGTTTCAACGTGCATCGTACTTTGCGCGCGATAAAATTTTGTAAAAAGCTTCTCTTGGTCTTTTTGAGGAATCCCGGCTCCATTATCATGAATCGTAATGCGTAGCTTCGCATCATCATATTCGAGCGAAACACTTACGGTACCGTTTGGTGGTGTATACCGAACAGCATTATCAATAATATTACCAACCGCCATGGCTAAGCGCTCTTTATCTCCTGATATTTCAACGGGTCCTGACGTGGAATCTTTAAGCTCGAGTTTTGTATTTTTATTCTCAGCAAAAATCTTCTTTTCATCGACAAGTTCATGAAGAAATGCGCGCACATCCATAGAATCAAACTTATAACCAAATCGTCCTTCTTCAATACGTGCTGCATCCAAAAGATTATGTACGAGCCTGATCATCGACTCATTTGCGACCTCTGCTTTCTCAATAAGCTCGCGCTGTTTTATGGGCACCTTACCTACATCGCCATCAAGGATTGTATGATGCGACCACTTCATAATAGAAAGTGGCGTACGGAGCTGGTGAGCCGCGACCGTGATAAACTCTGACTTTAGCCGAGATATCTCCGCCTGTCGCTCTTGCACCTCCTTTAAATTGCCGGCCATTTCATTAAAAAAAGATCCGAGATTACCAATTTCATCTCGGCGCGAAACTTTAATCTGGATATTAAGATTTCCTTCACCAATAAGACGCGCTGCTTCCGTAAGCGTGCGAAGTGGTCGTGAAATATTCCGAGAGACAATAAACGCAGAAAAAGTAGCGATGATCAATACAAAAAGAAAGATGAGAAAAAATTGAATACTCGCATTTCTTAATAATTCATCAGCAACCCCGCTACTTACTTTATCTGCAATACGAGACTGATACGTGGCGACAAGAAAAAATGCGGAGATTGCCATCGGCATAACGCCAAGTAACACCAATGTCCAAAAAAAACGAAAGAAAAGCGTATGGCGAATCTTCAACTTCATACTATCTATATTATATCATGGTTGTATCTTGCCAATTCTTTCCGTGCTTTATATCAACAACGATCGGAACTTCGAGCTCTGGAACATCTTCCATAATTTTCTTCACCTTCAACGCAGTATCATGGAGTAAATCTTCGCGCACCTCAAACAACAACTCGTCGTGTACCTGCAAAAGCATCCGTACGCTCCCTCCATTTTCTCCGACCCCGCACTCTTGAAAAATTCGAATCGTCGCCCGTTTTAAAAGATCGGCCTCTGTTCCTTGGATTGGAGCGTTCATTGCCATTCGCTCAGCCTCTGCGCGCACATATTCAAATCGCGAGCGAAGATTTGGAAGATACCTCTTTCTACCAAAAAGCGTTGAAACAAAACCCTCTTTACTCCCCTCCTCGACGATACGCTCCCGATAGGTCTGTATCCCTTGAAACTCACGCAAATACTCCTTCAAATATTTATCAGCCTCATCAAACGAGACTTTCATGCCTTGTGCGAGAGCGCGAGCGCCCATGCCGTAAAGAATTCCGAAATTAATAGTCTTGGCACGCCGACGCATTTCTTTTGTTACTTCCCCGGCCTCAACATGAAATATCTCGGCGGCGGTACGCGTATGAATGTCTTCGTGCGCCTGAAATGCCGCAATAAGCTTTTTATCTCCCGACAGTGCCGCTGCAATACGAAGTTCGAGCTGAGAGTAATCAAACGAAACAAGCTCAAACCCCTGTTCGGCAATAAATGCTCGCCTCACATCTCTACCGAGCTCCGTACGAATAGGAATATTTTGTAAATTTGGATCGCTCGAAGAGAGCCTACCCGTTGTTGTACCCGTTTGATGAAATGTCGTATGCACCCGCCCATCCTGTCCTATCATCGTCGGCAAGACCTCAACGTATGTAGAAGATATTTTTGAGAGCTCTCGATATGTCAAAATTTCTTCAATGATTGGATGTGCTTCTCGTAATTTTATTAACTCAGACGCTTGCGTTGAGATGCTTTTCGTTGAGGTTTTTTTAATGCCCTTTGTTGAAAGCCCAAGACGCTCGAAAAGAATAACTCCCAACTGCTTTGGCGAACTTATATCAAAATGCTCACCGGCATGTTTCCATATATTTTTCTCAAGCGCTCCAATTTCTTTCTCAATTACTTTTTTTAGTTTTCCAAGATGTAGAGCGTCAACTAAAATTCCTTGTCGCTCGAGCATATATAAAATTGGAATAAGTGGAAGTTCAAGAGAAAAGTATACTGACGCGAGTGATTCTTTTTCTAGCCGTGCACGAAATTTGCCCTCAAGCATCCTTACTCCATCTGCCGCATTTATAATATTCGATGGCAAATGATCGCGTATCGTATCTTCAAGGGAAAATCTTCTTTCTTCAGGATTTAAAATCCAGAGAGCAATCTTAATATCAAACGCGATTGGAAATGAAAAACCAAAAATATGAAAAAGAGATTTTGCGTCATCGGTCACCGTATCCAATCTCCTCTGAAAGATACTGTTAAAACGCTCGCGATTTACCGTGACTTCAGAGCGCGGGTAAAGAACTTCTTTTTCCCCAACACTAAAAGAGATATTTTCTTCACTCGACCATACGACCATCTTATCTTTTAGTGCGCTTAAACGCTCTATTTCTTCTATTGAACCTACAAGGATCTCTTCCGGCTCCTTTAATAAAGTCCCCTGCTGCCCCTCTTCTTTCGGAAGGCGCGAGATAAGACTTTGAAAATGAAATTTTCGAAATATCGTTGCTGCTTGTTCTGTGGGGATCCCTGCAAAGACAAGCTCATCGAGCGTTGGGGTCACGGGTGCATCTCGCCGGATCGTAGCAAGCTCCTTTGAAAAAAGAGCCTCTTCCTCATTTTCAAGAAGTAATGTCACGATACGATCCTTTAGCCATGTAGGATGTTTTTTCTCTTTCTTCAACTTCTCATACATCTCCTCGATCGATCCGTAGTGCAGAATAAGCTGAGTCGCGGTCTTCTCTCCAATACCTTTTACTCCAATGATATTGTCTGACGGATCTCCTTTGAGCCCCTTGAAATCAATAACGTGTTCGGGAGAAAATCCGAAACGCTCATTCACCTTATCCTCATCGTATAAAATCGTATCATCGATACCCTTCCGAAGGGTGTAAACCTGGACTTTCTTTTTTTCAACGAGTTGGAGCGTATCCATATCTCCTGATGCAATAATCATTGAAATGTCTTTCTCTTTTCGAAATCGCTCTATGAGCGTTCCGATGATGTCATCCGCCTCAAATCCTGCGACCTCAAACATAGGAACACCAAGCGCGCGAAATAACTCTTTCGTCTTATCAAATTGAGGGACAAGATCTGACTTTGTCTCCTGTCGCGTTGCCTTATAGTTTTCATACGCAACATGGCGAAACGTTGGTTCCTCTCGATCAAATGCAGCCGCAAGGTGAGTCGGCTTAAGTTCGCGCACAAGCTTCAAAAGCACCGCGGAAACGCCATACACCGCACCCATAGGCTCCCCTGACGGTGAAGTGAACGAAGGTATCGCGTGATATGAACGGTGAATTAACGCGTGAGTATCAAGAATAATCAGAGTTTTTTTCATATTGAAAATCTGATACTTCGCTCTTGCTCTCCCTCATGGTCGAATTTAATCGTGATTCGATTCTTCGGGAGCATGGCGGAAATTTTATCTGCCCATTCAATACATATAATATTATCAGGGTCACGAAGAATATCGCGAAAACCCAAAACCTCCAGCTCTCGTAATGACTCAACGCGGTAGCAATCAACGTGCCATAAATTTTTAAAAGACTTTGTTTTTATTGGATAACGCTTCATGAGTACAAAAGTTGGAGACTGCACAGATCTTCGCACTCCCAAAAAACGCGCAAGGGATTGAGTAAATGTTGTCTTTCCTGCGCCGAGCTCTCCTTCAAGTGCGATAATGAGAGCTGAGTGTGGATCAAATGGCGAATCTTTGATTGTTGCGGCAAATATTTCCGCAATTTGTCTTGTTTCTTTTGCTGTTTTTGTCTTCATCTGCATAAGCATCTTCAGACTAACATAAAACAAAAAAGAGCCACACGGCGACATGTGTCACCGGTGGCTCTCTGGTTGGGACCCCAAAGGGGTCGTTATTCTTGTGGAGGCCTGCACTCATCGGCACTCGGTCGCACTCGACAGTATGCATCCTTCCGAGCACGCTCCTGCGCATCATTGCCGTTCTCTTCTGCAGCTCGGCGCTGACCCTCGATCTCGCCTTGAAGTCGTCGACACTCCACATCCGTCGAGTGACATACGATCTCCTGCTGACCATCAGGGCTGTACCGACGATACGAGAGCGGTGGACGGCTGTAGGGTCGCCCCGTTGGCACGTAGTCGAGTGCTGGGTCGTAGTTGAGTCGATCGAAGCCTGTGGGGCCATCATGCATGTCGAGACCCCACGCGAACACTTCGCGAGGCGGTCTGCCTGGCCCCGGATCGCCAACCCGGACGGACATCCCACACCCAGCGAGCAGAACCAGCATCAGTCCAGTAAGCACTCTCTTCATGAAGAACTTCCTCCTGTTTGGCGCCCCACTCAAGGGAACGCTAAAGTCTATCCTTTTTCTATTATACTATAAAATAAGCTATAAGTCAAGTATCATTGAAGAAACGCCCCCCTACATGCTAGGAATGGACTGATGAATGAGCTCCACGCCGCAATCACCCAAGCAACATCTGTCCTCGTCGTAGTTCCTCAAAAAGCATCTGATAAGGACTATTTGGCGGCACTGCAGATTCAAAAACTAGCTCCCGAGAAAGTCTATCTTATCGCTCCGGAAGAAAAAGAAACTGTCTGGCATGATACATTTGGTATCCCTCTCCCTAAAAAAGAATATGTGATTTTAGTTGATACTCGACGCTCCCCTGTTGAAGAACTTCGATATGAAAAAACGGATGACTCTCTTACTATATTCCTTTCGCACAGAAAAACCTTTTCAAGGGACGCTCTCTCATTTCAAGAACGCATCCCTACGGCGGACCTCATTATCACCGTCGGCTTCTCATCAGAAGAAGAATCCGAGCAATTCATTGAAAATCTTCCTCAGCACACCTCTACGCAACACCTCATGCTTGATGAGTACATGAAACCTCTCGCACAAGAAAAAATCTCTACGGAGCACGCCCAACTCCTCGGGCGCATTATGGCGCGCTCCCGAGAAGAAGCCGATCTTGAAACTCTATGGTCATTTTTAACTCGAGAGGACTTAGTAAAAACAAATGCAAAAGGAGAGGACATCCCGGAACTTGTACAAAAATTTGCTGACCTCGCAAATCTCCCGCGCATCGTTATAATCTTTTGGCAACTCATTGACGAGGATCAAACTACGGGCATCTTGTGGTCCAAAGACTCCGCCCTGTTAGTAGCCGCATCTTCTCGACTTGGATCAGTACTACCACAAAAACAATACATTCTTTTGCCGGAGTTTGAAAATTTCGTCGATGGTGAAGGAGCAATACGAAAATTGCTGCACTCTACTCGCTAAGGTAGAATAAGTGCGTGGACCAAAACGATAAAATCAAGAATATAGAAAAAAAAGAGGCTGAAGAGCTTGCCCAAATTATGGCGCAGCGCTATGGAGTAGCCTACCTCAACCTCAATAGAATCGCCGTCGACCTTGATACTTTAAAACTCATCTCTGAAGAGCAGGCTCGAATGCTTGGCATGGCAGTCATTCAATCGGCAGGCAAACAACTACAAATCGTAGTAAAAAATCCGAATCTTGATTCTATAAAAGAAAAAATTGAAGAACTGCGCCGCCTCGGTTATACCCCACAAATCTTTCTTGGATCTCTACCGGGACTTGAGCATGTTTGGAGTCGATACAAAGAAATACCGGCCGAGGTTATTATTACAACAAATGTTGTTGATATCACGCGTTCTGATTTTCAAGAATTCCATGAGCGCGTAACAAATGCCCAAACTTTGGGCGTTATTCTCTCAAAAAAAATATCTCTTCGTGGTCTGGGACATACCTCGGAAGTTCTCGAGATGATCTTACTTGGAGCACTCATCCTCGAAGCATCCGACGTTCACATCGAAGCTGAGGAAGAGCGAGTTCGTCTCCGCCTCCGTATAGATGGTCTCTTACAAGATATCGCCGACTTCTCACATGACCTCCATCACGCGATCATGAATCGCATTAAACTGGTTTCTCATCTAAAGCTTAATGTTATTGATCGCTCACAAGACGGACGATTCACAATTCGCGCAAAAGAAGCTGCTATCGAGGTGCGTGTCTCAACGCTCCCCGGTCCATATGGCGAATCAGTTGTCATGCGTATCTTGAACCCAAAGGCAATTGCACTTGGGTTTGATGACCTCGGCATGCAACCTCCCGTATTTAAACTTATGCTCAAAGAATTAAATCGTCCGAATGGAATGATTATTACAACAGGGCCAACGGGATCTGGAAAAACAACCACACTTTACGCATTTCTTAAAAAAGTTCGGGAAGAGCCTGGAATGAAGATTATTACCATCGAAGATCCGATTGAATATCATCTCGAGGGAATATCTCAAACGCAGGTCAACAAAGAAGCCGGCTATACGTTTGAAAATGGTCTTTCGGCAATCGTGCGGCAAGACCCAGATGTTATTCTTGTCGGAGAAATTCGCAACAAAGAAACTGCAGAAATTGCAATGCACGCATCTCTCACTGGACACCTCGTATTCTCAACACTCCACACAAACTCAGCAGCTGGCACTATCCCGCGCCTTGTCGATCTTGGAATTTCAGCGAATATTCTCGCCCCTGCGATTAACGTTGCGATCGCTCAACGTCTCGTACGCGTACTTTGTAAACACTGTAAAAAAGAGACGAGTCCAACTCCAGAACAAAAAATAGTTATTGAAAAAGTCGTAACTTCTCTCCCAGCGGAATATGAACGTCCCTCTCTCGATCACATAACTACCTACACAGCTGGCTCATGCGGAGAATGCAACCACACTGGGTACCGAGGACGTATTGGTATTTATGAGGTCTTTTTAATTGATGATGAGATTGAACGGCTTATTTTAAAAAATCCGCCGGAGGCGGAGGTACTTGCACTCGCAGAAAAACAAGGAATGCTCACGATGCAAAAGGATGGTATTTTAAAAATATTATCTGGAGCCACCTCATTTGAAGAATTAGAACGTATTGTTGGGCTTCCGTAGAAATAAAAAATCCCTCGACAAGTCTCCAGGCAAAGTGCTCTCGCATGGGTGCAGAGAGCTGAGAGCCCCTTCGAGGAACAGCCGAGCGGCCCCCTCCCTCTCGCGTCTAAGAGGATAGGGTTTCGTTTCTGTCTCCTGTCTTATACGATAGAGGGAGAGGGACCCGAGCTGCCCGAGCTAAAAGATGGCCCAGATAAGGAAAACCTCATTCGCCTGGAGGCTTGCTGAGGGATTCTAATTTCAAGTTCTCCTATTCTACCTGAAAAAAACGAAAATGTCAATACCACCCACAAAACCAGATGATATCGCTCTCGACAGCACCCTCCGCCCCTCGCGGTGGGATGAATACATCGGTCAAAAACAAATAAAAGAAAATTTGCGTATCTTAATTGAAGCTGCCCAGCAACGAGGAGAACCTCTCGAGCACGTGTTATTTTATGGTCCTGCGGGTCTTGGTAAGACAACCCTTGCTCATCTTATCAGTAAAGAAATGGGCGCTCAGATGAAAGTAACATCAGGTCCCGCCATTGAACGGGTAGGCGATCTTGCCTCCATTCTTACAAATCTTTCTCCAGGAGATATTCTCTTTATTGATGAAGCTCATCGTCTTAATAAGATGATTGAAGAGATTCTCTACCCCGCGATGGAAGCTCGATCACTCGACATCATCATTGGCAAGGGACCAGGCGCGCGCACAATCCAAATAGAGTTACCTGCGTTTACGCTCATTGCGGCTACTACACGTATCGCGCTTCTCTCGTCTCCTTTGCGCTCTCGTTTTTCTGGCGGTACATATCGTCTCGAGTTTTATACTAATGAAGACATTGGTGAAATTTTACGTCGATCGGCACATATTCTTAGTATCGAGATCGAGGAAAGTGCGATCGAAGAAATTGCCCGCCGATCGCGCTGTACACCGCGACGCGCGAATCATTTACTCAAGCGTTGCCGCGATGTAGCGATGGTGCGAGGTGATGGAATTATTACTCAAAAGATAGCGGATATGGCCCTTGGGCTTTTAGAAATTGACTCCGTTGGTCTCGACGCAGAAGATCGACGCATTCTCGATATTATCATCAATAAATTCAATGGTGGACCTGTGGGAGTTGGAACTCTTGCGGCAGCGAGCGCGGAAGAAGAAAGTACTATTGAAGAAATTCATGAACCATATCTTTTGCGGTTAGGTTTTCTTGAGCGAACGCCTCGTGGGCGCATGGCAACAAACGCAGCATACCGGCACCTCGGAATTCCCGAGCGCCCCGACCAACAGCGACTTATCTCATGAAACAACTCCTTACTATCGGATACGCAATCTTTCTTGTCATATACCTCTTACTTCTCTTCGCTGTCACTTACCACGAACGTCGCTTTATGCTCTCTGGCGACCCTGCGCTTCGTTGGATGAAAATACTCCAAATTGGCATTGGTAGCCTTATTGCTCTTTCATTCGTAAGTTTTATAAGCATCTTGAAAACATGATTAGCTTAAAAGAACATGAAGTAATCGTTGTTGTGGCACGTAAACACTGGATGGTGATGGCATCAGTTGCCACAGGAATCACACTCCTTTTCTTTGTGCCTGTCATTATATTTTGGTTAGACTCAGCAAACATTGCCGTATTAAAAAAATATAGTATCTTTCTCTCTTCGCTTTATTGGCTCGTGTTATTAATCATATTTTATATTGAATTCCTGCGCATCTGGCTCGACGCACTTGTTGTTACGTCGTCGCGTGTAATCGTCATCGAACAACACAGTCTTTTTCATCGCGAAGTCTCTGAGTTTGGCGTCGAGCGCGTGCAAGATGTGAGTGTGGAAACAATTGGGATTGTCGCATCTTTTTTTAACTTTGGCACGATCACCGTTCACACCGCAGGAGAAACAAATTTTGTCATAAGTCAGGTCGCAAATCCAATGGAAGTTAAAGATAGAGTTCTTGCAATTGCGAGAAAAAAATAACTCCGCTACAGTTGTGCCTATATGTCAGGTCACTCAAAATGGTCCCAAATAAAACATAAAAAAGCAGCGACCGATGCTAAAAAAGCAAAAATCTATAGCAAGATTGCGCGCATCATCACTATCGCCGCACGAGAAAAAGGGAAAGACCCCGAAACAAACGCTTCGTTACGCGCGGCAATTTTAAAAGCACGCGAGGTAAACATGCCTCAAGATAATATTGAGCGCGCGATTGCAAAAGGAGTTGGCGATGGACAACTTACCATGCTCCAAGAGTTTATTTATGAAGCGTATGGACCAGGAGGAGTCGCTCTTATCATTACGGGAATCACCGACAACAACAATCGAACATCAAATGAGATTAAACATCTCCTTTCAGAGCGCGCTGCCCACTGGGCAAATCAAGGTAGCGTTCTCTGGGCATTTATAAAAGATGGAACTGACTGGACGCCTCAGGAGCATTCTCTTGTCTCCCTTTCTCCCGAAGATGAAGAGAGACTCTTACTGCTCATGGATGCAATAGACGAGCATGATGACGTCCAAGAAATATACGCGAATAATAAAGAATGAAGCGTATTCTTGGCATTGATCCTGGCATCGAACGCATGGGATGGGGCTACATTGAAGCTGAGGGATCTCGAGTTGAATACCGTGACTGTGGCTGCATTGTAACCCCACGCACTCTCGTTGATCGCGAACGACTCGTACTCATCAGAACGGAACTTCAGTCTATCCTTGCACGAATAGAACCTGATGTGGTACACATTGAAAGGCTGTTTTTCTCCAAGAATAAAAAAACGGCGCTTCGGGTTGCCGAAGCTCGCGGAGTCATTATGGCAACGCTCGCCGAATCTGGTATGCCTATATTTGAGTTTACGCCAAATGAAGTAAAGCTCGGCGTAACAGGTGTAGGGAATGCTGAAAAACGCCAAGTGGCATGGATGGTCCGTAATATTCTTCACATAAAGGATACTATTTCATCTGACGATGCTCTTGATGCTCTTGCACTATGTCTTATACATCCTCGCTAGTTATCCACAGAAACCATACGCGAAGGATATACTGCAAAAAAATAATTCTTGGTATATATTAATATCGAAACAGCGAAAGGTCTTAAACAGAACTAACACTCAATCAGAATCTGTGATCTACGACTACTCATTTCAAAACGACGACGAAGAAAGTGAAGATAGCGATGTTGATGATGACGATGATTCGGATCTCGATGATGACGGAATAGATCCGTTTACCGAGGACGATGATATGTAAAAAAAATAGCCCCATGACGGGGCTATTTTTTTACCTTGTGACTCTCTGGATTTTTCTACATTGTGTGGCATACTGATGGCGTGTTATCGAGAGCACGCCGAAAATATGTAAAAAATCGAAAGCGAGCGATCCTCCTCGGATGTATTGTTGTGGGAGGATTTTTTCTTTTGGGCGCCATTACCTTTCTTCTCGTAGAGACGCCAACCATCCGTACATTTGAATCGCGTGAGGTCGCTGAATCAACAAAGATTTACGACAGTACAGGTGAAGTACTTCTATGGGAGATTCACGGGGAAGAACGTCGCACGCTCGTACCATTTGATCAAATCTCTCGCCACATAAAAAATGCTTCCATCGCTATTGAGGACGCGTCTTTCTATTCTCATCGAGGCTTTAGTCCGACGGCATTATTTCGAGTACTCTTTGTAAATGTTTTTCGGGGAAAGCCCATTGGAAGTGGCGGATCAACTATCACGCAACAACTCGTAAAAAATACTCTTCTCTCGCCTAAACAGACGCTTACACGGAAAGCGAAAGAGATTATCATCGCCATTAAACTTGAAACAGCATATTCAAAAGACGAGATCTTAAATCTCTATCTTAATCAGATTCCTTATGGATCAAACGCCTATGGAGTTGAAGCTGCATCGGAAACATACTTTGGAAAATCATCTAACGAACTCTCTCTCCCTGAAGCCGCGTATCTTGCTGCTCTGCCAAAGGCTCCTTCTTACTTTTCTCCCTACGGCAACCACCGCGATGATCTTGAGGAACGTAAAAATCTTGTTCTTGAGCGCATGCGAGATCTTAACTTTATCAATACTCAAGATTTAGAGGCGGCAAAAAAAGAAAAGGTAATATTTTTACCTCAAAAAAAACATGGCATTCGCGCGCCCCATTTTGCAATGTATGTACGTGAGCTTCTCACGAAAACATACGGAGAAGATCTTGTTGAGCGCGGAGGCTTAAAAGTAATTACGTCTCTCGATGCGACACTCCAAGAAAAAGCGGAAGAAATTGCAACTCGCTCAGGACCAGATATCGAGTCGCGATTTAATGCTTCAAATCTCGCACTTATCGCACTAGACCCCAAGACAGGAAGGATCCTTGCAATGGTTGGGTCTCGAGATTATTTTGATATCGCCCATGATGGGAATTTTAATGTTACACTCGCCAAGCGACAGCCCGGATCAACATTTAAACCCGTCGTATACGCAACAGCATTCAAGAAAGGCTACACTCCCGAAACTATTGTATTTGATTTGGAAACAAATTTTGCTGTCTCTGGAACTCCTTATATCCCTCAAAATTTTGACGAAAAGTTTCGGGGACCCGTGACTCTCCGCGAGGCCCTCGCTCAATCATTAAACGTACCCGCAGTAAAGACGCTCTATCTTGCCGGTGTAAAAGACTCCATCCGCACCGCAGAAGACTTTGGTATTAGCACTCTTACGGATCCTAATCGATACGGCTTAACACTTGTACTTGGTGGCGGAGAAATCTCGCTTCTCGAACTTTCCTCCGCATACGGAGTTTTTGCAAACGAAGGAACTCGAACCGACCATCATGCAATCGTAGAAGTACGAGATCACACTGGCGCTATTCTTGAAGAAGAAAAGATCACCTCTAGGCAAGTTCTTGATCAAAATATCGCTCGCACAATCTCAAGCATCCTCTCCGATAACAATGCCCGCACTCCAACGTTCGGTGCCCGTTCCCCGCTCTATTTTGAAGAAGGTGGGGTAGCAGTAAAAACCGGTACCACAAATGATTATCGTGATGTATGGACGATAGGCTATAGTCCTTCAGTAGTTATTGGAGCATGGGCAGGAAATAATAATAATACTTCGATGACAAAAAATGTAGCGGGATTTATTATAGCTCCACTATGGAGAGAATTTATGAACGCCGCTCTTACACGCACCTCTAGAGAGCAATTTACGCCACCAGAGAGCAAAACGCCTCAAAAACCCGTACTTAGAGGCATTTGGAAAGGATCTCGCTCTTATATCTTAGATAAAAGCTCTGGGAAGCTTGCTACCGAATACACCCCACTTGAGCAACAAGAAGAACGCGTAGTTCAAGAAGTTCACTCTATTCTTCATTGGGTCTCAAAAGATAATCCTACTGGACCAATACCAACAAACCCCGAGAAAGATTCGCAGTACTGGGCTTGGGAAGGCCCCGTTCGCTCGTGGGCCCTCGCGCAAGGACTGACGGATGGCATAAGTCCATCTCCAACTGAACTTGGTATGGATTCATCTCATCTGCCGATGTATTGGCCTCAAATATCATTCCCATCTCAAGAGGAATTAGGAATACGATTTAAAAATAACCAGCGCATTGAATTTCATCCTATAATTCGCGGGACATACGCTATTTCAGAAATCGATATTTTTGTTGATGGAGAATTCATCCGCTCAGTAAAAGGTACGATCGGTACACTCGTGCTCCAAAATATTAAATCTGGCGAGCACTCACTTACACTTCGCGTATACGACGTGGTACGAAATAAATCTGAAAAAGTTATTCCGTTTTCTGTCGAGGACCCTGGAACCTAATATCCGTAAACACTAACACTGGGAACTTACTTTTTAAATGCGTAAGAATCTTCTCTTTTTTAAATAAAAGAGATTGTTTTTTTACAGACGAGGCGGTGTAGACAACAATAATCCCTTTTATATATTGAGTATCCCTTTCTCCTAAAAACCCTTGGATATATTCGTCAATTGGCGTTGTTTGTGTAACATGAAGTCTATCAATTCGTTGGAAAGCGGCATGAAGAAGTCCTTGGATCTTAACAAAACTCATACCACGCCCTTCATCGGCATTACAATATAGATTGATTGTTCATTTGTTGGAGGTCGTATGAGAAGTGGTTGGGACTCTGAATTTAAACCTAAGAATATTTTCTTATCAGGGAGACTTAATACACCATCAAGAAGATAATGATAATTAAATACTACTGAAAGACCATCTCCTGTAATTTCAACTGGCATATCGGCTTTATATTCGCCCACATCCCTATTACTACTTTCGATCTTACAGAGGTTATCATCTGGAATAAATGTTAGTAAAATTCCATTTAATTTATTTGTAAAAAGACTCGCACGGCGTATATGTTCTAAAAAATCGTCACGAGAGATAATAATGTTTATTTTAAATTGCTGTGGAATTATCGACTTATAGTCTGGAAATTTCCCCTCTGTAAGTCTTGAGTATAAAACACTATCACCACTTTTTATAAGTAATTCTCCGTTCCCAATAAAAAACTCTACTTGTTCTTCAGTATACTCAAGAAATCGAACTAGCTCTTCCCCTGTTCGTAATGGGAGAAGAAAAGACTCTTGTTTATTTTTTATACTCGACGTAATAACTACACGCTCTTCTGAAAGACGAAAACTATCTGTAGACACGAAGATTGCGTTATTTTGTTCAATAGTAATATAAATACTTGCAAGTTCTGGTTTTATAGTGCTTTTTGAAACAGATATAAGTGTCTTTGTGAGCATCTGAAGAAGTGACGTATTATTAATTGAAAATATATATGAATGTTGAACTTCTGGAAATGGTGGAAAATCTTCATAAGAAAATCCTTTAATAATCGTCTTTACAGAACCGATTGTTATCTTTATATCTACCCCACTTGTCTCTATAACTATTTTTTCATCTTTTTGAATTGTATTAATATAAGACAAAAGTGTCCGTGATGGTATCGCAATACTTCCAACCTCTTGAACTGTTCCCCGAATTTTTGTTTTCATCCCTATCTCAAGATTTGTCCCCGTGATAGTAATAGATGTTTTATCACAAGAAAAAAGAAAAGAACCCAATATCGGAAGAGTTGAGTCTTTCCCCGTACTGCGCTCAAGAAATGAGAGAGCTTTTTTTAAGTTATCCGCTATAATCTCACACTTCATAATCTAAATAGATTTATAAGAAAGATAATACGTAGTCATAGTAGAGTCTGTGGATTTGTGGAAAGGTTGCATTTATAGAGTGTTTAGAGGTGTAAGTATTTATTTTTTCTTGAATATAGTGTGGAAAAAAAATGGATAGACAGTTTACTACTCTTCCCGTTAATCAACTCTCGTAAATTTTTGCACGAATAAGTTTCAACTCTTCCACAAGTTTTACATCTTCTTTTAGTTCTCTCGAAATTTTTTCATATGCATGAAGCGCGGTTGTGTGATCTCGGCCGCCAAGTTTTTCTCCAATAAACGGATACGATCCATGGAAATCTTCACGGAGTAAATACATGGCGAGTTGACGAGGTTTTACCACCTCTCGCCGGCGAGATCGTTCAAAGAGACCAGTTTCTCCGAGATCGTAAAATTCTGATACAGCCTTGATAATTTGAGATGTAGTAACGACTTTCTTTGCCTTATTAGTAAGTTGTTCAAGGGACGTTTTTATCTCTTCAAGGGTTAGGATACGTCCTTTAAGTTTTGATTTTGCTATTAAAATATTAAGGGCGCCTTCCAACTCTCTAATATTTTTCTGAACAGTTGAGGCAATGTAGTCCATAATATCGCTTGGTATTGGGAAATCACGACTCTCAGCCTTCGTCCTTAATATTGCGAGGCGCGCTTCAAATTCTGGTTCACTAATATCAACTGTAAGTCCAGCTTGAAAGCGCGAGCGTAAACGTTCCTCAAGATTTTGTATTGCTTGTGGAGGTTTGTCTGATGAAAACACTACCTGTTTCCCACGTTCATAAAGTGAGTTGAATGTATGGAATAGTTCCTCCTCACTTTTTGTTTTGCCAGCAATAAATTGAACGTCGTCGACAATTAGAAGATCAACTGTCCGATATTTTTCTTTAAATATTTGGATAGATTCCCTATTTTGGAGCATAGTGATGAGCTCGTTTACGAATCTCTCGGACGTTAAGTATAGAACTTTATAGGACGGATGATCTTTTTTTATTTGATTGCCAATTGCATGAAGAAGGTGCGTCTTTCCGAGACCAACTCCACCGTAAACAAAGAATGGGTTATGGAGAGTCCCAAGGTTTTGAGAGAGGGCGAGGGCTGCGGCATGCGCGAGTTCATTAAAAGAGCCAACAATAAAGCTCTCAAAGGTATATTTTGGGTTTAGATAGGTTTCTTGGTCGACTGAAAACTCTTTAAAATCAAGTTGTTCGTCGCTCGTGTCTTGCTGCTGGCTCTTTCGTTGGATCTGGGGTTGTTGTGGAGCAAGGGTAGAGTGAACTACATAGACGGCACTTCTGATTTCTGGCACGTTTGTCCGCAAGGAGCGCATGATTTGTTTATGAAACTTCTTCTCAAGCCATTCTTTTGCGAACGCATTAGGAACGGCGATAGTCGCGACACCTTCCTGGACGTGTTGTAGTATCGTATCTCGAAACCAAGTGGCAAAATTAGCACGAGAAACTTCAAACTCCATTTCATTTAATGCTGATTGCCAAAGTTCCTCGTTGGTCATACTAAACACTATAGAGGTGTGGATATTTTTTTCAAATATTGAATTTGTAGGCGTAGTATGTTCTAATTGTTTACAACATGTGCAAGATGTGTGTATAATGCAAACTATTCAATATGTCAGTAACATACCAGCCAAAAAAACGAAAACGAAAACGAACTCACGGGTTTCTTGCGCGTACAAAGACAAAAACAGGACGTAATGTCATAAAGCGCCGGAGACAGAAGGGGCGCAAGCGTCTTGTAGTATAATAGAGTCATGTTTCCGAGGCGTGAGCGTTTGCGTAAATCGCAGGATATAACCTACGTGCTTCGTCGAGGAAGAAGGATAACCTCTCCCTTGTTTCGTATTACATTAGCTCCGCGGCGTGACCAGAGACTTCAAGTTCTCGTTGTATGTGGAAAGAAGGTTGATAAGCGCTCGACGGTCCGAAATAAGCTAAAGCGCATGGTTCGAGAGCTCTTACGTACAAAGCACAGAGAGAAGCTCAGAGGTTATAATTTTGTGGCGCATCTAACAGCTGAGATAAAGGATGCGACACGGGCAGACGTACAGCGGGAGCTTCAAAAGATCCTCTAAATAATATTTATGAAAGCATTCTTCTTTAGTGTTTTCTATCAACCATTACTTAATGTCCTATGGTTACTTTTTTTGGTATTGCCGGGGCATAGCTTTGGACTTGCTGTTATTGCCCTTACGCTGATAATTAACGTACTTTTATTGCCGCTAAATCATAAGGCAAAGCTATCTCAGCGGGCGATGCAGGCGCTTGAGCCAGAGCTAAAGGCAATTCAAAAGCAGTACAAAGATAATAAAGAAGAGCTGGCTCGTAAAACGTGGGAGTTGTACGGAAAGTATAAGGTTAACCCGTTTTCTGGGGTTCTCTACCCACTTGTTCAAATCCCAGTTTTCATTGCTCTGTATAGAGTTTTTTCAAAAGGATCGACATTTCAAGCGAGTCACTTATATTCATTTGTCCCCTCCTCTATCCAGCCAGAGGCTATTTTTCTTAACGCCATCGATCTTACAAAAGCATCGCTCTCTTTTAGCGGATTTCCTCCAAAAATTCTTTCATACTCAGGGCTCCTCCTTGCATTATGTGCTGGGGTCGCTATATTTTTTCAAAATAAAGTTATGCTTACGAAGAAGCCGGAGCAAGAGCAAAATGAGTTTGCGAGAGCGATGAATACACAGGCTCGATATTTTATTCCTGGGTTGATTTTTGTTATCTCAACACAGACTCCCGCTGCGCTTTCACTTTACTTTACAACCTCTAGCTTGTTTGGTATCGTTCACGAAGTATTACTGCAAAGACGTGTTCGAAACCATGGAACCGATAAGCAATGAAATTCAACGCAAAGAAGCCATATCGTATATCGAGAAACTCCTTGCGGCGATGGGAATCGACACCCATGTTGAAGATGGTGTTATTGGAGACAGTATCGCATTTTTAATACGTACCAATGACGCCGCTCTCCTTATTGGAGAAGAGGGTCAAAACTTGCAGGCGTTAAATCATATAATAAAAAAAGCCCTTGAACAGAAGGCTCTTTTTCCAGAGGGACAATTTTTTGTTGACGTAAATGACTATCAGCGTCGTAGATTTGATGAGCTGAAGGATAAGGCACGAATGGGCGCACAGCGCGTTCGATATTTTAAAAAAGAAGTTACTCTTGAGCCGATGAGTGCCTTTGAGCGTCGCATCGTACACATGGCCCTTCAGGAGTATCCTGATATTTCGACTGAGTCAGTTGGGCAAGGAGTTTCGCGAAAAGTAGTCATCAAGCCACTCCCCTAGTTTTTATAAGGGGACGTTACCTGCAGTCAGCATTTGTGCCACAAAGAAGTCCATTTCGTTTCGCTTCATCGAATGCTTGAGGGCTTGTATTCGTTGCTTGAATACAAAGCGATCGTCCGTGTGAGGCTACAGTTGGTCCACAGACTTTAAATGAGCTTGGTGTTGCCTCTGCGTTCTCTGGTCTGATGCATTGAAAATTTCTACATACAAGATTTCCGTCACACTCTCCGTATGATGGGGGCCGGCATGGTTTACCCTCTTTCCCCATATCTCCAAAAACAGCATCGGGCGCGCAGTTATAGTTGCCATCCGCGGGGTTAAGTAGACAGCTGCTATTTGGGCTCACACACCTGCCCTTTATTTTCCCTGCGCACGACGGAGCGTCTGCTGAGGTACTTGTCATGATTGTATAGTCATATCCCTGCCCAACCCTCTTGAAATATGAACCAAACTGAAGTTTGGTAAGATTTGGATTGATCGTATTAAGTATGAGTACCGAAAAAACGGCGATTCCTAAGCCAAAAACAGCATTTTGGATGCGTCCGCGAGCTTCACTAATCTTTGACGGGTTTCCTCCCGAAGCCATGTATTGAATACCTCCAAATACGGTCATTGTAAGAGCTGAAATGACCGCGATGGAGAGAAGAAACGGGAAGAGAAGCCGTACGTATGCAAAGAAGCTATCTACGATCTGAGGGCTTGTCTTTGTGGCCAAGGATCCTCCTGGTAGAGGAGCTGATAGGCCATATTGAATTTCTGCGGAAACGAAGAGCGGAAGAGCGATCGCTATAAGAGTAAGGGTTAGTATACGCGCGGTATTTTTTTTCATACTTATAAAAGTCTATAGCTCCAAAGAGTTAGGTCATTTTTATTAATAAAGAAAATGAAATTTTCATTTGGAGATGTAAACAGGTTTGTTATGTCGAAGCCACCACCATCAAGAAGAATTGTTGTTTCGCCACTTTCGATATTGATTTTCCAGAGCTCATCAGAGAACTGTATACTTCCTTGCCACCAAATGTCAGGCATAGAGTCAACGGTAAAATTTTTCGGAATTGCACAATAGAGAACTTTCGAATCTTTTTTAGAGAAGTAACATTTTTCGGGTACGGTGCGATAGAGAAATGGTTTGTAATTTGGAGATGTGCGCGATCGAAGTGTGATGCTACTAAAGGCCCCATTATCATCGCTTACAGATGCGAGATATTGGTCACCATCGGGGTGCCATAAAACATCAACTCCTTTTTGGTTGAATGGTACGAACGTTGATATTCCGGAAGGAATAGAAACAGTCTCAAGGAGAGTTTCTGCGAACGCAGAAGTTTTCGTTTTAAGAAATACGAGATCTTGCCTAATCCACTCGACATCTAGATCGGGGATTTGTTGTGCGATAAGTTGTTTCATATTTGATCCATCGGGGTTCGAGGTACGTACGGTCGATGTTTTCCCGGCTCTTACTATGGTAACGAGCTTTTCTGCTGATGGAGAAAAATCCGCACTTACGATCGGTTCACGAAACGTGCCGTGTTCTACTGTAGAAGTGCTTGTTATGTGAAACCAGTGATTTTCAACAGAGTCGTTAATAAGCCCAGTGACAAAGGCATACGTTTTTTTTGTTGACCAGTCCACGTCAATGATATTTTTTGTTGTGATTGTGGAGAGGTTCACTTCCCCACCTTCTCCGTCAAATGCGGTGTCAAAAAGATGTCCGAGACCAAGTTTGAAGTACATAACTCGATTTTCAGCTGGACTTACAGTAGCTCCAATTGTTGGTTCATGGGTGAGCTGGACGAGACGCTTTTTCTCTTCTTCAGTTACGGGTACAGTACCGCCCGTAGGAATATTCTCCAGCTCTCCTCCAGGAGTCGATCCTCCGCCCAAAGATCCCCCATTCCCTCCTGTTGAAGGTAGATTCCCTCCTCCAAAAAATGGTAGCCCTCCTCCTGCTGTGGACCCAGTTCGGTTCCGTAAAAAGAGCCACACGCCAAGGGCGATAATGAGTATGATGGCGATGATGCCGAGAATTATTTGAGTTCTGCGAGACATAATTTAGAGAGATTGATTACTGATAGTTAAGAGGTCAGATTTTCCACGCAAGAGCACATGTGAGGGAGTTGAGTATGATATTGAGAGAGACCAACTGGAGAGTCCGTCTGATGGAGTGGTGATGCGTAGCTTGCGGTCATTAATCCCTGTTTGCTGTCCTTGATTGGATCCAAAATCCCACCGGAAAGCCATATTATCAAGTGCGCCGTAGGGCATGTGGTAAGGCTCAAAATCAATTAAAGAATCATCACCTGGTTTTAGTACAAGATTTTGGATGGAAGCATTTGTCATGAGTCCATAAAGCGCGTCCTCTCGATAAAATCTGATAAATGGACTTACAGTTTTTATTAATATTGTTTCTCGGTGGACAACATTACGCTGAGAGTCACGTACCCGCACGCTAATTTGATAGGGTGTACGCTGGAACTCCGATGTCAAAAAAGAAAACGTTGATGCCCCCCGTTGTTCTCGTAGGCGCACCTCATCATTTACAGACCATTCGTAATCAAGGTTTGCCTGAGGGACAGGAATATTATTTACTCGGACTTCAGGAAAGGCGGTTACACTAATGCCTGAACCAGGGACTGGAAGAGCTTTTCCTCGATACCATGTCGGGGTGTAGGAGTCTGTTGACCAGGCAAAGTGAATGCGCGCGGGGTTAATGGTTTTGGTTAGCTGCTTCACGCTACCTTCAGGCGTTCGTATAGTCACTTTTATAATATCACGCGATCCGATCGCTCCTACAGGAAAGGAAAAAACAGTTGCTCCTTTCCCTGAGGCTTCTATCTTGTTGTTTCGTGACCACGTGATTGTTGATTGGCGTAGGTTTGTGTTTGCCGCGACTACATATAAAGATCCGCGTGTTCCTGGTTGTAGTGCTTCGTCTCCAACAACAATCTCCACATCACGAAGAGGGTCAAGTTTTCCTGGTAGGCTATTTCCAAATGGATTTCCCTTTATCGTATCAAAAAGACTAATTTGAGCGTCGGTAGGGATGCCAAATAGATCAAGGATTTGTTTTCGTATGATGAGTTGTTGCTCAACGGTAAGGTCTTGTGGGGTAAAAACTTGAGGTGTTGTGGATGCGATTTCTTGGGCTGATACAGAAGACGCGAAGAAGCACGAGATTATAATCAAGATAGGCAATGTTGCTGATATTTTTTTTCTGAGCGTATGCATCACTTCTTTTATTATAACGTTCCTGGCATCGTTAGGCTATAACTAACTCATCCTCAATCTCTTCCAGTTCTCTTTCAGTTAGGGAGTTGAGATTCTCAAGTTGAGCTTGGGCTTTCTCCGCTCGTTTACGAACAATGTGCCATGCGTAAAGAACTACAATGATTGTGATGGGCAATTCTTCAAAAAGAGGTAGGTTATCAAAGAAAAATCCAAAGATCCACCAGATAATTCGTACTCGAGGCGCCAAAAACCATCCTTTCCCCCATAAAAAGTACATGAGAGCGGCACTTACAAAGAGTCCAGGTAATTGGCCAAGAACAGGAATAAGTCCGATACCGGTAAAATCAAGGAGAAAATCTAGTACGACATCTTTGAGTAGGGCAAGAAATAAGGCAATTGAAAACGCTGTAGTGTCATGTCCTTGAGCAATAAGCTCGTTGAGTTTTCGAGCGACTCGTTCCGCAGCATCGACTACGAGATGTTTTAATCTCTCAGCATCTAATAATCGAGAGCTATGTAGGTCTGCTGCAAATTCGTATTCTTCGTCCATACACTAAAAGGTGCCCCCTGTTTGTATTGAATCTTTTGCTTGTTTAATGGCAAGAAGTTCTTTTGGATCAGAAGTGATGATTTGATGCTCGGTATAGGATGCCTGTACTTTAATCGCTACGTGTTTAAGGCCTGCAAAGAAGATCCCCTCCCCAACGTCAGATTCCAGAAGAAGAAACTTTTCCTCTTCAGTAAGATTAAAAATATCTTGGACTGCGTTAATGGAGGCAGGAGATTGCTTAAGAAGAAGTTGAATCGATGAGTTAGTGACAATTGGCTTGCCATACGGTGATTGCATAAAATCAGCGACATCTTGCGTAATAGTAGCGACGCCAAGATAATATTTGCGAGCCCGCTTTACAAGGCCGTAAAGAAAAGATGCGCTGTCTTGAGATTTCATCATGATCCACGCCTCATCGATGACGAGTAGGCGTTTTTTGAGACTTCGACGTACTGCGCTCCAGATATAGTTAACGATAAGATACATTGCGATTGGGCGAAGCTCTTCTTCCATGTCACGGATTGAAAAGACGATTAGCCGTTGATTGATGTTAACGTTTGAGGGTTGGTTAATAAACCCAGCCCAAGTACCTTCCGTATATTTTTTAAGACGTATTCCAAGATTTTCCCCGCCCTGCATGTTTGCAAGTACGAGCTGGAGATCTGATAGAGTTGGAGGGGCTGTTTGAGAAAAATCAGCATTAGGTGTAATGTCTCGCGCGGCATATGTTTCTGTGATCGCGCGGTCGATAATTGCATCCTCTTCAGGTGTGAGACCGCCAAGCATGAGTCGGAATAGCCCGACGAGTCCAATGATGTGCGAGCGTAGGACATCTGCAGGCGATTCATCTTCGCGAGGCACGGGTAAATCAAATGGATTGATGTGGTGCTTTGAGGTAAGAGAGATATTAAAATAGCGCCCCCCTACGGACTCGGCAAGGTACTCATATTCGCGTTCTGGGTCGATGACGATTACGTCAGTATCAAACATAAGAGAGCGAAGAATCTCAAGTTTGGTAGTATATGATTTTCCAGATCCAGACTTTGCGAACATAACTGAGTTATAATTTTCCATTCCAAAGCGATCGAAGAGAATGAGGGAGTTGTTGTGGCGGTTGATGCCAAACAAGATCCCTTTGTTTGAGGTGAGATCAAAGGAGACAAATGGAAAGACAGATGAGGCGGGGGATGAGTTAAAGAAGCTGTATACGCCGATTTCATCTTTCCCAAATGGAAATACGGTATTGAGACCCTCTTTCTGTTGAAAGAGTGCGGGTTTTGAATAGACGAGGCGAGCCTCTAAAAGCGATTTAATTTCAGTCTCATTTTGATTGAGTTCTTCTATGGTGTTCGCGTAGATCGTGAGATAGATTCCAAACTGAAAGAGCTTTTCTTGTGCCTGAGTAAGTTTATCGCGAAGACTTTCGAGATCTTGGTGTGCAGTATCGAGCATTGGATCACGGACGAGCCCCTTTTCTTCTCGTGTAGAGATCTGTGACTGTACCTGCGCAACCTTTTTTCGAAGTTGTCGCATAACAATACTTGTGTCGACGGGGTGAATGTAAATCGCGACATCAAAAATTTTATCGAGGTTTATCGTTGTCGAAAACCACCCTGTTGCAAGAAACCGTGGGTACGCGAATACGAAAATAGTACGCGCGAGCTTTTCTCCGAGTCGGATGTAGTTTGAATTGACCTCAAGTGCAGACGGTGCGATAACGTCTTGTAGCTCTAAAAGTCCGGAAGTATAAATTTCTTGCGGAAGAACGGGCAGAGCTTCGCTGCTCGGTTCTTTTTTTGATAGAAAGTCAAAAATTCCCATATAATTATCCTTGTTGCTCCTGACTGAGAAGTTCGGGTGCGCCCCCCTTTTCCGCTTCACCTGGGTTGTAAAGACCATAATAAAGTTCAATGAGTTCTTCTGTGTTGAGTGGTACTGCGCGCACGCCGCATCGTGCGAGTCCGTCGATAACTACGCTTGAGCGTTGAGAGAGTTGCACTTGATATTCTTGAAATTTTGATTCATCGAAGGCCTTCCCAGAGTTCTTTTTTCCAAAAAAACCACCAGTCGCTGAGTTCACGGTAATTGAAGATGGAACGTATGTAATAACAACATAGAATGTTTTCGAAACAATATTTGCTGTTGTTACAAAATCTTTTACAAATGTAATATATTCAGAGATCTGAATTTTCAAAAGCTCGCTTGTTTCTACTTTGAGTCGTGCGCGTAGTGTTTCAAGGTAAGGCTCGATATTGAGTTTGCGGGATTGAATGAAAAACTCGATTGAGAAATCGAGAGAATTAAGAAAATTTTGGTACTGAAGAATGATAGCATCCTGCTCCACGGCTGATTTGAGAGCAAAATTGAGACTCGAGGCCATCAATACAACACGAAGAGAGCCATCCTTTAAAATAACGACGCCATTACGAACTTCTCGAATAGGGACGAGCTCTTGGGATGCGGCTGCTTTTGCGGCGAGTTTTGATTCAACAAATGCCATTATCGTCTATGTTCAACGTTCTTAATATCAAGCGACCAGGATAGTTCTTTGAGAGCATTTTTTGTAAGTTTGGGCGTATATGGAGTTGTGGCGGCGGCTATTTCTGCGGCTGCCTCGGCTTTTTTTTCTCGGCGCTTCCATATGTAGATGCGCTGGTGTATGTAGTGGTTTGCGGCATTATTGAGAAATACGACAAATGGTTGGCCGTTAACTTTTGCGAATGCGAGCGCTCCAAAGAATCCACCAAATAGAGCCATAAGAAAAAAAAGTATGATCGTAGGTAGGCGCATGAGCCAAAAGACGAGCATAAACGCTCCACCTCCTAAGAGGTAAAGAAATTGCTTTGCGGTAAGCTGTCCGAAGATTTTATCTTCGACATCAATGAATTGTGGAACTTGAAACTGTTGCATGGGAAATATTATGTAGGTATCTCACGGTACGGATCATTGATAATCGTGCTTTGGGTCTGAGGAGATGAAGGTACGAGTTTTTCAGTTGCGCTCGGTCGAGTCTCAGTTACTTGAGGTGATTGTACGGATTGAGATGGCGTTGTTGTTTGTTGAGATTGGGCGGGAGATGTAGTTGAGCTGAAAACTGGCGCCGAAGGAATCGGTTTCGGTTTAATGCTTTGGTATGAGAATGCGCTCTCCGGTTTCGGAGTGACTGTTGTTATAAACGCTGCGTCCCCTTCCCCGTGAAGCGCCATGAGTTCGTTACGGAGCGGTCGGAAAAGGGAGTTGTTGAGGTCTTCGATAATTTCGTTTGCTTGAATATCAGATACACCTGTCGCGCTAATGATCCGCCCGCGGAAATTTTTTGGATGAGTGAGACCAAGAACAAAGTATCCCACCTCTTCGGAAAGGGCGCCAGTTTTATCGAGAAGTAAATTATACTTTTGTCCGAGCGCTTCAATGTGTTCGGTTGTTTCGTCCGCAAACAAAAGCTCCTTGAGTGATTCAGGAAGGTTTTCGTATCGTTTTTCTATTTCAGTTCTTGGGTAAGACATAATATTTATGGAGTATCGACATCACGCTTTGTTGCTACGCGACCGCCGAATATGACTGATCGGACTCCAGCGTTTCCTTTAATTCCTTTTGAAAGTCTCTGATTATCTTGTACAAATTGATTAAATTCTGGTGAGCGATTAACGCCCTGATCTCGATAAAAGAGATCGTGCAAAGCCTGCGCCCGTTCAGTGTTACTTGCAACACGCTTAATGTCTTGAGGGCTAAACATCTGTGCCATGGCGTTTTGCAAGTAGTGATTATTTCTAATCGCGTTTGCATCGAGCTTACTGACCGTCTTGTCATCCATATTCCCAACCCATTCATTCATATTCCCTTGGAACGCATCGATCTCTTGTTGAGAGGCACCTGCTTGAGGTTCGGGCATACCATAGCGTAGCTCTACTGCACGCGAGGGGTTCTTTGTAAGAGCTGAGAACTCTTCATATGCTCGTCGTGTATCTTCGCTCACACCTTCTTTGATCTCAGTAAGCTTGTTTACATCTTTTCCTTGTTCGAGGAGTGCACGACGGAAATCAGTGTCCCCTGCGACTGATGCGGCGGCAACTTTTCCAAGATCACCTTCACTCATATTGCGTACCAAGTTACCCATGCGAGATTGACGTTCTGTTGTGTATTGTGAGCGCGTTGTGCCCGCTGCAGCAAACTCCGCGTCTGTAATATCGGTAGCAGCTCTCCCATTAAATCTTTGTAGTATGGGGCTTTGCTGACCGTAGAGTGCCGTGAGTGCGGTTCCGACCCCACCTCCAGACAAGGCTGCCTGTTTCCTAAATGCGTCAGCTTCACGAGTTCCTTGTTGCTGGGCGACGTGTCCATGGACTGAGTTGATGAACTGTACTTGTGCTTGAGGATCAAGACTTTGCATATATGAAGCGCGCTGTGAATCGTTGGCATTTTTCCAGGCACGTGCCTGATCTTGAGGTTGCGTTATTGTGTGCATGCTTGCGGTAAAGTCTCGCGGAGAGAGCGTCTTCATGTAGTCAGTTCGTTGAGTGGCGCGCTCTTCGGCCGCTTTGGTATAGGCTCGTTGAGGGGCACTGCCAGCACGAGCAAGCCCACGAGCTGTTGCGTTGCCGATAAGAGGTATACGACCGGCAAGGCCAGCGGCAGACCCAGTGGTCGTGGCAACTCCAGATGCGACCGCTCCTGCTGCGCGTGAGCGTAGTGGAGAGGTGGCGATTCGTCTTCCGAGAGATCGTGCTTGACCAGAGACGCTCCCCCATTGCTTCATGACAGCGCCCGCTCCATAGGCACCCATGCTTGTTGCCACGGTGAGAGCAGCGATATTTAGAGCTCCCAAAAAGACGAATCCAAGGATGATATTTACCTTTGATGTGATCGCTCCCGTAAATGCTTGTGCTTCGGCTGATTGAAACATGCTTGCGGTACTCAGCGCGTGTTGGCTTTTAAAGAGATGCTCAATAACTCCCCCGTCGATTGCCGATACGACGAGATAGAGCATAAACATATAGGCGGGATAGAAAAATGCTTGTCGCATAAGCTTACTTGCCCAGGTGCCAAAGTATCCTTTTAAGCTTGGGACTCCATTTGCGAAGAAAGCGAGTGGCGAGAGGATCATTAGTATCCAGAGCACGATAATTCGCATAATCAAGAGTGCCGTAGCCGCAAGGAGTGTGAATGACATAATGGCCATGAGAATAGATCCCATGAGTCCATTGAGAATGATGTTCGATATTGTATTGAATGATGACCCAAAAGTAGCGGTTCCCGTTGTTTGAAATGTTTTTTGAACGGCAAATCCACTGACTAACACGACAGAGATATCGCGTTTTCGTATGCCTTCCATGCCAGCGATGTCGTTATCCTGCTCGCTTCCCATTTTGTCGTAGAAGGTATTACCAAGTGTATTTGAAAAATCAATAACAATACCCGTGAGCGGGAGGCTAAAGTTAATGAGCACGGCAGATATGAGGAGAGATACGAGCGTCTGACTAGTTCCATATTGTCCGAGGCCAAGGATCATTGAAATCGCAATAACGAGTATAACCAGAATAAAGAACATGTTTACGGTGTCACGCGCAATCTGCCACCCGACATTTACAAGAACAGGATCGATAAACGCTTCGTTTTGAATGGCAAGAGCCATGTTAAGAAACTTTGCTGACATCCAGACAAACCATGACATGCCCCACATTACCCAGTTTGCTATGTGAGCAAAAATTTCTACGACACACATCTTTAAGTCACCAGGGTACGGAACGCCAAGAGGTCCTGTTTTAATGCAGCCAGTGTCAGCGGCTGCCTCCGTCGGTGGAGTCCCTCCCGCAGGAGTAACCATCCCGTGCGCTGGATCGGGGATCCCTCCGCGCTGTGTTGCCCCCGGACGATTTTGAACTCCAGAGTCTCTTATAACCTTTTCACTGTTAGGGTCTTGGGCGGGCGTGTAATTTGGTTCTTCGTGAGATGTTCCATCGTGACTTGCAAGTGCTGGTTGCACGGGTGCGAAAAGTATAGAGAGAACGATAGCTACGATGATAAATTTTGAAAAGAATTTCATAATTATTCGTTATCTCCATTCGCGAGATCGGTAACAACCTTTTGTATCGCCATATCGATAAGAACTTGTATCACCTCCCCCACCTCATCGGCGGTGATAACTGATTCAAAGTCGGTACCCACTGCTTGTGCGACACGGTCACCGATAAGTTTCCCAGGGGTTTGGACTTTAAAGCCTCGACACCCATATTGTGTTCGCGCGCCAGGAGGGCAATTTTCTGATCCAAGATATCCTTGTGACCACCCAGCTGCTGCTGCGCGATTCCCAATCGCCTGGTTGATCGCAGCGTTTCGTGCATCAAATGTCATCATGTATGCCCCACCAAAATTATTTTGTTCTTGAGAGATATTAACGAATGATTTCCATCCGCCTTTCTCAAAGTTATCAAAGTGTTGCGACATGTTTTTAAAGTTTTCGGTTGCTTTGTTGATTGTACATCCCGCGCGTGTTTCATATTTACCATATCCGGGGAGTGCGAGTTGAATTTGGAACGAGAAATCTTCACAGAGAAAATTTGGATTTCCCGTCAGTCGAGTGCCCAATTCTTCCATAAATATTGCAGATGCTTGGTCTCCCACATTCGTGAAAAATCGTTCAGGGTTCTCAATAAATGATGGCCCGCCTTGAAATCCTCCTTGTGCCCAGCTAATGACTTCTTTTTTCAATTCTTGCACAATCAGGCGGGTTAAATACCACATAATATTATCCCATGAAGGAATAAGGTTTGATGCCGCAGATGCTGCCGCGTCAGCAACACTTGAGGCAAAACTTCCAATAGAGGAAAGATCAAGGCTCGGAAGAACAATTTGCTTTTCTTTACTTACATCCCAACCGCTTTGAGCAGTGAGAATCCCGTAGTTACCCAAACTTAAAGTTGGAGGAGGTCCGTTCAATCCTACATCCCATGTTGGTACGACAGCGAGCGCAATCTCCGCGTGTACCAAAAGTAAAAGGAGAGATGTCGCAATAATTTTTTGGTAGCGTTTAGAGATCATATTTTGTCAAAATATTTTTGAAGTTCGTACCCAGGCTCATCGGATGCAAATACGATGTGATTTGCTTGAGCTAGTGCCTTTGCTTTTGCAAATATTTTTGGGACTTCAATAAGTTCAAGTTTGTAGTTTTCCATTCCAAGTACTCCAGTGAGGGGGTCTTTCCTGCTAAACGCGCTAATTTCATCTATCGCGAGCGCAACATTTGCAAATGAGTTGAGAAATGCCACATGTACTTCAACCGCTTCCGGTGGAACATGAACGCGAGCAAGTTCTTTTGCTACTTGGCTATAACTATAATGATGAGACTGTAACTCTTCTGCTAATGTCTGTACTTGTTTGGTCGCGGCTGCTTTGCCTATTACGAGAATTTCATTGTTTGAGTTGTCGGGAAAATACTTCTTACTTATGCGAGCAACATTATTAAAGTATTCTTTCACCGTTTCTTTCTGATCTACCATTACGTCGGTCGCGGAGTAAGGGTTTTTATTTGCCTTTACCGATAGGTCAGCATCAGCCGCAACGGCGTCCGCAATATTTTGGAGCGATTCTTGTGAGAGGTTGGTTGTTTGGTTTGAAATAACCGTTTCTCCATATCCGCGTACCAGGTTTTCAAAGAGATTCTGTTCGGGGTTTGTTGTAAATTGCTTTCCGCTTAAGGATTGATTATCGGAAAGTGTGTTTTGCCAATCTTTTCCTGAACGAATAACCTCTGCTTTTAGCGCCGCCTCATGCTTTGGGATGATATTCTTTTGACTTTCGTTGTGATTAGAGACAAAAACAGTACCACCGATAATGGTGAGAGCAAGGGTGATGGCAAAAAGAATTTTTTTCGAAGGCATGTAACTCAAAGTGGTTGGTGAATATTTTTCACCGCTATTATTATACCACTCAATCCTGTGCAAAAGTCCTTAATTATTTGTGGATAAAGAATTTTTCGGGTGTATACTGGCGTTGATGGAAATTGGTCGTTTGCAACTTGTTGGCATTGTGGGGGTTTTTATTATTGCACTCGGAGTGCTCGGTGGTTTTTTTACTGGAAATGTTCATCAGGTTGGAGTGGAAACGCCAAATGTATCTCTTACGAGACCTCAAGACACAAATAAGCCAAAAAATCAGCAGATATTGAACGCATTTGGAGAGAGTGGAGGTGGTTTTGGGGGTCAGACCATTGTCCCCGTTCCATTTGAGAATATTGTGGATCCTTTCAGCTCTATCACAAAGCCGATCGTTAATCCTATAAAAAACCCTCAGAATCTTCCCGCACAGAAAGTATTGAGCGAACGGGAGATTTTTGATGACTTGTTCCCAAGTTTTTATCTTGCAAGCCTTAACCATATTCAAGGTCAGCTCATTGAAATTGGATGGATTGACTCGCAGAAACGCAAGGCACTTGATACAGAGCCTCGGGTCTTGGAGTTTTTAGGTGCGACACAAGAGATTCTTATTGATCACGGAGCATATCCTGACGAAAAGGCTCGAGCGGCGGCGCGGTATGCAGTTACAAAGGGATATCCGAGACTGCTTGAGCAAAGAAAAGCTCTTTTACGTAGACCTCAGGCATCGATTTTTGATGTTTTTGACTTGTCTCACCCCGTTATCGCTGATTATGAAGAGCAGTTAGGACGTGTTATTTCTCTTGTATTTACTGCGGTGCCAGAGGCTCACGCCCAAATTAATGTTCCTGGGATTTGGGAGACCTTTGATACGTGTTTCAAGGGTATCAATCCTGCACAAGGCAACGTAGGAAAGGATTTTTACTCTTTTTGTTGTAATTGCGGGATTAAGTTTTACGGATATATCCCTGTTTTCATGACCGATTGTGGGCCATTTGCAGGTAAAGATGCACAGTCAGAGCTTTGTGACATTCATCTAGGGTGTCTCAATAAGACGTGCGAGGGATGGAATAATGCAATTTGGGATGGAATCTTTCCACCAACCATTGGTAATGTCTCCGAATATACAAATAAATGCGCTTGCGATGACCCACAGAAAACAAACGAAAATCAAGGTACTGATGATTCCGGTAATTCAAATAGTTCAGAGGGAAGTGGTGGGTCTACGGGCGAAAATGGTTCAACGCAGATGAACTAACCAATCTTCAAGCGAAAGTTCTTGAGGGCGCTTTTCAGAGTTGATGCCAAGTGAGTTTCTAAGCATTTTGCGCTTTTGTGCAAATGCTTTTTTAGTAAGTTGAAAGAATTGAGATGGCGTAATGTGGTTGTCTGTAAAGAACTTTTCGCTTATTTGAGATATTTCAATAACAGCGGAGTCAACTTTTGGTTTTGGACTGAAAAGCTCTTTGGGCACGCGTACAACGATACGTGGTCTTCCGAATGCTTGGACGGACAGCGCAAGTAAATTCATATTAGGAGGTGAAGCAATGATGCGAAGCGCAACTTCTTTTTGTACCATAAGGACCATTGTTTTTGGTCGTGGCGATTTTTCTAAAAAAAGTCTAAGAAAATGAGACGTAAGATAGTAAGGAAGATTTGCGACGATAGTGTAGTCTCCTTCTCGAAGGCCGATGAGCTCACGGTCGATACGAAGGATGTCGTTACAGAGTATTTCTAAGTTTTTTTCGCGAGCGAATTCTTGTTTAATATGTTCAGCGAATCGCGCATCTTTTTCGATTGCGATAACATGACCTGCTCGAGAGACGAGTTCTTTTGTGAGTATGCCTTTCCCCGGTCCCACTTCAAGCACAGTGTCACTCGAAGAAAGTTTTGCCGTATCGATGATTTTAAGTACAATTTTTTCTGAGCGCAAAAAATTTTGGCCAAGTAGTTTATTTGGTCTGGTCGGCACGGTATTAGTCAAACGAGATGGTTTCTTCTTCATATGATGAGTCGTGGCGTGGATCAAGAGAGGCATGTTCGATAAGGTGATCAGGGATTTCTCCTAAGAATCGAGACGGATCATTGTAAGACGTTTCTCCAAAAATCATCCGTTTATGAGAGAGTGTGATAATAAGTTTCTCTTTTGCTCGTGTGAGAGCAACATAAAAAAGTCGCCGCTCTTCTTCCACGTCCGAATTTGTTTCGGAAAGACTGTGAGGAAATAATCCTTCTTCCATGCCGGCAATGATAACATGGCGATACTCAAGACCCTTTGCTGAGTGTGCGGTAAGGAGTGTGACTTGATGTTCCGGTATTTCCGTTTCTTCAGTTTCGCTCATCAGTGCTGCTTCAGTTAGTAATCGTTCAATCCCCTCGGGAGGACTGACGCTATCAAATTTTTGAGCAACTGAAAGAAGTTCTTGAATGTTTTGCCAGCGGTCTTCCTCGAGTTTGTTCCCCTTATAGTGGAATGCAAAGCCGGCATGATTGAGGAGATTTTTTAATGCTGTGGATGTTGGGAGAGAAGTAATATCATTTTGTATGCGAGCCATAACGTCTTGGAATCGGGCTATTTTCTCTTGTTCAGGGCGCCCGAGTGCCATTCCGCCTAGATATTTAAGCATGGTAACTTTGCCGATACCGCGTGGAGGTGTATTCAAGATTCTTTTTTGAGAAAGCGTATCAGACGGGTTTGAGGCGAATTTGAGATACGCAAGAACATCTTTAATTTCTTTTCGTTCATAAAAGCGAACTCCAGAAACAAGACGGTAAGGAATTTTTCTTTTTAAAAACATTTCTTCGATTGCGCGCGATTGCGCATTGGTACGAAAAAGTACTGCTATCTCGTCGAGACGCGCGCCATTTTTTTCAAGAAGTTGTATGTAGGTAGCGATGAAGAGTGCTTCCATCTTTTCATCTTCAAGAATGATGAGTCCAATTTTTTCCCCACCTTTACGTTGAGTCCAGAGAATTTTTTCTTTTCGTTCCGTATTGTGCTCTATGAGCGCATTGGCAGCCTCAAGAATAACTTCTGTTGAGCGATAGTTTTCTTCAAGAAGAATAGTTTTTGTATTTTGCCAATCTTCTTCAAATTGTAAGATATTTCTCCAATCAGCCCCTCGCCAAGAATAAATCGCCTGATCAACGTCTCCAACGACTGTGATGTTGCTCGTGCGTCTCGCGAGAATACGCGAGAGAAGATATTGCGCTTGATTTGTGTCTTGGTACTCGTCGATATGGATGTAATCCCAGCGTTGTTCGTAGTATGCTCGCGCAGTTTCTGATTTTTCAAATAAGATAATTGTTTTCATTAAAAGATCGTCAAAGTCGAGGGCGTGAGTTTTGAAAAGATTTGCTTCATACGCTCCGTATATCATGAGGACCGCGCGCTCAAAGGGACTTGCGCCAACACGTTCCGCATAGAGCGCGGGGTCTGTTAGGTCCTGCTTTAATTTCGAGATGATCGATCGTATGCGCTGGGGTGCGTATACATCAGGATCAAGTTCGTACTCTTTTACGAGATTTTTAAAAACTTGACGAGTGTCTTCTTCGTCGAGAATGTTGAAGTTTTTTGGGATGCCAATCGCAGATCCATGACTGCGAAGTATGGATACACCGAGCGCATGAAAGGTTCCAATAAAAGGACGGTTCCATTCTGAGGAATGCAGCCCTTCTTTTTGAAGGAGCGCGAAGACCCGCTCTTTCATTTCTTCGGCGGCTTTATTGGTGAATGTAACCGCAAGGATTTTACTGGGTTCTACGCCGTTTGCGATTAAATGGGCGATTCGGTGAGTGATAGTTTTTGTTTTTCCTGATCCTGCGCCGGCAATAACTAATAAAGGCCCGTTTTGAGTCAAAACTGCCTCTTTTTGTCGATCATTGAGCCCGTCGAGAATTGCCACGATTATCTCACTGTAAGGGTAAAAAGTCCTTATTTCAAGCCACTTTTTACGTCCACAGAATCATTGAAAAATGACCTTAAAAAAGCTATGATATGTGGACGGTTACAGAGGGGTATGAGAGGGCTGTAGACGCCTTATCAAACTTCCTTCATCTATTGAATACGCGTGTTAAGACAAAAAAATCATGTTTCAAGGGGTACGTTAGGCGCTATTTTTATTGCGTCACTGCTTTTCGCGCTCCCTCTTCAGGCGAGCGCTTTTAGTTTCACGGGATTTATAAAAAGCTTCTTTGGATGGTCAATTGATGCGGCAGCCGAGACAACGGAGGCGACCGCAAAGCCATTCCCTTTTTTGTCTGCAGTTCAGAACTCGGATCCAAAAATTGCAGTTGGGGGTGGCGGTCTTGAGATCGTTGATGATGCGGCGCTTGTCCCCGTTGTGGGGCCGATGGGTAGTATTGCAGATGTAGCCGAACTCAGTCAGTCATATCGTATTACGACATACACAGTACGGGAGGGTGACACAATTTCACTTATTGCAGAAACATTTGATATTACTCCAGCAACGATTCGCTGGGCAAATGATATCTCGCGTACAGGGTCAATTAAACCTGGGCAAGTACTCGTTATTCTTCCGGTCTCTGGTGTGAAGCATACTGTTGCAAGGGGCGATACGGTTGCATCGATCGCAAAAAAATATGGTGGTGATCCCGATGATATTTATGATTTCAACGGCCTGACGGTTGGAGAGGCGCTTGCTGCGGGGTCAGTAGTTCTTGTGCCCGATGGTGAGCTCACGGCTCCACCTGTCGATACGCGACCGAGTGGTAGCACTCCTACTTATGTGCGTGCAGGAGGTCCAGAAATTGCGGGGTATTATATTCGTCCAGTTTCAGGAGGACGTCGATCTCGTGGAGTGCATGGATATAATGGCGTTGATCTTGCTAACTCATGTGGGACTCCCGTGTATGCTTCTGCTGGTGGTACTGTCGCGATCGCTCGTTCGTCCGGATGGAATGGAGGATATGGAAAGTATGTCGCGATCGCGCATCCAAATGGTACGCAGACATTGTATGCGCACTTAAGTTCCGTTGACGTATCAGTTGCTGCGGGCGTTACGCAAGGCCAGCTCATTGGTCTTGTTGGTACGACAGGTAAGTCAACTGGTTGTCATCTTCACTTTGAGATTCGTGGAGCAAAAAATCCTTTTTAGTTTTCAAAAATAAAAATAGTAGATAAAATAAAACGCCCCCCAAGGGGCGTTTTATAGTAAGAAGGCTTTTTAAGTCCGTGTTACTAATAGCCGTTGATGACGATTCTTAGCATCAAGGCCATGGCGATAATGAACCCGATGAGCATGAAGGAGAAGCTGATGAGAAGCCAGTATGCTGTGCGGTAGCGCGAAACAAGCACGAAGCGTCGCCGGAACGATCGAATGAATAGGCTAATACTCGTATCCAGATTTCGTTTATTTGCTATTTCCTGAGCTTCTAAGACGTCTGCAGGAGCAAAAAATTTAATAATATCAAATCTGCTTATGATGCCAACGAGTTTTTTATCATGTGAAATGACGGGGATTGGATTGACTCGGTGATGCTCGGCGAATATTCGAACAACATCATCGATAGAGCTGTTTTCTTCAGTGGTAAGTGGGTCTGGATTCATGACATCTGCTACTTTCAGGTCTATGATTTTTTGAAGATTCGCGTTAAAGGGCGATTTGTCTCGTGAGTGAACGGGCAATTGTTCAAGTAATGATATAAATGTGGGCATGTGGAGTTGCGACCCTCTGATGATCATGTCATATTCGGTCAAAACTCCGACGATGTTATTTTCTTCGTCCACTACAGGAAGCCCAGAGTAATTATTTTTTACTAACAGTGCAGCCGCCTGAATAAATGGAGTTGAGGGAAGAACGGAAAGTACTTCCTTCGTCATAAGTTCAGAGATGCGCATTATTCTATTGTACTCAGTTACTCAAGGGTCTCAAGGTGTGGTCTATAGCGAAGAGCTTCCAAAAGGTGTTCCTTTTTAATCGTCTTTGAGTTTTCAAGATCTGCGATTGTGCGCGCAACCTTAATAACTCGATGGTATGCTCGTGCGGAGAGGTCGAGTTTTTTTGCCGCAACTTCGAGTAATTGTTGCTCATCTTCGCCGAGAGAGGCGAATGTTTTAAGTTCTTTAATGCCCATCTGACTGTTTGTGGAGATTGTAGTTTTTGAAAAACGTTTTTGTTGGAGTAAACGTGCTTTCTCAACACGTTTTCGTATGAGGGTGGAAGATTCTCCGGAAGATTTTTCTTCCAATTTTTTATAGTCTACGGGAGACATTGTGAGCCAAATATCAATACGATCAATGATTGGGCCAGATATTTTTCTTGAATAGCGCAGAAGATCTCGAGGCGCGCAGACGCATTCTTTTTGAGACCCGCGATTCCCGCACGGACACGGATTCATTGCTGCAACAAGCATGATGTCAGCAGGGAAATTCATTGAACCTTTGGCGCGTGAGACGGTGACCGAGCGCTCCTCGAGTGGTTCGCGAAGCGTTTCAATGACACGTCGCTCAAATTCAGGAAATTCATCAAGGAATAGTACTCCTTTATGGGCGAGAGTGATCTCTCCTGGCTTTGGAATTGTTCCACCTCCAATGAGGGCGACGTAGGATGTTGTATGGTGTGGGCTACGATAAGGACGAGTACTCATGACTCCTTGTCCGAGTGAGCCTGCAATACTATGGATTGATGTGATTTCAAGAGCTTCCTTAAAAGAAAGCGGTGGCAAAACAGAGGCTAGCGCTCGCGCGAGGAGTGTCTTACCTGTTCCTGGGGGTCCAATAAATGCGACATGATGATTTCCCGCTGCCGCGATTTCTAATCCTCGCTTCGCGAATTCTTGCCCTTTAATGTCATGAAAATCATGTCGTGTTTCATGAGGAGTTGGTACAAATTTTCTATGAGCTGTTGGTGTGATGGGTGCTGTTCCTGTGAGGTGATCAGTAAGCGCGCGCAACGTCGAGACTTCAAAGATAGAAATCCCATCAATCAAAGATGCTTCAGGTACGTTTTCTTTTGGGATAAAAAGCTCCGTGCATCCAAAATCACGAGCCGCGATAGCGAGAGGTAGTATGCCACGCACAGGTCGTACGGTACCATCGAGTGCGAGCTCTCCTACGAAAAATTTTCCTTGCGGGTCAAATTTTAACTGTTCAGATTCACGTAGATATCCGAGCGCGATCGGTATATCAAATAAGGCGCCTTCTTTGGGGAGATCTGCCGGCGCGAGATTTACGGTGATACGGTGATTTTTCTTTTGGGGAGGACGAAAGTTAGAGTTTTTAATCGCTGCGGATACTCGTTCACGCGCTTCTTCAGTTGCTTTGTCAGGAAGTCCAACGATTGTAAAACGATGAAGTCCGGGTAAAAGATCGATCTCAACATCAATGCGAACGCCTTTCAGACCTACGACCTGTCCGGATACAAGAGTGCTCGACATATGTTTGTTTTAACAGCCTGCTCGTTTTTTCGCAATAAGTTGCGTATTATAGATACATGAATCGTACAGTGCCATTTGCGCTCGGTATCGTAGTTTTATTGTTTATAGTATTTTTATTGTACTTACGGTACATTTCCCCAGTTGGCGAGTTTGGACTTCTATAAAATAAAAAATGCCCACCAGGGCATTTTTTATTACTGAGAATGTTCAACGCAGGTGCGGGCTGCGGGGTTTGCCCGTAATCGTTCTTCGTTCATCATCTCGCCTCCAACTTCGCAAGTTCCATACGTCCCTTCTTTAATTCGTTCGAGTGCCGCGAGCACATTTTCATATTGACTATCTAGTGTCGCGTTGATTGTAACATCGGTCTCGTACTCTTCGAGTTCATCAGCAACATCCATTTTATCGGCAGGATCAAGATTCATGTTAGGACGAACCGTATCAGTTTCTTCTTGATGCGCAGGATCCGACATTCCTGTTGCTTTAAGTGACCGTTCGAGTTCTGTTTTTTCAGCGAGGAGTAATGATTCAAATTCTTTCATGTTCATAAGAGTATCGTATCAGTTTGTAATGGGCCCGGCAATAAATCGGTCGATTGATTCGCGAAGAGACGCCTCCGAGGTCGTGATTAAAAGAAACCCCTGTGGGAGTATGGCGTATCCGATTGATCGGTCCTCTGTTTCTGAGAGTGTAACGACGCGAGCGATGTTGTTTTTTATTACAATATCGTGAAATTCAATTGTACCTTCGGGAGCAACGCCCGTAACGGGTGTTAGGTCTTGTACGAATTTTTCTTCCCACCGTAACATGCCCCCCAGAGCCTTTTGCTCATCTTTGATTTCAAAAACCAAAATGATTCCACCTTTGGAGGATAGGATATTCCATTTTCCCGTGAGACTTTTTTCAACATCAGGATGAAGTGTGATGCGCAGTGTTCCAAAAAATTCTTGGATTGTGCCTACATGAGGATCTTTTGTAAATTCTGCCACAATAAAAGGTATGTGGGCGAATGATTTGTTTGGTGATGTTCTTAAATCTTGAAGTGCGCCAATAAGTCCAGTTCTATCCCCCGCTGTAATCTTAAGCTCGTGAGTTGAGTCGGTTGGTATGAATGAGCGCGGGATCGCGAGGGGCAATTTGGGAGGAATTGGTTTTGGGGCAAAAAGAGAGTAGATGCCAATTCCTGCTCCTGTAATACCAAACATCAAGAGTATGCCAAGTATAATACGGAGATAATTTTTTTGACCGTGAGGTGGAGCGTAGCCACGTTCGTAGCGTTCACGCGGACCGTCAGTGATGGATTTCAAAATTGACTCCGGTTCTTTTGTGAGGAGTTCGTCAACGTCTGTTTTCATCGTCCGAATAGTCGGACGCCCATCATCTGTCATCGTTCTATTGTACAGGAAATTAGCGTCGGTGTTGCGGACGAGGTTTGTGATTTTCCTCATCAGGCATACCATCGGGTTTTTCCGTGAGTGCTTTGATAGAGAGATTGATGCGTCCAAGACTATCAATTTGCGTAACTTGTACGGTTACTTCATCGCCGACTTGTACGACATCGCTAACCTTGTTAACTCGCTGATGAGCAAGTTCAGAGATATGAACAAGACCTTCTTGTTTTGGAGCGACTTCAACCATCGCGCCAAATTCAAAGATGCGCGTTACCTTGCCCTTATAAATAGTTCCAACTTCAATTTCTTTTGTAATGAGGGCGATTCGTTCTTGTGCCTTTTCGGCTGCTTCTTGAGTCATACCGGTAATATAGATATCGCCGGTTTGTTCGATATCGATTTGAGCTCCAGTTTCGGCAATAATCTCGTTGATTGTTTTACCGCCTGGGCCAATGACGTCGCGAATTTTATCAATTGGGATTTGCATTTGAATGATACGAGGCGCATAGGGAGAGAGTGTTTTGCGTGATTCACCAATACATTCTAAGAGTACGCTCATGATTTTCATGCGAGCATCTTTTGCATCTGCGAGTGCATCTTTGAGAATCCCCAACGTTACGCCTTTTACCTTTACATCCATTTGAATCGCAGTAAGACCATCTTTTGTTCCAGCGGCCTTAAAATCCATGTCGCCATGATGATCCTCAGGTCCTTGGAGGTCAGTAAGCACTTTATAGTTTGTGTCACTTTCCATCATGAGACCCATCGCGATTCCCGCGACCGGTTTTTTAATCGGTACACCTGCATCCATAAGTGCTAAAAGAGATGCGCAAACTGATCCCATCGAAGACGATCCATTTGATGAGAGTGTTTCGGAGACGATACGAATTGTATAAGGGAACACTTCTTTTGGAGGAATAATTGCTTCAAGAGCTTTTTCTGCAAGAGCTCCGTGACCGATCTCGCGCCGTCCAGGAGACCCCATGCGTCCAGTTTCTCCTACTGAAAATGGAGGAAAGTTATAGTGATGAATGAAATGTTTCTTTGTTCGTACATCCATGCCTTCGATCAGCAACTCATCCCCCGGCGCTCCAAGTGTTACGGTCGATAGAATATGAGTATCTCCGCGAAAAAAAAGTCCGGATCCATGTGCGCGCGGGAGAAGACTTGTTTCTGCAAGTAGTGGGCGAACTTCTTTTACGTGGCGTCCATCGGGGCGCTCTCCTTTTGTTAATATTCTTTCATGAACAGTTTCATCAATTGTCTCTTCAAAGAGTAAAGACGCCATACCCTTTGAGAGTTCAGGGCAACGTTCTTTTATTGATTCCATCCACTCAAATTTTAGATCTGAGAGCGCATGCTCGCGTTCTTTTTTGCCAAGCGTATACATTGCATCGCCAATTCGTGTACGAAAATGTTTTTGAAGAGAGTCGTGAGCTTCTGCTGGAACTTCTTCAATTTTTGGTATAGATTTTTCTTTTCCGATTTTTGAAATAATCTCTTCTTGAAACTTTGAGAGTTGGTCGATTTCTTTGAGTGCGGTTTCGAAAGCTTGAAGTATGCGTTCTTCAGGAATTTCTTTTGCTTTGCCTTCGATCATGTTGATGTGACCATGTCCTCCCGCGATGATAAGGTCCATCTCTGAGAGCGCTCGTTCTGTATCAGTTGGGTTTACGACAAAATTTCCATCGATATGAGCAATGCGCGCTCCTGCTACCGGCCCATCCCATGGAATATTTGATGTACCGAGTGCGAGTGATGCCGCCATAATTGCGGGGATATCAGGACTGTTTTCTTCGTCAACTGAAAGTGCCATGAGAACAACCTGTACATCGTTACGAATACGATGATCGAAAAGAGGACGGATCGTACGGTCAATGAGACGCGAGATAAGAACGGCTTCTTCAGAAGGGCGTCCCTCTCTACGTACGAAGCGAGATCCCAAGATTCGTCCGGCCGCGTAATATTTTTCCTCGTAATCAACGACGAGTGGGAAAAAATCAATTGATTCGCGGGCATTTTTTGACATGACGGCCGTGCCTAAAATGATGGTATCCCCCATACGAACCATAACAGAACCGTTTGCCTGCGAGGCGATCGGATTAAATTCAACAATTATTTTTTTACCAGCGACAGTAGTTTCAAATTTTGTGCGTTCAAGCATCGTTTTCAGTCTTCCTAGTATTGCGGTGAATGCGCATCAAAAATTTCTGTGATGCACCAAGATCGGTAAAGTCATCAGCCGCTTCTTTAAGTTTGAGTGATGAGCTGCGGCCAAATGCGATGACTTCTACCCGTCTTCCATTATTTTTTAAATACTCAACGAGTGGTACAAAGTCCCCATCTCCGGAACAGATGATGACGGTATCGACAATCTCCGCGGTACGAACCGCGTCGATAGCAAGACCAACATCCCAGTCGGCTTTTTTTGCGCCACCGAAAAATTCTTGGAGTTCTTTTGCTCGTGTTTCGATGCCGAGGCTCGTGAGAGATTCAAAAAATGGTTGCTCCTCTCCCGTTTTTGTACTAATCACGTATCCAAATGCTCGAATGAGTTTGCGCCCGCTGACCGCTATCTTGAGAACTTCTTTAAAATTGACTCGGGCGCCAAACAGACTACGTGCTGAATGATAAAGATTCTGCGCATCGATGAATACAGCGACGCGCTGGTCTTTGTGTTTAAGATCGCTCATTTATTTTTTGAGACCGAATTTCTTCCGAAGATCCAACAATACTTTTTGGTCACCTGACGCTAAGTATTCGAGAAGAGATTTACGTTTTGCAACCATCTTCAAGAGACCACGACGAGAGTGGTTGTCTTTTTTATACTTTTTGAGATGCTCTGCGAGCGAATCAATACGCTCTGAAAGCAGGGCGATTTGCACGGCTGAAGAACCCGTGTCTTTTTCATGGATCTGGTGTTTTCCGATCACCTTTGTTTTAGTTTTTGTCGACAACATAATATGAACGCCATTATATACGACTTTTCTATTTAAATCAAGCCCCCGCTCAGGTACACTAATATTGTGCGACATTGCCTATAAATATCTATGAATATTAAGATTGCTCTCCGAGAGTTTCTTGAAGACCTCGAGCTTGGGCGCGGAAGGTCTCAAAAAACGATTGAAAATTATCGTCATTACCTCGAACGATTTTTTTTGCGGGAGCAGATAGAATCCCCTGCCGATATTAATGATGATCATATACGCGCTTTTCGATTGTGGCTCAATCGAGAGCATCTTTCTGTTCGTACGCGTAATTATCATCTCATCGCGTTGAGGCAATTTCTAAAATATCTTGTACGCCGAGAGATAGTATCACTTGCACCCGATCGAATAGAACTTGCAAAACTTCAGGATCGAGACATTGATATCCCGCGCATTGAAGATCTTGAACGATTACTTGCTACGCCAAAAACATCGACGTTGCAGGGGTTGCGAGACCGTGCGATTTTAGAGCTTTTGTTTTCTACGGGTCTTCGAATCTCTGAACTCGTTGCCCTTAATCAAGATTCCATCGATCTCAAACGAGATGAATTTTCTGTTCGCGGGAAAGGTGGAAAGGTGCGCCTTGTTTTTCTTTCTTCTGAAGCAAAGCAGATTTTGAAAGATTATTTTGCTCGCCGAGAAGATATTTTAGAGGCATTATTTGTTGCTACAGGAAAAAAACCAACTCGCCTTACAGTTCGGCAAATTGAGCGTCTTGTACATAGATATGCGATTGCTGCTGGTATTGGGTCAAAGGTAACACCTCATACGCTGCGTCATATGTTTGCGACTGACTTACTTATCAATGGCGCGGATCTTCGATCGGTACAGGCACTGTTGGGGCACTCATCGATTACGACGACACAAATTTATACGCACGTAACCGATCGGCAGTTACGAGATGTGCACAAGGCATTTCACGGACGTAGAAGAAAGTAGTTTTTCAAAAATTTTTTACAAAGAAAAATGGGGGCCCGCTTGCGCAGGTCCCCCTTTTTTTTGAATGCCTTGGCGGGGCACTCTTCCGCCGATACTTTGTACAGTGTATCGATCTGCTTTTGGGCGCCGGGTGAGCGCCTCTATTCGGTCGGGTTTCTCCGACTGATGATTCGGCCCCCTGAAGGCCGGGCGTGGAGGGGCGTCCTACTGAGGAGGACGCTTGTGTGTGGTGGTGGCAGCCGTTTTGGCAGTCTGCCCCGGGTGCGCTCCAGCGAGCTGTCCGCTGGTTGTGGGTGCGATTCGTTCAGTGACGCGTTCGCGCTTCTGGACGATCGCTGAGTCGAAGCGCGCATGTCCTCGCGCTGCTCGACGAGACCACTCGCTGACCATAGTAGACCCCCACCTTGGGAGAGGCTCGAGTCCCCTCACCAAGTCTAGAGCTAGTATATTCCCCCAGCTCCATCGCGCAACCCAATTTCTGTGTTTATTAGGTTTCATGATGGAGCAAGGAAAGAGCCCAAGATTATTTAATTTATATAAGAATTTGGGCAGTCCTTGCTCTCGATAAATATATTAGCATTATTTATCCTATTTGTCAATCCTTTCTTCGTGAAGGCGCCAGAAAAGACCTTGACAAATAAGAAAAAGCCTTATATAGTAGTGCAAAGCTCTTTGACGTGATAAAGGGCAAGAAAGGCGTCTATGAAACGTTGGCATATGATTGTCGATGGTCTTCTTGTGGGTGCAAAGGCATCTATGAAACGTTGGCATATGATTGTCGATGGTCTTCTTGTGGGTGCAAAGGCATCTATGAAACGTTGGCAGATTATTATCGATGGTCTTCTTATGGGTATAGCTGTATTTCTTGCATGGTGGGTGAAAGATTCATATTCACCATTCTTCTTGTTCGAAGTGACAGCATTGGTATTTGCTTTTGGCGGGTTCTACATGTGGCATCGTCACAAAAAAAATCCCACTCTTCTGGATACAGAGGATCAGGGTTTTGGTTTTCTGCCGAAGATTTGGATGCGTTTTTCATTTACCATAGTGGGTATTTTATTTTTGTTTGCGATCGCGGGAGTATTTTTTCTCTCGGGCGCGGCAAAAGTATGGCCTGCTATCGTTTTCGCTGTTTTTTTCTATGGATGTGCACGTATCATTCCTCAACAATACGTTGATGTGGTTGAGCTCTTTGGTATCTATTGCAAGACTCTTCCACAGGGATTCTATCTCATTATCCCTGGAATCTTCTACGTAAAGAAGCGGCTCTATATCGGAGATCGCAAATTGACATTGTGGCTTCTTGGTTTCCCCGAAGGGACAACAGAAGAAGAGATCGCACTTCAAAGAGAGCTCAGGCGTGACGGAAAGGATTCGAAAGTTGAGTTCCGGAGTCAGGTTGATGTCGCTGATGATACGGTTGGTCTCAAGTGTGAATTGATCATTGAGGTCGAGTACCGTCGCGATCAGAAATCAGCTTTTGAGGCTACATATCTTGTCGATGATTATATCCATGCCGTTCTCTCAATGATCGAGGATCGTATTCGTACAATGCTCGGTGGCATGAACGTTGATGATGTGCTTGCTGAGAAGGTGGCGAAAATTATTGATAACAAGGACGATGGTAAGAAAGAAAAAGAAAGTTCACTTAACTCGCAGATCTGCGCTTCAGTAGAGGCTCAACTCAATGAGTGGGGTATCAAACTGAAGCGCTTCATGATCGTTGACGTTGTGCTTAGTAAGGCAACCGAAGAAGCGCGACGCAAGCGCATCCAAGGGCGGGCAACGGGCGACGCTCGTTTCCTCGAGGCTGACGGCGAAGGACGTGGTATCGAACGACTCGGTGCTGCCGAAAAAGTACGCCGCGAACTTGAGGGCGAAGGTGAAGCCGCTCGGATTACCAAGATTCGAGATGGTGCTGGTCTTTCTCCTGAGCAGGCTGCAACGCTGGGCCTCCTCGAGCGTCAAATGGACGCGATCAAGGAAGGTAATGTTGCTGTCGTCATTAACTCGGGAGATGGTGGCGGACCTCTTAGTATCGGCGCTCTTACCGCTCAAGCGACGAAAGTGTTCGAGACGGTTAAGAAGAAGGATCCCAAGAAATCGAAAGTGTCGGCCGCAATTGGGCGGGTTACCAGTCTTATCGGAGGTATGATGAAGCGTTGGAAGAGTGGCGGGACGCCTACGAGTGGAGGGACTCCGTAATGGAGATTTTCTTTACAGTAATTGCTGTACTTGTTGTTGGTGGTGCGATTGTTGTGCGGCTATGGGATCTCACGGTATCAAATCGTGGTCAGCAGCCGTCTTCACGAGCATCTAGTATTGCGTCTACGCCGGCAGTAATGCCAGTGCCAGCTCCGGTTATTGTTTCAACTCCGCGTGTATCAATACGGTCGCGTATTGGAGGAGCGTTCGGGGCTGCATGGGCGACAATTGCTCCTCGCAGAAACGGAATTATTCTTGCGGGCGCGATTATTCTTGTGACTGTTGGCGCATGGCAATTGTTGCCGTGGGCGTGGCATAACTACAGCCCACTCTGGCTTGTGCTTGCGGTTTTGATGTTTCTTGTTGCGTGGGGGCTCAGTCTTCCGCGTGAGTGGGAAACGCATCCCGCGCGACGCTGGATGATCGCACTTTCCGTAATCATTGGGATGCTCTTCATCGTAAAGTCATGCGGGCTTTTCGGTGGAATGTTTACCGATGATGTTGTTCTTGAGGTTAAGCATGCTCAAATGGAGCGCGAGCTTGATCCTCTCCGAGCGATTGGTAAGGCATTGCGTGAGACGGCAAAGATAAAGTCGCTCTCGCCAGAGCAAATACAGATTCTCGAGAAGCTTCCACAAATGGAGCGAGATATTCGCGCGAAATACGGGTATAAGGACCCGACGAGCTATCTTCCTACAGAGCTTCCTCATATTTCTCTTCCAAGTGTTTCGTTGCCAGCAATGCCTCACATTTCATTCCCAACGATGCCGGACTTAGATCTCGGCGATCCACGTCCGTTCATTGAAAGAATGAGGCAGCGCCTTAGTGAGGTCGGTGATGTGCCATATATAATTGTATTCACGGTACTCATCGTCGTCATTATCATGACGGCTCTCGTAAGATCTTCAGGATTTCGTCGATTCGTCGTCGGAGCACTCATGGTGATTGCCGTTCTATACGTCATCATGATGAAAGATCCTCTTTGGAAGCCGGATGTTCCATATCGAGCTCCAGCATCTGTGTCACTCGCAAGCCTTGATGTGTATCATCAAGCTGTCGATGTGGCGGAAGTTGGCTCCATCGTGCGGTACGTATTTCGTCTCGAGGAGCCGTTGCGCGAGCTCGACGTTTCATTTACGCGGACTCAGTGGAAAATCATAACCCTTGATGGTCGTGAACCGACATCTTTACACCTCACGGTCTGGGATGTCGATGGACGAACCATCTACTCAGGGTTTTACCATTACCCGCTCGAGGACGAATGGATGGAGCGTGGCGCCAAAATCGATCTTTCGGTCGTGGGCGTTGCCTCGGATGGTTACGTGCTCTTTATCAAAAAAGACGTGAGTCGAGGGTTACCTCGATGAATGTTGAATCAACGCTCTCCAAAATACGGAGAGCGTTTTATTTTTCTCTTGTAACTTTGTATGCTACATAATATAGAAGCATGCTCCTGTGGTGAAATGGATATCACACTAGTCTTCGGAACTAGTATTGGGGGTTCGAATCCCTCCGGGAGCACACAAAACAAAACGCCGAGCTTTATGCTCGGCGTTTTGTTTTGTTAAAAGAAATTGTATTAGCCGATTAAAATCCTTGTTACTCTAAAGAGAACTTCTATATAATAAACTTATGAAGATATTGATCGTGGGAGCTGGCGCAGTTAGTTCCGTGATTACTCACCATTTGAGTACTGATAAGAGGGTTTCAGAGGTTTTATGTGGTTCAAATGATTTGAAGCGTGCTCGCAGTTTTATTAAAGTACATAATAAAAAAATAAAACTCATTTCTCTCGATGCAGCGAATATAAATGACATTGTAAGAAGAGCAGTAGGAGTCGATCTGATTATTAATGCAAGTCTCCCACGTTTTAATGTGAATATTATGGAGGCAGCTCTGAAGGTGGGTGCTCACTATCAGGACCTTGCTTCAGAGCTTAAGGATCTTAAGACAGTTGAACAATTTAAATTTAATAAGAGATTCGAACGAGCAGGCCTTACGGGTTTAATCAATACTGGTGTTGCGCCGGGTGTTACAAATCTTCTTGCGCGGGAAGCTGCAGATATGTTTGATGTCGTCGATTCAATCCATATTCGATGTGTTGAGGAACAAAAAGCGAGCGAGTTCGTATTTTCATGGTCTGCAGAAACGACATTTGATGATCTAACCGCGCCTCCGCTCGTCTATAAGAACGGAAAATTTAAAACAACGAAACCGTTCCATGATCCGGAAGATTATGAATTTCCTGGTCAGTTAGGAACGAAACGAGCGTTTAGTATTTATGGTGATGAAGTGGCGACAATCCCCTATTTTATTAAAACGAAAAATGTTGATTTTAAATCAGCAGGAGCCGATATTGAATTTTCAAAGGCACTTTCAAGCCTCGGTTTGTTTAGTAAAAAGCCCGTTGCTATCGGTGGTGTAAAGTTTGCGCCGCTCGAGCTTTTCAAGAAGCTTGCTCCAGCCGTTCCCCCTCCTGATATGATGCGCACCATGATCCGTAATGGGATTATTGAAAATGCGATTTTTGCTTTGACTGTTGAAGTAGTTGGAAAAAAACACAATAAAAATTTAAGAATTAAAATGAGCGCCATTTTTCCAGACTTGAAAGCTATCAATAAGATTTTCCCTGGCGGTACGTACATTTCTTACCCAACAGGGACCGCGGCGTATGTATTTTCTGCGTTGATTCCAAATATTAAAAAGCGAGGCGTGTTTCCTCCCGAGGCCCTTGATAGTCATGTAAGGAAGGTAGCGATGATGGATCTTGCAAATCATGGCATTGCAATTGACCAGCGATTTCAAAAGGGAGAAAGGGTTAATTAGAGTGTCTAGTTACGTTATTGAATCGAATGATTGAAACTCACCTTATTTTCTATATAATGTAGGAACAATCCGCCCGTAGCTCAGTTGGTAGAGCAACTCCCTCTTAAGGAGATGGTCGTAGGTTCGAATCCTACCGGGCGGACAATGTTGAGAGTATTATCCACGATCACTGTCTAGGTGTTAGCGAGACTATAGTCTAGAGATCGACGTCATAGATACCCTCATTTATTTCTCTAAAGTCAGATATACCATGTCTAAACAAGCTCCGATTCCTAAAGAAATAGTCGCTGTTATAGAAGCACTTGAAGCCGCTCATTTTGAAGCGTATATCGTTGGCGGATGCGTGAGAGATCTTTTAATAGGGCGCAAACCAAAGGATTGGGATATTACGACGAGCGCGACACCGTCAGAAATTCAAAAAATATTTCCTGACAGTGTTTATGAAAATGATTTTGGCACCGTTGCCATATTTCCTAAAAATGTCTCTGACGAATCACTGAAGATGGTTGAGGTAACACCTTATCGCACAGAATCAAAGTACTCTGATAAGCGTCATCCGGATAAAGTTGAATTTGGGAAATCTCTCAAGGATGATCTTGCTCGTCGCGATTTTACTATCAATGCCGTGGCGCTCAATGTACGAACGGATGAAGTGATAGATTTATTTAACGGAAAAAAAGATTTTAAAGAAGGTATCTTACGTGCGGTTGGAAAACCAGTCGAGCGATTTAAAGAAGACGCGCTACGTATTATGCGAGCACTTCGTTTGGTCGCTGAGCTCGGATTTTCACTTGAGCCAGAGACAGAGGCCGCGATAAAAAAAGAAGCAAAGCTTTTGAGATTTATTTCTCAGGAACGTATTCGAGATGAATTTTCAAAAATTATTATGTCTCCGGAGCCGCATGTGGTTTTAGATCGGATGCGTGAACTCGGTGTTTTAAAATATGTAATGCCAGAACTCGAAGAGGGGTTTGCTGTGGGGCAAAACAAGCATCATATTTTTTCTGTATGGGAGCACAATCTATACGCGTTGCGTCATGCGGCGTCAAAGCATTGGGCGCTCGATGTACGGCTCGCCGCTTTGTTACATGACGTTGGTAAACCGCGGGCAAAGCGTGGAGACGGTCCAGACTCTACGTTTTATGGGCATGAAATTGTCGGTGGGACAATGACAGAAGAAATCCTCAAGCGTTTGAAGTATCCGAGTGAATTAGTCGCAAAGGTAACGACTCTTGTTCGGTTTCATCTTTTTTACTACAACGTGGATGAGGTTGGCGAAGGATCGGTGAGGCGTCTTATTAGAAAAGTTGGTCCAGAAAATATGGAAGACTTGATCAAGGTTCGTGTGTGCGATCGGATCGGATCAGGCGTACCTAAGGCAGAGCCTTATAAGTTGCGTCACTTTCGTTTTCTTATCGAAAAACTTTCACGCGATCCCATCTCAGTGAAGATGCTAAAAATTAATGGAGATGCGGTTATGAAGATTGGAAAGCTTGATCCAGGGCCGCGCATAGGAATGCTTCTCAACGCGCTCCTCGAAGAAGTGCTTGATGATCCAAAGCGTAATACAAAAAAATATCTTACAGAACGTCTCAATGAGCTCGTTTCTCTCTCTGATTCAGAACTTGCAAATTTAGCAAAAGAAGCAAAGAATAAGTCATCGGCTCTCGAAGAAGAAAAGGTAGGAGAGATCAAGAAAAAACATTGGGTGAAATAATATTGTGTATATCGATAGTGCGTATTGGTATCGCATGAATACTATCGGGATGTAGTATGCCGGCAGTACGCACGATTTGGGGTTGAGTACTTGGTCGGGGTGTAGTATATCGGCAGTACGCGCGCTTCGGGTGCGCGAAGGCCGAGTTCGATTCTCGGCACCCCGACTAAGTGTTCAACGAGAATGCCGGGGGCATTCTCTAGAATTTTCGAAAAGAAAATTGTGAAGGCCGAGTTCGATTCTCGGCATTCCGACAAAAAATGAAAGACTAACCGTTGCGGTTAGTCTTTCATTTGGTAGAGATAAAAATAAAAAAACCACCAATCAGGTGGTCGGTCTTTTCTCTGGAAGAAAAGGAATATTACGTTTTTGCATTGCGGACTGAACCGCAAGAGTGAGACAGAGATCGGCAAGGCCTGGTAAGCGATTAATTCGTGCGGTGACCTTGTCGCAAAATATGTGGATTCCATCGCCGGCAAATATTTGTAGCGCGGGGGTAGGATCGAGGTCGCCCGATCCAACAGGTTGCCAGAGGAGTTTCATCACGGTACGCACAAAGATTTGCTCAAAGCGCGATTTTCCGAGACGTAGTCGTGCTATGTCGTTATAAAACATAGCATGTCTCCCCTCTTCGATTATGACTCCATCGAGTATCGCGCTCAAAACAGGGTCGCGGGAAAGTTTTCGTATACGTTGGTAGAGCGCGAGCGTCGTAAATTCATTTGCTGCACCCCATACCATGTGAAGTGTGATGAATGCGCTACCGGCAAGATTTTCCGGTAGCGTTCGAATAACTTCGAAAAATCTATCGAGCCCAGTATGCTGTGGGAGCGGATGAATTTCGATACCGCGCAGTTGAAGATATCTCGCAAAGAGTTCTCCGTGAGTTGTTTCTTCCGTTACCCAGCGTTTTAAGAATACTGAGATAACGGGATGGCGTCCAGACGGAGTCAGTTCAAGATAGGGTCCGTAGACTACTGCTGTAAGCGCTTCGATATGTTGTATATAACGGAAAAGATCCGGGTCGGGCGATGCATTACCATCGAGATGCCATGGGATTAGATCCTCGGTATATTCGGGAGTCAGTATTCGGACGCGTTTTGTGTATGCCTGAAAGATTTCTGCTTCAGTCGCGCGCTTCATTCGAGTCCTTTGTCAAAGAAAGTGAATTGCCACCTTATCATATACATAGACATATATCAATATGTCCGCTTATGGAGGTTCGGTCTGGTATAATAAAAAAATGGTAGCTCTTGAACATGCCCTACCACTTACAGGGCGTTTACTCAATGCGGTGGTAGTGCTTATTATTGCCCTTTCGTCGTTCTCTCTTGGGTGGAGTATTTTAAAGTCAGGATTTCTTTCTCGTCAGCAAAAACTCTTTGCTTATTTTTGGATCGCGACAGGTTTTTTGTGGATTTCAAGTACGATTCGGAATGTTTTTTCAGCGTATGAGATTTTTAGTATAGATAAATTATTTTTCTACGGTTCACAGCTCTTTCTTTATGTATCGGGTGTTTTTCTCGCTCCGTATCTAATCAACAAGATAGTTTCAGGTGGACGGACGGGATATATTGTTCAGGGATGCTATATCTTACTTGGCTTTTTTGGTTTTATAGCAACACTTATATATGGCATCGAAGCGTTGCCTCCAGATTTTTTTAGTACAAAATATTTTGTTCTCTTCCCCGCTTCTTTATTTGCAATCATCGCCATGGCCCCCATGATTATTGTTAGTATTCTCGAGACAGTATATGAGGCAATACGATATATGCATGGGAATGGAGCCGGGCACGAAGTGCTCTCCGTGTTATCTATTGTGATGTATGTATCAGTAGGTGTTATCGATCAAATAGGATTTGTAGTTGGTTGGAATTTGATCGCGCTGAGGCTCGTGTATCTAGTCGCATTTTTGATTGCATACGGAGCTGTCGCACGAGAAAAAGAATCGCATGCTGCTAGTCAGGAAGAACACGTTTTTTATGTTTCATAGCCATCCTTGGCGCTCGATGAATTAATGAATTTCAAACTTTTACTTACGGCGTTTCAATTATTACAATGCGAGATTTGCATTCAATATAAATGTTTTCACTACACTTCCTGAGGTTACGGATATTGTTATCGGTATGTTTCCCAACGGAGCTTGGGAGCTCGGAGTTATCGAGAGCGTGTTTGAAGTACCGATAGCCCCAGTCGGTAAGGGTGTGTTCGGAGAAGTAAATGCGGCAGTTACGGTATTGGGGAGTCCTGACACTGACCACGAAAATGATGGTGGAATTTTGCCCGATGCCATTATTGCACTAAAATCAGTTTTTGCTGTTTGAGTTCGTCTTATCCCAATTTGATGTGTGCCGCTTATGGAGTAGTCGAGAGAGTCAGAGGGATCGAGATAGTAGATTGATATGGAGGCGTAGCTCGCATTCCCTGACGGATCTTTTGCTGTAAATGTAATTTTATTCTTTCCCTTCACAAGTGGAATCGCTGCTTCATAAGTAGTAGAGGTTTTTTGAATGGTACCCCCGCTCGTATTTCCAGAAGTATTTTTCCATGCGATTGAGCCGATGCCATTTGTATCCGATGCCGTAACGGCCGTAGTGATTGTTGTCGCGTTTGTGAGGTACACGCTTGCGGTGGTTGCTGGTTGTTGGAGAGAAATTGAAGGAGCACTGTTGTCAGTTGGGGGCATGGGCGGCGGCGGAAGCGCTGTAGTATCTCCTGCGAGCTCGTTTATATAATTTTCAATATTTGTATAACCATTTGATGCATATTGGTTGCCGTCGGTCGCATCATTATGTTTAAGGCCGTGGAAAAATTCCCAGCTATCAGCAATTCCATCCGAATCAGTATCCGGGTAAGGAGGGCCGCTTTGGTAAGTTGGGAATGTTCCCTCTGGAAGATCGGAAGCTTGGCACGCGGCTTGAGTACTTGTCGGATAACAGACCGTTCCATACCAGGGATGATTTGTACTCGCAGGAAAAACTTTATCAATAATTTTTCCAGTATCTGTGACGACTGCATTTATAACGCGTGCGTCAGTAGTGTCTCGCGTGTTTTTTGGTGAACCGTCAGCATTGGTACCGCGGGTCGCTCCAACGCTATCCCCGCTTGTAACACGAGAGAATGCAACCGCGGCTGGGTCTTCGGCGATCGGTTTGTTCACAAATCGCGTGAGTGAACGGAAGCTGGTGGCCGCGAGCGGTACAATCCCAGTGCCGGGCGATCCTTGGGTCATTTGCCACTGGTCGCTTGTTTCTGTGGTTGAGGGACCGATATTACCTTCCAAATATACTTTCGCATTATCGCGAAGAGTTATGGGGCGCGCGGCAACAGTACCGGGTCGCATTTTGAAGTAATTTTTTACTACATTGACCGTAGTAGCGCCTCCAAGACCATCAATATCATTCGCATGCCAATCATAGATAACATTGTTTACAAAGTCAGCCTGTTTCTGGGCATCAAATCGGGGAACGCGACCACGATGTTCAGCGTAAAGATTATGATGATACGTAACACGGCTGCCAGAGTAATTCAAAGAAGCAAACGCGTGTTGTTGGCGAGTATCTTCTACGTGAAGACTTTTATTAAGCGATTCGCTGATTAGGCTCCATTGGATGGTGACATCAGAAGAGCGATGAACGTCGATAGTTTGATCAACTCCCCAGCTTGCAGATACATGATCAAGAATAACGCGAGATGCTCCATTTGCGCCGGCTCCAATAGATAGCGCGCGACGACAACAGGGATCGCCACCATCTTCAGCGTCGGCTACGCGGAAGCGCATGTTGCGCACGATGACATCCGAGGCCGTAATCTCCACGGTATAGTTACGGATCACAATACCATCACCTGGAGCGGTTTGACCCGCGATAGTAAGGAATGGTTCCGAGATAACGATATTACTTTCTAATTTAATGACTCCTCCTACACGGAAAACAATAATACGTGGTCCTGAAGTCATGACCGCTTCACGAAAACTACCAGGACCTGAGTCGTTAAGATTAGTAACTTGAATTATCTTTCCTCCGCGTCCTCCAATGGTGTCGGCCCCATATCCTTCCGCTGTAGGAAATGCCTTTACGGCAATGGTTGTGGCTCTTGAGAGTTTTGATCTTGGAGCCGCTTCAGTCATATTTAGTTCTACTGATGCCCTGCTAATCCACGTTGTAAAAATTCCAACTGCGAAGATGAATATAATGCCAATCACTCCCAATAGAATATGGGGCGATATCGTTGGCTTACTAGGCGAGACAGTTCCTTTCTCTAGTTCTTCAAACATATTACGCGCGGGATTGTTATAAATAATTTGGCTGATCAAGTTTCAATCTTATGACCGCCGAAAGGATTTTTCGAAGAAAAGTTATATTAATAAAGAGCAATATATTAAGTATAGGAATCTCTTTTCAAGCTAAATTTTTTAGTTTGAAAAGAGAAAGATAGTTGTTTACACTACAAAAGTCTTGGGCCTATCGTATAGTGGTAGTACACGGCATTCGCATTGCCGGGACGGGAGTTCGATTCTCCCTAGGTCCACAACAAATAAGTATTCGAAGCTTTAGAGCGTTACAAGCATTTTATAAATGCAGTACATGTCGATAAAGCAGTAGATCTCATCAGGATTGATAAGATTTATCCGATAGGCGGTTTCACGTGAAAGTCTAGCGTTTCAATTTCACGTGAAAGAGAGAACAGGGAAAAGTCATAGAATTACTTTTCTACCCCACAAGTGCAATTGTCTTATATAGTGTCTTTTATAAGCAATGTCTGTTTAATAACATTTCAGCTATATCTGTTAATAACCCATGTATAAAGGCCTGTTTCTGTGTATAAATGTCTTTTATAAATGTCTGATAAAGAGAAATACAGTAAAAATAGACGAATTGGTAATATCGCGGAAGATACAGTGGTTCGCTATATTGAGAGGTCTGGCTTTACCGTCCTTGATCGAAATTATCTAAGAAAGATTGGCGAGATTGATATAGTCGCTCAAAAAGACGGAATAATTCATTTTATAGAGGTTAAATCAAGAACTATTTCACGTGAAATAGATAAAAAAGACCAAAACATTGTTTCACGTATATTTTCACGATATAGTTTCACAAATAAAAAGTTAAAAATTGAAATTTCACGTGAAAACAGCAATTATGATGATTATAGACCGGAAGACAACGTTCATTTTCACAAGCAGAGAAATCTTTTGCGAGTAATAGAAGCTTATTTAATAGAGAAAAATATAGAAAATGATTGGCAGGTAGATGTTTTCAGTGTTTTATTAGATTTTTTAAGAAATACCGCTATAATCAAGCATATTGAAAATGTTATGCTTGATGCATGATTTCACGTGAAAACAATTTCACGTGAAATTGTTTTCAAAACGGAGAGTAGTATACCGGCAGTACACCTGCTTTGGGAGCAGGTAGACCGGGTTCGATTCCCGGCTCTCCGACAAAAACGTGGCGTGCAATTGATTTAGTGCTTTGTGAGAGTTTATTGATACTCTGCGCAGAGTATCGAGTATTAGGGGTGGATGTTTTTGGTCTAAGATTCTCAGGTTTTTTCGAAAAAACTACTTAATCTTTTGTTTTAGATCTTGTTCTAAGATTTTTTTGCCGTAGCCGCGGGTATTTTTTTTGTTTGTGATACTTGATTTTTTTCTAATTTTATTGTAGTTTCAGCTCTAGCGCCCCTTGAAATTTAGGGCAAGAAATGGAAGGAGTCTCATGCGAGCAATCGCATTGTTTGTTTTTCTCTCGGCGTCGATATTTGCTGCGCCAGTATCCGCTTCCAATATGAATACGTGTCAAACTACCCTTAGTAAGGGTTTTGCCGCATATGTAGATGGTCGTCTTCGCGATCAGCTGTCATGCGAGGATAAGAGGCTCAGGGGTTATCTGCCTTGGGGAATCGACTGTGTGACAGATCCGGCTCAATCGCGTCGGCTCGCAAGGCGTGATATTCGTCTTCATCGCAATATTCGATCGCAGTGCTGCGATGGCGATTGTGATGGGGTTAATGATGTCGCGCCTAGTGATATTGGGTGGGGGAGTCAGTGTCCTGATTTCGAAAACAGGGGCTGTGATAACTCCATTAACAATTTTGATGACGTATACCACTGCCTTTCCTGTATTGGGAAGATCGCAGTTGATCAGTCAGTCGATCTTTATGCTGACGCATTGCAGCCAAATCCTACGGCCGCAGTACTCAAGTGTCAGCGTGCGAATCTCAAGTATGCCGTTGCCTTTCAACGTAAGAAGGCGAAAGTGCTCTCAACATGCTGGACAAATCGTATTGCCGGTACACATAGTACTGACTGTCATTTGCCTGGCGATGGAGCAGCCGACCGTTTAGTTGCAGTTCAACGAGAGCGTATGCTCGAGAAGATTTGTCAGGCGTGTGGCGGCGCTGATCGTCGCTGCGGATTTCCTGAAGATCCGACCGACTTTACGCCCGTACAAGTTGGATTCATTTCAACTTGTACCGATGTAGTACGACCAAATGGTCAGATTTGCGCCCGCTCTATTGGCGGGATGCTCGATATGGCAACGTGCGTTCAGTGCGTTGCTGATTTCAAGATTGACTGCACGGATATCCTTGCGGTACCGCAGTTTAAGTCGTATCCGAATGTGTGTCGTGGAGTTATCGCTACGTCAACCTCAACGACATCGTCATCGACGACTACCTCGACTTCAACAACTTCGAGCACGTCATCGACTACGACTTCGACGAGTACGACAACGTCAACTACTAGGGTGAGTACGACTTCAACAACTACCACCACAAGTACGACGACTACATCCACGTCTACAACGTCTACATCGACCACGACGAGTACATCAAGGCCTACGACAACGTCGACCTCGACTAGTACAACCACTTCAACTACGTCAACCTCAACGACATCGTCATCGACGACTACCTCGACTTCAACAACTTCGAGCACGTCATCGACTACGACTTCGACGAGTACGACAACGTCGACTACGTTGCTCGTATGTAGCAACGGTCAGCAACGGGCGTGTACCGCTTCCGGCGCTGTTGGCGCATGTCGTAACGGCACACAGACGTGCTCGAATAACGCATGGGGTGCGTGCATCCCCGCGCAAGCAGCGAGCGAACTTTGTGACAATATCGACAATGATTGTGACGGCTCCGTCGACGAGGGGAATCCTCAAGGTGGACAGACCTGCAATACTGGCCAACTTGGTCAGTGTGCGGTTGGACATGCGGTGTGTGTTACATCAAATCCTACTCATTACTTGTTCTGTAACCCAGACATTGCGTCTCAGCCCGAATCTTTGTTTGGTTGCGATCACCTCGACAATGATTGTGATGGTGCAACCGATGAAGGACTTGGTTGCAACTAGAATAAAACAGCGTGCCCCGAATATTTCGGGGCATTTTTATATTTAAAAAAATGTTGGAATGCTTGCAAAAATCTTTTAAATGTGGTAAAGTTTTGCCATTCAATATGCTCTTTTACAATCGAATAGTTGGAATTGAAGTGAGTGCATACTAGCAATTTTTATTGGCTTTCGTGCGCATAATAAACAATCATTATGAAAAGAATATTTGCAATATTCTTTTCTCTTACATTGGTTGTTTCCCCATTGTATGCACTTGGTGAGAAGATTTCTGATTTAGGGTCGTCTGATGCGACTATCATTTCCACGGGAACTGAAGGTTCAGTCTCCGAAGAATCAGAGTCTTCTGTAGTTGTAGAAGAAGTTGTAGAAAGTGAGTCATCGGAATCAGATTATCGGGGGGAATCTAAGAATTCGTATACGCTTCCTGATGCTGGAGATGACGCATCTGAAAACTCGGCAGTTATGATGACTGCGTTTTCTTCTCTTGTTACAAATCAACTCCCTGTTTTTGCAGGTCCGGTAACTGCGTTTGCGGTTACGGGTAATCCCGTATCATTTTTTATCACGGTCAATGATCCTGATGGAGATTTGGTAGAGGTTACCAGCGATCTTCCAAGTGGAGCATCGTATGACGGCATAATAGGGAAGTTCACATGGACACCGACTGCGCAGGGTTCATATCCTATCCATTTCTTTGGTTTTGATGGTACAGGAACGTCGACATATAATGTTCTCGTTACTGTTCTCAAAGATCCATTAGTAAATCAGCTTCCAAGTTGGGTTGGTCCAACATCAGCAATCACTATCGTAGGTAGTCCCGTTTCATTTTTTGAAACAGTAAACGACCCCGATGGAGATCTCGTTGAAGTTACCAGCGAACTTCCAAGTGGTGCCACGTACAGCGCGGCAGGAGAGTTTGTCTGGACGCCAACAGAAATGCAGAGTGGTACATCGACGGTATTATTTCGTGGGTTTGACGGAGTTGGCACAACAACACGGGAAGTTATTATTGTAGTTTCTCCTTTGGATGATTCAGATAGTAATCATCTTCCTACGTTTTTTGGCCCAACATCAGCGACGACAACGGTTGGCGCTTCCGTGAGTTTCTCAAAGACGGCTAATGATCTTGATGGTGATTTGGTGGTAGTCTCGGCGATTTTGCCAGACGGCGCATCGTATGCCACAAGCACAGGACTTTTTGAGTGGACTCCCGTAGTTGCAGGTACTGCGACTACAACATTCTACGCGTTTGATGGAACGGGAACGACAACACAAGAGGTTATCGTTTACGTTCTTGAAAGTAATAATCACGCTCCAGTATTTTTCGGTCCAACATCAGCAATCACTATCGTAGGTAGTCCCGTTTCATTTTTTGAAACAGTAAACGACCCCGATGGAGATCTCGTTGAAGTTACCAGCGAACTTCCAAGTGGTGCCACGTACAGCGCGGCAGGAGAGTTTGTCTGGACGCCAACAGAAATGCAGAGTGGTACATCGACGGTGAGATTTTTCGCTTCAGATGGAATCGCGACCACGACGCGAGAAGTAATCATTTTTGTTTTTGAAGGAAATCACGCTCCAGTATTTTTCGGTCCGACATCCGCGACCGCGATTGTTGGAGAGTCAGTTTCATTTTTCGAAAGTGTAAATGATCCTGATGGTGATCTTGTTACGATCACATTCGAATTACCAAATGGTGCTACGTACTCGACGAGTACAAATCAATTTGTTTGGACTCCGAGCGAGTCGCAAATTGGTACATCGACCGCAAAATTCTTCGCATCAGATGGACGAGCAACTACAACACGAGATGTCGTGATAGAGGTTCGTCCAAAAAATAATAATGGAAATAATAATGGAGGTACTACCAACACTGGCTCCGGAGGCGGAGGTGGTGGGGGTGGAGGAGGTGGCGGAGGAGGCAATGGCCCCATCGTTCCACTTCAACCTCCAGGCACACCAAGTACACAAGTCGTTCTTACGCCAATAGTGACAGTCAGTGTTCCCGCAACACAACCAGCACCTTCACAATTTATTCCTGTACAGAATTCCGGATCTACAGTTTTACCGATTACACCGTCCGTCCCTACGTTTCCAGAAGTTTCAATTCCAACACCCGAACAACCGACGATTGAGCCTGCTAGCGAGCGTCGTCCGTTTGGGGCATTCCTTACCGCGGGGTTGTTCAATTTTCTCAATTGGCTCGAAGAGTGGTGCAGTATCGGATGGTTATTGTGGTTGATTACGTTGGCATTGTTTATCGCGCATCTCATGCGCGATCATGCTGATAAAAAAGAAAATGAGTCTCCTTCGTCGGGTGCATCGGATGGCGGAATAAAAAATATTTCTCCAACTCCAGTGCCTCCTCGATCAGAGCCTCATGCTCCGGAAAATTTGCCAGTCTTTGACTCGGCAGAATCTCCAAAAGTTTTTCCGCCACACATGACCGAATCCGAAAACGACTACTGGGAAACATACCCGTAAGAGATTAGATAAACTAAAAACCGTCTTTGTTATAAGACGGTTTTTAGTTTGAGTCTTTTTGGTGTGTGCGGTCGGCGGGAGTCGAACCCGCGTCTGCTGCTTGGAAGGCAGCCATAATAGCCGTTATACGACGACCGCTCGTGCCGCCTTCATCCCCTTCGAAAGAAGGGTTTACGGCGGCACAGATATTCTACAGAAAGACTATGAAATTGAAAAGGATTTAATTTCCGAGCTGCGTATATAGGCCGTTTCACACTACGTTGAATGTGCGAGACATCGTCTTTGAATTCAGTTTTGAGATAGATACATAAAAAGCGCGCATGCTTAAATGGTGCTCTTTCATGGCGAAGTTTTTGTATTTTTTTTTTGCCAAGGCGCTACCCATGAGATCAAAAGTAGAAGCTTTCATAGATTTCATTGGATTGACGTTTAGTGAGAAGAAACAAAAAATTCCTCGTTAAAGGAATTTTTTGTCATACGAAGAATTTTATTACTTAACTGCTTCTTTGAGGCCTTTGCCTGGACGGAACTTTGGAACCTGTGTTGCAGGTACATGAACCGTTGCTCCGGTGCGAGGGTTGCGAGCAGTGCGAGCTTGGCGTTTCTTTACAAGAAACGTACCGAAGCCTGATACTGCTACCTCGTCACCTTTTGAAAGTGCTTTTGTGATTGTGTCGAAAACTGTTTCAACTGCTTCTTCGGCTCCTTTCTTTGTGCCTCCAATTTTGTTGAATACTGATTCGACGAGATCGCCTTTATTCATGGTGAACTAGTGTTACGAAAATGATATCTAACTCGACCTTTCCGTAGGTTACTTTCTTGTAGGTTCATAGTACCAATGTCGCTTTGATTTGCAACACTTTTCTGTGGAGATGGTTAAAAGGGGCTTGCGCGGTATTTTAAGATGTCGTAAGATTACAAACGTACCTGTTCCCCGAACTGGCGCTCTCGAGCGCTCTTCACGAGGAGGTCTCCATGGCCCGAGCCCGTGAACCGGCCGCCACCCTGACCACCAAGTCCGGCTGGCTCGCCGAGAAGAACGTCGTCTAGCCAGGACGACAAGATCTGAACCCCGGGCGGCTGTCTCGCTACAAGCGAGCAGCCGCACCGGACTTTTTTTTATTTTGAATTTTATATAAAAACAACCGCCTTACGTGGCGGTTGTTTTAGTGTTCGATATTTTTTAGCGAGCGTATTCGATGACGCGATTTTCACGAATGACGACAACTTTGATTTCACCCGGATACTTGAGTTCTTGTTCTACGCGGTCTGCGATTTGTCGAGCGATCGCGCGAGCTTCAAGATCATTTATTTTATCTGGCGTTACGAACACTCGGATTTCGCGACCTGCTTGAATTGCATATGATTTTTCAACTCCGTCAAAAGAAGTTGCGATTGATTCAAGATCTTCGAGTCGCTTGAGATAATTTTCTACAGAGTCGCGGCGCGCACCAGGGCGGGAAGCGGAGATTGCATCAGCGGTTTGGACGATGATTGATTCAAGTGTTTCGTATGGATATTCTTCATGGTGTGATTGCATCGCCTGAATAACGGGCAATTCAACGCCAAATTTTTGAAGAATACGTCGACCGATTTCAACGTGAGTTCCTTGTACTTCATGATCAACTGCCTTTCCGATGTCATGCAAGAGCGCTCCTTTTTTTGCGACGCCAACATCGGCGCCAAGTTCGCTCGCGAGCATTCCAGAGAGGTGAGACATTTCGATTGAGTGCTGGAGGACATTTTGACCATAGCTTGTGCGAAAGCGAAGTCTACCTAAAAGTTGCATGAGCCGAGGATCGAGGTCAAAGACTCCGACTTCGTATGCTGCAGCTTCCGCAGCTTCTTTCATTATTTTTTCAATTTGCGATTTTGCTTTTTCAACCGCTTCCTCAATCTTTGCTGGTTGGATGCGACCATCGGTAATCAAATCTTCAAGCGCCATTTTTGCAATGTGACGGCGGACAGGATCAAATCCAGAAATAATGATTGCTCCGGGCGTGTCATCAACAATAATCTCTACACCCGCGGCACGCTCAAGTGAACGAATGTTTCGTCCTTCACGTCCAATGATTTTCCCTTTGAGATCTTCTGACGGAATTGTAATGCTTGTTGTTGTAACTTCGGATGCCGTTGAGGTGGCAATGCGTTGAATGAGAGATGCCAGAATGTCGCGCGCTTTTCGTTGCAGGCGCTCTTCACCAGTCATTTCGAGTTTATGGAGGCGTTCGAGAAGGTCTCCTTCATAATCTTTTTCAACTGCAGCATACAGCGTATCTTTGGCTTCTTCGCGAGAAAGTCCCGCGACACGCTCGAGTTCAAGACGCTTCTCTTCTTCTTTGAGCTTGAGCGCTTCTTGTGCGCCACGAACACGCTCTACTTTTTCTCGGAGATCTTTCTTTTCTTTTTCTAAGTCTTGAGCTTTATCTTCAAACTGCTCTTCTTTTTTTGCAAAGCGCTCTTCGCGTTTGTGGTACTCTGCTTCGCGAATTTTTTCCTCGTCTTTTATCTCATCGAGGATCTTTGTCGCTTTTTCTTTTGCTTCTAAGACAATTCGCTGAGCTTCGTTCTCAGCTTCGAGGGTCGCCTTTTTGATCGATAGCTCGATCGAATTTTTCTGTTGTTGAGCAACAATTTTTCGCGTGAAGTATCCGATTCCCGATCCCACGAGAAAAACCGCCGCCACAACCAATAGTTGTGTGAGGGGTTCCATAAAATGTAAGTGATCCTAGACTCATAACGTTCAAATAAATGTAGTATCTTTAATACTATTTTGATTATAGGCAAAGTCAACCCCGCAAAATTCGGGCGAGATACGCCTCTGTGCTATACTAAAATATATGAATTTTCGCCCGCTTGTATTAGCGATCTTTGATGGCTTTGGAGTTAATACGCTCCCTGGAGAATCACCGCTACAGATGGCTAAACATCCTCAACTTGATGATCTGAATCAGTGGTATCTCATGACGACATTGCAGGCTTCTGGCCTCGCGGTCGGGTTACCATGGGGAGAGGAGGGCAACTCGGAGGTCGGTCACCTCACAATGGGATCGGGTCGGGTGCTTTACCATCATCTTCCACGCATTATCGTCTCAATCCAGGACGGAACATTTTTTGAAAACCAAGCATTTATAAATGCCGCCCAGCATGTAAAGACGAATAATAGTACGTTTCATGTTGTGGGGCTTTTTTCGAGTGGATCCGTGCATGCTTATGTCGATCATCTTTATGCGCTCATGAAATTTGCCCATGAGCAGGGGCTTGAAAAGATCGCACTCCACCTTTTTGGGGATGGCCGTGATGCTCCAGTACGTGAAATGAAGACATTTTTACCGCAACTTGAGGAGCGTATCGAAGGACAGTTCCCCAAGGCGTACATCGCTTCTATTATGGGGAGGCATTTTTCAATGGATCGAGAGGAGCGTTGGGAGCTGACTCAACAGGCGTATGATTGTCTTGTAGGGGTAAAGGGGGCGACGTTTGATCGTCCGGGAAAATTTATCGATGAGCAATATCAGGCAGGCATTACCGATGAGTTCTTTACGCCGGCGTGGCGTATTGATGCTGAAGGGAAGCCTAAGGGGAGAATCCAAAATGGTGATGCGGTAGTAATATTTAATTTTCGGGAAGATAGTATCCGTCAGATTACACATTCATTTTTGGATCACGACTTTGTTCGTTTTCCACGTACAGCATTAACCGATGTATTTACGGTAACAATGACGGAGTACGAAAAGGGCCTCAATGCGCATGTAGCATTTCCTCCGCTTGATATTGAATGGCCACTTGCTCGCGTTATTTCATACGCAAACCTTAAGCAGTTACATGTCGCCGAGACAGAAAAGTATGCTCATGTAACGTACTTTTTTAATGGAGGAAAAGAACAGCCGTTTCCGGGGGAAGATCGAAAATTGATTCCTTCCGCTCGCGTACCGTTTAATCAAAAGCCTGAGATGTCGGCTCGCGAGATTACCGATGCATTGCTCGCGGAGATTGGGAACTACGATTTTATTTTAGTAAATTTTGCCAATGCAGATATGGTTGGGCATACGGGTGATTTTGACGCAACAACAAAGTCAATCGAGATACTTGATGAATGTCTCGGACGTATTAAAGAAAAAATACTTGAAGTAGGAGGCGTGATGATCCTGACGGCTGATCATGGCAACGCAGAAGAGAAGCGTTATCGTATTACCGGCGAACCTCGGACAAAACATTCATCGAATCCCGTACCATTTTACCTTTTTGGAAAACAGTTTAAGCGTAAAACTCCGCGTTCCGAGCAGGAGGTAAAGGCAGCGCTCGCAAGTGTTGAGGGAGTGCTTTCCGATATAGGGCCTACGATGCTTAACCTTATGCAGCTTGAAGTCCCAGCTGAGATGACAGGCATTGATCTGTTGCCGAGACTGCTCGTGTAGGAAGTTGGTGGTACACGCATATTGACAAAATATGATTTTTATGTAAATCTGTTCTTAGAGGTTATGTGCTATGAACAGCTGGCGCTTTAGCGGTCACCATAATTTTTCGCCTCAAAAGCTTTTTGTACCAACTCTTTTGGCGTTAAGGATGACAGAAGATATTGTGTTACGGGAATATGGATATGAGCGAGACGTGTGGGAGGAGGTGGATTTTTATCCTCAAGGCCTTTCTTTCCCCGAGGAGAGGGATACGTATTTCGCTCATCAAGAGATACAGGTTGTCCCAAAATTCATTTCGGGACGAAAGGGACCACAGTGTGTGGTATGTACAGTTTCTGGATTGAGAGAAAGCGGGCAATGGGTTCCGCGTCTTGCATCTACGATAGCTCTACCTACCAATACACTTGCAGAGCGTATCTATTTTGGGTATCGCAATGTCGTCACTCCGAGCGGTTTAATCAATTCTGAGCTTGTACGGTTGGATCAGAGAGGAAAGCCGCTGGCCGTGAAAGAGGTTACAACCGAAATGCTCGACAAACATGCTCGTGAGTTCTTTCATATTCTCGGGAATATTGGTGGATATCGGTCTGTTGGGGCGTGGCGCACAGCAGCGATCATGCAGATTGATTGTGTACGTAAACTTCTTGTTGCAATAACAAAACTTCCGACATGAGATATCTTTTTAAAACAAAATGCCCCGTTGAGGGCATTTTATATTCTTCTATTTTCCGCCACCTTTTGGCTTGATGACCTCATCGATGAGGCCATATTTTTTTGCTTCATCGGCGTCCATAAAGAAGTCGCGGTCGGTATCTTTTTCAATTTTGTCGTATGATTGGCCGGAGTGTTTTGAGAGAATTTTATTGAGCCGATCTTTAATCTTAAGGATGTGTCGGGCTGAAATTTCGATTTCAGTTGCTTGTCCCTCGGCCGCACCAAGTACTTGATGAATCATGACTTCAGAGTTTGGAAGCGCATAACGTTTACCCTTCTGTCCTCCGGCGAGCAAAATTGCTCCACCAGATGCGGCAAGTCCTATGCAGATTGTCGCAATATTTGGTTTGACATGTTGCATGGTGTCGTAGATTGCAAGTGTTGCCGAAACCGATCCACCAGGAGAGTTGATGTAAAAGTGGATGTCTTCTTTTGGATCTTGAAGTTCAAGAAACAAAAATTGGGCGATGATCGCGTTTGCAACTTGATCATTAATACCGGTGCCTAAAAATACGATGCGGTCTTTTAAGAGTCGCGAGTATATGTCGTAGGCACGTTCGCCATACGTTGATTTTTCAATGACTGTTGGGATTAACATGTTTCGAGAAGTTGAAATACTTTTTCATTTCTAATAGTACCTCTAGCGTATTCTTCGATGCGGTGATGGTCAAGATTTGCTTGTTCTTCTTCAGAATACGGTGCAAGGTAGTAGTCGACTTTTTCTTTTATTTCTTCGGGGCTTGGTTCGATGGATTCTGTGCGTGCGATTTCACGAAGTGAGAATGCAACGCGTACGCGTTTTTCAGCGTCCTTATCCCATTCTTGTTTAAGACTCTCTTCTGTTTTTTTGAGGTGTTCGAGATACTTATTCCATTCAAGTCCCATCTCAGCGATACTGCTTTGAAGTTCATGGAGCATTTTTTCTTTTTCCATGGTAATGAGGAGATCTGGGATATCCATCATAATGATCTCTGCGATTGTAGTAATAATTGCCATCCGATGAGCCTCGCGATTTTTTTGGTCTTTTTCAAGACGAATACCATCTTCGATACTCTTCTTTAACGCAGCCAAGTCCGAAAAGTTCCCAATTACCCGAGCGTAGTCGTCGTCGATCGTTGGAGGTTCTTTTCCTTCCTCGGTACGTGAACGCGCGATGTATTGAAGTGTTTCTTCAATTTCTTTTTCAGTTGGCTCCGGATCAATTTTTTCTTTTTTTGTGTTTGCTTCTTTTGCGATCGTTTTGTAGTCAGGGAGTGTGATTACGGGAAGTATGGTGACTTCTGCCTTCCATTCAAGATCATTCCCACGCGCAAGTTTGAGGATGTGAAATTCTGCGGGGCCAATTGCTTCGATTTTGTGCTCCGCAAGAATAGTTGGCCATTCGGCTTGCAATGCTTTTTCCGCGGCTGCTTCGAGGATACGTCCGTCTCCCACTGATTCGACAACCATTTTTTCTGGCGCTTTTCCTTTTCGAAACCCTTGGATCTCAGTGTTCTCAACAAATACTGCAGTTGCTTTTTTGACCCATTCATCAAACGTTGATGCGGGTAGAGTTCCTTTAACCTCGATCCGTGATTTCGGGAGGTTTGTTACGGTTGAATTCATAGAGTATTAACCAATTAAGAGGCCGACAATGAGAAGTGCAACGATATTCACTACTTTGATCATTGGGTTGATCGCAGGACCCGCAGTGTCTTTGTAGGGATCGCCGACCGTGTCTCCGGTAACTGCTGCTTGGTGAGCGGGAGATTTCTTGCCACCATGATGTCCGTCTTCAATATATTTCTTTGCGTTGTCCCACGCAGCTCCTCCTGATGTCATAGAGAGTCCAACGAAGAGTCCGGTAACGATAACGCCAATGAGAAGTCCGCCGAGTGCGATAGGGCCGAGGATAAATCCGACCCCGAGCGTGACCGCGATAGGCACGATTGCAGGGAGAACCATCTCACGAAGTGCTGCGCGAGTAACGATATCAACGGCGCGAGCATAGTCAGGTTTTCCTGTTCCTTCCATAATACCGGGGATCTCACGAAATTGTCGGCGTACTTCGGTGACGATTGAGCCCGCAGCTTTTCCGACGGCACGCATCGCCATTGAGCCAAAGAGATATGGAAGAGAGCCTCCAATGAAGAGTCCCGCAAGAACGAGGGGGTTTGAGATATCGAATGAGACATCTCCTCCTGCAAAGTCTGCCGCTCCGCGAAGTAATCGATGCACTTCATTTACATAAACTGAAAAGAGAACGATAGCCGCGAGTCCTGCCGATGCGATAGCATATCCTTTGGTAACCGCTTTCGTTGTGTTTCCGACTGCGTCAAGTGGATCGGTATTTTTGCGAACGTCGGCAGGAAGTCCTGCCATCTCCGCAATACCTCCTGCGTTGTCAGTAATTGGACCAAACGCATCGATGGAGACGATAATGCCAGAGAGTGAAACCATGCTGAATGCGGCAATCGCGACGCCATACAGTCCAGCGAACGCAAATGAAATGAGCATGCCTGCGGTGATGATAATGATCGGCGCAAATGTTGCTTCCATGCCGTAAGCGAGCCCCATAATTACGTTGGTACCATGTCCTGATTCAGATGCTTCCGCGATTCCTTTTACGGGGCGATAGCTTTTTGATGTGTAGTATTCTGTGACCAAGACCATACCCGCAGTTACTCCGAGACCAACGAGGCTGGAGTAAAAGAGTGGTTGCCAAAGTGTTGGGAAGAGTGAACGAGAAACGAGTAAAAATCCTCCGGCTGAAAAAATACATGTTGCAAGAAGTGAGCGGTAGAGACCGCGCATAATTGTGTGCTCGTTCTCAACTTTTGCGAAGAAGAATCCTATAATTGATGCGATGAGTGCAACTGCTCCTAAAAGAAGGGGGTAAATTGCAAATCGATCATCGAGATATCCTGAAAGTAATAATACGGCAACAAGTGTGACCGCATAAGTTTCAAAAAGATCAGCGGCCATACCAGCGTCGTCTCCAACGTTATCACCAACGTTATCTGCAATAACCGCAGGGTTTCGAGGATCATCTTCTGGGATTCCAGCTTCTACTTTCCCGACTAAATCTGCTCCAACGTCAGCGCCTTTGGTAAAGATTCCTCCACCTAAGCGAGCAAAGACAGAGATTAGGGATGCACCGAAGCCAAGACCAATGAGGCCGCTGAGATCGGTTTGAGGGTTTTGGATGATCGACATGGCATATGAGAGTGATACGGCAAGAAGTGCCAATCCTGCAACAAGAAATCCTGTTACTGCGCCGCCACGGTAGGCGACGTTAAATGCTGACTTGATGCTATGGCGAGCTGCTTCAGTCGTGCGAACATTTGCCATAACTGCAGTTTGCATACCAATATATCCTGCAAGCGCGGAGGTAACTGCGCCAACTGCAAAACCGAAAGCAGTCTCGTGGTTAAAGGTAAAGAACAGCGCAACAAATAGTATGACAGCAACGATTGCTATTGTAGTATATTGACGCTTGAGAAACGCAAACGATCCTTCGCGAATTGCTTCTGCAATTTCTTGCATTTTTTCTGTGCCTTCTGGCAGCTTGGCGATCGAGCGACGGAGTAAGAGTGCGGTAATGATGGCAATGACCGACGATCCAAATACAATAATCTCACTAAATTTTTGTACGAATGAAAGTGCTGCTTCCATATATAATAGGTTATTCTTCTAATGATTCGTTGTTTTCTTTTGTCTCGACATTTTCTTCAGATGGTTCATCTGTAGTAGGGGATGCGTTTGGCCCTACAATATCGATCTTCCACCCAGTCAGTTTCGCGGCAAGACGAACGTTTTGTCCATTGCGTCCAATCGCGAGGGAAAGTTGGCCTTCGTCTACGGTTACGGTCGCCGTAGCCATTCCTGCATCGAGTTCGATACTAAGAACTTTTGCGGGGGACAAAGAATTTTTAATAAAGCGTTCGGCATTGTCAGACCATTCAATAATATCGATTTTTTCACCACCAAGTTCTGCGATGACCGTATCAACACGAACGCCCTTTTGTCCAACGAGCGATCCGACCGGATCGACGCCGTCTTCTTTTGAGGAAACAGCGATTTTTGATCGAGAGCCAGCTTCACGGGCAATATTTTTTACCTCGACAAGACCTTGAGCGATCTCGGGGACTTCCATTTCAAAGAGTTTAAGTACGAACTTTGGATGAGAGCGCGAGATAAAGAGGCTTGGCATACGAGTGCCTTTTTCAGAAAACAGCAAAAGGCCTTTAATGCGCTCGCCCATGCGATAGCGTTCATGAGGAATTTGTTCTTCATAAGGAAGGAGTGCGGTTGTACGGCCGAGATCAAGGAATACGTTGCGTCCCTCAACTCGTTGCACGATGCCACTTACGACAGAGCCATCTTTTCCACGGAATTCATCAAAGATTGCTTCTCGTTCCGCCTCTCGAATGCGTTGGATGATGACTTGTTTCGCGGTTTGCGCGGCGATTCTTCCGTAGTCTTTATGCATTTCTAGAGGAAACTCGAGTTCCTCACCAGGTGTGACATCTTTTTTGAGCTTACGAGCTTCATCGATCATGATGTGGCGCTCTTCATTAAAACGGACTTTCTTGATGCCATCCACTGACTCTTCTTGAGTTTCAGATTCTTCTCCGCCCGTTTCATCCTCAGGCTTGATCATTGATTCATCGAGAACGATTTTTATTTGACGGAACGATGCGCCACCGGTATCGAGGTCAAATATTGCACGTACGATTTGAGCCTTTTTTCCGTAATCACGTTTATAGGCGGCAGCAAGAGCCATCTCAATTGTTTCAATGACCTTTTCTTTTGCGATTCCTTTTTCTTCAGCGAGCTCATCGAGAGCTGCTTTGAGGTTTTTAAGATCCATGAGCAGTTTCCTAAAAGTATGTAGGCGAATAATAGGGATTCCATCTTACAAAAAAGGCCCGCGGCGCGGACCTTTTCAAGAACATCAGGAATGCCTACAGCGTAGCATTGTTATACCCAGTGTCAAGAGGTCCTCATTTGCATATAATAGAAGTAATGTTCCAAGGATTTTTTCGGGGCCTCAATATTAAGGAGCAATGCGGGTACTATAAAGTCTCCATTTTTGCCTGTCCGCAATTTTTATTTATTGTGATGGGTATTATTATTATCGCCGCGATGTTGATTACAACTGTGCTCGCGCGAGCGTATTCAGATGACCCTGCAGTTGTCGTAATGGCGGTTTCTATTATGGCGGGCTTCCTCTTTATTATTGGGCACGCGTTCGTAGCGGCATTTCAAAAGCTGGCTGAGGCGTCGCGCATGAAGTCAGAATTTGTTAATATCGTTTCTCACCAACTACGCTCCCCATTGTCCGCGATCAAGTGGCAGCTTGAGATTATGCTCGAGAAGATGAAAGATTTGCCCCAAGAGTTTCAGACAACGATGGGAGGGCTTCGTGAGCAAAATGAACGGATGATCGTACTTGTTAATGATTTGCTCGAGGTGAATCGTATTGAAGACGATCGATTGATTCTTCGCCCAGTCATGATTTCTCTTGACTCGTTTGTTGAACAAATCGCCAAAGGGTATGAACCGCTCGCAGCCCAAGCAGAGGTACGCATTGAGTGTGAAATAGAGGCGCGACCTTTGTGGGTTTTCGCTGACCAATCAAAGTTACGTTGGGTGACAGAAAATTTGATTGACAATGCGTTACGCTATACTCTGAAGCAAGGGGAAGTGACCATCCGTATTATCAAGGACGGCGCCACAGGCCGTATCGAGGTGAGTGATACGGGTGTTGGTATTCCAATCAAAGAGCAGGCGCAGATTTTTACAAAATTTTTTCGAGCGGAAAATGCAATTCGACTTCGTACGCACGGTACAGGCCTTGGTTTGTATCTTGTGAAGTCACTTGTTGAGGCGATGAGCGGACGAGTTGGGTTTGCTTCGCTTGAAGGTAAAGGATCGACATTTTGGTTTGGGCTCCCATTAATTCAAGGCGCGTCACAGCAGAGCGCGGAGCAAGAGGAAAAAAAATAATTATGAAAACTATTCTTGTTGTAGAAGATGAGGTGGCATTGCAGGATGCGTTAAAGCAGTCATTTGAAGGTGCGGGGTATACAATTATGCAGGCATTTGATGGAGAGGAGGCTGCTACAAAGCTTACGGAAACAAAACCAGATCTCGTGTTGCTTGATCTTATTTTGCCGAAGAAGCACGGATTTGATGTTTTGAAAGAGATGAAATCGAATGATACGACAAAACATATTCCGGTACTTGTGTTAACTAATCTTGAAGAGAGTGAGGATGTAATGAAATCGATTGAACTTGGTGCACGCGGGTATCTTATCAAGGCAAATTATGCGCTTAAAGAAGTGCTCGCGAAGGTCAAAGAGGTCCTTGGCGAATGAGGATAGATCCGAAGCAATTTAAATCCTTTCTGCTTGATACAGGTCTTGTTTCAGAACCTGATATTGATGCTGCACTCAAAAAAGCGGAGACAGAACATAAGCGCGCAGGTGACGTTCTTGTTACAGAAGGAAAGCTTTCGGCAAAAGATCTTGGGCGGCTTCAAAGTTATATTTTAGGCATTCCTTTTGTCAGTCTTGAGGGTGAGAAGGTTGATCCAATCGTTCTTCAGATCATCCCAGAGCCGATTGCTCGTACGCATAATGTGGTGGCGTATAAGAAGGAAGGAAGAAGTCTCGAAGTCGCAATGCTTGATCCGGAGGATTTGGAGACGATCGAATTTATCCGCAAAAAGGCCGATCTCGATATCAAGCCGCGGTTAACAAGTGATGCGTCAATGAAGTATTTGTTGTCGCTTTACCAAAAAAGTCTCGAGGTAGAATTTGGCGAGATTATCAAAGGTGACAGCGAGTTATTGACCGCGGCTGGAGTAAAGACGGATGAGGCTACGGAAGCGGGAGAGATTGATCTTAAGAAAATTGCCGAAGAACTCCCGATTGTAAAAATCGTGGATACGCTTGTGCGGCACGCGATTTTACAAAAAGTTTCTGATATTCATATCGAGCCATTTGAAAATGAACTCGTCGTACGATATCGTATTGACGGTATTTTGCGTGATGCGATGGTATTACCAAAAAAAGTTGCTCCCGCGATCGTTGCGCGCGTAAAAGTGCTCGCAGGACTTAAACTTGATGAAAAGCGTTTGCCGCAAGACGGACGTTTTAAGATAGACACGGCAGAGTATAAGATCTCTTTTCGTGTTTCCGTTCTTCCCGTCTATGATGGTGAAAAAATTGTTATGCGTTTGCTCCCTGAAAATTCACAGGGCTTTACACTTGAATCGCTGGGGTTTCATGGCGAGGGGCTCGAGGCATTGCATAGAAATATCCAACGAACAGTTGGCATGATTCTTGCTACGGGGCCTACGGGATCTGGTAAGACGACAACACTATATACGGTGCTTGATTTACTAAATTCCGCAGAGGTTAATATCTCTACCGTTGAGGATCCGATCGAGTATCGTATGCAACGCGTGAATCAATCGCAGATTCGTCCCGATATTGGGTTTACGTTTGCAAACGGACTTCGATCGTTACTGCGCCAAGACCCCGATATCATCATGGTTGGTGAGATTCGTGATACTGAGACTGCCAATCTTGCGATTAACGCTGCCCTCACCGGTCACCTCGTTGTTTCAACGCTGCATACTAATTCTGCCGCAGGCGCCCTTCCTCGTCTCATTGATCTTGGTGTTGAGCCATTTTTAATTTCATCTACAGTCAATGTGATTATTGCTCAGCGTCTTGTTCGCACACTGTATAAATCAAAGAAACCACATAAACTAAATAAAGATGAGATTACGCAGCTCGAGCATATTATTGATGTTGAGCGCATGTTGAAATTTTTACGAACTGAGAAAATTATCGGGCCAAAAGATCAGCTCGAAGATATAACATTTTACGTTCCTGAGCCAACGCCCGATGTACCAGATGGATATCAAGGGCGTATTAGCATTCATGAGGTGTTGCAAGTGACGCCGGCGATTAAAGAAATGGTTATTAAAAATGCATCAGCGGCTGATATTGATACGCTCGCGCGTAAGACTGGCATGATGACGATGCTTGAAGATGGTATTTTTAAGGCAGCCGAAGGAAGGACTACAATTGAAGAGGTGCTCCGAGTTACTCAAGAGTAAAGATATTCATCGTATCTACAAAAAGTCGTGTTACTATAGTAAGTAATACGACTTTTTGCATGGCACGTTTTAATTACAAATCTCGAGATCGGGAAGGACAGGAGGTGATGGGAGTTCGTGATGCGAGTGATCGATTTGAGCTTGCTCGCGTTCTTCGCCAAGAGGGCTTTATGCTCCTCTCTGCTTCGGAGTCCGATGGATCGAGTAAGAGTGCCGTTAACCAAGCTCAAGCACAGCTTTCCAAGCGCGTTCTCAATATATTTAATCGCATTAAATTAATCGACAAGATTCTTTTTTCAAAAAATCTTGGGGTTATGATTGGTGCGGGGTTGCCGCTTACACGCGCGCTAGAGGCGCTCTCCCGCGAATCTCAAAATCCACATTATAAAGAAGTAGTTGCTGATGTAGTTGAACAGGTACGCAAGGGTAAGACGTTTTCTGAATCACTTGGGACTCATGCGGATGTATTTCCTCCATTATATACAGCGATGGTAGAGGCGGGTGAAAAGTCCGGGCAGCTCCGAGAGGCATTGACTGTGCTCGCGACTCAAATGCAGTCTGATTATGATTTGCGTCGGAAAATACGCGGCGCCATGATGTATCCATTAATTGTTATCTGCGCCATGATTTTGATTGGCGTGTTGATGATGATTTATGTCGTGCCAACACTCACTCAAGTGTTTGAAGATTTAAAGATTGATTTACCGTTTAGTACCCAGCTCATTATTAATACATCGAAGTTTTTGCAGAATCACGGATTTTTGGCTCTTGTTGGGTTTGTGGGGACTGTCTTTGCTGTGCGATATGGTGTACATACGAAACAAGGAAAAAATCTGATAGATAATTTTACGGTGCGTGCTCCGATCATAGGACCTATCGCGAAAAAATTTAATGCAGCTCGTACTGCGCGTACGCTCGCGTCTTTGATTTCATCGGGCGTACAGGTACTCGAGGCGCTCGATATTACCTCGCGTATCATACAAAATCATTTGTACTCAAGCATTTTACAGGAAGCAAAAAGTTCCATTCAGAAAGGAGAGACAATATCGAAAGTTTTTTTGAAATATGAACATCTCTATCCATCACTGATGGGTGAGATGCTCGCAGTCGGAGAAGAGACAGGTGAGAGTTCAAAGATGCTTAACGAGGTCGCTCTTTTCTACGAGGGGCAGGTATCGGATGCAACGAGTAATCTTTCAACGGTTATTGAGCCTTTGTTGATGGTTGTGATTGGAGGATTTGTCGGATTCTTCGCGGTTTCAATGATTCAGCCAATGTATGGAATATCGAGCGCGATTTAATCAAAAGCGAGGTATTGCGATGCTCGAGCTTGTTATTGTTGTAGTTGTTATGGCCGTCATTTCTTCTCTACTCGTTGGGGTATATTCTCGATTTGTGGCTCGCCAAGGACTTAACGCTGCCGCGGAGACTACATATGCCATGCTTGGGAAGGCGCGCAGTAGAACGCTCGCCTCACAGGACAGCACAAGTACAGGGACACAATACGGAATTCATTTTGATTCAGCGACAAAAGAGATTAGACTTTTTCAATATTCTACAGGCGCTCCGCAGACATTAACGGTAGAGGAAACATATACGATACCGGGCGAAGTCACAATGAGTGTTATTTGTATATCGGGGAATACACAGCCAGACCCCCGTCCAGAGATTTATTTTAAACGAATAACTGGTGAGGCAGAGCGAAGGACTGCGGGAAACGCGCTTCAGAGTGTTGCTGCCGTTGCTACGTGTTCTCCGACCTCTCCAAATGGTGTGCTCGTGCAGTTTACGGCTGAGCGCATCAACGATACACGCATTATTACAGTGCGTCCTACTGGCGTCATTGCTACATTACCGTAAAATAGAATCATGCATCGAAGTCGCGGATTTTCGATTGTAGAACTTATCGTCGCTCTTGGAGTATTGGCGGCATCTTTTTCAACAATTTATGGAGCGGTAATTCTTGCTGATCGATCAGTAACACGTGCCGCACGCCGCACGCAGGCATTATTTATTTTGGAAGAGGCGGTAGAGGCGATGCGATATAGGCGAGATTCGGGTTGGACGGCGAATATTGCATCGCCAGCTCTTACGCTTTCTACAACACCAAATTATTGTCTTACGTATGTCGCGGGGGCATATGTGCTGACCGCGACTTCCCCGTGCCCAACGGCGATCACCGCCAATGTTAAAGTCGCGATGAATATACAGGATGTATGTCGGAATAGTTCTACGGGTGATATCGTTGGCGTTACGACGGGAGTCTGCTCGGGGAGTACGCTCGATTCGGATACAAAACGTGTCACAGTGACGGCTTCGTGGGATCAGTTTACGGAGTCAGTCGATTTTTATATCGCAGATCTTTTTGGCAACTAATATGATGAAGCGAGGGACAACGTTGATGGAGCTTGTGGTTTACATCGCAATACTAACGATGACTATTGTTTTTGTTGCCTTTAGTATCGTCCAGCTTTCACAGACATATGGTAAGGCACGAAGCGAGCAACGAGTTGCGGAAGCTGCAGATACTGCTCTTGAGCGGATTGTGCGCGAGTTGCGCCTCGCATGTAGTGTCACCACGTTTAGCGGAACGAGTATTACGCTTGATACGTTCGCTGATTTTTCAAGTGCAACTGCATGTCCTGGAGGTACGTCGCGTACGATTGCATACGCTTCAAATAAAATAACGATTGCAGGTGCCGATCTAACAGCTCCGGATGTAACAGTTACCGCGTTTGATTTTGATCAGTTGAGCGGTACGGTTTCAAATGGTATTCGAGTTACAATGACCGTAGAGTCTGGTCGTGGAAAATATTACGTAACGCGATCGTATTCTGCACTTGCGATTCTACGAGGGAGTTACTAAGTATCTATGAATAAGATTTTATATACCAAAGGACAGGCAGCATTGATGGCAGTGCTATTTTTCTTTTTTATCTCGCTTTTAATCCTTGGAGCATATGGATATATTGCGGTGACTGAGCTCAATCGTGCTCGTGAGCTTGCATACGCAAAAAAGAGTTTTATTACTGCGGAGTCTGGGATAGAAGAAGTCGCATCTCGTATTCAAAATACGCAGACATATGCGACTCCAGAGAGCGTTACGCTCAATAGCGCAACGGCGAGCGTGACGATTAGTGGAACTGGTCCATACACGCTTGTATCACGGAGTAATCTTTCAAATCGTCACCGAAGCGCGCGAATTGTCTTTGATGGAGGATCTCTCGATGGCGGTTTTCCCGATCTCAATAATGCCGCACAAATAGGATTTTTGACAGTTCGTGTAAACGATAGCCCTACTGTTCGCAGTGTGAATATTGGTGAGTCTACTACTTTTTATTCAAACAGTACGATTGATGCGAGTGGTGCCACTGCTCCCGTTGTATACGGAGATATTATGGTTGCGAATTCAATCGCCGCGAGCTCAACGTGGGCCCAATGCAATCCAAAAGAAAATGGTAACTGTGTAAATAAGCCATCGGATAACTGGGCGAGCTGGGATTCTATTACGGTGAAGCTTGGTACTGTAGGTAAAAAAGATATGGCGCAGGCTTTTGTTCCGGCTGTTACCGCATATGCGATGCGCGCGTGTGTATATTTGAAAAAAGTAGGAACTCCTCCCGCGTTACAATTAACAATTGAGCCCAATGATCCCGTTGGGGCGTCAGTGGCATCGAGTACGGCTACTCGTGGAGGATCTCCATATGATGCGAATGATTCTTCATATCATACAAATCAATTAAAGACGCTGAATGCAAGCAACGCGACTACTAATTTTGAGTGGAAGTGTTTTGATTTTCTTACTGATTATTCGAGTGACTTTCCAATGGTTGAAGGTGAAAAATACTGGTTAGTTCTTTCGCTTACAGGATCGGGCGGGGATGCTTCAAATCATTGGGTATTTATGTCAAAAAATAATTCGTATGTGCCGCAGGGAATTACAATTCCGAATCATATTAATTATCCGGCATGTTATGGAGATTCATGTGGTTCAACTCCTGACCAAACATATGGAACTGCCGAATGGCACGCGCCAGCACTTAAATTTGCTGTTGATGCCGAGCTACGCCAAGAGGCTGCGGGTTGGGATACATTGACATCAACACGCTCGATAGCGTTTAAAATTTTTCAAGGAGAAGAGACAAAAGATTCTGCAAGTAATACGCGCTTTCTCACGCGTTCTATGTCGATGGATACGCAACGTGTTGCTGCAACCGACGGGCTTTTGAAGGCACAGCAGGTCGAAGGTAATGCGGGTCAGCTTGCCTCTACAACAGGAGCATTCCACTATGGATATGCACGTACCGATGTGCGCTATCCTCCACAGCCTTATGGTGCAACTCAGGATTGTGCCGATGGTCCATCTCCGAGTACTACATATTGTAAGAAATATTGTGACAATACGATGTCAGTTGCTGCTGAGTGTGTAAACTCTTCTCCGTATCCTGCGCCAGCGACGTCTACGGTGCCAGCTTCAGGTACAGGTCCTTTTGCGTCAGGTCCTGGTATATTGCCAATGTTATTTACTCCTGAGGGAGATGGTAATTCACCAAAAACACTCATTAAGACATGGAAGACGACAGCGGATGGTTACAATGTAACAACGCCAGTTGCCGAAGGTACAAATATTAGTATTGCTGGTAGTGCGACAACTACGATACAGCCGGGCAAATATGGCAGCCTGACCATCTCAGGTAATGGCAAGCTAATCTTATCTGTGCCAGCAAATCAGGAGCCCATCTTTTACTTTACTGGAGCGGCGAATATTAGTTGTACGTCGGCTCAGAAATGCGGTATTTATCTCGATAAGCCTGGCAATACGACACCAGATCCAGTCTTTGCCGCAGTTCTCTTTGATGGAACGGTAAGTGTCACCAACTCCGGCCCAGAAATTATCGGATGTAATCCATCTTCATACGCGGGATGTAAAAATTCCTACTTAACAAGAAATCCGGCGTATAAAGACGATGTATATCTATATTCTCTACAGAACTCATTCAACACATTGAGCTCAAATGAAGTTTTTACAATGGATAATCCAGCTATAGCGAAGTTGCGAGGATCCGTGTTCGTGCCCTTTGGTAGGCTGCTAATTAATGACAATCCTCTTTTGAGTCAGGTTGTTGCGGCAGGTCTTGAGATTCGTGATAAGAGTGTTCTTACGTACAGAAAGGGAGCGGCATGCCTTTCTTGTACTCCATCGTCCGCAAATCTTGATATCACAGAATTTCACGAAATTGAATAAAGTGCGATATAATAAACGGGCATGGCAAACCCGTTTTTGTTTTCAGTCATAGGCCTCGATATCTCTGACGAATCATTTAAATATTTGCGTCTTGATAAGCATAAGGATGAACAAGACGTTACATTTTTTGGAGAGGAACCTCTCGCCAAAGGTATTATTGATGCCGGTGAGATCAAAGATGAAGTTGCTCTTGGTGAAGCATTAAAGCGCATTCAAAATTTTGGAGGAAAGAAAAAGCTTCGAGACCCGTATCTTATTTTATCTTTGCCTGAAGAAAAGGGATTTTTACGACTTATCCGCACGCAGCGCATTCCTTTGGGTGAGTTACGCCAAGCTCTTGAGTTTCAGCTTGAAGAGCATATTCCATTCCCTCCAGCAGATTTGTATTTTGACTATCAAGTCCTCGATCTCGCTGAGCGTAGTCGTCCTACAATGGACGTTGTTGTCACTGCCTATCCAAAAGCGACAGTCGAGTCATATATGAACGCAGTCCAAAAAGCAGGTTTTCTCCCGCTTGTTTTCGAGCTTGAGTCGCAGGCGATCGCGCGCGCGGTTGTACCAAGAAATACCAAAGGTGTTTTTTTAGTCGGTGATCTTGGTAAGACGCGAACGACATTTTCTATTGTCTCGGAGGGTACCGTGAACTTTACCTCTACGGTGAAAGTTGGCGGGCGCGATATTGATGCGATTTTAATGAACGCACTTCAACTAACACCCGAGCAGGCTAAAGAGGTAAAGTTTGGAAGAGGTTTTGATGCAATGTCCGAAGATATTATCAAGAGCCTGACGCCCGCGCTCGTTGCGCTGAAAGATGAGGCCGATCGCCAGATTGGTTTTTGGGAGAGACGATATCCGGAGCGTGATCCGGTTTCTCGCGTGTATTTATGTGGAGGCGATGCCCTGCTGCATGGATTACCAGAATTTCTCGCCCAAGAACTTCGTATCCCAGTTGAGCGAGCTCGTATTTGGGAAAATATATTTAATCTTGAAAAACAAATTCCTTCGATCACGGCACGCGAGACTATGAGATATGCGACTACATTTGGTCTCGCACTGCGTGGCGGTGATATTGTTTCTCTCAACATCGTATGAACTTACTTCCTGATTCATATAAAAAAGAACTTCGGTATGAGGCGTGGCGGCGATATGTTGTTACATTTGGACTTTATTTTGGCGTGGTCGCACTCGCGGGAGATTTACTTTTGTTACCTTCATTTTTTGCCCTTACATTTCGTTTTGACGCAAAACAGGATTACCTCTCATCGATTCAGAAAAGTCAGGAATTTAAAGAGCTTGATGAGACAGGAAAGCGACTTGGTAAAGTAAATACGTTATTACGAAATGTTGCTGGGTATGGGAAAGATACGTTACCAGTGATGAGATCTTTAGAAGAAATCATAAATAAAGTTGGCTCCGATATTCATCTCACGAGTATTGAGCTTGATCGGGCGCAGGTTGATGGTAAGCCGGGAGGTGTAATCAAATTGTCGGGCATTGCGAATACGCGCTCCTCTTTTTTGAGCTTTTTTGATGCACTCAAAGCTCATCCAAAGGTAAAATCATACGATTCCCCAGTAACAAACATTTTAAAAGAGCAGAACGCTGATTTTAATCTTACGCTTCGTATACAGTTATGATGCCTATTCAGAAAAAATTTATTTTGACGACTGCGGGTGTCGTGCTAGCAAACGCGGCACTTTGTGCGGTATTTGCGTATCTTGTTTTTTACCAGATTTTTCCATTATCAAATAAATTTTTTGAGATGGAAAAAGAGATTCGGACAACGGAACAAGAGTTACGAGCATATCGCGGACAAATTTTACCAGAGTATGAGGATGCGCAAAAAGATATTACGAAGATTGAGAATTTATTTTTCATCGCGAACGATGATAAAAAAGAACTCGAGCTCGTTTTATTTATCGATGAAATTATCAAGCGGAACAATCTTGGGCAGGTATCCATCACTCCACCAGGAGCACTTGAGGCAGGGAAGGTGGGCGTAAGTTTGACAGTTAATGGTTCCTATACAAATGTTATTAGAATGCTCCGCGAGCTTGAAAATGAACGCTTTTTTATAACGATTAACCAACTTTCAATCCTTGCGAATTCAACTCAGATTACTATGTCAATTGCAGCGCTATGAAATTTAATCTTCCTATTTCAATGCATTTCTCGTTGCGACGGAAAAGTTCCGCGCAAAAGACAAATATTCTGGTCCACGGCTCCTTATTATGGCGCCTTTCTCTGATTGTGCTTGGAGGATTGCTTGTTGGCGTTGTGGCGTACGATGGATACGTGTTTTTATTTCACACAGAGGCTCCTCTTCCTTCGGGTACCGAGCTTTCTCTTGACCCGGGAGTGAAGAGATTGAATCGTAAGCTACTTGATGACGTGCGTGCGATTTTGGCGAATAGAGCAGAGGTGTTAGCAGGGTCAGGAGCGGATCTTCCATCGAGAACTCCATTCGAGTAAGATATCTACTACTATACATAGTAGCGCGCCCCCGTAGTTCAATGGATAGAACGGCTCCCTTCTAAGGAGTTAATGTAGGTTCGATTCCTACCGAGGGCACCAAAATTATAAGTTCTAAATTTGTTCTCGCAGTTTTTTGTAGAGTTCAAACGCTTGTTCTGCGCCGTTGATTGCGCGATGAGGCATTGGTTCGCGCGGGATCCCAAGAGATGTACAGAGTTTTGTAAGTTTGATACTAAAGTGTTCATCGTCACGCATTTTTTCGTATGCAATAGAAAAGATGTCGAGCGTGTGATAGTCGAGGGGTATCTCTAGTCTTTCTTTTTGGTACGCAGCTACTAAAAACATCCAATCATACGGAGTGTTCCATGCAGCAAACACTGATCCAGTAGCGCGCTTTGAATATTCTGTTAGCGCATCCTTGAGCGAGAGTGCATTTGCCCAGTTTTGTTCATTGTATCCGGTGAACTGAAGTGATTGGTAGTTCGCGGTTTCTAAATGTTGTGGGTGTACGCGCGTTTCAAATCGATCGAGCTCTTGAAGTGTTGTAGCATCTGCGACAATGAGCCCAATTTCTATAATCTCGTGTTCTGTCGGATTGAGTCCCGTCATCTCGAGGTCGGTAAATGCGATTTTTGATGGCATCATAAAATTTATTATCCAACGATGATGCGAAAGAGTATTGAGGTAATAACACTAACAACCGGCGAGAATAATAGAATAAAGGCGATGAGTAGCACGAAGCCCCATGCTTCGAGTGCGATCGCGATGTTGTGCAGGCGATCCGGTAAGGCAGCGATGAGTACTTTTGATCCATCGAGAGGTGGGATAGGAACGAGGTTAAAAACCGCAAGTGCGATATTGAGGAGGGCGATGAGAGCTGAAATCTCAAGAAATTGTTGAGGAAATGGAATGATGTTGTGTCCCCCAAGACGAATTAAAATTCCGAAGAACGTTGCGATTACCAGGTTAGAGATAGGCCCTGCGGCAGCAACGATACCTGGCCCCCATTTCGGTGCTTTTATGAGGTTGTAGGGGTTAAATGGTACAGGTTTTGCCCATCCGATTAAAAAAGGACTTCCTGTGAGGCTTAGGAGGAGCGGTAAAAGAATTGACCCAAAAGGATCGATGTGTGGGATTGGATTGAGTGTCAATCTGCCTTCATAGTAGGCAGTTTTATCACCGAGGAGGTAGGCGGCGATTCCGTGGGATACCTCATGGATGACGACTGACATGACGAGAATGGCGAGTCCAAAGACGAGAGATATTGCATCAGGCATATACGTGTGTTATAACAATGAGGTTACAAATTTGTAAGAAGACTATGTCAAAAGTTTGCGCAATATGTGGTAAAGGTTCACGAATGGGCGGGAAGCGCCGTCTTTTGCGTGCTCATTATAACCCGACAAAGTGGGAACGGAAATACCCAAATTTACAGTGGGGGCGTATTGGAGATGGGCCTCGAGTAAAAATGTGCACAAGTTGTCTCAAGAAACAAAAACAGCCTGTAAAATAAGAACTTTGTTCATAAGTAAACAAAAACGCTCATACTATGGGCGTTTTTGTTTGAGTGTCGGGATGCTGGGAATTCTTTTTCTGCGCTTCGCTTAGTGCAAAGCCCCGCATGCCCCCAGCACGCGTTCAATACCCGTCATTAAAATTCGTACTTATTTATCGGGATGCCGGGAATTGAACCCGGTCTACATGCACCCCATGCATGCGTACTGCCGGTATACTACATCCCGTAGTGGCTTTCACTCTATCATATTCATTTGATATACTAAAACCATGAATCAACGCACGATGGTTATGATCGTTGTACTCCTTGTTCTCGTTGGAGTACGCTTCGTAGCATTTTAATGCTGTCGATGATTGGTTAGTAAAAGTTGTTTTTTTATTTTACTCGCGACCGCATAAGATTTTTTGAATTACTTTTTGATATAAAAAAGCGCGACTATCAGTCGCGCTTTTGTTTGATTAATACGTTTCGATACCGTCTTCGCTTGCGGGGCATTTGCCCGCAACGATTTTGATGTCGATACCGACGCCACGTAATAGTTCTATGATAGATACAATCTCTATTTGGTCACGTGGTAGCTCGAAAGCACATGCGTTTGTGCTTAGGCTCTCGAGCAAGCTTAGTTCATGACGGAGCTGGCGGTGGAATTGATAGTGGGCGATGCACCACGGCTCGCCTTCATATTGTAGGTGTACGGTTGTCATTGTTCGACCCTCCCTTGGGTTGTGGACGTTTTTTCGTTCAATTATTGATATGAGGGAGGTTCGAGGACAATGAAAAATACTGAAAAGATTTTATAATGATAAGCAGGGCATGTCAAGTGCACCTAGTGTTATGACGTGAGCGCGGATGTAAAGTATATTTGACATACATAGTTCGTGCGCTACGATGAACATATTGTATGAAAGAGTCGATCTTAAATAGCGTATCGGTATTACGTGCGCGCGTTAATCTCACACAAGAAGAACTTGCTGATAAAGTTGGTGTGACACGGCAGACAATTATTGCAATTGAAAAAGGAAACTACGTTCCCTCACTTTTACTTGCGTTTAAAATCGCACGATTATTTAAAAAACCCATCGAACATATTTTTACTTATGAATAATGCATTATCAGAATTTATCGTAACTTTCGTACTTCTCATTCTATTAATACTACTTGCAAATCCGTTTGATATTTGGATGCCCAATATGGTGGCGACGATGCTTCTGCTTGCGGTGGTGTTACTTTTTGGTTTGTTCACGATTTTTGTGTGGCGTGAGCAGGTACATGACGAGAGAGAAATATTACATCGCATGATTGCGGGGAGAGTCGCGTTTTTTGCAGGATCCGGCGTGCTCTTGTTCGGCATTATTGTCGGTGAATTGCGACATGACCTTGATCCGTGGCTTCCCGCGGTATTGGGAATTATGATCGTAGCGAAGGCAACAGGACTTTTATATGCAAAGGCGTATAGGTAAGCCCACAGAAAAATGTAAAGTTTACTTGACATTATAAATATACATCGCCATACTTTATATATGAAGACATTTGGTATTATCTTGGGGGTTTTGGTCGTCGCTATAGTAGGAGGATGGTTTTTTATTCAGACAAATGGGCCATTTTCCATCGATACGGGGTCTGATAATGAGATCGCATGCCCTGCTGACGCAATGCAGTGTCCTGATGGGTCATACGTTTCGCGCACAGGTTCGCAATGCGAGTTCGCAAAATGTCCGGAGTCAAATGCCAATCAATCGATGAAGCATCACGGTGATAATCCACAGATGACAAGAGCAGAATGCGAAGCTTCCAATGGAGTGATCGGGGATGGATTTGAAAATGGGTATCAAGAGAAAAGGTTTCTTGGCACGATCACGGACGTGCGTTGTAAATGCGTATGTTTGAAAAAAGACGAGAGTGCCACGATGGATACAAGAGACGGAGGTGCGATTTTGGAGTATCAAGGAAAGGTGCTTGCCGGTAATTCCGATCCGTTATTTGAATTCAGTAAAAAAGATTATGATCGAGCACTCGCATCTGGCAAGCTTGTTGTTTTATATTTTTACGCAAACTGGTGTCCCGAGTGTAAGGAAGAATTCCCAAAGATGGAAAGCGTGTTTACCGATTTAACAGTAAATAAAGTCATTGGTTTTCGCGTGAATTATAAAGATAATGATACCTCGAGCGAGGAAGAGGATATCGCCCGCGAATTTGGTATCGCGTATCAACATACAAAAGTATTTGTAAAAAATGGTACAAGAGTTTTAAAGGATGGAACATCATGGGATGAAAGTCGATATGATTCCGAGATTAATAAATTTTTAAAGTAACATGGCTGATGGATTATCATTGAGCGTTGCGTTTTTTGCAGGACTCGTATCGTTTTTAGCTCCATGTGTTCTTCCGATTGTGCCGGGGTTTCTCGCGTACTTATCAGGCGCTTCACTCGCGGACGCGTCCGCCAAGCGTTCAAAAATATTTTTAAATAGTTTATTTTTTGTAATCGGATTCTCAATAGTTTTTGCGGTGCTCGGAGTACTTCTGAATACAGTTTTAGAATCTGTTGCGTATGACGCGCGAACATGGCTTTCACGCATTGGAGGCGCGCTTATTATATTTTTTGGACTTTACTTAGCAACGCTCATTCGCATTCCGTTTTTAGAGAGAGAATATAAGATTAATGTGCAGAAAAAGTTTTCTTCCCAATACCTTACGTCATTACTTTTTGGTGCAGCATTCGCGGCGGGGTGGACGCCATGTGTAGGTGCCGCACTCGGCGCGATTTTAGGACTCGCCGCATCTAATCCAGGTTCTGCGTTTTATTTACTTTTTGCGTACTCCTTGGGACTTGGAATGCCATTTTTGCTTGTAGGGCTTTTTGCTGCGCAGGCATCAAATGTTATTAATCGTTACGCACATATATTGAAGTACATTAATATGGCCTTTGGCGTAGTGCTGATAGTTTTGGGCGTACTTGTTTTTACTGAGCGACTCGCACTTGTCGCAAACTTTGATTTTGTAAATCGTATTGTTGCTCCACGACAATAAATATGAATAAAAAAAATATTATCCTCGCAGCTGTTTTCATAGGCATTGTTGGATCAATTTATGTGCTTGAGCGGCAGAAGGTAAGTCCTGCCCGTACGGTATCCACGGAGGATTCAGCGATTGATCTTGAGGATGTTTATAATAATCAGCGGCCGCCATGCGGTGATACAAACGATGCACCCGGATGCGCGCCCACTTCATCTGACAAAATGGTCGCCGATACGCCTGTAAAGCCCGTTGCACCTCCAAAAGAAGTTGCCGTTGATAAATCAAAGAAATACGAAGTCGCTAAAGAAATTTCTACACCTGACGGGTTTATAAACACCGATCCGTTACTGACGATTAAAAGTTTAATAGGTAAAAAAGTCATTCTCGTCGATTTCTGGACATACTCATGTATTAATTGTCAGCGTACGCAGCCGTATTTGAATGCGTGGTACGACAAATATAAAGATAAGGGGTTAGAAATCATTGGCATCCATACGCCGGAATTTGAGTTTGAAAAAGTATTTGCAAATGTTGAGAAGGCTACGCGCGATGCCGGTATCAAATATCCAGTCGTGCTTGATAATGACTATTCGACGTGGCGCGCGTACAAAAATCAATACTGGCCGCGAAAATATCTGATCGATATTGATGGGTATATTGTCTACGATCATATTGGTGAGGGGTCGTATGATGAGACGGAACGAAAAATTCAAGAAGCGCTCGAAGAGCGCATGAAGCGTCTTAATGTGCAGGGTGAAATCGCGAGTGGAGTCACGAATCCTAACGATACGATCGGTGTTGATTTTTCAAAAGTAAAAAGTCCCGAGACGTATTTTGGTTCAGCAAGAAACGATCGATTTGGAAGTGGGACAAAGTTTACGTCAGGTGTGCATACATATGAAAGGCCAAAGAGTATCGTGCCTAATACGTTGTATTTTGTAGGTACGTGGGATATTCAGCCGGAATACGCTGAAGCAAAAAGCAAAGATGCAAAAATTCTTTATACGTATGATGCAAAAAATGTGTATGTAGTCGCGAGTGCTCCAAAGAAAACTCCCATATTTCTTGCGCGTGACGGCATGGTTGTGGGTTCGTGGGTTGGGAGTGATGGTATTTCAGAAGGAGGGGAATCGTTTATTAATATAGAAAGCGAGCGTTTGTACGGGCTCATTGAGAGCGATTCATACAGTGGTCATTCGCTTGAGATAACAGTTCCCGAAGTCGGAGTTAAATTTTTTGCGTTTACCTTTGGATAAAAATAAAAAAGCCCATTTTTTAGGGCTTATGTGCGCTTTCGCGCTAATTTTTTTTCTCTGTCACGATCGGCGAGTACTTGCAATATGCAGGTACTAATATGAGGACCTCGAAGGACCATTCTGACGAGTAAATCTTCCGTAAGGGAAGGGATCGCTCGATCAAGTTCAATCCGCGAGGAATCCGCGGGTTTTAGTCCAAGTGTCTTTTCAAGAGAAGTTCGGCTGAGACCGAGTATTTTTCGCGCGCGCGTCCACTCGGATGGAGCCAGAAGGCCAAGATGTGTACGAATGCGAGCATTATATGCGGGTACAAGTTGTCGCTTTTGAGCTTTTGTGAGGAAGCGTTTTTTGCACGACGCGCATTCCATTATAGCTATATCAGGAAGATGAAATCGGAAAGCAGGTCCATATTGAGTGCGGAATGTACGGCGTACTTCGCGAACAGATTTCTTGTCGCAAAAAGGACAATACGTACGATGTTGAGGAGCCCATCGTTTACGTGCACGTGAGCACGATAGAGAGTCCATGCTCGCCTCCAAGTCTAGAAATGGTATAGCATGATAAGGGAAGTATTGACAAGGTTGTTTGTATGTGTTAACTTTCTTCGGTCAGCTCTTTTCATGAGGGGGGATCATATGACGTGAACACAAAGAGTCCGTAGGCAAAAACCCACGAACCGAAACCAAAGTAGTAGGAGAACTACGTTCATGAAGACTCGAAACCTCGTCGCGGCGCTCATCGTCGCAATCTTCGTCGGCCTCGCGGCCAAGCCCGTGCTCGCGCAAAGCGCGATCTACGACCACCCCATCTGCTACAAGGTCGCGTTCGCACGCGGCGCGCTGCAGGTGTCGACCCACGCGGGCGACGTTCTGACGCTCGTGCCGCTCCAGGATCCGATCCTGTCGGTGGAGCGTGGCTGTACGATCAGCCCCAAGCCCGTCATGTTCTGCGCGCCGTACGACAAGCAGCCGCGCAAGGGCCCGGTCGGCACCGACATCAAGAACGATTTCCTCATCTACAAGATGAAGTGCCCTCCCCAGCCCGACATCACGCAGGGCGTTCGTGACCAGTTCGTCAAGGGCGTCGCGACGATCAAGCGGAAGTCCACGGCGCGGCTCTTGCTCGTGCCGGCCTACAAGATCAGCACGCCTCCGCCTCCCTGTGACGCAATCGCGCCTCATCAGTGCGGTGGCCAGTGTCCCGTTGGTCTGGACTGTCGTCCCGGCCCCAACGACATCTGTGGGTGCTTCGACAGCACGACCGAAGTCCACTGCGGCGGCAACGTCTGCAACGGCGTCTGTCCTACCGGACAGGTCTGCATGTCGGGACCGCTCGCAAACGTCTGTGACTGCTTCCCGCAGCCTACGGACAACTGCGGCCTCAATGCCGCAGGTCAATGTGGTGGTTCGTGCGCGGATCCCACCAAGTCCTGCAAGGCGTCCACCGCGGGCGTCCCCTGCGCCTGCCAGTAACGGCGGCGCGTTAATTTTCTAATCATGCCTTTCGTGAATCGCGAGAGGTATTTTTATTTGTTTTTGATATGAGGTGACGTGCTGCAGCCTTGAACCTCTTGACCAGCAACCTTTCCTTTGGTATTCTCGGATATACTTGTTTTTATGCCAACGATTCAGCAATTAGTACGAAAAGGAAGAAAAGCAGCCCCGAGGAAATCAAAAGCCCCGGCTCTTCAAGTTGGTTTTAATTCAATTCATAACCGCCCGATTTATTACGCTTCCCCTTTCAAGCGAGGTGTATGCGTAAAGGTAACTACCCAGACTCCAAAAAAACCAAACTCCGCTATTCGTAAAGTAGCTCGCGTTCGGTTGACTAATGGAACTGAAGTTACTGCATATATTCCTGGTATCGGTCACAATCTTCAGGAGCATTCGGTGGTTATGATCCGCGGTGGTCGTGTTAAAGACTTGCCAGGTGTTCGTTATCATATTGTTCGTGGCGTACTTGATGCCTCTGGCGTCGAGAGTCGCAGACAGGGTCGTTCGAAGTATGGTGCAAAGCGCCCAAAAGCAAAATAATTTTAATATAGTATGCGACGTAAACGAGCAACAAAACGACCATTAAATGCTGACCCAATGTTTGGGGATTTTATGGTTGAGCGCTTGATTAATAATGTTATGTTGAGCGGCAAGAAGTCCGTTGCTCGCAGCGTTGTTTACGATGCAATCGAATTTATAAAAACTACTCACAAAGTTGCTGAGCCAGTAAAATTACTGAACGAAGCAATCATCAATATCGGTCCGCTCGTTGAGGTAAAGTCTCGTCGTGTAGGAGGTGCAAACTATCAGGTGCCACGAGAAGTGAGCGGTAATCGTCGCGTTGCGCTCGCAATGAGATGGCTTTTAGACGCAGCACGCTCAAAGAAGGGAAAGCCGATGGCTCAAAAACTTGCTGAAGAGTTGATGCTCGCGTCAAAGAACGAAGGAAGTGCAATCAAGAAGAAACTTGATACACATCGTATGGCAGAAGCAAACAAAGCGTTCGCACATTTTTCTTGGTAATTAATTTCTAAACTATATATGGCACGAGATTATCCTTTGGAACGCGTGCGCGATATCGGTATTATTGCGCACATTGATGCTGGAAAAACAACCGTCTCCGAACGGGTATTATTTTATACAGGTGTTTCGCATAAGATTGGCGAAGTTCATGAAGGTGAGGCGACGATGGACTGGATGGAGCAAGAACGTGAGCGCGGTATTACGATTACATCAGCTGCAACCACATGTTTTTGGAGGCCATCATATCTTCCAAAGGAAAAACAAAATAAAGATAACGAGTATCGTATTAATATCATTGATACTCCGGGGCACGTAGACTTTACCGTAGAAGTAGAACGTTCGCTGCGTGTACTTGATGGAGGAGTTGTTGTTTTCGATGGAGTCGCGGGCGTGGAGCCGCAGTCAGAGACGGTATGGCGACAAGCGGATAAATACGAAGTGCCGCGTATTTGTTTTATCAACAAACTTGATCGTATGGGCGCGTCTTTTGATCGCAGTTACAAATCAATTCTTGAGCGCCTTTCTCCAAATGCGATTGCCATGCAACTCCCAATCGGGTTAGAGGGAGACTTTGCCGGTATCGTTGATGTACTCAAGATGAAAGCATATCGATCAGAGGGTGAGCATGGAGAAAAGATTATCGAAGGAGACATCCCAGAAGATATGAAGGCTGAGGCAGAGAGGGCGCACCATGATTTGATTGAAAGAATTGTTGAGACTGATGATTCGTTGACCGAGCGATATCTTGAAGGAAAAGAGATATCTGTGGATGAGCTGAAAAAAGCACTACGTAAAGCATGTATTGCATACCGTCTCATTCCAGTATTTTGTGGTTCGGCTCTTAAGAATAAAGGAGTTCAGTTGGTACTTGATGCGGTTATTGACTACTTACCAAGTCCACAGGATCTTCCCCCAGTTGTAGGTATTGATCCGAAGACCAATACGGAAGCGACACGTGAGACAAATGATGAGGCTCCTTTTTCAGCGCTCGCATTTAAACTCCAGACCGATCCTTTTGTCGGCCAGCTAACATATTTTCGTGTATATTCGGGTATGCTAACCGCAGGATCATATATATATAATACGACCAAAGATCAGCAGGAACGAGTTGGCCGTATTCTTCGTATGCACGCAAATCATCGCGAAGAAGTAAAAGAGGTGCACGCCGGAGAGATTGCCGCAATTGTCGGTCTCAAAGGCACGACGACCGGTGATACGCTCTGTGACCCTGATCACAAAATTATTCTCGAACAAATTACATTCCCCGAACCCGTTGTAGATCTCAAAATTGAACCAAAAACAAAAGTAGATCAAGAAAGAATGGGTATTGCACTTCGTCGTCTTTCTGAAGAAGATCCAACGTTTCGTATTTCTACAAATCAAGAAACGCTCGAGACAATTATTTCGGGTATGGGAGAGTTGCATCTTGAAATTATTGTTGATCGCATGAAGCGCGAATTTAAAGTAGAGGCGAATGTTGGGAAGCCACAAGTTGCGTATAAAGAAACAATTAAGAAAGCAGCGCAGGCAGAAGGAAAATATATTAAACAGTCAGGAGGTCGTGGTCAGTATGGGCACGTATGGCTCCGTGTTGAGCCTCGCGAGGCTGGCGCAGGCTTTGAATTTAAAAATGAAATTAAGGGAGGTTTAGTACCTCAAGAGTTTATTCCCGCCGTACAAAAAGGTGTTCGAGAGGCACTTGATAGAGGTGTTATTGCGGGGTTTCCAATTGTTGATGTCTTTGTTGCGATTTTTGATGGTTCATACCATGATGTTGACTCATCGGAAGCAGCATTTAAGATCGCAGGCTCGATGGCGTTTCAAGAGGCTGCGCGACGTGCGGATCCGGTACTTCTTGAACCGATCATGAAAGTTGAGGTTATTGTCCCTGCTGATTTCATGGGTGAGATTACGGGAGATCTTAACTCAAAGCGTGGTCGTATTGAACACATGGAGGACCGTTTTAACTTGAAAGTGATTGATGCGAAAGTACCGCTCTCCGAAATGTTTGGATACGTGACAAACCTTAGGTCAAAGACAGAAGGACGAGGATCGTATTCAATGGAATTCTTTGCATACGAAGAAGTTCCAAAGAATGTTGCCGCTGAAATTGTGGCTGGTAAAAAATAAATTATTCAAAATAAAAAAGCGAGACGCGCGTCTCGCTTTTTTATTTTGCCCGTGCTACATTCCGAGCCGGAGGAGTGGATGCAACGCATAACGGTAGGTATTGTTGGTTGCAGAGGTCATTACGGTCAGTGGTTGCGCTCATTTTTCGCGAGTCAGCGATTTTCTCAGGGCAATCTTTGCACGAGTATTTTAGGATCAGACCTTGATACTGAGATGACAAATGAAGAACTCGTGCGTATCGCTGATGTTGTGGTTTTTGTGTTGCCGTTGCAGTCGATTGCGAGTGTGATCCAAGCACTCGTACCACTGTCACGACCCAACCAACTATGGATTGATGTTGCATCACTCAAACATGATGTTGTTACTCATATGCTTGAGTCACAAGCAGAGGTTGTAGGATTACATCCTCTGTGTCGGCCGCCAAGCCAACTGACGTTGAGCGGTGAGCGTATCGCGGTTGTACGGGCGCGGCTTGACCAGTGGACCGATTTTGTCGATAGAGTTCTCGGAGCTCTTCAGGTAGAGATCGTCGAGACTACTACAGAAGAGCACGACATGATGATGTCTTTGGTTCAAGTGCTCCCACATCTCACGAGTCTTATTTTTCTTTTAACGCTTGAGAAGTTGGATGCCAATCTTGGGCGTTGTCGAGAATTTGCAACTCCACTTTTTACTAATATCTTGCAAGCATCAGAGCGGTTTGCCATCAATGATCCTGAGTTAGTGACAGCCATTCAATTTTTAAATCCAAGTGGCCAACTCGTACGGTCAAGAGCATGGCAGTCGCTTGATGAGGTTGTATTCGCGATCTTGCAGAGCGATCAAGCGCGACTTAGCGGTCTTATTCGCAAAGCTCAAGTATATCTATGGGCACACGGTGTATAAAACAATAGAGCGGCTACACGCCGCTTTTTATTATGCGTGCCGTTTACAAAAAAATATTTACGTGCTAATTTTTGCTCTGGATTTCATTACACGGGAGGATCGGTGGGGAGAGGATTCCGTCATGTTAGAGGTATCCGTCGAAGGCCACGTATCGCCGCGAATACGGTAAATGATCTTGAGGGCGATTTGCTTTTCTATGATCGACGGGTTTCTTCTCGTAAGAGGTGTGATGGCTCACTGAAGCCAATGCAAAATCCGCGTGATCAGCTTAAATGTGTTAAGTGTGGTACTCGGTATCCAGTTCGTCGCTTTACGCGCCGCCGAGTTTCCGAGGCGCACACATGATCGCTATTAATCTTGTCGTAGCAGATCTTGAAGATGCTCAATTCACACAGCATGTTCGACAAGCTTTAGTGCTGCGGCGGCTCGTAGGATACTCGGGGCATGGTCAAGATGGCTATGATTTTGCCCGAGGAGTTGTGCATTTTTTAGCATTTTTAGAGGGGAGGACTGACGAAGCAGTCGGTACAATAAGGCTTTGTATGCTGGGGCATAGTATTGTCTTGCTCCAACATCTATGCGTTCATCCTAGCTACCGACGCCGGAGCATTGGCACCGCGCTGGTTAGTAGATTTGATCGATATGCTTTTGATGGGGCAAAGCTTCAGAGTAAGGCCGATGTTCCCGTTCCTCTCATACGATTTTTTGAAGAGCAAGCGTATAGGAAAGATGGTTCGCTTCGGACCCAAGATTTGGTTCAAATTCAACCAATGAGCAAAATGCTCAGAGATTAAAGGCCCAATGGGCCTTTTTATATTTCGGACATTTTGTGATAGGATTTCGGTGTCCAATATGGAAACAAACGAAAAAGAAACTGAAAAAGAAAACGAAGCTCCCTTCTCTAAGGAGGCGACTGAAGACGATATTGATCTCGAAAATCTCCCTCTTGAAGATCTTCCTTTGTAGCTCCAAAAGCTATTGACAGCAGGGCACTCCTTCCTTACTATGGTCAGTACGTTATTTGCCATGACTTTTCATGGCAATGGGCTCTAAGGCTCGTATTATTGGCTCTAGTTTTTGACTTTATTTTTTATGGCAGCGGAAAAATTTGAACGTTCAAAGACGCACGTAAATGTCGGTACCATTGGTCACGTTGACCACGGTAAGACGACTCTTACGGCTGCGATTCTCCACTCGCTTAACTTGGCGGGTAATAAGGTTCGCCTCGAAAAGGTGGATCAGATTGATAACGCGCCCGAAGAGCGCGCACGTGGTATTACAATCGCTCTTCACCACTCAGAATATGAGACTGCGACACGTCATTACGCACATATCGATGCTCCAGGACACGCAGATTATATCAAAAACATGATTACGGGTGCGGCTCAAATGGACGGCGCGATTCTTGTTGTTGCTGCAACAGACGGTCCGATGCCTCAGACTCGTGAACATATCCTTCTTGCGTATCAAGTTGGTGTTCCAAAAATAATCGTATTCATCAACAAGGTTGATGCGGTTGATGATCCAGAGCTCGTAGAGCTCGTGGAGACGGAAATTCGCGAATTACTTACGAAGTACAATTTCCCAGGCGATGAGTGCCCTATTATTAAGGGTTCAGCGCTCAAGGCGCTCGAAGCAACTTCAAAGGACGATCCAGCAGTTCAGGCAATCTTAAAGTTGACCGAAGCTCTTGATACATACGTTCCTGATCCAGTTCGTGAAACTGACAGACCATTTCTTATGCCTGTCGAGGACGTTTTCTCAATTGAAGGACGCGGTACTGTAGTTACAGGTCGTATTGAACGCGGCAAGATCAAGGTAGGTGAAGATATCGAAATTATTGGTATCAAGCCAACCGCAAAGACAACCGTTACAGGTATCGAAATGTTTAATAAACAGCTCGATGAAGGTATGGCTGGAGATAATGCAGGACTTCTTCTCCGTGGGCTTAAGAAAGAGGATGTTGAGCGTGGTCAGGTGCTTGCAAAGGGTGGCTCTGTCACCCCCCATACAGAGTTTGAAGCGGAGGTCTATATCTTGAACAAGGATGAAGGTGGTCGTCACACACCATTTTTCAATGGTTATAAGCCTCAATTCTATATCCGCACAACGGATGTAACGGGTGATGTAACCTTGCCTGAGGGTACTGAAATGGTTATGCCAGGCGATACCATGAAGTTTAAGGTTAAATTAATCAATCCTGTTGCCCTTGAAGAGAAACAGCGCTTTGCTATCCGCGAAGGTGGCAAGACTGTCGGCGCAGGTGTTGTTACAAAAATCGATAAATAAATAACTACAGATTGAGCGCATGGCTACTGCAAAAGATAAACAAGAAGGAAGTAAGTTACGGATTCGCATCCGTGCCTACGACAATAAGGTAATCGATTCTTCGGTTCGCCAAATTGTCGATACCGCTCGCCGATACGGTGGCAATATCGTAGGTCCGGTGCCGCTTCCAACGGAAATCCGTAAGTATACGGTTAATCGCTCAACCTTCGTTCATAAAAACGCTCGCGAACAGTTTGAAATTAGAGTTCATAAACGCATCGTTGATATCATAGAGCCGACATCAAAGATCGTAGATGCGCTTACAAATCTCAACCTTCCTGCTGGTGTCGATGTCGAAGTAAAAATGTAGATTGCTACAAAATCCCCCGCGCTCGCGGGGGATTTTGATTTTGGGGGCTTGCATGGTATGTCTACGTGAGGAGGTTCGCATGAATCGATTTTCTATAGAAGCTACAACTTTTTCAGAAATCATGCGATATGCCTGTCGGAGGGGGGGGTTATTGGGCACGTATTCGATCCTGCGAAAGATCGGTTACGCGCACTTTCCATGATGACTACAGACGATCCGGATCTGGATCGCATTGTAGCGGCACTCCTGAGAGAATTTATTGCCGCACTCCCGTAAGTTATATGTTACTTCCCCGAAGAGACTTTCTCGGGGATTTTTATTTATGTACTTGGCACTTCAGTTACTAGGAACCACCCTTTCTGGCCTCTAGACAAGCGAATGCTGATCTGCTATAAATACTCCATGTTTTCTAGATAACAACTCTAGAAAAGGTTGGTGGAGAAAGTGCTCCGCCCTAGCGGGGCATTTTGTTAGCCCAAAAAGCTAAAAGCTCAAGTTGACCCATGAAAAAATTCATACTTGGTAAAAAGGTCACCATGACCCAAATATTTGAAGATGATGGCACAGTTGTCCCTGTGACTATTGTTCAGTCGGCTCCGATGACCGTAACTCAACTCAAAACTGATGAAAAAGACGGGTATAAGGCTATACAGGTACAATCTGGAAGAGTAAAAAAGGAGTTCAAGCTTACAGAGGGTTCATTTGAAAATGGAGCTTCTATCGACGTTTCGGTCTTTGCGTTGGGTGATTTTGTTAAGGTCTCCGGCCTTACAAAGGGGCGTGGTTTCCAGGGTGTAGTAAAGCGCCATGGTTTCAAGGGTGCTCCTAAGACTCACGGTACTAAGCATGCTCATCGTGAACCGGGCTCTATCGGAGCTGTATGGCCTCAGCGTGTACTTAAGGGAACGCGCATGGGTGGACGCATGGGCCAAGAGCGTATTACCGTTCGAAATTTGAAGGTCGCCAAGATTGATATCGAAAAGAATCAGCTTTATCTTCGCGGTGCTGTACCAGGCGCTCGAGGAACGCTTTTGGAGATAACCGCATAATTTTTTGTATGAAAGCGCCGCTCTACAATATCGAAGGTAAAAAGACAGGAGAAGTTGAAGTCTCTGATAAGATTTTTGGTGTTCGTTGGAACGCGACGCTCGTTCATGAGGTTATAACTATCTTGCAATCTTCACGACGCGCCGGTACTGCTCACACGAAAGGGAGAGGAGAGGTGCGCGGTGGAGGTAAGAAGCCATGGCGCCAAAAGGGTACCGGTAGAGCGCGACACGGTTCCACTCGATCTCCAATATGGATTGGAGGTGGCACGACGCACGGTCCTCGCACGGAAAAAGTTTATGAGCGCAAGCTTAATAAGATGGTTCGTCGAAAGGCACTCGCGACAGTTCTTTCAAAGAAATTGAAAGATGGCGAGATTTTGTTTGTTGATAAAATTACTTTCCCTGAAGGAAAGACAAAAACTGCCGCATCAGCGCTTAAGGTATTTAGCGCAGGAGTTGGTGCAGAGAAGTTTGGTATTCGCGGAGGTCGCGCGCTTATTCTCTTGGGTACATCAGAGTCTGCGACTATACGTTCAATCCGTAACATCCCGTTTATTGATGTAGATCAGGCGCGCAATATTAATGCTGAAACAGCACTTCTTCCAAAGTACGTTCTGATTACTAAAGATGCCGTTGAAAAAATTACCGCGTAAGGAAAATATATGACATTATTTGATTTTTTAAAGAAGAAAGAAAAGGTTGAGAAGAATGAGGCTCGCAAAAAGACGCGTATTTCCGATAGTCGCCCAGAGAAAGAAGAGATTCAGACTCAGACAAAAAAGAACGTTGTCGCTCCAGCTGTTTTAAATATTTCCGTTGGGCGATTTGCGCTTATCGCTCCTCATGTTACTGAACGAGCCCGCATGCTTTCAGAAGATGGTCAGTACACGTTTCGCGTACATCCAAAGTCAACAAAACGAGAAATCAAAAGTGCTGTTGAAAAGACGTACAGCGTGCATGTTGAGCATGTTCAAGTTGTTAAAGTACATGAAAAACCTCGTCGTCGTGGGTTGACGGAGGGAGTTAAGAAAGGTTATAAGAAGGCCGTGGTAGCTTTGCGTCAAGGCGAGGCTATCGACATTTTTTAATTATGAAAATACTTCGTCCTACATCACCAGGTGTGCGTGGCATGACGGTCATCGAGTACCGCAAATTGCTTACGCAAAAAAAACCGGAGAAAGCGCTTACGCATGGTTTTCAGCGCGCTGTTGGGCGTAATAATGTAGGACGCATTACCGTTCGTCATAAGGGTGCTGGTGCTAAGCGACTCTATCGATTGGTTTCTTTCGGGTACGATAAAAAAGAAGTTCCTGCGCGTATTGCTGCAATTGAGTATGATCCAAACCGCACTACGTTTATCGCACTTGCTCAATATCGTGATGGCGAGAAGCGGTATATCCTTGCTGGTAAAAGTATGAAAGTCGGGGATGAAATTTTGTATTCAATCGATGCTGAGCCAAAGGCGGGAAATGCGATGGCGATTGGTAAGCTTCTTCCAGGAACGCCCGTTTATAATATCGAAGTGAAGCCAAATGGAGGCGGCCGGTTAGTTCGTTCCGCGGGTACAAATGCCGAAATCCTTGGTCATGAAGGTGACTACACGACGATTAAAATGCCTTCAAAAGAAGTTCGTAAGGTGCCCGCAAGTGGTTGGGCAACAATCGGGAGTCTTTCAAATGAAGAGCATATGTTTGTAAATGTTGGGAAAGCAGGTCGATCGCGACATATGGGCATTCGCCCAACGGTACGCGGTTCTGCGATGAATCCCGTTGATCATCCATATGGAGGTGGTGAAGGTCGACAGATGCGTGGTACGCGTCGTCCTAAGAACCTCTGGGGCAAAGGGACACGAGGCGTGAAGACTCGCAATAAGAAGAAATACTCGCGTATGTTGATTATTTCACGTCGCAAAAAATAAAGAATATATATGGCACGATCACTAAAAAAAGGACCGTTTATCGATCCGAAGCTTCTCAAGAAGGTAAAAGCATCAACCCCGAATTCAAAGACGGTTATTAAGACGTGGTCACGCGCATCCCAGATTTCTCCTGAGATGGTGGGCCATACATTCGGCGTACATAATGGTCGTGATTTTATTTCTGTCAGCGTGACGGAAGAAATGGTCGGACACCGTTTGGGTGAGTTCTCTCCAACCCGTAAATTTATGCGTCATGGTGGTAAGATGCAAAAAGAAATTGAAGCAGCTGCAAAGGTAAAGGCTACTGAGACGGCGCAAGCAGCAAAAAAATAATATAGATTTATGGCACTCTTTACCTCACAATTACGCAGACTTCGCATCGCGCCTCGCAAGGTGCGTTTGGTGACGGATGCAATCAAGGGACGAGAAGTTGAAGATGCGTTTGAAGCGCTTCATATTATCGTCAAACGTGGCGCTCATCCGATAGAGAAACTTTTGAAGAGTGCTGTTGCAAACGTGCGTCATAATGCAAAAGTTCCAGCTTCAGAGACACTTACGATTAAAGATATTCGCGTTGACGAGGGACCGGTGTATAAGCGTTCTTTGCCGCGTGCACATGGTCGCGCGTCACGCATTCGTAAAAAGACAAGTCACATTACTTTGACGTTGGAAGCTAAAAAATAATTATGACACACAGCGTTCATCCATATTCATTCCGCATCGGTACGCTTCGCGATTGGAAATCGCGCTGGTTTCAGGCGAAAGGTTTTTCTAAAACGCTTAAAGAAGATGTAATGATGCGGGAGTGGATTATGAAGCGTCTTCGCTCCCAGCTTGCCGCTGGAGTTGAGATCGAGCGTTCGCGTAATGCGATCAACGTAATCATTAAGACTCCGCGACCAGGGTTAATCATCGGGCGAGGAGGTGAGGGAGTAGAGCGTCTCAAGCGCGAGTTACAAAAGAAATTCGGGTTTAAGGATTTGAAATTATCAATTGAAGAAATCCGTAACCCGCAGTCAGACGCGCGCGTTGTTGCGCGTCAGGTTGTTCAGGATCTTGAGAAGCGTCTTCCTTTCCGCCGTATTTTGAAACAGACAATCGAAAAGACCATAACGACACAGGGCGTGGAAGGAGTACGTATATATTTGAAGGGACGCCTTGATGGAGCTGAGATGGGTCGTCGGGAATGGTTAAAGCGAGGGCGTATTCCTCTACAGACGCTTCGTGCGGATGTTGATTTTGCGCGCGATACGGCAACCCTTCCTTACGGTACAATTGGCATCAAAGTCTGGGTCTACAAGGGCGAAGTATTTGATAAAGATAAGAAAGGAGAGTAGCGTATGTTGGTACCAAAAAAAGTAAAATATCGGAAGTGGCAGAAGGGACGATCGCGCAAGCGCCAAGTTGAGGTGCGTGGCACTACGTTGGCGTACGGTTCATATGGCTTGAAGGCTGATGGAGCTGCGTGGATTAATTCTCGTCAGATTGAAGCAGCGCGTAAGGCGATGACTCGATATGTACAAAGAGGTGGTAAGATTTGGATCCGTATTTTCCCTGACAAGCCAATTACAAGGCGTCCTCCAGAAGTAACGATGGGTGGCGGAAAGGGTAGTGTTGATCACTACGTGTTTCCTGTTCGTCCAGGACGTATTCTATTTGAAATCGATGGTATTCCTCGTGATACGGCGCGTGAAGCGTTGCGACGCGCGGGAGGGAAGATGCCGATTAGAACAAAAATCGTGGAGAGAGTATGAAAACGAAAGAATTAAGGATAAAATCAGCGAATGAATTGGAAGTCTTGCTTAAAGAGATGAGCGAGAAAATTTCCAAAATCCAGTTCGAACACTTTCGCGCACGATCAAAGAATGTAAAAGAATCGCGTGAACTTCGTCGTGGTCGCGCACGAATTTTGACTCTGCTTCAGGAGAAACAATCATGAGCGAAAAACATATTCAAACAATGACCGGTAAGGTTATGTCCACCAAAATGCAAAAGACGGTGATTGTTGAGGTTGTAAGTTTAAAGCAGCATCCGAAATATCGTAAGTTTATTCGCACCACGAAACGATATAAAGCTCATTGTGAAAATCCAAGTATTCAAGAGGGACAGAAGGTTACGATCCGTGCTATTCGCCCGATGTCGCGTGAAAAACGCTGGGCAGTAGTCGAATAATATAAGTATATGATTCAACCACGAACATTATTGAATGTTGCTGACAACACAGGTGCCAAAATCATCCGTGTGTTCAAGGTGCTTGGAGGATCGAAACGCCGGTATGCTCAAATTGGGGATCTTGTTGTTGCATCAGTACAGACCGCTGAACCACGCAAAATGCTCAAGAAGAAAGAGATTGTGCGTGCAGTGATTGTACGTCAGCGCAATCCTTTCCGCCGAAAAGACGGCTCATATATACGCTTTGATGACAATGCTGCCGTTGTAGTTGAAAAGAAAGAGCCGAAAGGTGCGCGTATTTTTGGGCCTGTTGCTCGAGAGTTACGTGATCGCGGTTATACAAAGATTATTTCACTTGCGGAGGAGGTACTATGATCAGGTCAAAGATTAAAAAAGGCGATACAGTACTTATTCAAGTAGGTAAGGATCGCGGTAAGAAGGGTAAGGTTGTTCGTGTATATCCCGAAGAAGACCGCGTACTCGTTGAGGGTATTAATATGCATGTGCGCCATACACGACCTCGTCGTGCAGGGGAAAAGGGTCAGCGTGTAAATCTTGCTCATCCTGTTCCAGCATCTCGTCTCCTTGTTGTATGTCCTCGATGTAGTAAAGGTACTCGAGTTGCGTATCGTATGGAGGGGTCTAGCAAGAGTCGTATCTGTAAGAAATGTGGAGGAGATCTATCATGACCAATGTAAGCCTCAAAGAGCGATATACAAAAGAAACGATCCCGGCGTTTAAGGGCCGTAGTGTTATGGCCGTGCCACGTCTTGAAAAAGTCGTTGTTAACGTCGGTGTTGGACGTGCGCGTGATGAAAAAGAGCGGGAAGATGTTCGTAAGGCTCTCGTACAGATTACGGGGCAAGCAGTTCAGGGTCGTCCCGCGCGTATCGCGATCGCATCATTTAAGTCGCGGAAAGGTATGACAGTCGGATTTCGTGTTACGTTGCGAGGGAAGCGTATGTGGGACTTTCTTGATCGTCTTGTTTTGTCAGCAATTCCACGTACACGCGACTTCCGTGGGTTGAAGGAAGAGGGTCTCGATGAACATGGGAACATGCATATTGGGATTCGAGAGCACATTATTTTTCCTGAAATGATTGGAGAGGATGTGCGTCGAATTTTTAGTTTACAGGTGAGTATAGTAACGACCGCCGGTTCTCGGGAACGAGCAAAAATCCTTTTTACAACGCTCGGATTTCCGCTTGCAAAAGATTGAAAAATAACGTAAAATCACGAAACTTATGGCTAAGACATCGGTACGGGTACGAGCAGAAAGAAAACCAAAATTCTCGTCGCGGATAGTGCGCCGATGTTTTCGTTGTGGTCGAAAGCGTGGGTACATGCGAGAGTTTCAATTGTGTCGTATCTGTTTTCGTGAACTTGCTAACGACGGCATGATCCCAGGAGTACGTAAATCATCATGGTAAGAGATTTATTATCTGACTTTTTAGTCCGCATTCGTAATGCGCAAGCTGTCGGTAGAGGAACAACAATGGTTCCTTATTCGGCGCTTACGTGGGAAGTTGCAAAGCTTTTGGAGCGCGAAGGATATATTGGCAAATCAGATCGTCGTGGTAAGCGTGCTCGCAAGATGATTGAAGTCGAGCTCGTATATGCTGACGATAAGCGAGGACGCATTGAAGGTACTCGTCGCGTTTCAAAGCAGGCGCGTCGCGTGTATCGCAAGTCAACGGAGATGCAGCCATTTCGACATCGTCACGGACTTCAGATTATTTCTACGTCTAAGGGTTTAATGACGAGTATGGAGGCGCGAAGAGGTCGTATTGGCGGAGAGGTATTATTTGAAATCTGGTAAATATATAATATGAGTCGCGTTGGTGCACAACCTATTACACTTCCGACCGGAGTAACTATAGAAGTTACCTCTGGAAAGATCGAAGTAAAGGGTCCTAAAGGATCACTTTCTTTAGCGATTCATCCAGATGTACGCATTGATGTCGCTGGCAGTGAAGTTACGATTGTTCTTAATCGTACAAGTAGACAGGCAAAGAAATTGTGGGGTACATTTCGTGCGTTGGTCGCAAACATGGTTATCGGCGTGGTGAGTGGATATGAGAAAAAGCTTGAGCTCGAGGGAGTTGGATATCGAGTTGAGTTGAAGGGCAAAGATTTACAATTTGCTCTTGGATTTTCACATCCGGTATTTTTTTCAGCACCAGAGGGTATTACTTTTGTTGTTGAAAAAAATACCGTGACTATTTCAGGTATTTCGAAAGACTTGGTAGGGCGTACGGCTGCAAAGATTCGCGCTCTCAAGAAGCCCGAACCGTACAAAGGTAAGGGTATCCGATACCAAGGTGAGGTTATTCGTCGCAAGGCTGGTAAGAAGGCAACAGGATCCGCATAACATATGAAGCGCACGAAACAAACAAAGCATATCGCACGCCATCGTCGCGTGCGAGCAAAGATCTGGGGAGACGCATCACGCCCGCGTCTTTCTGTTTCTCGATCTGTGCGATACTTGCGAGTACAATTGATTGATGATGCAAAGGGGGTTACGATTGTGAGTGCCTCCGATGTGAAGGTACAGAAGGGCACGAAAACAGAGCGTGCGACCGCGATAGGTCTTGAGATCGCGAAGAAAGCAAAAGAAAAGGGAGTCACAGCAGTCGTATTTGATCGCGGCGGCTTTCGATTTCACGGAAGAATTGCTGCGGTCGCAGAGGGCGCGCGCCAAGGAGGACTAATATTTTAAATTATGGCAGAACGATCACAATATAGAGGCCGTGAACCGCGCAAGCGTCGCGAACCATCTGATGTAGAACATCGGATGGTTGATTTACGCCGTGTCGCGCGTGTTGTTGCTGGCGGTCGTCGGTTCAGTTTCCGCGCGACCGTTGTTGCTGGAGACAGAGCGGGCAAGGTGGGCGTTGGTGTTGCAAAAGGTGCTGATACAGCCTTGGCTATCGAGAAAGCACTTCGAGCAGCGAAAAAAGCATATATTCACGTACCGATTACGAAAACAAAATCTGTGCCTTACGAAGTCGAGGCGCGTTTTGGTTCCTCCCATTTAATTTTGAAGCCAGCTCGCGAAGGTCGAGGTTTGGTAGCGGGAGGTGCAGTACGTTCGATTCTTGCGTTCGCGGGTATTGAAAATGCGAGCGCGAAAATTTTATCTCGCTCAACAAATAAACTTAATAATGCTCGGGTTACGATAGAGGCCCTTAAGAAATTTAAAGTTCATGCAACTCCACACTCTTAAATCAAATAGTGCAAGAAAGACCAAGATCCGCCGAGGCCGTGGTGGTAAACGTGGTACGTTTTCAGGGCGCGGTACCAAGGGTCAGAAGGCGCGAGCAGGACGACGCATTTATCCTGAGATGCGCGACTTGATTAAGAAAATCCCAAAGAAAAAGGGATATAATCAAACATTTGCTCCAAAAACAATCGTAGCTGTGAAAGCATCTATTATTGTGCGCAAATTTAAAGCCGGTGAAACGATCACTCCTAAGTTACTTGTCGCGCGAGGAGTTATTCATCGTATTGCGGGTAAGACCCCACGTGTAAAGATTTTAGCTCCGGGCGATCTTTTGAAAAGTTTCAACGTCAAAGATTGTGAGCTCGTTAAATCATGAACGCATTTCTCGCTGTTTTTAAGGATAAGGACATTCGAGCAAAAATTATCTGGTCGTTAGGATTTCTCGCTCTTTTCCGTCTCTTTGCTGCAATCCCGATTCCGGCAGTTGACCCAAGTACTCTTGGGCGTTTTTTGGGTGATAATATTTTTGGGTTGCTCAATATTTTTTCAGGAGGTGCGCTGGAAAATGTTTCAATTGTGATGCTTGGTGTTGGACCATTCATTACAGCCTCTATCATTATGCAGCTTTTGACGATGATCTTTCCGTCTCTCAAAGAAATCTATCAAGAGTCAGGAGAAGCAGGGCGACGTAAGTTTAATCAATATTCACGGTGGCTTACTGTCCCCCTCGCATTTATGCAGGGATATGGAATTTTGGCACTACTCACCCAACAGGGCATTATTCCTCAGCTTGGAGGATTTGAACTTTTTCAAACTCTTGTTATTACTGCCGCAGGGTCAGTATTTCTTATGTGGATGGGAGAGTTGATTTCAGAGTATGGTATTGGAAATGGAGTTTCTCTCATTATTTTTGCAGGTATTATCTCAGGTATTCCACGCTCTGCTATCCAGCTTTGGCAGCAATTACGCCCAGGCGCCGGATTTGATCCAGCCGTTCTTCAAAGTACGCTCGCATTCTTAGTGATTGCTCCTATTGTGATTGCGGGAGTCGTAATTATTACGGAAGCTGAGCGACCGATTCCGATTTCTTACGCACGCCGCGTGCGTGGTATGAAAATGTACGGAGGTGTTTCTACCTATCTCCCTCTTCGAGTTAATCAGGCAGGAGTAATCCCAATCATCTTTGCTATCTCAATTCTTCTTATGCCAACAATGATCGGTAGTTTCATGGCGAATTCCGCAAATGCAACGATCGCGCGGATTGGCAGTGCGCTCGCAGGATTTATTAATCATCAATGGCTTTACGGGTCACTCTATTTTAGTTTTGTATTTCTCTTTACATATTTTTATACGGCAGTGACGTTTGATCCCGAGGCGATTTCATCAAACCTGCAGAAGCAGGGAGGGTTTATTCCGGGGATTCGTCCAGGACCGTCTACGTCAGAATATCTTTCAAAACTTATTACGCGTATTACTTTTTTCGGAGCATTCTTTCTTGGGGCGATCGCGATTCTTCCACTTATCATTCAAAATATAGTTGGTGGTGGGACACTCTCAATTGGGGGTACTGCACTTCTCATCGTTGTTTCGGTAATTATTGAGACGGTGAAACAGATACGGGCGCAGATGACGCTCCGCGAATACGATTAGACTAAAAAGCCCTCGCATGAAGCGAGGGCTTTGAGTTTTAGTGTCCCTATACTACCATGACGATATGACACAATCCTCCGCGATTATTTTTATTGGCCCTCCTGGATCGGGTAAGGGTACACAGGCCAACGAAGTTGTTAAACGCTTCGATGGTTTCTGGCACTTCAATACAGGACGCGTTCTTGAGGAGGTTCTTTATGCCGATAAAAATAAGGAAGATCCAGTCATCCAAATTGAGCGTCTCAAATTTGAGGCAGGAGAACTTTGTTCGTCAGAGTGGGTCAAGAGCGTTGTAAAAGATGGTATTGAGCGAATTGCCGCAACAGGCAAGGGAATTATTTTTTCAGGTTCGCCACGTACTCGTGAGGAAGCAGAGTTTATGATGCCAATCTTACTTCAGATGTATGGGCAAGGTCACGTATATGTAGTGCACTTGGCCGTGTCTGACGAGACGTCTATATTTCGTAATACACATCGAAGGGTATGCAAAAGTTGTGGAACACCATTTCCATGGTCGGAAGAAACAAAGGCACTTGCGTACTGCACGATTTGCGGCGGCGAATTAAAAGTGAGAACACTTGATAATGAAAAGGCGATGGAAGAGCGTCTTTATGTTTACAAGCATTCAGCTGAAAGTATTCTCGCATTTTTTGTTGCACTCGGGCTTCCTATTTTTGAAGTGAGTGGTGAGCGTTCTCCAGAAGTTATTGCTACAGATATTGATAGTACGTTAAAAAAAGTACTCGAATGATTATCTCACATGCAGATCAGGAGACTTCGTTACGTGAAGGGGGTAAAAAACTCCATGATATTCTTTATCGAGTCGCGGACATGGTGCGTCCAGGGCTTAAGACAATTGAACTTGATCAAGTTGCAGAGAGACTTATTCGAGAGTTGGGAGGGGTGCCATCGTTTAAAAAGTATCGCACGCGCGGTACGGCCATGGCATATCCAGCATCATTGTGCGTTTCTGTGAATGACGAGATCGTACACGGTATTCCAGGGGAACGAGTACTCGAGGAAGGTGATATCGTAGGACTTGATATCGGCATGCAGTATCAAGGTATTTTTACTGATACGGCGATTACAGTGCCTGTTGGGAGTGTCTCAGAGGAAAGTGCTGACCTGATTAAAGTAACGCGCCAAGCCCTCGATATTGGTATTCAAGAAGCGCGTGTGGGTGGGTGTATAGGAGATATTGGTGCGGCTATACAATCTTTTGTTGAGGGTAAGGGATATGCGGTGGTTCGTGAGCTTGTTGGCCATGGCGTAGGAGATGCGGTACATGAAGATCCCGAAGTGCCAAACTGGGGTACGCGAGGAGTGGGTGGGCGTCTTGTGGAGGGTATGGTGCTCGCACTTGAGCCTATGGTAGTACTCGGGTCTCGAAAATTAAAAACAGATAAAACTGGCTGGGTGTGGCTTACGGCAGATGGTAAATCAGCGGCTCATTTTGAACATACTATCTTACTTACAGCTCAAGGGCCTCAGATAATGACGTAAGGGGATGGACTTTAAGAATAAATCTCGACTATTAGGAATTGATTTTGGTACGAAACGAGTTGGGCTTGCCCTCTCTGATGAAGGAAAGACGCTCGCGTTTCCGAATTCAGTAATAGCACAAGATGAAGATACTCTTGAGATGATTACGGCTATTTGCGCGCGAGAATCAGTTGAGCTTGTGGTTCTTGGGCTACCGCTTGGTTTTGGCGGGCAAGAGACAGATATGACAAAGCATGTGCGTGAGTTCGGAGAGCAACTTAAGGGTGCAGGTATTGAATTTGAGTATGAGCCAGAGCTGTTATCTTCAAAAGAAGCATGGCGCAGCGGAGGCTCAAATAAGATCGATGCTTCCGCCGCAGCCATCGTCCTTCAGAGTTTTTTGGATCGTAAAAAGAATATGCTACGATAACGATATGAATCCGAAACTTTCCGTTATCATTCCGTGTTACAACGAAGAAAAGCGAATTAAAAAAACACTCGAAGCCGTTTCGGCATATTTACAAAAACAGCATTTCACGTGGGAAGTATTATTGGTGAGCGATGGGTCAAAAGATGGTACCTCAAATGTGGTAAATGAGTGGTTAAAGGGTAAAACGGGTTTTTATTTTATTGATCGCAAAGAAAATCGTGGCAAGGGCTATACAGTCCGTGAAGGTATGCTGAAGGCGACGGGAGATATACGTCTTTTTACTGATGCTGACAACTCAACTGATATTAGCCACTACGATAAAATGTCCGTACTTTTTGATGCAGGGTACGATGTTGTCATATGCTCTCGCGATGAAAAAGATGCAAAGGGTGCTAAGCAGGCAATCCCGCAAGTATGGCATAAGAGATTTTTGGGTAATATGGGCAATCTGTTTATTCAGATCGTTGCGGTACGAGGTATTTGGGATACTCAATGTGGATTTAAGGCGTGTACTGCGGCAGTAGCTCAAAGGATATTTAAGGTATCCCGTATTAATCGTTGGGGTTTTGATATTGAGATGCTTGCACTCGCGCGACACTTTCGCTTTCGGCTCGGTATTATACCTGCCTATTGGGTGAATGATGCGGCGAGCCATGTGAAACTTTCAGGATACATCCAAGTGTTGTGGGAGACGGTGAAGGTGCGGTGGTGGCTTATCACGGGAGTGTATACGCGTTCACGCCAATCATGAGCGATCAACCGGAATTACGTCAAAATGTTGTTAGTAATGAATGGGTACTTATTGCACCTGGCCGTAGACGTCGTCCTCAGCAATTCGCAAAATCTGTTGATGATAAGCCAACCGCGCTCAAAAACTGCCCTTTTGAAGATCCGCAAGTGAGCAATCAAGTAGATCCACTCACATGGTACTCAAAACGTGGCAAAGAAGATCGCGCTATCTCGAAAAAAGATTGGATGCTTCAGGTAATCCCCAATAAATTTCCAGCTGTCATGAAGCATGTCGGGCGGACATGTCCATCTCCATTTCCATACGGCCTTTATAAACACATGGCAGGCGTAGGATTTCATGAGATTGTTATTCCACGCGCGCATTCAAAATTTTTGTGGGATATGACGGCGCGTGAAGCAGAGCGCGTGATTCAGGCATATCAAGATCGTGTTTTATATCATCGTAACGAAGCATGTCTCGAATATATTTTTATTTTTCATAATCATGGTTCACGTGCGGGAGCGTCAGTATGGCATCCTCACTCACAAATTATTGCGTTACCGATTGTACCGCCCAACGTTCAACGATCCATTTCAGGAGCGAAGCTCTATCATCATGAGCATAAAAAATGCGTCCACTGTGAGATGAATAAATGGGAGCTCCAACAAAAAGACAGAGTTATATATAAAAACAAAGATTTTTTGGTTATCGCTCCGTACGCATCTCGACTCGCATTTGAGATACGAATCACTCCATTACGCCACGACGCACGTTTTGAAAATATTACCCCAGCCGAACGCCTTTCTTTGGCCGATGCTTTGACCACCGCACTTAAGAAATTAAAGAAAGCACTAAAAAAACCGGCATACAATTTTTTTGTTCATACCGCTCCAATTAGCAAAAATGGTGACTATGATTTTTATCACTGGCATTTGGAAATTTATCCAAAAACTTCGCATTTTGCGGGCGTCGAGCTTGGTACAGGGGTCGAGGTAGTCGCGATTGCTCCCGAAGAAGCCGCGGCATATTTAAGAAAGATGTAACCTATGGCAGTTAAGAAAATTCTCATTGTTGGTAATTGGAAGATGTACCCTCGTACGCTGCGAGAAGTAGAGTCTTTCGTGGGTTCATTTAAAAAAAATACGTTACCAAAAAATACGGAAGTTGTTATAGCGCCACCATTTCCATTTCTGAGCACGTTTCGAGCTTTCAAGAAAGCATTTCTTGGTGCGCAGGATATGTATTTTGAAGGAGAAGGAGCATTTACAGGTGCGGTCTCGGGAGGGATGCTTAAGAGTTTCGGAGTTTCTCATGTCATTCTTGGTCATTCAGAGCGACGAGAATATTTTGGTGAGACAAATGAAACAGTAAACAAGAAGCTTCGTGCGACAATTGCATTAAAGTTGCATCCGATTGTCTGCGTGGGAGAAAAACATCGTGATCATGACGGTTTATTTTTCAATGTAGTGCGTGAGCAGGTTGAGAGGGCTCTCGATAAAGTTAAACGAGATCAAGTGGGTTTGGTAACCATTGCTTATGAGCCTGTCTGGGCGATTGGTGCGAAAAAACCAGCCCAACCCAAAGATGCTAATGAAATGGCACTTTTTATTAAAAAGATTATCGCTGATCGGTACGACATAAAAACTGCGCGTAAAGTGCGCGTGCTCTACGGAGGATCGGTGGATGGTAAAAACGCACGTCAATTTCTTGAGGAGCGTGAGATTGCAGGTCTTTTAGTTGGGCGTCAGTCGCGCGAAGTAAAATACTTTTTTGATATCATCGCATGCGCAAAAAATCTTTCTTAGTAATACCAAAAAATCTCAAAGGTAAAACCGCTGTTGTTCGCGTTGATTTTAACGAACCAATAAAAGGGGGTAAGTTGCAGGATAGTTTTCGGATTCATGAGACATTGCCAACGTTATCTATGCTTTTAAAACGTGGCGCGCGCATTATACTGTTGGCGCATATTGAAGATAGCGTAACAAAAAAGCAGCTTTCATTTGGGCCGATCGTGGGACAGCTCGAACGATTAATTCACTCAAAGATTTCTTTTGTAAAAGAATATTCAAAGAGTGCGGTTGATGTAGGATTGAGTTCTGGTGCAAAAATTGTTTTACTCGAAAATATTCGTTTTGCTAAAGGAGAGACTGATAATAATCCGGTATTTGCTAGGACTCTCGCTTCTTTCGGTGATTTTTACGTAAACGAAGCCTTTAGCGTTTCTCATCGTGAGCATGCATCTATTGTTGGTATTACAAAATACCTTCCAAGTTATATGGGGCCTCTTTGTGAGCGCGAAGTTAGGCGTTTGTCAGAGGCACTTAGCCCCGCGCATCCATTTTTACTGATTGTCGGCGGAGTAAAATTCGAGACAAAATTTGCGCTCATGAAAGTATTTATGCCGAAAGCAGATGCGATTTTTATCGGAGGAGCGCTTGCGAATACATTTCTAAGAGCTCATGGATTAGAAATCGGTAAGTCGGTTCACGATGAAGAAGCGGTATCAAAAATTAAAGAAGATTTTTTTACTTCAAAGAAAATATTTTTTCCGCTTGACGCTCGGGTTAATAAGGGTGCAAAGGGAAAAGATATCACAAAGATTCGACCGAAAGAGAGTATTTATGATATTGGTCCCGAGACTGTAAAAGGGCTCATCGATCTTGCTCGATTGACACGTCTGATTGTTTGGAATGGGCCACTTGGGTATCTAGAAAAAGGGTATTCAAAAAGTACGGAAGACTTGCTCAAGGGGCTCTCTAGATTAAAGACAAAAGTAATTTTGGGAGGTGGCGATACGCTCTCAGTTCTTGATCATATGAAATTACATAAAAAGTTTTATCATGTTTCAACTGGAGGAGGGGCGATGCTTGATTTTCTTGCAGACGGCTCACTCCCAGGGATAGAAGTACTCAAAAAATAGCACAGAGCATGCTACACTAGAGCAATGCTCGGCTCACTTGAATCCCAGCCCGAAATTCATCCTCACCGTCTCCTACTCTGGGGCGGTCTCGTGTTATTTATCATTGTAGGAAGTGTTTGGTATGTAGCTCAGCAGTTCTTACTTGAAGAAGAACTCCATCAAATAGAGTCTGATATTCAGCAAGTAAATGTACCCGTAAAGCCAAAGATGGCAAGTTCAACGATCGAAAGTGGTATAGATACATCGAATTGGAAAACGTATCGAAATGAGGAGTATGGGTTTGAGTTTAGGTATCCAGTAGCATTTTCTTTTCGTGATGGTTATGAAATCGCTGCAATCAATAAAGATAATGATTTAGTTTATATTGGGAAGATTAAAAAAAGTACGGTGGAAGAATTTATAAGGGAAGAGTTACTCCGTATTAATCAGGAAATGTCAGGACCTCATTGTGAAAGTTGTGGTTACGGTGGCCCCCCTTCTGAGCCAAAAATATTTACCTTTCATGGTTCTAGGGCAACTAGACAAGAGCAAGGAGACGAAGCAGGGACGTATCGCATCATATCTATCCCCGAGAAAGGATTAAAAATACAATACTCGAGTTCAAATTATGAACACTTACCCAAACTCGAAGAGATTTTAGAGACATTCAAGTTTACAAAATAAATGCGCTACGCTGACGCGAAAGACTTTCAAGATCAAAACGGATATATTATCGATGGAGTGTGGTATCCACGAGTAACGCGTATTCTTGAAGTAAAATCAAAACCAGGACTCCAAGGTTTCTTTATCGAAATGGGGAGTTTTGAGGCGGCTGAAGCAGTAAAAAATAAATCTGCAGAACATGGTTCACTCGTGCATGAAGTAGTGCAGTCTCTCGCAGTTGGTAATGATGTAGAGGTGCCCGAAGAGGTGAGGCCAGCGGCAGAGGCATTTCGTGAGTATTACGAGATGCGAGGCATTCATTTCCATCCTGAATATATTGAAAAGCAGGTATGGTCAGGTATTCATCGGTATGCGGGTACGGTAGACGCACTTGCTGAAATTGATGGAAAATTTGGCGTGCTTGATATCAAGACTTCGATCGGGTTTTATCCTGAATACAATCTTCAGACCGCAGCATATGTGCAAGCGCTTACAGAACCACGCGTACGTGATGCGCTAGGACTTCCACGCCCCATTGAGACGCGCTGGATTTTGCGCATCGATCAGTACCAACAGTGCACAGAGTGTATTGCGAAGCGGCGTGATAAAGGCGGACGAGTTAAGATTCGGAGCGGTACGGGTAAGCCAGAAAATTATTGCAAAGAAAATGAGCATACGTGGGGTCCTGTTATTGGAGATATAGAACTTCGCGAGTTCCCCTATTTTTACTATGATATTAAGGCATTCAATGCCGCAAAGACATTGTGGGAGTGGGAAAATAATTACTGGTTGAGAAATGCGAAGTATCTATCATGAAAAAGAAAGAAAAGAAAAATAATATAGTTATTTTATATCACAAGGGTTGCCCCGATGGATTTGGTGCAGCATGGGCGGCGTATAAAAAGTTTGGTGCAAAGGCGACTTATATTGCTATGGCACGAGACAATGCAGTACCACCGTCAATTATTAAAGACGCGTTTGTTTTTATTCTTGATTTTAGCTTTCCTCCACCGATCATGAAAAAGATTGTTGAAGAAGCGAAGCTCGTTGTAGCGCTTGATCATCATATTAGCGCTGAAAAGGAGACCAAGATGGCGCACGAACATCGCTATCAACTCAATCATTCAGGTGCGGTGATCGCATGGAATTATTTTTTTCCAAAAAAGAAAGTTCCAAAATTGTTGCAACACGTAGAGGATGTTGATATTTGGAAATGGAAGCTGTCGCATACGCGAGAGATTTCCTCGGCACTTTCTGTGCGTGACTTTGATTTTACAATATGGAATAAATTTGCGCGCGATCTTGAGAATGCAAAAACTTGCAGAAAAATTATCGATGAGGGAGCAGCGATTTTTCGTTATCAGGAGACAATCATCAGAAAGGCCGTTGGTATTGCAGAGGTAGTCACATTTCAGGGGCATCGAGTACTCGCTTCAAATTTTCCTCATTTAGTCTCCGAAATCGGAGCCGCACTTATCGAGAGGGTGCCACCCATGGCCATTATGTGGTCTGAGCGAAGTGGTAAGATCATTGTTAGTTTACGTTCAAATGGAAAGGTGGATGTATCGAAGATTGCTGAAAAATATGGAGGAGGAGGTCATAAGCGCGCGGCAGCGTTTGCGTTTTCAGCTGATAAAAAATTTCCATGGAAAAGAGTCAAAAAGTAGTCACCTATACTGATGGGGGTTCTCGAGGGAACCCGGGGCCTGCCGCGCTTGGCGTTGCGATTTGTGACGAAAAAGGAGTGGTCGTCAAGACGTATGGTGAAGCACTTGGTGTTCGGACAAACAACGAAGCGGAATATGCCGCGATCGTGTACGCGCTTAAGAAACTCAAACAACTCTATGGCAAAGGTGCATGTGCCATGATGCATGTCGAGATGAGGATGGATTCTCAGCTCGCGGTAAAGCAGCTTTCTGGTGAATATAAAATGGAGAGCGAAAAGCTTTTTAAGTTTTTTATCGATGTAGGGAATCTCAAGATGGATTTCGCGAGCGTTATCTTCAAACACGTTCCGCGTGAACAAAATAAAGTTGCCGATCGCATGGTCAACGAAGCGCTTGATAATCCGAAACAATCAAGTTTACTCTAATGATGTAAATAAAAATCCCCCAGCTTCCGGCAGGGGGATTTTTATTTACATGTGTTTACGGATCAATTTCTCAAGTTCCTTGATATGTGTCTCTTTATCTTTCGCTAACTTTACCCAAAATACCTTGCAGTCACTCGCCTTGCTCGCATCTTTCATATATTCATTCTTGATACGCCAGAGACTTTTATGCTCTTCAGTGATTTGCATGAGCAGATTGTAAATATTGTTGTTGAACATATTTTTCTTTTTATTAATAATGACATTGATAGTATATCATGACGATGTTGACGGTGCAGGGAGCTTTCTTTAGAGTGCACGTAGAGGTGTTCTATGGGTGTTGCTCAGGCGTTTGGTAGTATGGGGCGTGAGCGTGGCGGACAGCGTGAAAATCGCTTTCTTGCCGTATTTCGAGAGCACCCTCGAGATGCTCCAGAGTGGTTTAGGGGCGTTGAACGGGCTTCGCGCGAGCTTGATCGAAAAGGTATTGATGCGATTATCTATACTGACGTTGGTAAGATATTCATTCAAATCAAGAGTTCGCAGGGCGGGAAGCGAAGGTTCGAAGAGCTCCACCCACGAACACATATCATTGTAATTATCATACGAGGATATGATTTGGACGAGTCGATTCGAAAAAGTACCTATCAACTCGTTGGAGTACGGCGAGATATATATGTAGCAAAGCGGCAGGCACGTCTAGGGTCTTAGCCGCTTTTTTATTTTTCTGATTTTTTTGGTACGAATAGATATATGAGAGTTCGCGTGTATTGTGCTATTTTCGCTGTTGGTATTATCCTCGGGTTTCTGTTACCTGTGTCGGTGCTTTTATTTCGCACGGGAGCGCTGACGTTAGCACTTCTTATCGCGCTTTCATTTGTTGCTACAAGTAATTTTCGCGTTGTCGTATTCGCGGCATTTTTTTTCTTACTCGGAGTTCTTCGTGGGAGCGGAGAGATAATTGAATTTCGCTTTCTTGAACCGTTCGTTTTACTATTAGTGCCGATAAGGGACGCTTTTGTTACGGGGCTTAATCGAGCATTACCGGAGCCATACGGATCGTATGTTGCAGGGGTGATGGTGGGTGTGCGTTCAAATATTCCGCGCGAAATCAGAGATGCTTTTCGACGTACAGGGACATCGCATATCACTGCTCTTTCTGGTTATAACGTGACTATTATTGTTGAGTATGTAGGACGTTTTGTGCAGTATGTGCCAGTGGCGCTCGCGGCCGTGTGGATGTTTGTACTTGCAACAGGAGCCGCAAGTTCCGTGGTACGAGCTGCGATTATGGGATCACTTGTTTCTATTGCTCGCGCGTACGGAGAAAATTATGATACAAAAAATGCATTATGGCTTGCTGCAAGTATGATGATATTTTTTGTTCCAGAGATTTTATTTAATGATATTGGCTTTCAGTTGTCGGTTGCTGCCACGTGGGGGCTTATTACCTTTGTCCCATTTTTTGATAAAAAGTTTGCATATTTACCGCGTGCCATTCGTGAGGCACTATCTTCAACGCTTGCCGCGCAGATCGCAACATTACCGCTTATTACATATTATTTTGGCTTAGTTTCACCATTTTCAATTCCTGCAAATGTATTCGTATTACCAACCATTCCGGTTCTTATGGGCTTTGGTTTTTTTGCAGGTATCGCTGGATACATTATGCCCTATAGTGCCTCATTTATTGCATGGCCAGTATATCTCGTGGCAGCATATCAATTACAGGTGATACAATTCTTTGCATCGATTCATGTTTTCTAGATTACAAAAATTTATAGTAGGTATTTTATTACTTGCCACAACATTTATATGGTACGTGATTTTTTCTTTTCATGGTGGTTTGCTTCGTGTTGCTATGTTGGATGTAGGGCAGGGAGATGCGATTTTTATTGAAACGCCATCGGGTAAACAAATGCTGATTGACGGCGGATATAATGGACGCGTATTGTCAGAATTGGGTAAGATTATGCCCGCTTACGATAAGTCGATCGATGTAGTAATCGCGACGCATACAGATGCCGATCACCTCGGAGGTCTTGTTGAGGTTCTCAAGCATTATGACGTGGAGAGAATTTTTACCAACGGTATGACTGCGAGTACGACGGTGTATGCCGATTGGGTAGGACTTATAAAAGAGCATGGCATTGTTGAAGACACGATATTGCTCGGCGACCGAATCGTATTGGGTGATGGAGTCGAGTTTGATATTTTAGGGCCGTGGCCAGAAGATTTTGCTCCAAGGTCAAAGAAAGCAAATGAGTCAATGATTGTCGGGCGGTTGAAATATGGTGCCAGAGAGTTTTTTCTTGCTGGAGATCTCGAGAAGGGCGACGAGATTCGTTTAGCGTTATCAAAAACAGAGCTTGCGAGCGATGTTTTAAAAGTTGCGCATCATGGATCTGCGAATGCATCAACAAATTTATTTCTTGAAAGAGTTCATCCTGAAATTGCTGTCGTGTCGGTCGGAGCGAATAATAGGTATGGGCATCCTGTCCTAAAAACTCTCGAGCGCATTAAGCATATCGGCGCAAAATTGTTTCGTACCGATCAAGATGGAATGGTAATTTTTGAAACGGATGGACGGGATTTGCGCATTACTCGCGATTGAATATTTTCTATATTGTGATAGGCTAGCTACTATATTATGGCAAAGCCACAACAAGAACGGACGCTCATTCTTATTAAACCCGACGGTGTAAAACGCGCGTTAATCGGTGAGATTATTCGTCGCATTGAGCAGCGCGGGCTCAAGGTTATCGCGCTTCAAATGATTCATCCTACAAAGGAGCAGATGAATGATCATTACCCTAAAGATACAGGATGGATTCAAGGACTTGGCAAGAACACGTCTCGCAGCTATCAGGAATTTAATATTCCTTCAACGCTCATGGATGATTACGGAACAGAGGATGAATTAGAGATTGGAGGGCGTGTACGCGAGTGGCTTGTTGATTTTATGATTTCAGGTCCGATTGTAAAAATTGTTATAGAGGGATTGCATGCTATCAAGATGGTTCGTAAAATCATTGGTTCAACGATTCCGGCTTTTGCTGAGATGGGTACAATCCGTGGTGATTTTTCAGTAGACTCTCCCGTGCTCGCCAATGTTCAAAAGCGCGCCGTACATAATCTTATTCACGCATCCGGTAATCCAGAAGAAGCGGCCTACGAGATTAAGCATTGGTTTACCTCAGAGGAAATCCATAGCTTTCATCGTTCGGAAGAGGATTCAATGTTTTAAGGTACTGTGAGAAATTTTCTTTTGATTGTAGTCATGCTTGCAGCCCTCATGCTCACGCATCGTTGTTTGATATTAAATCACACCTATGAGAATGTCTGGTGGACTGATTTTGTGATGCATGCGCTTGGTGGTGCTTGGATTGCGATTGTCGTACACTCATTCATTCCTCGTTCGGGGTTTAGTGCGCTCATTACAATAGTTCTTGTTGTTGGCGGACTATGGGAGGCGCTGGAATTCTTTATCAGTGCACCATTTTTTGGGGTTGGCGAAGTGCGACTTACAGACCCGATTTGGCAACTCGATACTATCTTTGATCTTTCCATGGATATCATGGGGGCAGTCCTGTTGTGGGCGGTTCTTTCTCGATATAATAGGGTACATGCTTAAGCTTTCATTTCATGGGGGTACTCAAGAGGTAACAGGCGCTAATTATTTACTCGAAACCGAGCATACACGAATTCTTGTTGACTGCGGAATGTTTCAATGTCCACGTTTTTGCGCCGCCAAAAACAAAGAAGAATTTGCGTATGATCCAAAAACCATCGATGCGCTCTTTGTAACTCACGCACATATTGATCACGTGGGTCGTGTCCCAAAACTTGCGCGTGCCGGTTTTACGGGAAAAATATATTCAACTCCCCCGACTAAAGATTTTGCCGCACTCATGCTCGAGGACAGCCTTGGTGTTTTGGAAAAAGAGGCAACGCGCGAAGGAGAGAGTGGTGCGTTCTATGACATGGAAGATCTCAAGCATGCTCTCGAGATGTGGGATACAGTTCCGTACTACGAGACATTTCATGTTGGTGATTTTGAGGTTAAATTTTTTAATGCAGCACATATTCTTGGTTCAGCGATGGTGGAGATTAAAGTTCAGGGAAAGACATTTTTGTTTACGGGAGATTTAGGTAATGTGCCGATGCCGTTATTGCCGCCAACGGATCATGTAGCAAATGTTGATTATTTAACAATTGAATCGGCATATGGAAATCGGGTTCATGAAGATCGTGGTGAACGAAAAGAAAAATTTGAGCGCGCGATCGAAGATACAATAAAGAGGGGCGGCACGTTGATGATCCCAGCGTTTGCGCTCGAACGTACGCAGGAGATTCTAGTTGATTTAAATGAGTTGATTGAGCATGGGCGGGTAACATCCGTGCCAGTATTCCTTGATAGTCCACTTTCTATCAAAGCGACAGCAGTATATCGAAAATATACGTCATATTTTAGCGACGACACCAAGAAATTGATTCGTGAGGGAGACGATATTTTTAATTTCCCGCTTCTTCAGCGAACGTTGACGAGTGATGAGTCAAAAAATATTAATACAGTAAAGGGCCCAAAAATTATTCTTGCGGGTGCTGGCATGATGACTGGCGGGCGTATTTTGCACCATGCTCGTCGTTATCTTCCTCAGAAAGAGAATACAATCTTATTCATCGGATATGCGGCTGCGGGTTCTATCGCACGCCAAATCATCGAGAAAGCATCGTCAGTGCGGATTTTTGGCGAAGAGGTTCCTGTGCGGTGCGACGTTCGTTCAATTCGTGGGTACTCAGCACACGCTGATTCAAATGACTTGCTCGCGTTTATTGAGTCGAATCGCGATACGCTCAAGCAAGTATTTGTTGTACAAGGGGATGCGGCAGCGAGCTTGTTTCTCGTTCAGCGGGCACGCGATTATCTTGGAGTAAATGCGGGTGCTCCTCATTTTGGTGACTCAGTCTCATTCTGATAGAATATAGGCATGATAGAAAAACAGCATATCCATCGGCGACTTAAATTTTGTATTTCAGGTGCAGCGGAAACAGGGCACTGTTCGATTGATGCGCTTGATGTAGGTAAGGCGATTGGGAAGGGTATCGCCGATATGGGAGGTATTTTAGTAAATGGTGCAACGACAGGTTTTCCATATTGGGCTGCTATTGGAGCAAAGGAAGGAAATGGTTTTACAATTGGCATTTCTCCTGCGGCGTCAGAAAAAGAGCACGTCGAACAATACAAGTTACCGATTGATTATATGGATATGGTTGTCTACACAGGATTCGGATACTCCGGTCGCAATCTTCTTTTGACTCGATCGTCGGACGCCGTGATCATTGGATGTGGGCGAATAGGAACATTAAATGAGTTTACGATTGCGTTTGAAGATGGAAAGCCAATCGGTATTCTTGCCGAAAGTGGCGGAACGACAGATTTGCTTGATGAGATTATCAAAGTCTCTAATAGAGCGAAGGACAATGCCAATATTGTTATTGAGAAAGATCCGTTGGTTCTTCTCAAGCGTCTTACGGAAGTGGTAAATAAAGTGAAAGAGCAGGGCGTTTGAAATATGCGGACGTTTGAAGCTCTCGGACTTTTTATCGGTATGATTGTGGGTGCTGGTATGTTTGCTATGCCCTATGCGGTTGCGCAAGCTGGTATCCCATGGTCACTTTTTCACTTTGTTCTTGCGGCGATCATCGTGACGGTCGTGCACCTTCTTTACGGGAAAATCATTCTTGCCCACGGTGCTCGAGATGAGCACCGTCTTCCAGGGTATATGCAAGAGTATTTTGGGTTTACAGGCTATGCAGTTACGTTTACCGCTCGGTTATTTAGTTATTTTGGATATTTGCTCGCGTACGGTGTTTTAGGAGGGCTTTTTCTTAGACATTTTTTCCCAAATCAAAATCTTGTATTTTTAAGTGGGATTTTTTTTATCGGTGCTGGCTTACTGACGGCCCTTAACTTACGGCGTGCAGGAGGTGTGAATTTTTGGTTGACTGTTTTTCTGATATTTTTCATTCTACTTTTGAGTGGGATGTTGCTCCCTCAGTTTGAGGTATTGCCGGCTACGGTATGGCAAGGCAGTGGAGATTGGTTTTTGCCCTATGGAATCTTCCTGTTCGCGTTTTCAGGTGCTTCAGTCGTTCCTGAAGTTATCGACATGATCGGTCGTCGGGAGCAAAGGCGATTTCGTAGTATCACGCTCGTGACGACCATTATCGTTGGATTTTTGTATGCTCTTTTTATTGCCGCAATACTTGGTATTGGGGGTGAGGCAGTTCCGCAAGATGCTCTTTCTATTTTGTACGGTCGACTGCTTGTTATTGGTTCATTGATTGGTTTTCTTGCTATTGTAACGTCTTATCTGACACTCGGGCTTGAGCTTCGTTTTACGTTTGAGTATGACTTTGGCTCAAGACCAATAACTGCATGGTTATTGGTCGCGATGGTACCTCCGGCACTATTTTTTGTAGGGATTAATGATTTTGTAGAGATTATTAGTATTGTGGGTGCTCTTGGAATAGGAATAGAAGGTATCTCGATAGCACTTCTTGCTCGTCGAGTTTTATCAACCCGTCTTGCAGTAGTTCTTGGGCTTAGTACATTACTTTTAGTCGGCGCCCTTTTAGAGATTTTCGGTGTTATCGGTTTCATTGCTTGATCGTAAAAAATCAGCGAGACTTGATGTATGACAAAGAGCGATGAGTTACGAGTCCTCGAATTAGAAGTAGTAGGTGATAAGATGTTGCCACTTCAGGGGGCGAATCTTGTATTTGGCGAGGGGGATGTTGAGGCAAAAGTTATGTGTATTGGAGAGGCGCCCGGGCTTCGCGAGGATCAGCAAGGACGACCGTTTGTTGGGCGCTCCGGACAGTTACTCGATAAGTTGCTTGGTAGTATCGGTTGGGAACGAGGTAGCGTATATATTACTAATATCGTAAAACGTCGACCTCCCGAAAATCGCGATCCTCTACCAGAGGAGATAGCCGCGTACAAACCATATCTTACGCGACAGATTAATATCGTGAATCCTAAAATTATTGTGCCACTCGGGCGTTTTGCGATGAACTATTTTTTGCCAGAGGGGAAAATATCGCGAGACCAGGGACGCATGTTTCATGTTGAGGGCCGGCATGTGTATCCCGTCTTCCATCCAGCTGCCGCACTGCGCTCTACGGAAACGTTGCGGCAACTCGAGGAGAGTTTTAAGCGGTTACCCGTAGAACTAGAGAGGATGGCTTCTTCTTTAGTGGCTCATAATTCAGTTCACGCGCAAAAGTCAGAGGATATGCAGGATCATTTATTCTAAAATTTTTTTATGTTTCATCTTTCCATTCATGTCAATAAAGTAATTAAGCTTCTCTTAGTTATTTTATTTATTGCGAACGTGAGCTTTTCTTTGTTCGGTCCACTTTTTGCTATATTTATCGGTAAATTTATTATGGGTGCAACGCTTGCGACAGTAGGGTTTGCAATTGCGGTAGAGGCAGTCGCAAAATCAGTAGTCCAAATTCCCATCGCGCGCTATCTTGATTTAGAAAAAGGAGAGAAGGATGATTTTTATGCGATGCTCGGAGGTAGTATTTTAGGAACTCTATATCCTATCGCGTTGCCATTTGTGAGTACGACTATGGAGCTTTATCTTTTACAAATTATGTCTGGAGTTGGCGGAGCACTTTTAATGGCCGCATACTATTCTGTATTTTCTCATCATCTTGATCAGGGACGCGATGCGTTTGAGTGGAGTTTACTTAGTGTTGTTGGTCTTACGCTTTCAACCGCTGTGGGGAGTGCATACGGAGGCATCATTGCTGATGCATATGGGTTTAAAATTTTATTCTTGATTGGTGCGCTCTTAAATATGGCAAGCGTTGTTGTATTAATGATGCTCTATCCATTTATTCAAAAAGAGAATACAAAGAGCGAGTCAGTTTTTTTGGGAGACGAGTAAATAGTTTTGCTACACTCATTTTTTTATTTTTTTAATCTAAATACAAAACGACCCATCAGCGAGTGATGGGTGAAGTTTTTTTGATTGTTTGGGAAGGTGCTGAGGAAGCGAGGGTGTAGGGGGTGTGTTTGTGGGATGACGTATAGACGTCGGGCTGCGCGTTGCGCGAGAGCTTTTTGGTCACTCTCACACTTCTTACACCTTTGCTTCTTGTGGGGTCCTGAATCCAGAGTATCATCAAGAGCGTTATGTTCAATACAGCCTATTACGATATCTGTTAATAACTCCGTTTATTCAATAGGAGTCGAGACAAGATGGGGATTCGTATGGCATACTGTGGTGTACAATAGACTTATGCTGGAAGAGAAAGTACAGAAAAACCCAAAACGGGATAAAGATATAAAGATTGAGCAGACTGCTGGTGCAGTACTTTTTCGACGCAAGCAGGGCAAAATACTCTATTTATTATTGCAGTATCCGCAGGGCCACTGGGCGTTTCCTCGAGGGCACATTGAAGAGGGAGAACAAGTTATGGATACAGTTCGCCGTGAAATAAAAGAAGAGACGGGATACACGCGGATGCGTTTTCTCCCGGGATATAAGGAGCATATAAAATTTCGATATGCGTGGCCGCCAAAATCAGATAATCAGGAGAAACGCTTGAAGTACGCAGTGTTCTATCTTGGACAAGTTTTTGACGGACGCGTACAAATTTCAGAGGAACATAAAAATTTTCACTGGGCTTCGTATGAAAAAGCGCGTACGATGTTGAAACATAAAAATATGCGTACCGTGCTTGAGCGTGCTCACGCAAGCGTTACGCGTCGACAAAAGTCGGATGGAAAACAATTAAAACAAAAAAATAATGATAATTCCGATACTCATCGCGAGCGCGCTTGAATCATTAGTGTCTTTTTCCGCGAGCCTCGCGGTTATTATGAATGAGCGATTTGTGCGACGTTTTGTTCATTGGTTTATTAGCTTTGCGGTCGGTGCGTTGTTGGGGGTAGTATTTTTTGATGTACTACCTGAGTCGCTTGAATTAATTGATACGCGTAGTTCGCTTTCGTGGGTGCTTGGCGGATTTCTTTTATTCTTTGTACTTGAGAAATTAATCTTTTGGTATCACGCGCATGAGCATGAGGAAACTGATGATCATGTTGATGCTGCTCCGTACCTCGTAATTTTTGGAGATGCGATTCATAATTTTATTGATGGAGTCGCTATCGCACTTTCTTTCCAGGCGAGTATCGAACTTGGTACATTAGCTACCCTTGCAATCCTCGCGCATGAAATACCTCAAGAGGTGAGCGATTACGTTATTTTGTTGCACGGAGGTTTCAGTAAGAAAAAAGCACTTATCGCGAACGTTGGAGTTTCAGTCACTACTCTTATGGGGGCATTACTTGGGATGAAGTTGGCGTCGTTTGATGGTGTGCTTGGATATCTACTTGCTGTTGTAGCTGGAAATTTCTTATATCTTGCAGCCTCGGATTTGATTCCGGAGCTACACCACCGACATAAGTCTTCGGCGATCGTTCAGGTTGCTCTCGTTTTTCTCGGAGTCTACGTAATGTATATTCTCGGGACGTACATGCCCGCATAAGTGTAGAATAAATAAAAAAACAAAAACCTCTCAGAGTGAGAGGTTTTTGTTTTTTTATTTGACGGCTTCTTTGAGTATCTTTTCAAATACCTCAGGATGTTTCTTAGCAAGAATTGAGAGAATCTTTCTGTCGAGATCGATATGCATCTTTTTGAGTGCTGCGATCAACTTGCTGTATGAAACTCCGTTTTGGCGAGATGCGGCATTAATCGTGACATTCCATTGCTTTCGAAATACCCTTTTCTTTTTGCGGCGGTCTTGGAATGAGTGAGTATATGCATGGAGGAGCGCTTCCTTTGCTGCGCGCTCTTTCTTGCTACGTTGCCAGCGGAATCCTTTAGTTTGTTTGAGGACGTTGCGACGACGTTTTGTCGCGATAGTACCTCGTTTAACGCGTGTCATGGTTAGGTGTTCGGGAGATAACGATTTTTAATAGCCTGGCCCATTTGAAATTCCTTCCACCCTTTACGGGCGATTTGCTTTGAGCGACGCTGTTTTGCACTAAAGTGATTCTGGTGCGGGCTTCGCTTCATGATTTTGCCCGTTTTGGTCACCTTGATTCTTTTCAGTACTGATTTGTTTGTTTTTGCCATTGTGGTCTGGTTCGATTGTGATAAGAAGTCCTCGCGGTCCTTTTTTAGGTGCTTCGGCTACTTTGAACGGTACGGTTATCGCTTCCAATAATTTTTTAAGACGTTCGTGAACGAAATCCTTATTGATCCCTTTCTCTCGGCCACGAAGCGTCATCTGGATCTGTACTCGGTCTCCATCCGATAGGAACTCTTCAGCCTTTTTTGCTTTTAGAATCAGGTCGTTGAGGCCTGTTCCAAGGCGTACTCGAATGCCGCGGATTTCAATTTCTTTCGATTTTTTACGTGCCTGCCGAGCTTCTTTATCGAGTTGATACTGATATTTGCCGCGATCCATGATACGAACTACCGGTGGCTGTGCGGTTGGCGAGATCTCAATAAGATCAAGGCCTGAAGCCAGTGCGAGTTCAAGGGCGTTGGCGGTTGGCTGAACCCCGAGGTTTGAGCCGTCCTCTCCAATGACCCGAACTTCCGGGACTCGTATTTGATGGTTAATGCGAGGCTTTTGTATCAATGTTTCCATAGTGTAGAGAGAAATGGGTGTTTAGTCAAGATTGCTTGCCTAGCCTCAAAGTTGCGTGGTATATCTGATCACGGAGGTTCCAATGACCCTCATTTTCCTTATGGTCATAGGTGTATTAGGTATATGTGTCGGTATCGTACGAGTGTTATGGGAGAGTCGTTTGGTTTTTGGGTATCGAGAAACACCCCAAGCCGCGCTTTCAGCGCTTTCTGCCGATATTTTGCAATCACGTCGAACGATCGTTATCGTATGTAGTTCCTATGGGTGCTATCACGTGCTTTACCAAGTAGATAGGCTTAAGAGAGCTTTTGAGCAGGCAGTAGCGAGAGGGGTATCGATTGAAATTATCACTTCAGAACAATCTGTTAGAAGTTTGAGAGAGTTGTTGCCTAATCGGGGCGTTTCTCTTTATGGTGCTGACGTAGATCGACTGCCATTTGTTGGATGGGCTATAGATCGAAGGATTCTTGAAATACATTCCAATATCTCTCATGGAGGAATCGCTCCGACGGGCTCATATCGACGAACTGAACGTGCCCTTGGAGGTATTGCAGATCATCTGTATGAGCGTGCGCTTGATGCTACGAGAGGAAGATTTGTCGATGTCAGTGCATGAGTTGCAAAGTAACTTCGTAATTTCAGTATAAGAAATCACGTAGATCGCCGGAGGATATTCTCCGGTTTTTATTTTTTTCGAATATATTTATAAAAAAGATCCCTGCAACGGAATGTTGCAGGGGAGCTGATCAGGTTTGCTCAAACCTTGTTGTGTCGTCGTGGTCAGTTGGACGAGACGAGCGTAGTCGAAGTCGTGCTGCTGGCCGTCATGGCGGTTGTCGTTGTGGTAGTCGTCAGCTCGAAGATGACTACGTCATCTTGAGTGAGTCCGACGTCTTCCTTGGTGAAGTGCAGGCGATCGAGCGCTCCTTGGGCCATCCCCGTGTAGAAAGTGGAGCAGTCGGCGTTCGTGCACTCGCTTTTGGCGTGGAGCTCGCGGTATCGCGCGATGTTGCGAGCGATGTTCGTCTTGAGCAGTTCGCGCAATTCCGCGGTTGATACACCGATGTCGCTCGGCTGGAGGTTGGCGAGAGTCAGCCACTCTCCGATTTCGGCGATGACGATCTCGCCGTCAGCGAAGTCGATCTGCTCGCCACCGCTCATGTCGCAGATGCGATCGACGATCTTGTCGGCCCGCAGGATCTCTGTGAGGAGACCTTCCGCAACCTTCTTGGCGACATGAGGCTCGACGCCTTCGATGTCGCTGTCCTGCATGAGCTTGCAGATCTTCGGCATCGGCGTTGCACCACGCACTTCTTCCATCCATGTAGGTTCGGCGCGGCCGCCTTCGTCGGCGTTTGTCCAGCAGGGTACGAGCACGAGCGCCATCAGCAGCATCCAAGTCTTCATCAAGGTCCTCCTATTTTGGTGGCGTTTTTGTAGCCACGTTTCTGGATTCATTATAACACTATTTTTACTAAAAGTCAATACATTTTGGGGGCTGAATAGTGAGTAAGGTTAGAAAGAATGATGCACGGAGGGGGAGATAGTTGGGCGCATATAAATCATTGACTTTTAACATAAGTTAGTATATTTTATAGTAAACGTTCTTTGATGGAGGTTACGTGCTACTCGCCACACCTGAAATATCAGAAGCGAATCTCTCAGAAAGCGTAAGGGGCTTTAATGCTGTTGTTGATGCTCGGATGCGTGAGTTTCGAGTGCAAAACGAGCAGCAACAATATCTTGAAGGTATCGTGTATGCATTAAATGCATTTTTGCGATTCTCGGGGCCCGTTGAGATTGCTGAATCTTTTGTGCCAAATGAGTGGTATCTCATTCATCCTGCACGGGCTGGCATATTTAATGAAGAGGTCGATGAGCGACTGCGTGATCTTATGACAGGCGAAGAGAGAGCGTTTTGCCGAAGGCATTGCTCTCGCGTTTGATGCTGTAGATCGCTTTGGAGGCGCAGAGCGTCTAACGCCCTTTGATAGGGTTGAGTTCATAGGATGTATTATTGCAGACTCATACTCAACGACGTTTCATCGTGGCCTTGATAGCGAGACTCATATGCGTAGGATTGTTGAAGGTAACGTCCCGCATCAATTTTTAGCATATTCCGTTGCAGCACTCTCGCATCACGCCCTTGGTTTACCAGTTTCATATCAACAACGGATGCGTTTAGAATCGCTCGAATTTCTCACACGTATTCGTAAGTAGCCCCTAAAGGGGCTTTTTATTTTAATAATTAAAAAAACGACCTCGTCTGGGACGAGGTTTTCAAACAAAGATATCTATAAAGATGAAGAGTGGGGGGTGGGACGGCTCCGCACGATGCGAAGCCGTCCCGAGGCGGTTGGTCTCAGGCGGTCTTGGCTTTGGCGACGCGGTGGCTTTTGGCCTTTCCGCCACCGACACCGGTGACCGGAACGCCACGCGTGCCGACATCCGCGCCGACGCCGATCTCCTTCATGCCGACGATGCTGCCGTCACCCATCCAGTGATGCTTGTCGCGCGAACGGCGACCACGCTTGGGCGGGCAGTGGCCCGTGGCGTGGCGGTCGCCTGAGGCGACCAAGTGCCCGCATCCGTGAGCGCAGGGGCGGTGTCTGTTGCGACGTGACATGGGTAAAGTCTCCTCTTCTTCTGGGAATGAACGTTGCGACCACTATACACTAAAACACACTTTTGTCAATAGCTTGTTTGTAGTAATAAAAAAGCTCTTCTGAGAGAGCTTTTTTATTTAGTTTTGTTTTTGTGTCGGATATATTAGTACCCCACCATATGTGCCACCAAGCGAGTCAGGAGGTGCTTCAAGGATTGTATTATCTCCTCCAACTTGGCAAGTATTATTTTGAGGGGCTGCGCGAAATGCGTTGCCGGTGATGGTTGGGTTTGCGCCATTTTCACAATTAATCCCGAGCCAGACATCATGAATGAGATTATCTTTGATAGTATTTTGTCCTTGTTTTTTAATGCCGATTGCCTGGTGCCAACAGTGAAAAATTTCATTATTTTCAATAATGTTTCCTGTTGAGAAAAGATCGATACAGCTCCAAAGCGAACTTTGAATTTTACTATTCTTTATCGTGACGTTGTCACCATATGTGAGAATGCCATTGTGTGCATACGAGATCTCGACATGATCTAAAATACTACCTTCTAAGAGTATGAGTTGGTCCCAATCCGCATAGTCAGGTTTTTCTTCGGCAGACGTAAAGATGATTGGTTCTTCTTTTGTGCCGATCGCGGTGATCGTGCCCGTGATGCTGTAATGCGATAGACGATATCCGCTTCGTCCTGTCGGGTCGTTGTGATCTTTGGTGTACGCATCTGCATTATCGGTCCAGTCCGTGCCCGCGATATCAGGTTTTTTCTCAAAGATAATTTTTGTTCCAGGTTTGATAGTTAGAGTTGTCCATGGTGAAAAAACAACGCTTCCTGTGATGCGAATAACTCCTTGCCAGACTTGTGATGAAAATTGAAGTCCACCAGTTATTACGGTTTCAGGTTGAGTCTTCAGAGTGACTTGAGGAAGTTCTGTTGTAACAAGAGGAGTAGACGTGCTTGTTGTTGGTGATGTAGTGGCTACCGTTGTTGTTGATGTAGTTTCTGTAGCGTGCGTTGCAGGAGATTTAGGTGGGTGAGGTGTCTCTGTTTTTGGCGTCTCAGTTTTTGAGATTGGCGCGGTTTCTATGATTGGAGGAGCTGGGATATATGATTTCGGCGGTGTTGGCGTTGCCATGAGTTGGGGGCGATAGATAACAATGCCTCCCAGAAAAAGAAAAAAGAGGCCTGTAAAGAATATTCCGACACGCGTGTTTCCGTAGTCCAACATTAGGCTCAGTATACTGATGAATGAAAGAAAATTCCATGCTTTACTACTTGAGTTTTCTTCTCCGTGGTATTCTAAATATATATTAGCTAGCAGTCATTTTTTATGAATATTAAAGAATATTCTCATCCAGATCAGCTCGAGCGATATAGTTTTTTGTGGTCAGAGGCGCGACTTGTAATCGCAGCGGTTGCACTATTGATTGGTGGGAGGCCAGTCCTTCTTGCGATTTTACCAGTGCCAATGTTTTTTGGCCTTGTGCGCTTGGTGTTAACACTTTCGTGGCTTATCTCTGGCGCAGTATCCGGATATCTTCTCTATCGATGGGTTACGGGAAATAAGGTTTTATTTGGTAAAAAAGATCAGCCCGATTTGATCGCGTTTTTGATCAGCGTTGTTTCAGGAATCAATCTTGGACTGACAGGGCTTACAGGTAATAATATTGGCATGTCGATTCTGGGGAGTAAGATGATATTTATTGTTACTGCGATTATGTATCTTGCGGTTGCGGGGTATTTGTTCAAGCGTTGGAATGAGTCAGGTAAAAAAGTTTTTTAGTATCGAATTTTTAAAACTCTAATGGATGAGCAAAACGAAAAATCACAAGAGGAAGAAAAAAAAGACCGAGGAGGTTTTTTTGTGAGGAATTTTCTTCGGATTCAAAAAGCGGAACAGGTGAAAAGTAAGATTGATACCGTACGCGATTTAAAGGAGAGAGGAGAAAATCTTAAGCAGGAGATCGATAAAGTAAAAAGTGAGTCAGGCTCATCATCAGGTTCTGGTGCGAGTAATATTTTAAAATATACCGGAGTGGCAGTGGTCGCCGCCCCACTCGTGCTCTTTGGGCTTAATCATTATTTCAAATTCAAGATCAATCCCGTTACATATTACGATAAGATTAAGGATCAGATGGATCGTTTTACTCAAAACGATATTCTTCTTACGGGTTCGATTGGTGTTAAAAATCAGGGAAGTTCGAAAAGTTATCTGTACTGTAAAATTACTGCCGAACATTTGGAGGGGTCGGCAACGATCGTTGGGGGTATAGCAGGTCCGAGCGGGTTTAAAAAAGATTTTGAAATTAAGACGGGTACTTCAGGGCCTCGATTTGGGACAGTATTGGCAAATGAAATCGTTGTTGAATTTGATGCCTCACTTGATACTAAAGGGGAGTTTGTATGTAGTGTAAGTGAGATGCGTGATGTTGATGGCGCGGTGATTAAGGGTGCGTCAGGCATAGTAGCGACGCTGTCTGTACAGTAGTAGGTTGGGCGCTTACTTTATTTTTTTAGGTTTATGAAATATATGTTTTTTCTTTTGGCGGTGCTCGTAGTTTTTATTTTTGTGCAGGCGTTGAATACACGCAGACTTATTCTCATTGGAACAGAGCTTGCACATCGTGCGGTGCCGTATGCGCGCGTAAATTCAGAAGCGACATTTCGAATTTTAGTAATTGGAGATAGTACGGCAGTTGGCACGGGCGCTTCAGAAGGTATGTTTTCAATGGCAGGGAGGTTAGCCACTGATTTTCCTCAAGCTTCAATTGTAAACAAGGGAGTGAATGGAATGAAAACGCACCAGCTCGTGACAGTGCTAGAAAAAATAAAAAACGAATCTTATGATCTCGTAGTCATTCATATCGGGGGGAATGATATTGTACGATTTACAAATCTTGATCAACTTTCTTTAGATATTCAAAATGTATTGAAGCTTACATCAGGTATAAGTAAAAATGTTTTTCTTGTCACAAGTGGAGATGTGGGAACATCGAAGTTATTGCCGCTTGGTACGCGATGGTTTTTTTCATATCGCACGCGCCGCGTTCGAAATATTTTCATATCCGCGACTCAAGATGCGAGCGCGCATTACGTTGATATCTATGGTGGGCATCAGCGTACTCGTGATCCATACAAAGAAGAGCCGTATGTATATTATGCGGCTGATATATTTCACCCGAGTGACAAAGGATATGAAAACTGGTATTCGTTTGTGCGTGAAGAATTTAAGAAGGCAAATCTTATTTTGTAGTTACGATATTTGATTCTGTATTTTTGACACAGTTTATTTTTTTAAGTAGTATGTTGTTCGACATGGTTCTTCAAAAAACGATTGCGAGGTACATGGAGTGAAGTGGGCGTTGACCGCAGGGTTGCTTGTATGTGCTACACATTCTGTCCAAGCTCATACATTTTCTGTGTCAGCAAAGAGCAAGTATGTTCTTGCAGAAGGGATCGTTGTATATAACGATCCCGTTATGCAATCGAACTTGCATCTAGATTTTCCAAGGGGGTTTTATGCAAATGTATGGTGGTCGCTCGGGCTTAATGGTACGGAGCCGTCATTGCGTCATTCTCGTTTTGCGCTCGACTATTCAATCGGCTGGGGAAAAGAATGGCATGAGTTTCGGGTTAATGTAGGTGCCGGATATCTCGACCTTTCCGATCAAGATAGTTTTGGCGGCGAAGACGCCGCGCGCCCGTATGGAGAAGTGAAAAGAGAATTCGCGCTTACAAGAACGCAGCGTCTTGTACCCTTCCTAAATGTAGAGGGGCATATTCCGATTGAGCAGGGCGGAGAAGAACTCAATGGAGTTCATGCCTTGTTTGGCGTAGAGCATCAATGGGAGTTCTTTCCCGCATGTTCTTTACTCAATAAATTTGGTTGGCTCTATGATTCAGGCACTCATCGAGGCCTTGATTCGGGGTTTCTTGGACATTACGATTTTTGGTTGCATTGGGAGATCGTTCCATCGGTCTTTATTGATTTACCGACGTTACAGGTTATTTTTCCGCTTACCGTCCACGATGAGCGAAAGACGTGGTATACATTTGGCGGAAGTCTCACGTATTCGTTTTAGAAAATTTAATAGTTACATGCCGCGTTCTCTTGTGAGAGGGCGGTTTTTTATACAAAAACAGAATCGCCCCACAAGGTCGCGAGGCGTCCTGTGGGGCGGGGGTCACTACTTGGGTGGTTCTTTATTTAAATATTTTTGCAAGAATACAAAAATCGCCACAAGGGCGATTCTGTTTTGTTGTGGAGACGGTGGGAATCCTCCTTCTGCGCTTCGCTTAGTGCGGAGCCGCGCATGCCCCCGGCATGCGTTCGATTCCCAACTCATTCGACAACTGCCAACACAAAACCCGCCATAAAAGCGGGTCGTGTTGTCAGTGGAGACGGTGGGAATCGAACCCACATGCGAAGATGGACTCACTAAAAATTTATACAGGCGTACTCAAGACGAATCTTAAGAAGTTGCTCGATTAGTTTCGCGCGATGCTACCGAGCATCACATCACGCTAGTCTGGGATTATAACACCGGTATTCCGCTCACCTGACTATTGCGGACCGATGCTCACTTCGTCTAGCGAAGTGAGAGAACGCCGCGACTAGGCAAATGCCATCGCCGGTTGGCGGTTAAATAAGTTTGCACTTATTATGCTCACACAGTTTTGAAAGAGATGAGCGAGCGTGCTCTTGCCTGATTTTCAATGAAAACGATTCCTCGTCGAGGCCTAGCGTCCCCAGAAATTCTCTCGATACATCGAGAGAATTTCTGCGAAAGCCACGTATAAAATCTAGTTAGGAGTTTTTAAGTTCTCGTTCGATCTTGCGATCAACCTCGCGTTTTTTGATTGTTTCGCGTTTGTCGTAAAGTTTTTTGCCGCGAGCGATACCAAAAGAGAGCTTAATTCGTCGGCCCTTATTATACAACTTAATTGGCACTAATGTCAAGCCCCGCTCGCTTGCTTTGCCTGTTAAGTATGTGATTTCTTTTTTATGGAGGAGTAATTTCCGTGTACGATCCGGTTCGTAGTCTTTTGGAGTATTGTTTTGTTGGTATGGGGGGATAGAAAGCCCAACGACAAATGCCTCATCTCCGCGAATAAGAACGCGAGCGCCTTCTAAATGCGCATTTCCTTTAGTGACGGACTTAACCTCAAAGCCAAGAAGCTCGAGACCCGCTTCGAAGGTTTCGAGAACTTCATAGTTAAAATGAACTTTTTTATTCAGTGTGGGCATAGCGATAGTATTATTACTATAGTACAGGACTTGATTTTACGTTAGAGTAGCGTATATGCAGGCCGAACGAAATATACGAAAAATAATTGAAGAGATTATTCGCAAAGAAGTTGGAGCTGACGCACATTTTACAGTTTCTGTACCGGAGATTGCCGGACGCGGAGACTATGCGTCAAATGTTGCTTTTATTTTAGCGAAAAAAGAAGGAAAAAGTCCCATTGCTGTAGCTGAAGGGCTTGCTGAAAAGATTTTTGAAAAGCATCAAGATACTTTTTATTCGATTCAAGTTGCCCAGCCAGGGTTTCTTAACTTTTTCTTGTCATCGGCATTCGTTGGACAAATGATTCAAGAAACGCTTAAGCCAGAGAAAAAAAAGAAGCGTGGAACAGTCTCTGTTGAGTTCGTTTCGGCAAACCCTACAGGTCCGATTCATGTTGGGAACGCGCGCGGTGGTCCGCTCGGGGACACAATTTCAAATATTATAGAAGCGACAGGATGGAAGGTGACGCGTGAGTATTTTCATAATGATGCGGGTGCCCAGATCACGAAACTCGAAAATTCTTTGTGGCATTGGTATTTGGTCGCCTGCAAAATTCCATCTCAGTTGCCCGAGGAAGGTTACGAAGGTGAGTATATAAAGGAAATTGCCCGCGCGGCGTTTCGTAAGTACAAAAAGACTTTATTAAAGAAGAAAAATGGAAAGAGTGTTCTTGCCGAGTTGGCACTCAAGAAGTTTTGGGTTGAAAACTTTGCTACGCTCAAAAAGCTCGGAATCAAGTTTGATAAAATTATCAAGGAGAGCGTGCTCGCAAAAAACAAAACAAAAAAAGTACTTGATGAACTTCGTCGCAAGAAAATGTTAATCGAGAAGGAGGGGGCAGTATGGTATGCCCCGCATGATGAGTTTTTGAAAGATAGAGAGACGGTGGTGGCGAAGGCCGATGGCACGCTCTTATATTTTGCAAATGATATCGCGTATCACAAAGAAAAATTCGCTAAAAATGATTTTGTACTCGATGTATTTGGCGAAGGGCACGAGGGACATATTCCAAAGCTTAAATCGATCGCGCATACATTTGGCTTTCCGCTCGATCATTTTCATGTAGCGATGTATGGGCAGGTGAATCTTATAAAGAATGGTGAAGTAGTAACTATGTCGAAGCGGAAAGGAAACTTTGTGACCGCGGAAGAAGTATTAAAAGAAGTAGGTAAAGACGCGTTTCGATTTTTTATGCTTCAGTATGCTCCACGATCTGGTATGCAATTCGATATGACGCTTGCCAAAAAACATTCCAAAGACAATCCAGTTTATTATGTGCAGTATGCGTATGCGCGCGCGGCGGGGATTTTGCGTAAGTCAAAGAAGAGAATTGATCTTAAAAAAGCGAAGTGGGAATTATGTGAAAGTGAGCGAGAGGCCACACTTTTGAAACACATACTTCAGTTTCAGGGGGTACTCGACGATACGGCAGTCGATTTTGAAGTACAGAGGTTGACGAGGTACGTATACGAGCTCGCGCGCACTTTTACGAGTTTTTATGAGACGACAAAGGTTATTGGCGGTGGGCGCGAAGTTGAATATGCACGCCTTGGACTTGCCTTACTAGCAAAACAGACTATCGAGCGCACACTCAAGCTTTTGGGAGTTTCTGCCCCAGAGCGAATGTAGAGAATATGAAAGATATGACAAAATTTTTTATAGAGACTCTTGCGTGGCTAGTGGCTATTGTTGTCGTCGGAGTTTCTTGTTTTTTTGGTTTTCTTCTTTGCTTTGGCTTGACTCCGTGTGCGGAATGGAACGGTGCTATAGGAGCATTCTACGTATTTTTTGTCATTATCCCGTTTAGCGCGCTTGGGGTGGTGACCGTTATATCATTTTTATTAAAATCACGATGGATATATGCGGGACTTTTACTCGATTTGAGCTATGCAGGTGTGTTTGCGTATATTTTCAATAGTTATCAATCACTTTTTTAAATTAATAGCATTGCGCGAGTTTTTCTTGCGTTTGCATGGGCACCTCTCTATACTATTTTGGTATGGATGCATCAAAACAAACTATTATTCTTGGCGGATTTATGACCGCTATTGTTATCACGGGAGCGGTTCTCTTTATTTTTAACGGTAAAAAGCCGAGCGAGGCAAAGGATTCCTTCCAAGACACGGCACAAGGTATTAATAATCAGGTTGAGCAAAATTTAAATCAAAAACCATCTATGGAACAAAACCCATCAGTCGTCGCCGCGCAAGTTATCAAGGTAGCGATGCAAACTCCAAAAGGAGAAATTAAAATCGAATTATATCCGAGCGTTGCTCCTAAGACCGTTGATAACTTTGTGACGCTTGCGAAGAAAGGATTTTACAATGGACTTACATTTCATCGCGTCATCCAAGGATTCATGATCCAAGGAGGAGATCCTTCAGGAAATGGTACAGGTGGTCCTGGGTATAAATTTGCGGATGAAATAAATCCGAAAGCACTTGGTGTACCCGAGCAAGTTATTAAGGGGTATGAGGCACAGGGATATCAGTATGATTATTCCTTACAGTCTCTCAAAAATGATGTAGGCGCGATCTCGATGGCGAACGCGGGTCCTAATACAAACGGCAGTCAATTCTTTATTATTACTGACGCGCCTCAGCCCCATCTCAATGGTAAACACACAGTATTCGGCAAAGTAGTGAGTGGGATTGATGTAGCGCGAAAGATCCAACAGGGCGATACGATGACTGTTATGATCGAACAGTAAATATAAAGTTTAGAGAGATAGTATAAAAATACCGAGTATAAAAGCTCGGTGTTTTTTGTTATGTGAGATGGAGTTTAAATGGGAGAAAAATTTCCTTAAAACCAAGATCATGACGGATAGCTGTGAGTACTCCCTCGAGTTTCTCATTAGTTTGTATGGATATGGTTGCGTGATATACCCAGCGATTTTCATTTTCATGGACACGCGTTGGAGAGGCGAGTAAAAACCATACTTGATTTGGGTCAGAGAGAAAAATTTGCGCAGTTGAAGGTCCCGTCATTCTTACAGCGGATACTTCAGCCCATTCAGATGCTCGATCTTTATGATGCCAGATTTCAAGTAGCATTTCTTGTCCTCCAATTCTTGCGTCAGCGTAACAAGAATAAGATGAGAGTCAATCGTCTTGAGCATTGAAATAAGTAACATTTTCGTTAATAATAGAAAAATGCGAAATGAGCTCGAGGTCCTTGGATTCTGGGCTGAGAAGAATATATTCGAGAAAAGCCTTAAGCAGCGCAAGGGATCCAAGCGCTTCGTTTTTTTTGAGGGACCTCCATATGCAAATGGTCTCCCGGGGCTTCACCACGTAGAGGCGCGGGCTTTTAAGGATGTCATGATTCGGTACAAGACGATGCAAGGTTTTTTGGTTGAGCGTCGCGCTGGATGGGATACGCATGGGTTGCCGACAGAGATGGCTGCCGAAAAAAAACTTGGTATTACGCGCAAGCGAGATATTGAAGAAAAAATTGGTATTCAGAAATTTGTTGAGACAGCTCGCGAGGACGTATTTTTTTACAAAGGCGAGTGGGAGAAGATGACCGATCGCATGGGCTACTGGCTCGATTTTAAGAACGCGTATGTCACGCTCAATAATACATATATTGAATCGCTCTGGTGGGTTATCAAGGAGTTTTGGAATAAAAAGCTTTTTTATGAAGATTATAAAATTTTGCCGTGGTGCGTGCGATGTGGCACCGCACTTTCAAGTCATGAGCTTGCTCAAGGGTACAAAAAAACAAAAGACGATTCAGTATACGTAAGATTTCCCTTAAAAACTCGACGAGGTTCACTGCTTGTATGGACGACAACGCCATGGACTTTGCCTGCCAACGTCGCGGCGGCGGTACATCCTGATCTTGAGTACGTCACTGTTGATGATAAGGGTGAGAAGTTTATTATGCTTAAAAAGCTTGCGGACAAGCTTTTTCCAGAAAGAGAGCAGCAGTGGGCGGAAAAAGGAGCAAATCTTGTGGGACTTGAATATGATCCACCATTTCGCGCTGAAAACGTACCATATAAAGTAGTGTCCGCAAAATTCATCTCCGAAGATGATGGTACGGGCATCGTGCATATTGCGCCGGCATTTGGTGAGGACGATATGAAAGTTGGACGAGAATTTGATTTGCCTATTCTTACGACAATCGATGACGAGGGGCGTTTTACGAATGTGGTGCCACAGTGGCAGGGAATTTTTGTAAAAGATGCTGACCCGTTAATCATTAAAGATCTCGAACAAAAAAATCTTCTTTGGAAAAAAGAAGTATACGAGCACGACTACCCATTTTGTTGGCGTTGCGATACGCCGCTTCTGTACGTGGCGCGCCGGTCATGGTGGGTGCGTGTCAGTAAATTGCGCCGCGAGCTTGTTGAGGCAAATAAAACAGTTGAATGGCATCCAGCACATTTAAAAGATGGGCGGTTTGGCCAATGGATTAAGGATGCGCGAGATTGGGCGTTTTCACGCGAACGGTATTGGGGCGCGCCGATTCCTGTGTGGAAGTGTGAGGGGTGTGACCGTGTCGATGTGTTTGGCTCGATGAAGGAACTAGGAGAGCATGGCGTTACGAGTGACAACGTGTATTATTTTGTACGACATGGTTTTGCAAAAAATAATCAGCTCCAGATCGGCTCCAATACAGTAAAAGGAGATCAACTTGGATTGACGCCACGTGGAGTAAAGGAGATAAAATTGGCGGCGAAGAAATTGAAAAAGGCAAAGATCGATCTTATTTTGTCGTCGGATCTCTTGCGTACAAAAGAGACGACAGAAATTCTTGCGCGTGAGCTTGGCGTACCGGTTTTATATGATGAGGACTTGCGAGAGGTTCATATTGGAGACTTTAATATGAAGCCGGAGTCAGAGATTGATGCATGGGAAGAGCGAGTGGATCGTTTTACGACTCCATTTCCGGGTGATGGAGAGTCGTGGGATGATCTTAAAAAACGGGCCTATCGGTTTTTCCAGCGTGTCGAAACACTTCACAAACACAAACGTATTATCATCGTAAGTCACGCTGATACGTTGTGGTTTTTGGAGGGAGTGATGAAGGCGGTACTCGAAGACCACAAAAAACCGAGTGGTAAATATCCAAAAAACGGAGACATTAACAAGGTTCTTGCAGTAGCGCTGCCTCGCAACGATAAAGGGGAGCTTGATGTACATCGTCCGTATATTGATGCTGTCGCTGTACGATGCACGGGGTGCGGATCGTCCATGAAGCGCGTGCCGGATGTGGCAGACGTGTGGTTTGATTCGGGGGCGATGCCATTCGCGCAGTCACACTATCCTTTTGAACATAAAGAACGCATCGATAAGAAAATCGCGTTTCCAGCAGATTATATCGCGGAAGCTGTTGATCAGACGCGCGGATGGTTTTATGTGCTTCTTGCAGTATCGGTGTTGTTAGGGAAGGGAGCGCCGTATAAACATGTGTTGTCGCTTGGTCATGTACTCGATACAAAAGGAAAGAAGATGTCCAAGTCAAAGGGAAATGTTGTTGAGCCGAATATGCTTTTTGAAAAATATGGTGCTGATGCGGTGCGATGGTATTTCTATACGATAAATCAGCCCGAGGATTCAAAGTTATTCGATATCAATGATGTTGAAAAGACAAAACGTAATTTTATCGATTTCTTGCTCAACGGGTTACGGTTTTATGAGATGTACGCGCATACAGAAGTGATAAAAAAGAAGCGCGTGACAGCAAATGTACTTGATCGATGGATTGTGGCACGCGTGAGTGAAGTGCGCGATAAGGTGACAAAGTGTATGGATGGATATGATATTGTTGGGGCCGCGCGTGAACTCGAAGCGTTTGTAGGCGAAGATATTTCTCGATGGTATATTCGTCGTTCGCGTGAACGCATGAAAGATGGAGATGGCATTGCAACGTTGAGAGCGGTATTGCTGGAGACTGCAAGGATGTGTGCTCCGTTTGTTCCGTTTACCAGTGAGATTATATATCAGGCTCTTGGTGGTTCATCAGTGAGCGTGCATCTTGAGACGTGGCCTAAGAAAAAAATTGTATCAAAAACACTGACTACACAAATGCAGGAAGTGAGACGTCTTGCCGCGCTTGGGCTTGAGCTTCGCGCGCGCGCTGGCATCAAAGTCCGTCAGCCGTTGGGCGCGTTGATTGTTAAAAAAACTACCGTAACCGATAAAGCACTTCTTTCAATTCTTAAAGATGAGCTCAATGTAAAAGCTATAAATATCAATAAGGCGCAAAATGAACTAGCGCTTCTTAATCTAGAGATAACGCCAGAGCTTAAGGCTGAGGGTCTTGCACGAGAGATTACCCGTATTCTTCAGGATATGCGTAAGCGCGCGGAGCTACACCCAACGGATATGATTACGGTTGACATGGATACAGAAATTCTCGGAGAATTTACGGAGGTTGTAAAAAGGGGCGCGCGTGTTGCGGAGTTTATCCTCCCCGCTTCGTTAAAAAATCCTCTTCTTGACGAAGAACAACTCATCGATGGTATAAAGACGCGCATTGCAATTGCCAAGCTTGAGGCATGAGTACGTATTATACGTCTGAAGCTTACATACTCCGATCATATCCGATCGGAGAGGCGGATCGGATGGTTATATTTTACACAAAGACATGGGGGCGAGTTGATGTTATTGCAAAAGGTATTCGTCATGAGAAATCGAAATTACGGGGGCATGTGATATTGTGGGCTCCCGTTCGTATTACGGTGACCGTTGGAAGAGATGTGTGGAGATTGATTGATATAGAGGTTATGCAGGGAGTTGATTCGTCTCGTCCAGAGTCATTTTATGCGGCTCAATTTTGCGCGTTTCTTTTGAAGCTTGTTACGGAGCGCGAGGAGAGTCTTGATTTGTGGCGAACAGTCGAGTTATTACAGCAACTTAATTCATATGAGCGTCTTGCCGCGCTCAAGATACGAACTCTTTTGGCGTTAGGGCTTTGCCCAGATCGTACGATGCTTACGCAGTTTTTTGGTAAACGGGCAGTTCAGTTCATCGTTGGTGCGGGTGACGCGGTTTTCTTAGCTGATCCAGTAGAAGTTGCTCATTTTGAGGCGGCAATCGAGCGGATTTTGGCTGCAAATCATATTCGGGCATGACCTTAAGGCAAAGGTTGTATATAATTGAAAGTACTCTATGGGAATTGATGATTTACAGAAGCGTCTCTTTCGAAAGAACGAACGCTTTGATCGGAGGTATGAAGAACCACAACTTGATAAACATCGAGCAGATGTTTCAGGTGCGTGGTCGCACGAACAAGAACATGAGTATCAAGAAGCTCAACCTCCAGAGGATATGCGCGAAAAGCGAATAAGCCGATCAATCATACGTTGGGGGATCGGCGGCGGAGTTGTAATGTTACTTGGTATTTTTGGATATTTATTTTGGACGGCGGGTGGTTTTAATTTATTTAAACCAGGGCATGATACGTTACAAAATATTTCTATTTCCGTTGAAGGAGGAGAAGAGATCGTTGCGGGTAGAAAAGTTGCGTGGCGTGTGACATATAAAAATGGCAATAAAACGCCGCTGGAAAATGCCGTGCTCGTCTTTGAATTTCCAAACGGCACTCAACCGGTTGTAGGAGAATTTTCTAAAACTGGCCTCAAGCGAGAAAAGCGCGAGTTGCAGACGCTCGGACCGGAGGCGGTGAGTGAAGAAATATTTCAAGGAATTGTATTTGGGCCCAAGGATAGTATTGTAGGAGGTCGCGTTTCTCTCGAGTATCGACCCCAAGATTCCTCGGCGCGGTTTTCAAAAGATGTTACCTATGAATCAAAAATTTATGCGACATCGCTAGGAATTCAGTTTGATATCCCACAAGGATTACAGGGTGGGCAGCAGGCTGAAATCAAATTACATGTAACATCAAGCGCAGAAAATGTTTTTCGAGGTATGTATGTGATGGTTGAGTATCCGGATTCGTTTGAATATGCAGACGCATCCCCTGCGCCAGAACAAGGTAATAATGTGTGGAAGATTGGAGATTTGCCCGCAAGCGGAGAGTTCATCGTTACGCTCCGAGGAAAGATTAAACCAAGCGAAAATCCAGAAACATTTCATGCGCGCGTTGGTTTATATGATCGAGCGCAAGATTCATGGATTGCGTTTAATACAGTGTCAGAAACATATGCCGTTAATTCATCGCTCTTGTCTGTCGCGGTTGGATTGAGTCAGGGGGAACAAGAGCCAGGCGTGGTTACGGCGGGAGATGAACTCCGAGGGACGGTGCGATGGCGCAACAATTTGCCGGTAGCCGTTCATAATGTGGAAGTTGAAGTTGTGCTCGATGGAAAGGCACTCGATTTGAGGAGGCTTTCCAGTACTCTTGGCGAATATGATCAGTCTCGCAACGCACTTCGATGGGTCCCGGGGCGTGTACCGGCACTTTCTGTTGTTGAACCGGGCGCAAGTGGTGAATTTGATTTCGGCATACTCTTATTAAAAGATATTCCTATTACTTCACCGAGTGATAAGGATTTTGTTATTACACTCAAGTCTCGTATTCATACGACCGAAGTACCATCAGGATATCAAGGAGTTGATTTGTCCGGTGTATTTGAAAAGGCGTACAAAGTTGCTACGCGCGCACGATTTGTACAAAACGGATATTATTTTGGGCAAAGCATTCAAAATACAGGACCATTGCCTCCTCGTGTTGGTCTTGAGACCACCTATACAGTTGTATGGTCCATTGCGAATGCATATAGCGATTTAAAGAATGTTGAGGTGAAGGCGACGTTGCCTTCATACGTATCGTGGAAAAATGTTGTTGTTCCAAGTCAGGAGCGACTTCAGTATAAGCAGACGACCGGTGAACTTGTATGGTTGCCCGGCACAATTCCCGCAGGCACTGGATATGTAAATCAGCCACGCGAGGTAACGTTTCAAATAGGTATCAAGCCATCACTCCCGCAAGTTGATTCTACGCCACAACTTATTTCCGCAGCATCGTTTCGTGCTGAAGACTCATTTACCGGTCGACTTTTCTTACAACCGACAAATCAGATCAATACGGACATTGGGAACGATCCTGAAGCGGTTGTGAATGGTGCTGCCGTGCGCGAGTAGCGTGAGAGGTTTTCGTATGATAGGGTCACTACTATGACATCGCTTGAACAAATCATTTCGCTTGCAAAGCGCCGAGGGTTTATCTTTCCGGGGTCTGAAGTTTACGGAGGACTTGCGGGTACGTGGGACTATGGTCCGCTTGGCGTGGCGCTCAAAAATAACATCAAGTCTCTTTGGTGGAAACAATTTGTTTTGGAGCGTGAAGATATGTTTGGGCTCGATGCGGCAATCTTGATGAATGCGCGAGTGTGGGAAGCGTCAGGACATGTCGCTGGGTTTGCAGATCCAATGGTTGAGTGCACAAAGTGTAAAAGACGATTTCGTGCTGATCAGATAGAAGGGACGACGTGTCCCGAATGCGAAGGCGCACTTACAGAGCCTCGCCAATTTAATATGATGTTTAAGACGCAGGTGGGCGCAGTTGAGGATTCTTCGAATACTTCCTATCTTCGTCCCGAGACCGCGCAGGGGATTTTTGTGAATTTCAAAAATGTGATTGATTCGTTTCACCCAAAACTTCCTTTTGGTATCGCGCAGATCGGCAAGGCATTTCGAAATGAAATTACGCCACGCGATTTTGTATTTCGTTCTCGCGAGTTCGAGCAAATGGAGATCGAATATTTTGTTCGCGAGGGAGAGTGGGAGGTGCATTTTGAACATTTTCGTAGCGAGATGCTCAGGTGGTGTGACTCAATTGGTCTTACAAAAGAGTCAGTAAGCGAGCTTGAGGTAGCGGCAGGAGATCGCGCGCACTATTCAAAGCGTACGATTGATTTTGAGTTTGAATATCCGTTTGGCAAAAAGGAGCTGTATGGACTCGCATATCGTACAAATTACGACCTCACAAAGCATTCAGAATATAGTTCAAAAGATCTCTCATATCGCGACGAAGAGGCGAACGAAACATTTATCCCGCATGTTATTGAGCCATCGCTTGGTGTTGACCGCACAGTGCTTGCGGTCTTACTCTCCGCGTATGACGAAGACGAATTAGGTGGGTCCAAAAGAGTTGTACTGCGTCTCAAGCCTACGCTTGCTCCAATTAAGGTTGCAGTTTTTCCACTCGCTTCAAATAAAGAGCACCTCGTTGCTAAGGCGCGTGAGATATATGGCGAGCTCAAAAAGACTATTGGGTCAGTGGTGTGGGACGATATTGGTAATGTGGGCAAACGGTATAGAAGGCAAGATGAAATCGGTACTCCGTGGTGTGTGACCGTTGACTACCAGACGCTTGAAGATGATACCGTAACTGTGCGCGATCGTGACTCGGGTGAGCAGGAGCGTGTTGGGTCTTTGGAGCTCTCGGATTTTTTCTCAAAAAAGCTCCGTTAATCACGTTCATCCACCTTTGATTTTCTTTAATTTCAGTGTATGCTGAAAGCACTTTTCCTATGAAATTTTCTAAAAAAACATTCTCAAACGGCCTCCGTGCCATTGTGGCTCCCATGGAAGGGACTGACACCGTCACTGTACTTGTTTTGATTGGTACGGGTTCAAATTATGAAAAGAAAAACATCAATGGTCTTTCTCATTTTTTGGAACACATGTTTTTCAAAGGAACAAAAAAATATCCAAAGCCAGGTGAGCTTGATCGGCAGCTCGATGCAATCGGAGCTATTCACAACGCGTTTACCTCTCGCGAGGTAACCGGATATTGGATTAAAGCTGATGCAAAGCATGCCCAATTTGGTATCAATTGGGTCTCGGAAATCTTACAAGATGCACTTTTGAAAGAAGAAGAGATTGACCGAGAGCGTGGAGTGATTCTTGAAGAGATGAGTATGATTTGGGATGATCCGATGCGATATATTTGGTCTGTCTTTGAGGAAAACTTATATGGTGATCATCCATACGGATGGGATGTTATCGGTACTGCTAAAAATATTCACTCGATGAAACGTTCAGCATTCTTGCAGTACTGGAAATCGCAGTATGTTGCTTCAAATACCGTCGTTGTTGTCGCAGGGAAGGTTTCAGAGAGCGCAACATTTGCAAAAATTGAAAAAGCCTTCGCAGGTCTGCGCACAGGTAAATTTGAAAAAGCTCCCGAGCCTCCGCGCGTTTCTGCTGGTCCACGTGTTCGTATCTTTGAAAAAGATACCGCGCAGAGTCACGTACTCCTTGGGACGACTGGTTTTCATATGTCGCACAAAGATAAAATGGCTGCGGGTGTGCTTGCGACTATTCTTGGTGGCTACATGAGTTCACGTCTTTTCATGGACATCCGAGAGCGGAGAGGTCTTGCCTACGCAGTGCGCGCAGTGCACGAGGCGTATCGCAAAGTTGGATATTTTGCCGCGTATGCCGGTACTCCACACGCAAAGGCGCAAGAAGTTGTTCAGCGAATCGTTGAAAATCTCGCGCGCATTCGCAAGGGAGGTGTGACCAACGAAGAATTAACACGCGCGAAAGATAATGCAAAAGGTAGGCTCGCCATCGCGCTTGAATCGACCGATGAGGTCGCGGGATTTTTGGGTGAGCAAGAGATCTTGCTCAATAAACTCGCAACTCCTGAAGAACTCGAACGTAAGATCGACAAGGTATCCAAAGAGGATATCAATAGAATTGCAAAAAAACTTTTCCGAACATCCAATAGTTATCTTACGGTTATCGGTCCGCACCAATCAAAAGATGTCTTTATAAAACTTATGACAGAGCTTGGATAATATGACAGGTAAGACGCAACAAACAATACAGATTACGACAGGATCACTTGCGCGCTTGTTACTCATGGTTGTAGGGCTCGGGTTTCTTTATGCGATTCGAGATATCGTGCTTATCATTTTAGTCTCCGTTGTCATTGCTTCTTCAGTAGAGCCGCTCGTGCGAGGACTTACTCGATGGAAAATCCCGCGCGTGCTTGGAGTTTTGCTGATTTATCTTGGAGGGATTTTTGGTATTCTCTCGATATTTTATTTTTTGATTCCACCGCTCGCCAATGATTTTCGCAGTTTCTTCGCGCAACTTCCGACGTTAGTTGAAAAGGCATTCGAACAGCTTCAGGATAAGTTTCCTGCGTTGCCGTTTGATTTGATCGCGCCTACCTTTCATGATTTGGCGCTCCGCGTCAATTCGATGGTTGGCGGTGCGGTTGGAGGCGTCTTTAGCGCGACTGCGGGGATTGTTTCAAGTGTTTTCGCCTTTGTATTTATATTTGTTATCTCGTTTTATCTCGCAGTACAGGAAGATGGTATCGCAAATGTTCTGCGCATCGTGACACCCAAAGAGCACGAAACGTATGTATTAAGCTTGTGGACGCGCTCTCAGCGCAAAATTGGTAGATGGCTTCAGGGCCAGATGTTACTCGGAGTTATTATCGGCGTGCTTGTATTTATCGCACTTACGATTTTGCAGGTACGATATGCGTTTTTGCTCGCAGTCCTTTCCGCGGTGTTCGAGGTGATTCCATACTTTGGTCCTATCATGGCGGCTATTCCTGCAATCGTTGTAGCCTCAATCCAACAGCCGCTCTTAGGACTTTTGGTTGCGGGTATTTATTTCATCGTGCAACAAATGGAAAACCACCTTATCTACCCGCAAGTTGTCCGTAAGACCGTGGGTGTACCACCATTGCTTGCGATTATCGCTCTTATGATTGGCGGCAAGCTCGCGGGGGTTCTCGGTATCATTATCGCAGTACCTCTCGCTGTTATTCTTATCGAGTTTTTGGGTGATGTGGAAGCGCGCAAAAAAGAAGAATAGAAATACGATATGAGCCGTACATTTTACATTACAACTCCTATTTATTATGCCAACGCATCTCCACACCTAGGACATGCGTATGCTGATGTGATTGCGGATGTGTGCGCGCGATATCATCGCCTCAAGGGAGATGATACGTTTTTTCTTTCAGGTACGGATGAGCATGGGGCAAAGATTTTGCGTTCAGCAGAAAAGGCGGGAGTGCCCGTCGAAAAATTTGTCGAAGAACGAAGAGAGGAATTCAAAAACCTACTTCAGAGACTTGACGCATCCAATGATGGATTTATTTACACGGCGGATAAGGAACATCATTGGCCGGGCGCGCAAAAGATGTGGGAAAAGCTTATGGAGTCAGGGGATTTGTATAAATCTTCATACAAAGGCCTTTACTGTATTGGGCACGAAGCATTTGTAACAGAAAAAGATCTTGTAGATGGAAAGTGTACTGATCACAATCAAGCGCCAGAAGTCATAGAAGAGGAGAATTATTTTTTTCGACTCTCAAAATATGCTTCACGCATCAAAAGTGCAATTGAGTCGGGAGCCTTTCAAGTTTTGCCAGAAGTTCGCAAGAATGAAGTTCTCGCGTTTTTAGCTGACGGTGTTGAAGATATTAGTTTTTCTCGCCCTTCAAAAGATATTGGTTGGGGGATACCAGTGCCCCGAGATCCAGAGCATACGATGTATGTGTGGGCGGACGCGCTTTCCAACTATCTCTCGGCTTTAGGATATGGTTCATCCGATGAGTCGCGCATGAGTACGATGTGGCCTGCCAATCTCCATGTGGTTGGCAAAGATATTCTACGTTTTCATGCGGTTATTTGGCCGGGGATGCTCATGGCTGCAAATCTTCCATTGCCCAAAGCGCTCTATGTACACGGGATGATTATTTCTGGCGGGCAAAAGATGTCAAAGACAATCGGAAATGTGATCAACCCGCTTTCTATCATTGATACATACGGTGTAGATGCGTTTCGGTATTTTCTTATGCGCGAGATTCCATTTGGTGGGGATGGGGATTTTACGCTCGAGCGATTTCAAGACGTGTATCAAGGAAATCTTGCCCACGGACTTGGCAATCTTGTCTCGCGTGTCTTTACGATGATCCAAAAATACGCGCCAGATGGTATCGCCAAGCCTCCCGCTGATATTCTCGCGACAATTCCGTTGAAGCGACAGCTTCGCCAAGAGGTTTCCGAGAAGACCGTTGAGCTCGACAGTGAGACGTTGCATCGATATTTTCATAAAGAAATAGAAGAGCGATATAGCCACGCTATGGAAGTAACTGAGCTGACAGAAGCCATAAAAATATTGTTTAGCTTCTTTGCGTTACTCGATGGGTATATTCAAGATTACGAACCATATAAACTTATCAAGATTGACGAACAAAAGGCGCTCGCAGTACTGTGGAATCTTGCCTCACATATCCTTGCATCCGTTCCTCTTCTCGAGCCGTTTATGCCGAGTACCGCACAAAAGATAAAAGATATATTCGTCATGCATGACGAAAAAGTCACTATACAGGGTGGTGTAGCACTCTTCCCATCTTTTGATACCGTACAGTCATGAGAGATTGGGAACTTATCGATATCCACGCGCATGTAAATTTCAATGCGTTTAAAGAGGACGGCCCAGAGGTCATTGCGCGAGCTCATGAGGGAGGTGTGGGGATGATTCTCGTTGGGTCGCAGGCAAGTACGTCACGACGTGCCCTTGAATATGCGCGTAAATATGATGACGGAGTATGGGCGGCAGTCGGGCTTCACCCGATTCATCTGACCGAGCTTCATGTTGATGCCAAGGAAATCGGCGAAGACAATGTACCGGGATTTGATACGCGCACAGAAGAATTTGATTTTGATTATTACAAAACACTCGCGCTTGATTCAAAGACGGTAGCGATCGGAGAGTGTGGACTCGATTATTTTCGGACAGGCGAGACGGACGACAAGCGAGATAAGCAGCACGAGACATTACGTCGTCAGATTCAGCTTGCGCGCGAAGTAAAAAAACCGATGATTATTCATTGTCGAAACGCGTATCATGATCTCGCGCCAATTTTGCGCGAGGAAAAAGCCGATGAGGCGGGTGGGACGATTCATTTTTTTGCGGGTTCATGGGAAGACGCCAAGATGTTTTTAGATTTAGGATTTCATTTGTCGTTTACAGGAGTCATTACCTTTGCGCGTGACTATGATGATGCCCTGACCAAATCTCCACTCGATCGGATTATGGTTGAGACGGATGCACCTTATGTCTCACCGGTGCCGTATCGAGGTAAGCGCAACGAGCCATTGTATGTGCGAGAGATAGCAAAAAAAGTAGCGGAGCTCCGCGGTATTTCATATGAAGAGGTAGCGCGCGCGACGACAGAGAATGCTACAAAACTTTTTCGGCTTGCGTAATTTGCGCGACGTGCTAAGAACAGGGTAATCGTTCTTCTTATGAAGGGAGTCGCGTGTGAACGCACTGACGTATGCAAAGTATCCTGTATGGACGGTCGGTCAATATCTTCGACACCCATACAATGCTATTCGTAATACCTATATCGTTCTCGCGGCGTTTTGGCGGACTATCGTTATTGGTAGACGTGCGATACGAGTACTAAGGCGACATACGCCTGTTTGCACAGGGCATCGCGAATATCCAGAGTGTCAGCGCGTCTATGCGGGAGACCGCGCGTGGCGCGATCGTACGCGCAGTCGATACAATTGGCGTCTTGTACGACGATTTTGGGCGCCATGGATCTTGGAACGCGCAGGGATCGATGTTCGGGTCATCGGATATGATCGCGTTGATTGGTCGCGGTCTCATGTGATCGTGGTAAATCATCAGAGCGTGCTCGATGTTTTGCTTCTTGTCGCTACAATTCCATTTGCGCGGTTTGTTGCAAAAAGAGAGGTACTTTCGTACCCGATTGTCGGAGCGCTTGCACGGGTGAGTGCGCAGGCAATCATTGATCGGGCAGATCATGCACAATCAATGGCGGCAATCCGTGCCACAGTACAAGCAGATCCGACGGTCAATCTCATTTTCTTTGCTGAAGGAACACGCTCGCACGATGGGCGACTTGGCGAATTCAAGAAGGGACCTTTTGCGATTGCCAAAGAGGCAAAGCTCCCGATCGTGCCACTCGCACTTTCCGGCGCGCATAAAGCGCTCCCCAAAGGTTCTCTTTTGCGCCTCAAATCTGGCGCACGTCTCACGCTTGAATTTGGTCATCCGATCGATATTTTGGAGCATGAAGATGTTCCTACATTTGCTCGGCGCGTTCATACTCTTGTCGCTATGATGCTTTTAGATTAGTCACCCCCGTCTTTGACGGGGTTTTTCATTTGATTTGAAGTGTTTTTTCCCATAGCATGAAAGAATTCATGAAGGCGTACGATTTTAAAAAGATTGAGAAAAAGTGGCGCGAGCGGTGGTTGCAAGACCGTTTGTACGAGCCGGATCTAGATAATCCCAAGAAGCCTTTTTATAATCTCATGATGTTCCCCTATCCATCCGCGGAGGGGTTGCATATTGGAGGTGTGCGCACATTTACGGGAGTTGATATATACGGACGCTTTAAGCGAATGCAGGGACATGATGTGTTTCAGCCAATGGGACTTGATGGATTTGGTATCAATTCAGAAAATTACGCCATTAAGATTGGGGAGCATCCAAAAAAACTTGCTCTACGCACTGAGGAAAATTTTTATCGTCAGTTGCATGAGATTGGCAATGCATTTGCATGGGACGAAAAACTCGAGACGTATGACCCCGAATATTATCGCTGGACACAGTGGCTGTTTATTCAGCTTTTTAAGGCGGGGCTTGCGTATCGAAAAAAAGCATCGGTCAATTGGTGCCCGAAGTGTTTGACCGTACTCGCAAATGAACAGGTGATCGCTGGAAAATGTGAGCGATGTGGAACAGAGGTTATTCAAAAAGAATTAGAGCAGTGGTTTTTCAAAATTACGAAATACGCCGGACGACTTTTAGATGGTCTCGATCATATTGATTGGGATGGGCGAATTACAACTGCTCAGCGTAATTGGATCGGTAAATCAGAGGGTGCTCTTATCACATTTCCACTCACCGGTATCCCGGGACAAGAAGACGGCAAACATTCGGTAGATGTATTTACGACACGCCCCGATACACTTTTTGGCACAACTTTTCTTGTTATCTCGCCAGAGACTGCAAAATTTTGGCTTGATATTGGGTGGCAGGCACCCGACGAAGTAAGGGCATACATCACGAAGAGCCTTGGTGGAAAAGAAGAGGAGCGTTTGGCTCTCGGAAAAGAAAAAACAGGGGTTTTTAGTGGTATCTATGCGATCAATCCTGCGACTGATAAGCAGATTCCGGTTTGGGTCGCGGATTATGTACTTGGCGGATATGGTACAGGCGCGATCATGGCAGTGCCAGCACACGATGAGCGTGATTTTGAATTTGCAAAGAAGTTTGAACTTCCTATTGCGTTGGTCATTGAGCCAGAGACAGGGAAGATAATGCCGGACGAACAGCATCGCAGGAGTATTGTCGCTATTGTTGAGGATCCAAAGCATAAGAAATTTTTAACATTGAACTGGGGGTCAAAACTTGGCGGGACGCTGTTTATTGGTGGGGGGCGTGAAGAGGGTGAAGATGAGGTAGCAACAGCACTCCGTGAGATTCAAGAAGAAACGGGGTATACGCAACTAGAGTTTGTGGCAAAGTCAGAGCTCATGCATCACCACTACTTTGCGTTTTCAAAGAATGTCGCGCGCAATATTGAGGTGACTAGTCTTTATTTTCGGCTGAAAGGAGATGAGCGAGTTGAAGAAAATCTCCAACATGATGAAAAAGGAAATTTTACTATCGAGTGGCTGACAAAAGATGAGGTTTTGCAAAAAATGGAGGATGAAAATCATCTTCTTGGATTTCGACGTTTGGTTTTAGGAGAAATATATTCCGGAGATGGCATACTGACAAATTCAGGAGAGTTTGATGGGATGAGTTCGAGAGAAGCAAAATGGAAAATTACAGAAAAAGTTAAGGGGAAGCAACAGACAAATTATCGTCTTCGTGATTGGCTTATTTCTCGACAGCGTTATTGGGGACCACCAATCCCGATGATTTGGTGTGACTCGTGTAAAGAATGGATTTCAGAGAAGGAGGAAAATTTGCCTGTGTTGTTACCTGATGTAAAAGAATTTCGTCCGACGGGAACAGATAAAGCACCGCTCGCGAACTTTCCGGAGTTTTATGAAACGACGTGCCCGAAGTGTGGAGGTAAGGCGCGCCGAGAAACAGATGTTTCAGATACGTTTTTAGATTCTGCGTGGTATTACTTACGTTATCTCGATCCAAGTAATAAAAAAGAATTTGTATCAGAGTCTCGTGCTCGCACATGGGCGCCCGTTCACTCGTATATTGGTGGTGCGGAACATTCAGTACTTCATCTTCTGTACGTTCGTTTTGTTTCGATGGCGCTGCACGATCTTGGGTTTGTTGATTTTGCAAAAGAGTCTGGCGGTGAACCAATCAAGCAATTTCGCGCACATGGACTTATTACGAAAGATGGAGCGAAGATGTCAAAGTCTCGTGGCAATGTGATAAACCCCGACGATTATTTGCGTGTGTACGGAGCAGATGCACTGCGCATGTATTTGGCTTTTATGGCACCGCTGACGGAGGGAGGAGATTTTCAAGATACAGGCATTCGGGGCATGGTACGATTTTTGAGCCGAGTATGGGATTTTAAGGAATGCGTTATCGATGGTGAATCCGATGAGATAGCGGAGCGTGCGATTGCAAAGGCAATTAAGAAAGTGAGTGAAGATATGGAGTCGCTTCAATTTAATACGGCGATTTCTGCACTTATGATTTGTCTCAACACGTTTGAAGAGGGTGGTCGGATTGTTGGTAAAAAAGATCTTAAAGATTTTCTAAAGCTTCTCGCCCCGCTCGCTCCTCACGTCGCTGACGAGCTTTTTGAGATGCTCGGCGAGAAAGACTCAATTCATAAGAGTATGTGGCCAACTTACGATGAGGCGCTAACGCATGATGTTTCTGTCAAACTCGTGATTCAGGTTAATGGTAAGATGCGTGAGATTATTGAAGTTGCCGCAACTATTACCGAACAGGAGATGAAAGAGCGCGCGCTTTCAAGCGAGCAGATTAAGAAATATATAAATGGGCAAGAACCGAAGAATATTATTATTGTGGGTAATAAGCTTGTAAATATCGTACTATGAAAGGAAAATTATTTTTTGGGTTTTGGATTTTACTGGCCATTATTGCGCTCGCGCTCAAATTTTTACCTGAACGAAAACAGGTATATCAGAAGCAAGAGCCAATAGTAGAAGAGATCTCGATCGTCCCGAGTCGTATGGATGGTAAAACCGTTGTTCACGGTTCCGATTCATCAGTCGTTCTTCATACAAAAAATGTTGTTAAAGAAGAAATATTATACCAAGGAGCTGACGCTGACGCCGATACGATTTTTCGAAAAGAGTTGCCAAATAATGAAGAGCGTTTTTTATTAGGAGAGTTACGCCTCGAGGGTGAGGTATGGGCTCGAGTATACGGAGCGGATGGTACGTCCGTTGAGTCCCGACATATACCGATTACCTATGAACGCCAACAAGTACCAGAAGTTGTTATCGAAAGTCCTGTTGCAAATTCAATTATCTCAACTCCACTCGTGCTCAAGGGTAAGGCACGGGGCACGTGGTTTTTTGAAGCAAATATGCCCGTAAGTATCTTTGATGAAAATAATAAATTGATTGCCAAAGGACCGTTACAGGCAAAGGGCGAATGGATGACAGAGGATTTTGTGGAGTTTGAAGGTAAGCTTTCATTTGGAGCGCCAACCGCAAATACAGGGTACGTACTTTTTGAGAATGATAATCCCAGCGGTCTACCTGAGTATGCAAAATCTTTTGCCGTGCCCGTTCGATTCCGATAAGTATGGGACGTACCGCGCAGATTGAAGTCCAAGAGGTAGGAGAGAGACGCTACGAAGTAACGGTTGATGAGTTTGTCTCAGCTCGTGACTTTACGGTTACTATCCAAGAGGCGTATTACGTGCAGTTTGCTCAGGGACGCACTCCCGAACAATTTATTCAGGATGCATTTCGGTTTTTACTTACTCGTGAACCAAAAGAGTCTATTCTTAAGGAGTTTGATATAGGTGATATCAAGGGCTATTTCCCAGAATTCGAGAAAGAAATATAATAGAGTATATGGGAGTACTCAAACATCGTATCTATATCTTTCTCTCAATTTTCCTTGGGGGGTTGATCGCTTTTGTGTTGCAGGCGTTGCTCGAACTTTGGTATCTACAATTACTTGCACGGGATTTTGAGGCGTATAGTTTTGGTCTTACGTGGTCAACGCTTTTCTTCGTGTATCGGGGCATTAGTTTTATCGTGTTCATTGCTGGTGTATGGGCAGGTTTTCGGCTCGGAGAGTATTGGTGGGAATTGGTCTATGTTCAACGGCGACATTGGTTGTTCCGTCGACGTACTCAATGAAAATTTCTGTAGAGGTACATCCGCAAGCGCGCGTAGAGAAAGTGCTTGAGTTTGGCGCGTTTTTAAAAGTATATACGCGCGCTCCTGCAAAAGATGGTCGTGCCAATGCGCGCACACAAGAGCTTGTCGCTGATTATTATGGTGTCGCGTTTTCACGGGTGCGAATTTTGCGCGGTCATACGAGTAAACAAAAGATTTTTGAAGTGACATAATCATAATCTATGGAACGAATTGCTATAACTAGTCCTGACGCTTCCACGCGCGCGCTCGATATAATAAATCGAGGAGGTATCCTTATCGTACCGACGGATACGGTGTATGGAATTGGATGTGACGCGCGAGATGAGGGAGTGATAGCGACTTTATTTGATATTAAACGGCGTCCAAAAGAAAAATCGATTGCGTGGTTATGCGCAGATCGAAATATGCTTGCTAAATATGTTGAATTTGATGATGAGCGCGCGCCACAGCTTTTTGCATTATGGCCAGGAGCGTTCACGGCCGTTTTTCTTGTACGTGGCAGCACAGAGACAATAGGAGTTCGTATTCCTGATTATCCTTTTGTGACAGATTTAATTAGCAAGGTTGGCTCGCCGCTCGCCGTAACATCTGCCAATGTATCTGGCGAGCCCGCGCGTCTTAATCCTGACGATATCGAACATGATTTTGGAAACGATATACGAGTGGCTCTTTTGATTGATGGCGGCGTACTGCCGCCGAGTGCTCCTTCTTCAGTTATTGATTTTACCGTCTCGCCTCCACGTCTTGTGCGTGAGGGAGCGCTTTCCCGCGAGTTTCTTGAGGGGCACTTTGGTTGCTCACTTGGTTAATCTACAAAAATAGAATGAAGCATGATACAGTAAGAAACCATGAAGGATAAGAAAATAGAGACGTTATGTCTTAAGGAGGAGCGGCGCCAGCGCGAAACGCTCAATCTTATTCCTTCTGAAAATTATGTTTCGCGCGATGTGCTTCATGCGCTCGGCAGCATATTTGTAAATAAGTATTCAGAGGGATACCCGGGCGCGCGATATTATGGTGGCAATGAAGTTGTCGATACGCTTGAAAATCTTACGCAAGAGCGCGCGTTGAAGTTATTTCATCTTTCTTCAAAAGAGTGGAGCGCGAATGTTCAGCCATATTCGGGGTCTCCAGCGAATCTTGCGGTGTATGCGGCACTTGTACCACCAGGGGGAGTGATCATGGGGATGGAGCTTGCAATGGGTGGACATTTAACGCACGGGCACAATGTTAGTTTAACGGGGAGAATATGGCAGCAATTGCCATATGGTGTTGATTCTACGACAGAGACGCTTGATTTTGAAAAACTTGCCGCACAGGCACGAGAGCATAGACCTGCGTTGATTGTTGCCGGATATACCGCATATTCACGTATTATTGATTTTGCGGCATTACGCGAAGTTGCAAATTCTGTGAGTGCAAAACTTTTGATCGATCTTTCTCATGTCGCGGGCCTTGTCGCGGGGGGAGTGTATCCGTCACCATTTCCGCATGCAGACGTTGTAATGACCACCACGCATAAAACATTACGAGGCCCACGTGCGGCGATAATTTTTTCGCGCGGAGAGCACGCAAAGTTAATTGATCGAGCGGTATTTCCTGGGGTACAAGGAGGACCACATAATAATCAAATTGCGGCTGTTGCGGTTGCTTTGTCGGAAGCTTCGAAACCAGAGTTTAAACGTTATGCCAAACAAGTTGTAAAAAATGCTCAGGTGCTTGCGCAATCGATTATTGATCGAGGATGGCGCGTTGTCTCTGGCGGTACGGATACACACCTATTTCTTATTGATACGATGACACGCGGAGTCTCTGGGCGTGAAGCAGAAAGACTTCTTGGGAAGGCGGGTATCATTGTGAATAAAAATGCAATTCCATTTGATATGCGAAAGCCGTTTGACCCATCAGGAATTCGCGTTGGCACGCCAGCTCTTACGACTCGGGGGATGAAAGAAGGTGAAATGGTCTTGTTGGCGGGATGGATTGATGATGTTTTGAGAGAAAGAAAGTCTCCTGCAGCTATACGAAAAGAAACACTAAAGCTCGCAAAGCGTTTTCGATTGCCATGATATATCTCGACGGCCGTTTGATTGCAGAACGGATAAAAAAAGAATTAAAAGAACAAAGCGTGAGTCGTAGTCATCCACTACGTCTTGCGATTGTTTCTGTTGGTACGAATCCAGTCTCAGAAAAATTTATCACACTCAAAGAAAAATTTGCCCATGAAATAGGGGTCGAGACACGTCGGTATGAATTTCCCGAAACAATCACAACAAATGAGCTTCGAAATTCTATGAATGATATTGTGCACGAGGCGCACAATGACGGCGTTATCGTGCAACTTCCACTTCCGTCACACATTGATACGCAGGGAGTTTTAAATGCGATTGTGCCAGAGAAGGATGTTGATGTATTGTCGGCGCGCGCGGTAGGCAATGTACAAGTTGGCAAATCAAGGATACTCGCGCCGGTCGCGGGTGCGGTAAAAATACTTTTTGAAGAATACAGCGTTTCAGTAAAGGGGGCAGCAGCTGTTGTCCTTGGCTACGGCCGTCTTGTAGGTCAGCCGGTTGCGACGTGGCTTATTAGTGTCGGTGCGCAGGTGACAATCGTTCGTGATAAAGCAGAGCTTAACCCTGCTGTTACGAGTAGCGCAGATATTATTATCGCGGGCATGGGGAATCCTCGCGGCGTTACGGGAGAGTACGTAAAGTCCGGAGCGGCAGTAATTGATGTGGGTACATCAGAGTCCGAAGGTGTGATTGCGGGGGATGTTGATATTGATTCTGTTGTAGAGAAGGCTGCGTTTTTGACTCCACTCCGTGGGGGCGTTGGTCCGCTTACCGTAGCATTCGTTTTTAAAAATCTTTTTACTTTGGTGGAGGGTGGGCGGCGAGGTTGACAAAATCATATTTTTGATATATAATAAACACTAAAGAATGCGGCAGAACGGAGGTGGAGGAGAGGATGGTAGGCCGCAAAAAGTTCATTTCAGTTCAACTCAATCAAGGAGGATTCCCTCATGCAGTTTTTCTTTACGGTGCCGCTCATCGTGGCACTCTTGGCTGCGTCGAGTGCGCTCGGCGCTGAGGCAATCGAGTACGCTGTGATTCCGTTCTTCGTGAAGGGGATCGGATCAGCGGTCGGTTTCACCCTCGTTGTGTTCGCGATCAGCTACAGTGCGGGACGCGAATACGGCATCAAGATCGAAGAAGGAGAAGATGTTCCGGTGGAATTCTATCGTCCGGCGTTCATCGTCGTCGCGATGGTGCTCTTCGGAAGTTGTCTCTTCCACATGGCGATCGGACTCGGGCTGCTCCCAGCCGCTCGCGTCACCTCGGTGGTGCTCGTCAACTTCATGACATGGCTCGTTCTCGTTGCGGCCACGGCTGCTCTACGTGGGATTCGAGCTGGTCTACCAGTCACCGATCTTGGCGAGGAGGTCGAAGAACAAGCCTGATCATCCAGACAAAACATAGAAAGCAAAGATCCCCGGACCACAAATCCGGGGTAGATTTTTTTATGGTTTAATAAATAAAATCGCCACGAGGGCGATTTTATTTTATTTATGCCGCGGGAGGGAGTTCTTCTTCTGCGCTTCGCTTAGTGTAAAGCCGGGCAAGCTCCCAGCTTGCCTTCGACTCCCAATGAAACTAGATTAATTAAAATAACCTCACTGTATATATGTGAGGCTATTTTAATTAATATGCCGCGGGAGGGAGTCGAACCCTCATGACCTCTCGATCGCAGGATTTTGAGTCCTGTGTGTCTGCCATTCCACCACCGCGGCATGGAAGATATGTTATCACTCAATTGCTGATTTTGAAAGAATTGGGTACTCTAGGTTTTATGGCAGACGATCCTCGACCAAAAGAAAGTGTTTTCTGGATTCCTACTGATAAGATAAGTCCAAATCCATACCAACCCCGTACTGAATTCGATGAAGCGGCTCTTGCAGGGCTTGCGGAGTCTATTCGTCAGTATGGTATTTTACAGCCGCTTGTTGTAACTCGCGTTGAGCGTGAGACGGAGACCGGTATGCATGTCGAATACGAACTTGTCGCCGGTGAGCGACGATTTCGTGCTTCAAAGATGATCGGACTTCTCGAGGTTCCCGTTATCATTCGTAAGGAAGAGCCGGCTCGAGTACGTCTCGAGCTTGCGATTGTTGAAAATGTCCAACGTCAAGATCTGAACGCCGTTGAGCGCGCTAAAGCATATAAGCGTCTCATGGATGAGTTTACGCTTGATTATAAAGAGATAGCATTGCGTATTGGTAAGTCGCGTGAAGCAATTGCAAATACAATTCGCATTTTGATGCTTCCCGATGAGATGAAAGATGCAGTTGCGGCGGGGCTCATTACGGAAGGGCATACGCGCCCGCTTTTGATGTTGTCGGGTAGAGTAGAGGAACAGAAGCAGCTCTTCGAAGATATCAAAGAACATCATTTGTCTGTTCGCGAAGCAGAGCGTATTTCTCGACGTATTGCTCGCGAGCGAGCTCGCAAGGTTGATGATTTGCCATCCGATGAAACACGTGCGGTAGAGGAAAAGCTTGAGCAAGCGCTTGGTACGCGAGTTGCGATTACAAAAGAAGGAAGAGGGCGTGGTAAAATTTCTATCGAATTTTTCTCAGACGAAGAGCTCTACGGTATTACGGCAAAACTTACGCAGTTGCAGGCAGAGGAAGCGAGTACGCCTCCAGAAAAAAACGAACAGGATTCAATGCTCGATTCTTTCTCGTTATAAATTAGTCATTTTTCTTTACCGTCACTTCTTTGACGCCCTTAATTTTTTTAAGGCGCGTGAGCAGGCGATCAAGGTCAAGGTGTTTTTGAGCTTCAAATTGAATCAGGAGATACGGTTTATTGACGTCAGCGGTGTCTGATTCGGTTTTTGTGATGTTGAGTCGGTCGCGCGCGAGTTGGGAGGTTATATCTTTTAAAAGGCCAATACGATTTTCTCGTACAATGAGAAGTGTAGTGGTCTTTTTCTTTTCTTGGATTTCTTTAATGGCTGGAGGTTCAATTCCAGTTTTACGAAGCGCGGAGCGAATGTGTCCACGAGTAGCGCTTGAGCGGGCGAAATCAAGCCAATCAATGCTTGGTTTTTGATTTTTTTGGGTGAGAATTTCTATGGAGTCGCCAGAGCTTAATATGTATGAGAAAGGAACCATTTTATTATTTACCTTTGCTCCGGTCATATGACTTCCGATTGCTGAATGAACATGGAATGCAAAATCAACAGGAGTTGAGCCTTCGGGTAGATCGATGACTTCACCCTTGGGGGTTAAAACAAAAATACGGTCCTTGAAAAATTCAATTTTCAGAGATTCCATGAAGTCCTCTCCAGATTCTTCAGTAAAATCTCGTTGCCATTCTTGGAGTCGTTTCACCCATGCGATTTTATCGACGTTTGCGCGAGTGCCTTCTTTTGGTTTGCCTGCAGCTTCCCATACCCAGTGCGCCGCAACACCAAATTCAGCCTCCTCGTGCATCTCGTGTGTACGAATTTGAAATTCAGTAGTTTTGTCATCGAGACAAAAAACAGTTGTATGGAGTGAGCGATACCCGTTTGGTTTTGGGAGTGAAATATAATCCTTGATTCGTCCCGGCATTGGCTTCCAAAGTCCATGAATGATACCGAGTGCTTGGTAACATTCTTCAATCGTATGAACGGTAATGCGCATCGCGGTAAGATCAGTGACACGACTCATATCGAGATCATTACGTAATAATTTTTTCCAGATACTGTAGTAATTTTTCGCACGAAAATCGATCGAAGCTGTTTTGAGGCCTCCTTTTTTAAGCTCTTCTTCTACAAAGGGGCGTACGCGTTCGAGGTAGGCGTTGCGTTCAGAGAGACGTTCTTTTGTTTCTTTGTATACCCACGCGTATTCTTCTGGATACACGATAGGGAAAGAGAGATCTTCAAGTTCTCCTTTCAGCTCACCCATACCAAGTCGGTATGCCAGAGGCGCAAAAATCTCGAGCGTTTCGGTGGCGATACGTGTTTGTTTTTCGGGACGAACCCATTTTATGGTTCGCATATTGTGGAGACGATCGGAGAGCTTGATGAGTACAACGCGTACATCTTCGGCGACAGCCAAAAACATTTTACGAGTTGATTCAACAGTGCGCTCGAATCCCCGATACTTTACACGATCAAGTTTTGTGAGGCCTTCAACGAGGAATGAAACTTCATCTCCAACGGCATCACGAAGTTCAGCTTTTGTGAGAGGGGTGTCTTCGAGCACGTCATGAAGGAGTGCTGCCGCGATCGCGGAGCTGTCGAGTTTGAGTTTGATGAGTTCGGTGGCAACTGCGACAGGATGAGAAATATAGGGGTCACCAGAGTCACGCTTTTGGTTTCCATGCGAAGAGAGAGCGAGATCATATGCAGTGCGGATCAACTCTTTGTCGCGTGGCGAGTAATTAAGAATGATTTTTTGAAGTTGATCCCACATAAAGTATCTTTATTCTTCTTGTTGTTCCGGCGTTCCAGGACGTTTCCACGTTGCGTATTTACAGTCAGGATATCGAGAACACCCATAAAAAATTCTTCGTTGTCGAGTTCTTCGTTCGACAAGATCACCTTCGTTACATTCAGGGCATTTAACGCCAAGAGATTTTGGTGGAAGGGCTTTGGTTGTTTTGCATTCAGGGAATCCTGTACAGGCGATAAAGCGTCCAAATCGTCCATGTTTGATAATCATGGGTTTCCCACAGTTTGGGCATACCTCGTCAGTCGGTTCGGTCATGTCTTTTTTCTCAACACTTTCGTATTTTGTTTCTAGGTGTTTACTAAATGGCTCGTAAAATGCACGGATGACTGGTACCCATTCAGCTGTACCTTCGGCAACCTCGTCAAGATTTTCTTCCATTTTTGCAGTAAAGGCGATGTCGACAATTTGTGGGAAATGTTCAACAAGCATGTCATTTACGGTAGTGCCGACTTCACTTGGATAAAATCGACGATCTTGATCGCGAAGTACGTAGCCACGCTCGATGATTGTGGAGATTGTTGGAGCATAGGTTGATGGTCGCCCGATCCCGTGTTGCTCAAGTGTTTTAACGATTGAAGCGTCAGAATAGCGCGCGGGAGGTTCAGTAAAGTGCTGTTCGGGAGTGATAGTTGTGAGAGTTGGCGTGTCTCCTTCGTGAATATCAGGAAGTTCTACACGATCTGCTTTTGATGGCCAGATTTTTTGAAATCCATCAAACGTTAAAATTTGGCCGGTAGCGCGAAAGAGACCATGCTCTCCTCGAACATCGATTGATGTTGAATCAATGACCGCGTTTGCCATCTGTGAGGCGACAAAGCGTCGCCAAATAAGGTCGTAGAGTTTGAGTTGGCGAGGTTCAAGATGATCTTTGAGCGTATCAGGAGTACGGTATGCATCTGTCGGACGAATTGCTTCATGTGCCTCTTGAGCACCGCGAGCTTTTGTTTTGTAAACGCGTGTTGTGAGCGGAGCGTATTCTTTGCCCGCGTGTTCTTGTATATATGCGAGCGCGCGTTCCTGAGAGTCCTTCGAAAGATTCGTCGAGTCTGTGCGCATGTAGGTAATAAGACCAACGGATCCTTCAGAAAGCTCAACACCTTCATAGAGTTGTTGGGCGATCATCATGGTTTGCTTCGCAGAAAAACGAAGACGTCGTGACGCTTCTTGTTGGAGGGTGCTCGTGGTGAATGGCGCGAGAGGTGAGCGTTCGGTACGCTTTTTTTCAACACGCGTTACGTTCCAAGAATCTTTTTTGAGTGTTGTTACGAGTGTCTCCGCTTTTTCTCCATTCGGAATATCAAATTTTTCAAGACTCGATCCATTGTATTCAACGAGCTGAGCTTGAAATGTAGCGTGAGCGTTTGTTTCGAAGTCACCTAGGATTGTCCAGTATTCTTCTTTTTTAAATTGTTCTCGCTCTCGTTCACGCTCAACAATAAGTCGAAGTGCGACGGATTGGACTCGTCCCGCTGAGAGTCCACGCATAACCTTCTTCCATAAGAAAGGAGAGAGTTTATATCCGACGAGACGGTCAAGGACTCGACGCCCTTGTTGTGCGTTGATGAGATGCATATCAAGTTCGCGCGGATTTTTGAGAGCTTCTTGGATAGCTGTTTCAGTGATTTCATGAAAAACGATGCGCTTTGGGTGCTCAATAGAAAGTGCCGCGGCAAGATGCCACGCGATTGCTTCTCCTTCGCGGTCTTCGTCCGTCGCGAGGATGATATCAGAGGCTTTCGCTGCGAGTTTTTTTAGTGTTTTGACGACCGCAGATTTTTTGCGTGGCACAATGTAGTGTGGTTCAAAGTCTTTCTCTACATCGATACCAATCTTTGAGTTTGGCAGGTCGCGGATATGTCCGTAACTTGATTCCACAATAAATTTATCTCCCAAAAAGCGAGTGATTGTTTTTGCTTTTGTGGGAGACTCAACGATGACCAGCGTTTTTTGTTTTGTTTTTGGCATAAGGTGTTTACGATGTACGATATGTTCCGCCGCCAATTTCCTTGATGATACCACGGATTTCAAGTTTCGTTACCGCGCTCATGACTTCGCGTGCGTCGCGCTGCACGATTCTAATAAGTTCGTCGAGCGTGCGTGGTTCATCGAGTGTACGGAGTATTGTGGTTTCAATTTCTGAAAACTCAATTGAGAATTGAGTTGGAAGATCTTGATGTGGCGCGATAAGCCCAAGGTCTTCTATAAGTTGTTCCATTGAGACTATCGGCGTCGCTCCTTCCTTTATAAGAGCATTGGTACCACGCGAACGAGCTTGATAAATTGATCCGGGGACTGCGTAGACATCGCGACTATATTCACTCGCGAGTCGCGCGGTAATTCGAGCTCCACTTTTCTCATTTGCTTCCACGACAATGGTTGCGTGAGCGACGCCCGCAATAATACGATTTCTTCGAGGGAATGTCCAGCGCGCAGCTTTTGATCCCTCTTCGTATTCAGAAATAAGAGCTCCGCGTTCTTGGATAATTCGGTGGGCGAGCTCGAGATGTTCTCGTGGATATATTGAAGCATCATCAATGCCGGAGCCGAGTACTGCGATTGTCGGAAGTTTTTCATCGAGTGCGGCTCGATGCGCTACTCCATCGATACCGAGTGCAAGGCCGCTGACAACTACGATATGATGTGGAGCGAGTGCGTGTACAATGTCGCGAGTGACGTCTTTGCCGTATGAGGTAGGATTGCGTGTGCCTACGATTGCGATTGAGAGGCTATCAGGAGGTGGGAGAGTGCCGCGCAAAAAAAGAGTCTTGGGAGGAGATATGTCCGGCAGTTCTTTTAACAGTGCGGGCCACCGGCGATCAAAGATGTCAATCGCTTCCATATATACGAATCTAAGCGAGGGGATGAGGTACGTCAAACCGGTGCGTGGGGAGTATTGACTTTTTTGTCAAAATAATTCATTATATTCTGCAGAAAAGGATGGTATAGATACCGTCTGTTCTCCCAAAAAGAGAGGTATGAGATATGGAGTTCGTCCCACTCGGTGGGGCACTCGATCCGATGGGGCAGAAGCCTCCAATCGGAGGAAGTGCCTACGCGCTTCGTGATCGAAAATCGTCAACAATGATTTGTGTTGATTTTGGTGCATATCAGATGCCAGTCGAAGAACAGTTGCGGCGCGCGGAAGAGATCATGCTGATCCCCGATGAACCAGAGTTTCTGGATATCGGAGCAGGTATGCGTTTACCGCCAACTATGCCGAGACTGAATAATGTCATTTCTCGCCCCGACGAAAATATTTTCTTCGAAGGGTATTTGCCTGACATGGCGCTATTTGAGGAATGTGAGCGAACGGTTGTAATCGTAACGCACGGGCATGCTGACCATTTGGGCGCGTTGCCGTACCTGCGTCGCCGTTTCCCGCGCACGACTATCTATATGACGCGAGCAACCTATCAACTCGGAGAATGGAGTTGGAAGGATGCGATCAAAGTTGCGCGTAGAGAGGGTCGTCAGTGTCTCTTTGATGAGTTTGATGTTGATGCATTGCGCAGACACGTCAAAATTATCAAGCCTGGCGATCGACTCGAAGTCGGCCCATTTGAAATCGAAATTCACCACGCGGGACATATCGTAGGTGCAATATCGGTTTTGGTGACCAAGCCGTCACGCGTATTTTTTTCAGGAGATATTTGTTTCCATGATCAACATACTGTTGGAGGGGCGACTCTTCCGCAGTTACCAGTTGACTTCGTTGTCTCAGAGGCGACATACGCAGGGCGTATTGCACGATCACGTGAGGAGCTCGAAGGAGAGTTCGTTCAAGCGATCGTCGAATGTCTCGAAGCGGGAGGCAAGGTGCTTTGTCCTGTACTCGCGATCGCACGTTCTGCGGAAGTATGGTGGATCTTGAAAAAGCACGGAGTGGTTGGACAGTATCCCGTGCTTATCGATGGCGCGGCGCGTCATACTGGTGAAGTCTATATTACTCATGGGGCTGCACCGCCTGAGATGAGAAACTATTTTATCTCTAGTCCGTCCGATCGGCGGCGAATTACCAGTGGAACGCATCCACTCGTGGCAATCGCGCCAAGCGGGATGCTTTCGGGTGGACATGCGGTTCAATATGCTGCAGCGCTAGCAGGGAAAAGAGAAAACCTCATCGCGCTCACATCGTATCAAGACCCATGTTCTCCAGGAGGAATGCTTCTGCGCGTTCGTCGTGGAGAAACTGTTACCTTTTGCGGCAAACGAGTTCAGCTTAGTGCTGCGATGCAAAATTTCACGCTTTCTGCTCATATGGATGCGCATGGTCTTGGGCAGATGATTGAACAGTTGCAGCCGCGCGAGACTTTTCTCACTCATGGTAGCGAGGAAAATATGGATGCAGCGATAGCCCAGCATGGAGGGGGCGTGACAAAAGCCCTGTTAGGGGCCGAATATCAGATCTAAGTGAACCTGTCAGATATACTTGACAGGTTCTTTTATTTTTGTTATAATGCTAACGAACTTAAAGCTCTTGCCCGATATACCAAACGGGAGGGAGAAGTTCTTCACAATATGTTGTTGTAGCAAGCGGTATATCCATATCGGAGACCGTGTTCATCGACAAAACTCTTTTACTCAAAAACAACCGCACAGCGGCCGGGTAAAAGAGGGAACAATTGGAGGAATGTCATGAAGAAGCACGATCGCAACGGAAACGTCGTCAAGAGCCTCGCCGAGATCGGCAAGGTGGGTGCCTCGGTCACCGTCGGTGGCCTGAGGATTCCTCCGGCACTCGGGAAGCTCGATCTGCTCACGCCGGTCGGAATCCGGCAGCTCACGGCCACGCTCACGCAGAGCATGGCAACGATCACGGAGAACGTCATCCTGATCGTCAGCTCGCTCGCCGATCCCGCGACGTATCGCAACGTCGTCGAGCAGCTCTGGGTCCAGGTCGATCAGGTCCTCGTGTCCTACATCAAGGCCTGGCCGACCAAGCCGGGCCGCGCTGACCTCACGGTCGCGCTCATCGGCGGCGTCGTCGAGATCGTCCGCACGGGCGAGTTCAAGATGCCGAGCGAGAGCAAGCCCGGCGAGACCGAAGATGTGACCGGTGCGTTCGACATCACCACCGAAGACGGTGAGATGGCGGCGCGCTCGGCTCTCAACTTCATCGCGGATCTCGGGCTTCGGCTCGGGTTCTGGCGGAAGGCGGACAACGGTACGGACGTGTCTCGGGGCGTGCAGCTTCCGGTCACGGTCGAGAATCGTCGCGAGACGCACGGCGTCACGATCGACATGGGTGGAAACCGCTGGGAGCGTCAGCTCCTCGTGTGTGACCTTCCTGCCAGCATGATCGCGGCCATCTTCTCCGGACTTCGCGAGATCTCCGGCAAGCTCGACGCCAAGCGGCGCGATGAGATCGCGATCGAGGTCGCGGTACTCAAGGAGGGTGCCGACGAGCTCACGCTCGAGCAGGCGGTCAACGCCTGCGTCAACGAGCAGCGGGAGAGCACCATCGTGGTGCACGTTCCTGGAGAGCAGGCTACCAATCGGTTCTATCCGGCCGCCGACATCAAGATCACGATCAAGGACGGGGAGATCTTCCCCATCACCGCGGTCGGTCGCAGCAAGGGTGTGGTCGAACGCGCCGCCGAGACTCGTCTCGGCATCCCGGTCACCGCTCTCGTCGACGGCCAGCTCAACTTCCCTCGGCGTCTGCCGCAGGAAGCGTTCACGGCGATGATCGTCACGATGAAGATGCTCCAGCGGGTACTCCACGCGGCCGAACAGCGCGCCGAACGTGCCCGCACCAAGAAGGTCGACGGCGCCGACAAGGGCGCTCGCAAGAACCTGCGCGGTGATGCCACGCTCAACGCCCACGACGTCATCGTCGACGGGAAGAAGGGTACGGCCGTCATCTATCTGAAGGACAGCGACATCGCCGTGGCGTGTGACTTCCTCGTCGAGTGCGACGGGGACGGCAAGGTCCGCATCGTGGACCACAACGAAGCCCAGTGGGACGAGGCGGTCGGCAAGGTCGCCGACTTCACCCTCGTGGCCGATCTGCCCGAGCCGTTCTGTGCGATCTTCACCTCCCTCAAGGAGCGTATGGTCGCCAACGCGGCCAACCCGCAGGCTCGGCGTTCCGGCGGCAAGCATCAGCAGCGCTCCGAAGACGCTCAGGCGTCCACGGCGAGCTGACCGACACCAGCAACAACAACATCAACTCAACGTTCTTCGTCAACGCGCGAAGACCCAGCCCCCGAGAAGAGCAATCTTCTCGGGGCGTTTCGTTTTTAGGCGGGATTTTTTTAAATAATCTGTGAGAAATTTTTCCCCACAGATTTTTTTCATGTCAATTTATATTTTACTTTGATATACTACACAGTATGAATGAAGGTCCGTCGACAAACGTGCCAGAACAAGAACGTCCTGATATTGCGCCCGATGCAGATTTAGAGGCGCTTACGGGACAGATTCGTGAACAAGCGGAGCATATCGATGCTCCTGATATTACGATTGCGCCAGAAGGAGTGCGAGTAACAAAAGGAGCGGGTCTTCCTGAGAATGCTCCGGTACTTGATACGGATGATATTTTACCTGTAAGCCCAGCATCGTTTGCAGGTATTGCTGAAGCAATTGCAAAAAAGCGTGAAGAGGAAAAGCAAAGAATTAATCCGACGGTTTCCGCGCCTTCCACGACGACATCAGGAGCTTCTACTGTAGTTACAAATACAACGCTCAATACTCAGCAACTCGAGCAAAAAACAATAGTTCCAGAGGTACCAAAAGTTTCAGAAGTTTTAAATCCTGTTTCTGCTAAAGCAGCTCCAGAAGGCATCGTTGTTGAAAGCCCAGTTTCAGCTACAGAGGCAATAGTCGCACCCGAATCGATGCCGGTTCAGGCAGAAGCGCCTCGTCCAATTAATTTTGCGCAAAGCTGGTCAGAGATCGCGCGTGGTATCGAACAAAAAAAGATAAATATACAGGATGCGGTAGGAATGACATGGGAGCAAGTTGCTCAAGCGGCTGATACGAAGCGTCGCGATGACATGACTCGTGGCGTTGTCCATTTGGGGAATCGGTTGAATGAAAATATTGAGCGAGGGTTTGGGTGGGTTACCAATGCGATCGCCGAGCGTATTCCTTCTCGATATAGAAAGAGTAGTGTTGGAAGATTTTTGATAGAACTTCGTGACGGCGCATATAAAAATGCTGAGCGTACACAAAAGTCACGATTGTCATACGAAGATATGGGTACGGTACGCAAGGCGATGTACGGGGTAGGGAGTATCGGATCACTTGTAGGTAAACCGCTTCGATGGGGCGCAATCGCTGCAGGATACGCAGTGCCTCCTTTTATGCTTGCTATGAGTGCGGGACGAGTTGGGGAGACTGCAAAAGGTGCGCGCTTTAAAAATGAAACATATATAGAAGATGAGCTGCGCGTAAAGGATGCAGACGAAGCTGCTGAAGAAGCGTGGGCTTTGTATGAAGAAGCAAAAAAATCTTCTGCTGGCGGACCAGTGAGTGCGGAAGCTTTAGGTAAAACATACGAGAAGAAAAGTGCGGCAAATATTGCGGAGCGATTGGGGCGACGAGAACAAGGATATAGCGCGTTTGCGTTTACTCAGCGCGTCATGGATCGTTATGTGCGTTCGCGCGCTGATTGGATTGCGGGACGCGTGCAGGCGATTGAAGAAAACCCACATCGATCGCGAACTGAAAAAGATGAGGCGCTCGCGCGCGTTATGCGCATTCACGCGTCATTTTTGCGCGATGCAGATAATATGATTTCACAGGCAGGCGTTGTCGATCTTCATTCAGCGCGAGCATATACTCTTGAGAAGGGTGGTAAAGGAGCAACGCTCGGACTTACTGCGGGCGCTGGGTTAAAGTTTTGGAGTAACATATATTCATTTTTTGATCGTCATCCTCTGACTGACCTCGATTATCATGTGGTGGAGGGAGCGAAGACCGCTGTACGAGAAGGTGTGCCGATTATAAAAAAGGGTTTCTCGACGGCAAGTAACTATCTTTCGCGCATGATCGATGGACAGGCAGAGCACGGCGGGATAATGGGTTCTGGTGGAGGCGGTGCGGTTCCTCCATCTGGAGGTAGCTCTGGTTCTATCGGGTATCCTCCCCCTGCATTTTTGGATGAAAATTCTGGTTCAGCAGATGGTACGTTTATTGAGCGAGGATCGGCTGGCGGTTCATTTGTAGCTCCTATGGGGCGAGGTTCAGCGGGTGGTGCATTTAGCGGAGAACGTCCAGCTTCTGTAGACGGCGTATTTATTAATCCGATAGAAGCTCATGGGTCGGGTTCTGCTGTCGGAGCATTTGTTCAACACCCCACAGCATCTCATTCCGAAGTATATAGTGATGCGATGGAAGCAGCGGTTTCAAAACTTGGCGCAAAACGCGAAGCAGTCGCGTGTGTTTTGCGGAATAGTATGGATGAGATTGAGCGGAATATGGCATCACGAAACGGCAAGATAGAGGAGCTCCAAAGATGGCTTGCCGATACTCAGACAAATGTAGAACAGGCAGGGCAATATAAAGTTCAGATCGCTGACTTTAAAGCAGAAATTGGAGAGCTTGATAATGATTTTCGCATGGTTGGCGAACAATACGATTATTTTTTACGTGAAGGAAAGTTAGATTTAGTTTGTTCGCCAACTGGAGATGTGACACGTGAACATATACTTGAGGCACTTCTTGCAAAATATGGTGCCACCCCACGATACTATACGCCCGAGATGGAGACAGCGTTGGATTCATTGCAGCCTAATTATGAATCGAGCGCAGGATCGTTTGTGCTTGAAACATATACCCTTCAGAAGGGCGATTCTCCAATTAGGGCGCTCGTTGAGTTATATAAGAGAAGTCCTGAGGGTGTAGCAAAATATCTTGGTGTTGAGCCGGGTAGTTTGAAGATCGCGGATATTGAGCGTTTAGTAAGTCGTCGTGTCGTGGGGGAATATCTTGTTGAGTATGGGCAAAAGGGTGGCGCTCACTTTGACCCCAAGTCACCTGAATCATGGCAAGCTCACGATATATTACAGCGTGCGATAAAGGGATGGAGCGAACAGCATCACACAGATCCCGACATGAGTAAACCCGAAGTTCTCAATGGAATATTAAGTAAGATCCCTAAGAAAGATTTCAATCTTGTACTTCACGATCGCGTGCCAAATCTTGTACATGCCGGAGATGTGCTGAAAGTAAATTCCGCCGGAGATTATGAAATCTTTTCTCCAAAAGGAGACGTGCGTTCGGGACATATTCCTGAAGGCGGAAGAGTACATACAATGTCGCAACGCGTTTTAGCGCCCGAAGTAGCAGTATCAACTCCAGGAGAGCAGGTTGTTCCGACAAATGATGATGGGTTACTCGATCAGCCAAACACAGATACAAATAATGTTTTTGAACCTAGCGTTTCGGGGTTGCCGGAGGGCGAAACGCTCCTTGGTAATGTTGGCGAGCACTCAGAGATTACATATGGTCTCGAAAAAAATCCATTTGAGGGAGCAGCATGGGAGACATATATTCATCCAGATGGAGCAGTTACGGGTCGTGTTGATTTAACATCATATTTTAAGGGGTACGCACTTGATCGCGGGCGTCCCGAATGGAAAAACTTTAAGGTTTTTGACCGCATCGAAGGATTTGATTTGCCAGACGCTGATGGAAAGATGGACGGGGAGTTAGATGTTGTTCGAGTGTTTGATAAAAAGCGCCGCGTTATAGTGGAGGTCATGCGTGGACTTGATGATGACGGGCGCGTGTTTTCTGAGACAAAGCGACATCTTTATGATCGGGTAGTACGTCACGTAGCAGAATATACAGATGGCTTACGCGGTAAAAATCCTGTACGAGGGCTTGATATTAACGATGGTCCGACAGGTTTTGGTAGACTTAATCATGATCCAGCTTTTAATTATATACAGCCAGGACGTTCTCCAAAGGAATAATAAGATAATATGAAAGAAAATTCCGGCAGTGAGCCGGATTTTTTTTGTATTTTTTGGTGAGCGTGGCTGAGAGCGGAAGATATTGACAAATATTCAATTATATGATAAGGTTCTTTTGAACTTTTGTCCCTTAAACAAGGAGGTCCTGTGTCCGAAGTCCCCGTTCAGCATCAGTACGCGTGTATTTATCAGAATGGAATTGGGCGATGTCGCTCGATCATGCCCATTATAAGTCTCACGGCAGCGTGCCGAAAACATCGCGATCAACCGACCGAGCGTGCTCCCGCACCGAGCGTCATCATCATTCGGTACACGATCGAAGACGAGCAAGCCGAACTTCTGCGCGAGGCCGGTGTTGTCTGGTCACCTCGTGAGAATCGCGCAGAAGATGAGCGACGTCATGTCGAGCGCGCGCGGTGGGCCGGTATCGACCCGAACGCCTACAGGTTTGGTAAGGCTTCCGGTACACCAGTATTTGGTGAGGGAGGTCTTAAGGACGGTGTTTCCGTTAACGATCTACTCATCGAGTTGGCTGCCATAGGTTTCAAGGTGACGGACTGTCATCTGGAGCCTGGGAAACGCGAAGGCAAATCGGTTATCGTTCTTGGTTTCACCAAGTCGCCCGAAGAGATCGTGCTTCATGAGGTGCTTACCACGTTTTTGTTTGCGACGTGGGACTATGCGCACGTGTGGGCGAATCCCAATCAGGATGATGGTGTCATCAAGCATACCGTAAACCTTGTTTCAAATATCGGTGATACACTGCCGCGCTTTCTCGTTCGGTATGCCGACGGGCTCTGGTCCGCCATAGAGACGTTTCCGCACGAGGCTGCGTAATATCCTTTCTGTGCCCCGCATCGCAATATGGCGATGACGGGGCCGTTTTATTTTTTAGGGAGTTTTTGATATACTCCGGAGAGTATGAGAATTTTTGCAAAACAGTTCGCTTATGTTTTCTTGATATTGATCGGGATTGCGTTTGCTTGGTCTATGGTTGCTGGCTCCACACAAAAGGTACAAGATATTGCGTTATCTGAGCTCGTGCAGAAGATTAAGGCGGATGAAGTAAAAGAGATCGCTGTTACCGGTAATGATTTACTTGTGACCCTAAAGGATGATTCCAAAAGAACATCTAAAAAAGAAGAGGGTTCATCATTAACTGAAACATTGGTAAATGTCGGTGTTCCGCAAGAAAAGCTTGCGAGCTTTACGCACTCGGAAAAAAATCCATCAGGTATCTTTTTTTGGCTTGGAGCGACGCTTCCAACACTCATCACGATTCTCTTTTTTGTAGGATTTTTCTGGTACATGGGTCGTCAGGTAAATCGTGCCAACGTTCAGACGTTTGGATTTGGTCAGTCACGCGCTCGAGTAATTACGCCTGATAATACAAAAGAGAGAGTTCTTTTTAAGGATGTTGCTGGTGTTGATGAAGCGAAAGAGGAGTTGAAAGAGATCGTAGAATTTTTACGGCATCCAAAAAAATTCTTTGATATCGGTGCGCGCATTCCTCGAGGCGTACTTCTTATGGGAGCTCCGGGCACAGGAAAGACTTTGCTTGCTCGAGCGGTTGCCGGAGAAGCGGGTGTACCATTCTTTCATATCGCGGCTTCTGAGTTTGTTGAAATGTTTGTTGGAGTCGGAGCATCACGCGTGCGCGATTTATTCCGCGCGTGCAAAAAAGCTGCTCCCGCGATTATCTTTATTGATGAGATTGATGCGATTGGTCGCCAGCGAGGCGCGGGGCTTGGCGGTGGCCATGATGAGCGAGAGCAGACATTGAACCAAATCCTTGTTGAGATGGATGGCTTTGAATCGCGCGATCAAGTGATTATTATGGCTGCGACAAATCGTCCTGACGTATTAGATCCGGCATTATTGCGTCCTGGGCGCTTTGACCGCCGTGTTATTCTTGATTTGCCAGATATCAAGCAACGTGAAGCAATTTTGACTGTGCACTCTCATCAAAAGCCTCTCGCGTCTGGTGTACGACTCAAGCGTGTTGCGGAGCGTACTCCAGGATTTTCCGGCGCTGATCTTGAAAATCTTATCAATGAGGCAGCAATCCTTGCCGCTCGTTCAAGTAAAAAAGAAATTTCGGAGCAAGATATTTTGAAGTCGATTGATAAGGTGCTCTTGGGTCCTGAACGCAAAAGTTTTGTTCTGACAGAAAAAGAGAAAAAGATCACAGCATACCATGAGGCAGGACACGCGCTTGTTGCCGCATCGTTGCCAAATGCTGATCCTGTTCACAAGGTGACTATTATCTCTCGTGGCCGCGCGCTTGGATACACGCTCAAATTACCTGATCACGATCGCCATCTTCATACGCGCGAGCATTTCTTAGATGAACTCGCGGTTTCACTTGGTGGGTATGCAGCCGAAGAAATTATTTTTGGTGAGATGACTACGGGAGCTTCCGATGATATTCGTAAGGCAAGTGCACTCGCGCGCAATATGGTCCAACGATATGGTATGTCAAAGAAACTCGGTCCTATTACATTTGGCGAGCAATCAGACATGGTATTTTTGGGACGCGAGATACATTCAGAGCGTAATTTTTCTGAAGAAACTGCCTCAGAAATAGATAGAGAAGTTCAGTCATTCATGAAAAAGGCGTACGAGTCAGCGAAAAAGATTCTTATGACGCGCCGAGAAAAATTGGAAACAATCGCACAGCATCTCATTCAATACGAAACAATCGAGCGCGATGAGTTTGCTAAGATGGTTGCGGCATAGCTCGAGCGGACTATACTAGTGATAGTCCGTATCCGCTCCTAGCTCAATGGTTAGAGCACTGAGCTTATGGAAGGCAGCGAATGATTATTGAAAATGTGCGTCCGCCTGTAGCTCAATGGTTAGAGCACCGAGCTTATACCTCGGGGGTTCTTGGTTCGAGTCCAAGCAGGCGGATATACATTTGCAGTTGATCCGAGCGAACCTTCCAGATCGTAGATATACCTCGGCGGTTCCTGGTTCGAGTCCAGGGGAGCGGACTGCTATAAAGAAAATACCTCTATAAAATAGGGGTATTTTCTGTTACGGTTGTGGTAGGAGGTATGTACCGTGGAATCCATGGTTCTTGTAGGTAGATGTATTCATGGCCTGCGCGTTGAAGTCACAAGATGTGTTGTCGATGGCGTGATGCGCTTATTCGCAGAGTTTTCCTGTAGTGCTTGTAAGTGCACCTATGGCGCATGGGCTACTCATGGGTTACAAATCTCGGTATAGTCTCGAGGCAGTTGACTATATAAAGGCTGCCTCATTTTTCTTGTTATGTCATATCCGAAAGAATATCTTCATGCGGGGAGTGCGTCCGATCTTGTAGGAAAAGATCGGATTTTGTATCGCGCCCTTGAAATGTTGCCTGGGCTTCTTGCGTGGGGCACGATTGTGGGAGTTATTTTGTTATCGTGGAAGCGCCCTGCGTGGGTTGCAGTGTTTATTATTGTCTTCGATCTCTACTGGCTCATTAAGACGATTTATCTTTCATTTCATTTGCGTTCAAGCTGGCAGCGTATGCAGGAGCATTTAGAAGTTAATTGGGCAACGCGGCTTGAGAAAATGCAATGGCAGCATGTATGGCAACTTGTTATTGTGCCGAGTGCTGGGGAATCTTTTGATGTTATCGAAGACTCACTGCGCTCACTATCTGAGGCACAGTGGCCTAAAGAGCGGATGATTGTGGTGCTTGCGCTTGAAGATAAGGGGCTCGAGATGCATGCAAGTGGTGAGAAAATGTATTCACTCTTTGCGCGCACTTTCGGAGAGTTTCTCATTACCTATCATCCCGCTGGAACTGTAGGAGAGATGCGAGGGAAGGGTTCGAATGAAACGTATGCGGCGCGCGAAGCACAAAAACTACTCGACCAAAAACAGATCGCGTATAAGGATGTGCTTGTTTCTTCCTTTGATGAGGACACGCGTCTTTTCCCACATTATTTTACTTGCCTTACATGGCATTTTTTGACCACAGAGAAGCCTTATCGTTCGAGCTTTCAGCCCGTACCGCTTTATCATAATAATCTTTGGGATGCAGGCCAGCTGTCACGTGTTGTAGCGACATCAGGTACATTTTGGCAGATGATGCAGCAAGAGCGTCCTGAGCGTCTTACAACATTTTCTTCTCACTCGATGACATTTGAGAGTCTTGTCGATGTAGGATTTTGGCAAACAAACATTGTCTCCGAAGATTCGCGTATTTTTTGGAATCATTTTCTTTTTTATGACGGTGATTGGCGGACGGTACCGCTTCTGTATCCTGTTTCCATGGATGCCAATATGGCACCGACATTTACGCAGACAGTAAAAAACATTTATAAACAGCAGCGTCGCTGGGGGTGGGGAGTAGAAAATGTTCCCTACGTACTTTTCGGGTTTATTAAAAATCGCAAAGTGCCGATTGGTAAAAAAATTCGTTTTACCATTAGTATGCTCGAAGGATTTTGGTCATGGTCTACGAATGCACTTCTTATGTTTGCGCTCGGATGGTTGCCATTGTATTTGGGCGGACGGACGTTTGTACGCCAAGTTATTGCGTGGTCGTTGCCACGAGTTACACGGACAATTATGACCGTTTCCATGTTTGGTATCGTAACGTCAGCGATCATTGCGCAATCGCTTTTGCAAAAAACAAAGGATGATTATAATACAAAAAAACGGGCCTCGTTGGTGCTTCAATGGATTTTTATGCCGCTGACGATTATTTTCTTCGGAGCATTTCCCGCGCTTGAGGCGCAAACGCGACTTATGATTTCAGGTAAGTGGCGGTTGGGATTTTGGATAACTCCGAAGATGAGAAGTTCAAGCGCGATCTCGAATCGTAAGATAGTGTAAATAAAAAAGCACCATCATTCGGTGCTTTTTTATTCAAAATGAAATGCTGAGTTGTATGTTGCTCTTTATTATATAAATAGTAAGAATTTGTTACAAAGACTTGTAACATCACATAGATTCGTTGTTTCAATTATTGTATAGAGCAGCAAAGAGGATAATGCTATCGCGCTTCCAAGAGCCAGTTGTTCCAGAAAAAGCTTTTTGTATGATATTCTTTCTAATTCGGGTACCCTTTCCACTGTAAAAATGAACGCTACGACGATTGCAACAGGGAGGTATGCAATAATCCAAAAAGCTTGAAATTGAATAAGTTCAAGAAAATCTGGAAAATCGATAGCGTGTTCTGGTTCGCCAAGGATGAATAGTCTTAGACATATTGCTACGAAAAAGCCAATCCCCAAGATCATAATAAAAGCCGAAGATTTGTTGAAAATTCTTTTAAGGATATGGACCAAGGATGTTGCCATAAGTACTGGGAAGAAAAGAAGAAGCGATGTGCCTATAGTTAAGAAAATTATAAGTCCCTCCATTTGCTCTCCCATATCAGCAAAAGCAAAGCCTCGGGGTAACACGAGTGTTAAAAAGAAAAAGAGCCAGACAATTCTCATATAGTTAAATATTATCTTATTTTAAGTGTTTACTCAAAATGAAACGCTGAGTCGCCAAGTCGAGCGAGCGCTTCTTGTAGGAGAGGATATAATACTAGATCGCGACCCTCACTCAAAATCGCACGAGCTTCTGTGCGGGCGGCTTCTACCATTTTAATATTTTTCAGAGCTTCCATTCCAATATCAGAAAGTCCCCACTGATTTTTGCCGGTGAGCTCTCCGGTACCCCGAAGCTGTAAATCTTGTTCCGCGAGTTCAAAACCGTTTGCTGCGTGCTCAAGTGCTCGAAGGCGATCGGCGGTTTTTGGTGAACTTGAATCAGTGACGGCGATGAAGTACGAGTGGTGTTGACCTCGTCCGATGCGCCCGCGAAGTTGATGGAGTTGCGCGAGTCCAAATCGATCAGCTCCCTCGACGACCATAATTGTTGCGTTGGGGATATCGATGCCGACTTCGATGAGTGATGTTGCGATAAGAATATCGATCTTATGATCGCGAAATTTATTCATCGTTTCATCTTTTTCTCGCGGCGTCATCTTGCCATGGAGCATTGCTGATTTGAAAGTTGGAAATATTGTTTTTGAAATTTCGGCGAAAACATCTTTTACGGATTTTTGTTTTTTGCGCCCCGTTTCATCATCTTCATCCGTATTAATACGAGGACATACAATGAATGCTTGGCGGCCTTTTTCGAGTTCTTTTCGGATTGATTCCCACGCACGTATTTTAGGTTTGATAAATATCTGAGTTTCGATTGCTGCTTTGCCGGGAGGCGTTTCATCGAGCACGGAAAGATCGAGATCTCCATATATAGTGAGCGCGAGTGTGCGCGGGATGGGTGTCGCGGTCATGGAGAGAAAGTGAGGGATTTGGGAGTGATCTTTTGAAGATCGTTTTGCCAGTGTACGACGCTGCGCGACGCCAAAGCGATGTTGTTCATCAACTACAATAAAGGCAAGGTTTCGAAACTTTATTTTTTCTGACAAGAGCGCATGTGTGCCGATGAGAACTTTAATCTCTCCTGACTCAACCCACCGTGCGACTTGAGATTTTGGAATATGCGCCGACTGACCTCGAAATGCTTTTGATGGATATACGCGGGCTTCGCTTGAAGTAATGAGACCAATTTTGCCTACGGAGTTACCCAAAAATTTAATAAATGTTTCAAAGTGTTGGCGCGCAAGAATCTCAGTCGGAGCCATATAGGTTATTTGATATCCTGCGTGCGCGACGAGTGACGCAGAAGCCGCAGCAATAATTGTTTTACCTGATCCCACGTCACCCTCGAGGAGGCGTGCCATGGGGATGGGGCGTGAGATATCAGAAAGAATAGAGTCGAGGATCTGAGTTTGCGTTTTTGTTAGTGTAAAAGGAAGTTGTTGAAGAAACGCCTTGAGTACTCGTTTATCAGTTTCGACGGCAATGGCAGACTGTTCTTCAAGTTCAAGTCGCTCGCGCATACGTGCGAGTTGTATAATAAATATTTCTTCGAAAGCGAGACGTTTCTTTGCTGCCTCAACCTCTTTTTCATTTTTTGGAAAATGAATCGCGCGAATTGTACTTGCTAAGTCCGGCAAGTGATATTTGTCACGTACGGCTTGCGGGATCTGGTCTTCGTAGGCTGTCTTTGGGAGTGTGGCAAAAATTTTTTGAAGATGAAATTGAAACCACCGAGATGAAAGTCCACGTACGCCTGGGTAGACAGGGATGAGAGAAGCGTCTTTAGCGTTGCGAAATGAGAGTCGATCTATCTTTTCAAAGATTGGGTTTGATATAGAGAGTCGTCCATTTTTTTCTGATACTTTACCGTGGGCTCGTACAAGTTCACCATCTATGAGGATACGAGCAACGTATGGTTGATGAAACCAGACGAGCCCAAGTTTGCCTGTGTCATCGGCGAGCTCCGCTTTTGCAATATTCATTTTTTTGCGCCACGTTTTTTCATAATCTAATTTTCCAATTTTGCCCTCAACGGTAGCAAATTCTCCCGCCCTAATTTCGCCAATTGCGCGAAGAGATCCCCGCGGGACATAGCGAAAGGGGATGTAACGCAAAAGATCGTCTACGGTCGTGAGACTAAGTTTTTTGAGAGCTTGTTTTTGGTTGTCCTTGAATCGAAAGAGAGTAGAAAGCTCAGTCGCGAGAGTAACATCGGCCATGCAGAGATTATATTGGGTATAGGAGAAAAACAAAAATCATCAGACAAGCTGATGATTTTTGAATAGTTGTGCCCTCGTGAGGAATCGAACCTCAATTACAAGATCCGCAATCTTGTGTCCTATCCGTTGAACGACGAGGGCAGATTTACAATCCGATCCAGTCCGCGACGATGCTTGTGAATGATTCTTCTTGACGCTTCTCTTGCACAAAACGCTTGAGAAAGTCGCGCACTTCACCTGGGTGTGTTGTCCCCAAAGGGATTTTTATATTACCAAGAATGGTGTGCCTTGACAATATGCTGAGTTCTTTGTGTCTACCCGGCTCATAAAAAATCCAAAATGATTCAAGCGTGTCATATGGGAACAGTCGATCATCGACATGAATGCCATCTCCCGCGAGGCGCACGGTGATTGTGCGCGGGCGGCGAGATCCTTGCATCATAAGGGCAAATGTTCCAAAAAAGACGAGCACGCCAAAAAGAAAGTTACGAAGGAAGAATGAGGCGATGATAAGTGCTCCTGCAATAATAACAATTACCCAATACCAATCAGCACCCTTTTCCCGGAAATCGTATTCCGCAGTTTTCCACGAAAGTATATCTGGTGCGACAAGAGGCTCGTCCTCTTTTTGTCTACTCTTTTTTTGTTTTGGTTCCGCCTTAGGTAGGGGGCGAAATGTTTCAAGTGATGGCATTGCATTTAGTATACCACTTTTCTAAATAGTGAGAGGAGAGACGGGGCAAGATACCTAATAGTCAAGAACTTTTCTTTAAGATTAAAACATGGATAGAATTGTAGAGCAGATTAGGCAAGCAAAAGTAAGTGCAAAAATTATAAATACTATCGTACCTACGGTAACGGTGAACCATCGAATCACTGGGCGCTTGATATAGGGGCTCAGAAGAATGTTTGTAAAAGAAAGTAGCATTAGGAGGATGAAAAAGAGGTCTATTCGAATATCTGCCGTCCCACAATTGGATCGAAGAATGCGTGGCGCGTATAAGTTGCCTTCATAAAAGAAATATCCGCCATAGATCAAAAGGAGTAAGAGTAGGGGGGATGCTACGTAGAAAGAAGTTAGAGTGCTTTTCTAGCCTTTCAACAGCTTTTTTTAGAAATATCAAAACTCCGAAAATAATTCCGATAGGTAGGATAAAGATGAGTAGAAAAGACATGGGATTTTGTTTTTAATCATTCCAGTATATCAAAGGGACCTTAGTATAAGATAGCAACTGAAGATATATCCATATAAATAAAAAACGCCACAAAGGCGTTTTTTATTACACAAGTGCGGAGAGGGCGGGATTCGAACCCGCGAGGGGCTATTAACCCCTACCTCGTTAGCAGTGAGGCGCTTTCGGCCACTCAGCCACCTCTCCAGTAATTTAAAGTCTAGCAAAGCTATCCTTTTAATATTTTGTGTTCCAATCCTACCACAACTTTTTCTTGAGGGTTAGTGGGCGATAGTTGCGGCAAAAACTTTGGCCGCTCCAGCTTTTTTAAGCGTTATTGCCGCCGTAGAGAGGGTTGCTCCTGTAGTGACGACATCATCAATAAGTAGAATCACTTTGCCGGATATCATTTCAGGGGTGCGTACAAAAAATGCATCACGCATATGCTCGAAGCGTTCTTTTCGAGATTGCGAGCGTGCCTGAGGAGGGGTCGAGCGGATACGAATAAGTACGTTTGAGTTTGTTGGTATAGGGAATGCGGCGTGAGCAAGCATGGAGGATTGATTAAATCCTCGCTCACGTTCACGTATCGGGTAAAGAGGGATTGGTATGACGAGCGCATCACTTGGGAGCATAAAGACCGATGCGGACTCTCTTAAAAAGTCTGTGAACGGAAGTATTATATTTCGTCTTCCTTTGTATTTTAAATTTTTAAGAGCAGTTTTGATGATGGGTGTTTGGTATTGAAATGGCCATACGATACCATCGAGCATGTAGAGCTCGGAGCAGTGTGCGCATATATTGAGCTGGGCAGGTTTTTTACAAAAAAGACAATGAGCGGAGGACGACCGGGCAGTTTTGAGACACGATACGCATGCGAAGGCTCCATTTTGTCCGCAGCCAAAGCAGCGAGGAGGAAAAATTATTTCGAAAATCGTGTGGATAACTCGTTCAATCACTGCAATAGGTTGATTATGCTATGATGTAACCATACCTTGAGCGTTCGTAGGAGTCGAACGGGGTTTTGTTTGTACGCTGCATGAACATACTTTCCTCGAATAATCTGAATCCGAAGAGTATTTTTAGGTTCTTTGAAAAAGACAAGAGTATTCTTGGGGTTGATATTGGTACCTCATCTCTTAAGATTGTTCAGGCACGTAAAGAAAAAGAACGTGCAGTCTTAGAAACATATGGAGAGTTATCCACAGCCGCGTATGGTAGTGGAGAGGCTGGTCGCGCGGCGTTGTTGATGGATGAAAAAGTATCAGAGATGATTGTTGATTTACGCAAAGAAGCCGGCGTAACAGCAAAGCGTGCGATTGTTTCAGTGCCGCTTCGGTACAGTTTTATTACCGTTATGGACATGCCTGAGCTTTCGGACAAAGATTTGGCCGAAGCTGTCCCTTATGAGGCTCGTCGCTATATACCTATACCTATAGCGGAAGTAGCGCTTTCTTGGTCACGCATCCAGACAGAAGAGGGGGGAGAAAACCAGCAAAAGCCAAAGACGACCGTATTGCTTGTAGCAGTTCAGCGCGAGATCGGAGAAAAATATCATCGCATTATTGAGGGCGCAGGGCTTGAGTACGCAGGTTCTCAAGTAGAGGTGTTCGCGTCTTCTCGACTTTCAGGTACACGTCTCCATCAGGTGCATGTCTGTATTGATATCGGAGCCGTATCAACAAAAATTTCTATTGTAGATTCGGGTGTCGTGCGAGCTGTCCATAACGTTGATCGGGCTTCCCAACAGCTTTCTATCGCTATTTCACAGTCGTTAGGTGTTGATTTCAAACGAGCCGAAACAATGAAGCAAGAGCTTGGTATGGTACAGAGACCTGAGGCAGCAGGAATTCGGCATACAATTTCTCCTTTACTCGATGCTATTTTTGATGAGGTAGATCGCTTGCGATCAGACTATCGCCGAAAAACAGGCAAAGTTATCGATAAAGCGGTATTATTAGGAGGTGGGAGTTTGATGCCCGGGTTACTGGATTATGCGATCGAGCGTCTTGGTATCGAGGTGCTGCTCGCCAATCCGTTTAATCAATTTGAATACCCTGTTTTTTTACAGCAAAAGTTAAAGTCAATTTCTCCAATCTTTGGAGTTTCCGCAAGCCTTACGTTGTGGGGTTTGCATGATCAGTGATTACAATGGCGCAAACGCAATTTATCACTCATATCCCCGTTGCTCCTCCACCATCAGTGACTTCACGTCGCGGGTCAGGTGTTTTTGCTGCGGTTGTATTGGTGATTGTAATTTTGGTGGGTGTGGCGACTGCTGGTTTGGAAGTATTCAGGCGCCAGCTTGAAGAAGAGGCGGGTAATATTGATGCAGAACTTAATCAGCTCGAGTCAGATCTTGAGCTGAGCTCGATCGAGCAGGCGCAAAAGCTACAACAGCGCATTCAGCTTGCTGAGAAAATACTTAATGACCACGTGTACGGAAGTCAGTCTTTTAATATTGTGGAAGACAATACGCTCGATTCGACGACGTTGAAGAATTTTGCGTTTCTTGAAGGAGGTAAAATTAAATTGCAGGTAGAAACAAGCGGATATGTACCTATGGCGCAGCAAGTGAGACAGTATCGAGCAAACAAGGATATCGCGGCGCTGACATTCACTAATCCGTTATTGCAGGCGACAGGAGGCATATCATTTGATATTGAAATGACAGTGAGCCCAGAGTTTTTGCGTACAAAACCATCATCTCGCTCAGCAATTGTTGCTCCTCCCGTATCCACTATAACCGCAACGTCGTCAGCTCTTACGAGCACATCTACGAGAAGCGTTCTATGAAGAATTTGATTTTACTACTGCTATTGATTGGGGCGGCATGCGGAGTATATTTTATTGCATTACCTGCGTGGAATCGTATTGCTGAATTGCGCGCACAGATCGCGGAAGTTGATAATGTACGAACGCGCATCGAAGAAGTCCGTGATCAGCGAGATAAGCTTGTTGATCGGTTCAACGCTGTTGATGCAAACGCGTTACGGAGACTTGATAAGATGTTCCCTACGAGCATTTCTCAAGAAGAAGTATACGTATTTTTTGAAGAAATCGCGCGTCGAACGGGCATGGGTATGAAGACGCTGGCACTCACGCCTGATAGTGGGGCGGCGAAGACACCGGATCGAAAAGCGATGCAGTTTCGGGTGAGCGTTTCCGGACCCTATAGTAATGTTCGTGTTTTTTTGAATACAGTAGAAAACAATATTCGATTGATGGATATAACGGCGATTGATGTTGTAGCAAAGCCAGACGGGGGCTTTGATGTTAATATGCAAGGACTTATGTACTATGGCGGCAAATAACAAACAACGACAAACAATCTTAATAGGTGTATTAATACTGACGCTTGCACTTGCTGGCGCATGGTTTTTCTTTTTAAATAATTCTGACTCATCCGATCAAGGCGCTGTAGCTCTCCCAACAAATTCTACGGGCGCAAAAAATGAAAGAGTGCAGAAAATTTTGGCGGCCGTGGTACGCGTAGGGACAATCAATCTCGATACGCAATTTTTTGAAAATCCAAAGTTCACCGCACTTCAAGAAACTCCTATTGATATTCCACAGGTACAGCCTATACGGGGGAGAACTCTTGAGAACTTACTGAAACCAACAAGAGCAAAGGAGGGAAATAAACGCTGATGATATATGCGATCCATCGTTGATTTACTCGTTGCACAAGGTGTAATCGACGAAGCGGAGGGCGATCGGATCAAAAGCGATATTCGAGCGACACGCAAAGATCCAGAGACCGTTCTCCTCGAGCGTCGTATACCAGAGAAGTCGATTTTAGATGCAAAATCGACTCTTTTGGGTGTACCGCTTCGCGGACTTGGTGGCGAGCGCGTATCTTTTGATGCGTTAAAATTTATTGCAGAGGAATCAGCACGGCATTATCAAATGGTTCCGCTTGCCGTGGAGGATGGCGTGCTTGCTGTTGGCATGGTTGCTCCTGAAAATCTTGAGGCGCGAGAGGCATTGCAATTTATTTCTTCAAAGATAAATATGCCCGCGAAGATATTTCTGATATCTCGCGCCGATTTTAATACAGTACTCAAAGAGTATCAGGGTATCGGAAGTGAGGTATCGCAGGCGATGGGAGATCTTGAATCTGTATTGCGTGAGGATCTCGCAAGTATCCCAACAGAAGGCAAGGCTTCAGACGCAGTAGAATCTCTTTCGGAAGACGCTCCGATCACCAAGATGGTTGCGGTCATCTTAAAGCATGCCGTCGAAGGTAAGGCATCAGATGTTCATATTGAACCGTCATATAAACAGCTTCGCGTTCGATTTCGTGTTGATGGCGTACTTTATACAAGTATTTTATTGCCGATGGACGTACATGAGGCGATTCTTTCGCGCATTAAAATCATGACAAACCTCAAGATTGATGAGAAGCGGAAGCCGCAAGATGGTCGTTTTCGCGCACGAATTGATAATCGAGATGTTGATTTTCGTGTTTCGACGTTTCCGACATATTTTGGGGAGAAAGTCGTAATGCGTATTCTTGATCCAAACGTAGGTATTAAATCCTTCGAGGACTTGGGTATTGTTGGACGCAACTTAGACATTATCAAAGAAGGTCTCAAGCGGCCGTTCGGTATGATTTTGATTACGGGTCCTACGGGTTCGGGTAAATCAACAACACTATATGCAATGCTTAAGGTGCTGAACGATGAAAAACGCAACATTGTGAGTCTTGAGGATCCGATTGAGTATTATTTGGAAGGTCTCAATCAATCACAAGTTCGTCCGGAGATTGACTATACGTTTGCTTCTGGTCTGCGAAGCGTCTTGCGTCAAGACCCAGATGTGATTATGGTCGGAGAAATTCGTGATCGCGAAACTGCCCAGCTCGCTGTGCACGCGTCTCTGACGGGTCATCTTGTTCTTTCCACACTTCACACAAATGATGCGATTGGTGTTATACCGCGTCTTATTGATATGGGTATCGATCCGTTTTTGATCCCTTCAACATTGGTTGTTGCTATGGCGCAGCGCTTGCCACGGACGCTATGCCCGGAATCGCGTAAAGAAATCCCAGTTATCGGTACGGTAGCCGAAAAATTGAAAACCGAGCTTGATAATATGCCGGACGATGTGAGGCATGGTCTTCAGGCGCCCCCAGTAATTTATGAGGCATTGCCATCCGGTACCTGTCCCAAGGGCACGCGGGGTCGTATGGCCGTATGCGAAGTGCTCAAAATGACGCCGGAGCTTGAGAAGATTATTCTTGAGGGTCCTAATGAGTCAAAGATTATGGCCGAAGCACGGCGTCAGGGTATGATTACTATGCGCCAAGATGGTATGATGAAGGTGCTTACGGGAAAGATTGGCCTTGATGAACTTTTCGAAGTGATAGTATGATAGAGGAAAGGCTGGAGCTATTATTTTTTTGGCATACTGATACAACATGTCTGACAATGTGAAAATTCTACTGGTGGATGATGACGAGTTCTTGCTCGATATGTACTCCCTCAAATTTAAGGAGGCGGGTTTTGATATTGAGATTGCTCCTTCGGGCGAGGATGCGCTCCTCAAGATTGCCAAGAATAAATACGACGCGATTTTGCTCGACATTATTATGCCGGCACTTGATGGTTTTGAGGTATTACAACGGATTAAGAAAGATAATCTTGCCGCAGGTTCTACTATTATTATTCTTTCCAATCTTGGTCAGAAAGAAGATATTGAGCGAGGAATGCATCTTGGAGCTGATGATTATGTGATCAAGGCTCACTTTACGCCGCGTGAGGTAGTAGAGAAGGTAAAGTACCACCTTTCCAAAAAAAGCGGATAGGTGAGAGAGTGCGTCGGGCTACTAGGGATATACGCGCATGGAATTTGCACGAGAACTTGAAGATTTAATTACAACTGTTATTCGAGAGGACGCCTCCGACCTTCATTTGTCGGTAGGGCACTATCCGACTCTTCGCGTTCAGGGAGCGCTGTTACCTCTTACGCAAAAACAAATTCTCACTCCTAATGTGGTAGAAGGGCTTGTCTTTGCAATGCTCAGTAAAGAGCATAAGGAAGAGTTTGTCGCAAAGAAAGAAATGGATTTTTCCTTTGACCACAAAGGACGAGCGCGCTTTCGAGCAAATATTTTTTATCAGAGAGGATTTGTTGGATGCGCGATGCGTTTGGTGCCGGTCAAGATTCGTGGGGTAGAGGAGCTTACATTACCTCCGATTTTAAAAGAGTTTGCGCGCAAGGAACAGGGATTTTTTCTTGTTGTAGGCCCAACAGGACAGGGGAAAACAACAACGCTTGCTGCGATTATTGATCTTATTAACCATGAGCGCGCAGAGCATATTTTGACCGTTGAAGACCCGATTGAATATCTCTTTGCGGCAGATCGATCGATTATCGACCAGCGTGAGATTCGCTCAGATACCGCAGATTTTAATATTGCGATGCGTAGTATGTTTCGTCAGGACGTAAATGTCGCGATGATCGGTGAGATGCGCGACTTCGAGACGATCTCAACGGCAGTGACCGCAGCAGAGACGGGTCACCTCATTTTTTCTTCGCTCCACACAAATAATGCCGCACAGACTATCGATCGCATTATTGATAGCTTTCCTGGGGGGCAGCAAGAACAGATTCGTGCTCAGCTTGCCAACTCTCTTATTGGTATTTTTTCCCAACGCCTCGTACCCCGTATATCAGGAGGTCTTGTCCCCGCTTATGAGCTCATGATTGCAAATGCGGCTATTCGTAACTTGATTCGTGAAAGACGTATTCATGAGATAGATCTTGTTATTGATACAAGTTCGCAAGAGGGCATGATCAGTCTCAATCGTTGTCTTAAAGAGCTTTTACAAAAAGGCGAGATTACCATGGAGAGCGCGATCGCGTTTTCTCTTAATCCGCAGGAGTTGCGGATGCTTCGCTAACGACTACGTATGCAGTTTACGTATATAGCGCGCACGCTTGAAGGTGCTGAGCGGAAAGGGACAATAGAAGCTCCGAGTTCAGAGACAGCAGTGCAAGCATTGCAGCGTCAGAACCTGATTGTAGTAAAGCTTGTATCTTCAGACCCAGGGGCTACATGGTCAGGCGCATTACTTTCTCGATTCCGACATATTAAGCAACGTGACGTTGTGATTCTTGCTCGACAGCTCGCGACGCTCTTTGAGGCCAAGGTTCCGGTTGTGCGCACTTTTCAGACATTAATTGGGGAGGCGGAGGCAACCCCAATGAAGTATCATCTCGCTGCGATTCTCGATGATATTCAGGGCGGTAGTTCTATGTCTCAGGCGATGGCGAAGCATGAAGAGGTATTCTCGGCTTTTTTTGTTCAAATGGTGCATGCGGGTGAAGAGGCTGGACGACTCGATGAGGTATTTACCTATCTTGCAGATTATCTGGAGCGTACCTATACGATTATGACTAAAGCGCGAAACGCGCTTATCTATCCGATGTTCATACTCTTGGCGTTTGTCGGCATCATGGTGTACATGCTGACGAGTATCGTGCCAAAGATCTCTAAGATTATTGAAGAGGCGGGGCAGGCCTTGCCTCTCTATACGCGTATTGTTATCGGGATGAGTGATATTTTACGGAACTATTGGATTTTGATTATCTTGCTTCTCATGGCTATTTCCGGGTTTCTCGTATGGTATAAGCGCACGCCAGATGGAAGTAGGGCATGGAATCGCGCGCAACTTCAGGTGCCGGTCGTTGGTAATCTTTATCAGAAACTTTATTTATCGCGTCTTGCGGATAACTTGCAGACGTTGGTTGCGGGAGGTATCCCAATCGTGCGCGCTCTTGAAATTACTGCCGAGGTTGTGGGTAATGAAATCTATCGGAGTATCGTGCTTGAGGCAGTTGAGGCAGTTCGTGGTGGTTCGAGTATCTCTGACGCTTTTGCGAAACATCCAGAGATTCCTTCACTTTTAACGCAGATGATTCGGGTAGGAGAAGAGACGGGTAAGCTCGATCAGCTTTTGAGGGCGGTTTCTCGCTTTTATGAGCACGAGGTCAATAATCTTGTGGATAACTTGGTAAGTTTGATTGAGCCAATTTTGATACTTGTCTTAGGTATCGGAGTTGGTTTTATCGTCGTTGCCGTCATGTCTCCTATCTACAACTTGGCGAACGCGTTTTAGAAGGCATCTTATCAGAAGGGGTAAGTTATACATTATCCACAACCTTGAGGAGAAGAGAATCTTTAATCTTGGTATAATGAACCCCGTACTCTTCACAGAGTGATCGTTCTCACTATTTATCAAAAAAGGTTGTTTTACATAATTTAGTAAACAAAATGTTTACAAAACTTTCGAAGAAACAGAAGGCGTTTACGCTCATCGAACTTTTGGTCGTAATCGCAATTATCGGTGTTCTTGCATCTATCGTGTTGGCAAGTCTCAACACAGCTCGTCGTAAGAGTCGCGATACTCGTCGTATTGCTGACCTCGGTCAGATTCGTCTTGCATTGGAGCTTTGTTTTGATGCTCGATGCTCTGGTGAGGCAGGATATCCAGATGCTATCGATGAAGCGGCGCAGACAGGTGTTAGTGATATCGCTCCAACGTACATAGGTAGTCTTCCACAGGATCCAAATGGTGGTGATTACGCGTATGAGAATCTTGTCGATGGTGCCGCAGGTGGCGTTTGTGATGTGGCCGATGCCAATGATTGTCTTGGGTATCATATAGGAGCTGAACTTGAAGAGACGACGAACAATGCTCTTTTAACGGATGCCAGTAAGGGACCTACAGCGACATGGGGATTTGATGGTGAAGATGCTAACTGTGACACGACGGATGGTATAGTTGCGGATCAGTGTTATGATATCGTAAACTAATAAACTATCGAAAGTCACATAAAAAGACCCCGAGAGGGGTCTTTTTATGTAGCGCTTCGAGGACATTATGATGTATAATAATGATTAATGATTACTGCTCGTCAATTAAAGAAGGGAGGTTTCACGCTTATAGAACTCCTTGTTGTACTGGCAATTATCGGTATTTTATCTAGTTACGTTCTCGCTGCTCTTCGAGAAGCCCGAGTAAAAAGTAGAGATGCTCGTCGCTTGTCAGACGTTAAGCAGTTTCGTACTGCTCTCGAACAATATTTTGAAGCAAATCACTCATTTCCTATTGGTATTGATATGACGCCGCTCGCAACACAAGGATACATAGCGCGTATTTCCCCAGATCCAATCAATGGTGGCTCGTATGTTTATACATATCAGGCGCGTGATGGTTCGGGCGCGGCATGCGACGCCCCGGGGTGTACACAGGCGACAGGCTATCTTATAAAGGCGGTTTTGGAGGACGTAAATAATACTGCCTTGAATAATGATTTGAACGGTACGATTGCTGGTGTCGACTGTGATAATCCCGCGTATTGCGAAGAACCGTGATCACCAATGAGCATTCTTCTTTTTGTTCTTGGGCTCGCGCTTGGTAGTTTTATCAATGTTCTTGTATTTAGACTCAACACAGGTGAAACTATTGCGCGTGGGCGGTCTCGATGTCTTTCATGTCTCGAACAGCTTCGATGGTATGATTTGATCCCACTCTTAAGTTATACGATCATTTGGGGTCGATGTCGGTATTGTAAAACTCAGCTTTCAGTCCAGTATCCGCTCGTTGAGCTTTTTGCCGCGTGCATCGTTGTGTCTGTGGGCTTTACGGTGAGTCCGCTTGATATGCCACTGCGATTTTTAGTGATTTCAGGTTTCTTTTTGACCTTACTTGCCGCTTCCGTATATGATTTGCGTCATTTGATTATTCCGGACCAACTTTCACTCACGCTTTTATTTTTTGCGATTCTTTTTGAGGGAATACAGTTCTCGTCAGTTTCAGGGTTAGGGATAGCATATGACTTACTAGCAGGGGTTGGGGCCTTTTTATTTTTTGGAGGATTATGGTTTGTATCAAATGGCGCGTGGATGGGCTTTGGAGATGCCAAGCTCGCGTTTTCCCTTGGTATTTTTCTTGGGTATCCAGAAATTATTATTGCTATTGTTCTCGCATTTTGGCTCGGAGCTGGGTGGGGTATCATGCTTTTGTTACGTCGAGTCGCAACACGTAAAACAGAGATACCATTCGGTCCATTTTTAGCACTTGGGACATTTATTACGTTTCTTATGCATGTTCTTCCTGGATTTGCTGCATACTATAGTTATGTCACAGTTATTTAACGATAAAAAAGGTTTTACTATTGCCGAACTTCTTGTCACGATGTCGGTGATTGCCTTTATGTCGACATTGATTTTAGTAAACTTCCCGCAGTTTAATAGAAGTCTTGCGATGGGGCGGTCAGCGCGTTCTTTGGGGCTTGCGCTTCGCGATGCTGAGAATAGATCCGTCGCGATTTCACAGGCTGCGTGCACGACACCTGGGGCGCCTGATTGTTTTCCATTAAACTTCGGTATTAATGTTGATCTAACAACGCCGGGCGGTTTTATTATGTTTACGGATAGAGATTTTGCCGGGAATGATCCAGGAGTATATGATCCGTATACTGTTGGTACGGAAGAGTGCGGGCTTGATACAGTTGAGTGCGTAACGGAGTATCAGTTTACGCAGGATATTCGCGTCAATCAAATTCTGCGTCCTTGTGGGGCATGTCCTTTTGATGATGGGACGGGAGGTGATCGCAATGAAGATAATTTGCACGTACTTTTTTCTCGTCCTGACCCCGCGATTGATATTTATACGCGCAAAGACGGAACGTATTTTCAGTTGGATGGTGGCGGTATCGGTCCGTATAAGATTTTCCTTGCGCCCGCATCGTTTACTGGTCAGTGTGCGACATGGAATGGTATTTCGGATGTTGTAGATCCAGTTTGTAGTACAGTAACAGTGTGGCTTACTGGTCAAATCGCTGTTGAGGCATGAAATTGGAAAAGAGTTTTTCACTTCTTGAGACTATTGTTGCGATTGCCATTCTATTGGTCGGGCTTCTTGGAGCTATGAATCTTTCACAGCTTGGTCTCGCTTCCATTTCCGTTTTTAAGAATCAATTGATTGCTGCGAATCTTGCTCAAGAGGGAGTTGAGCTCGTGCGTAATAAACGAGACTCAAATTATCTTCGAGTATTGGAAAATGATACGCCGGCTGATCCAAGTGATGATTGTGTTATTGGTGACGGATGCAATCCAAATGATGATGGTCCGGGGCCATTGCCTGGAGGTGGTAATATATATATGGGTATTACGAATGAAACGGGATACGGAGGTATAGTTATTTGTAACAATCCGATAGGTTGTCGGGCGACGTGGAGCGCTCTTGGGGATATTACAAATGATGATGTTACGTTTATTTCTTGTGCGGGGGATGGGGCAACATGCTTGCAGTTGACTCAAGAACCAACAACAGGACTTTATTATTATGGTCCAGGGACTTCTTCTTTATTTACTCGTACAATCATCGTGACTCCAGTCGCCGTTAGTGATCCGCTCACATGGCCGGGCGATCCTTCTCCTGAGCGTATAGATATGAAAGTGGAATCTCGAGTTACGTGGCGTGATCGTTTTTCGGGTACTCGTCCGGTAACCGTTATTTCTTATCTTACTCCCCATTTGAACCGATAATTATGCAACGCGCTTTTACATTATTTGAAATCTTGGTTGCTCTCGCTCTTTTTTCCGTGGTTGCAGTAACGGGCGTTTCGTCACTGAGTATATTAAGTTCTGGTCAGCAAAAAACTATTTTTGCGCAAACAAACCAAGATAATATTCGGTTTGCGCTTGAAGCGTTGAGTCGGGAGATTCGCACAGGAGCAGATTATGAGCAAGGTCCGGGGTCGCGTTGCGATGGGTTGCTGGACGCAACGCAGACAGATGATGAATGTTTTTCTTATATTATTCAGCGTACGGTCGCGGGCGTTCCGATTACCCATACCGTTATACTCAAGCGGAGTATAAATAATCCTCTCGAGTGTGCGGGCGGTCTTTCATGTATTGTAAAAAAAGATAGTATAGATGGAGTTTTTGATACGGAACAATTTTTACCTGTGACAGCGCCCGAAGTTGATATAGAGATGCTACGGTTTTTTATCGCAGGTGCGAGCAGTGACCTGTATCAATCACGAGTGACGATATTAATGAGAGGAATCACTCCCGGTGTTGATCCTCGTCAATCACTGCTCGTAGTACAGACAACCATTAACAGAAACTCACTTGATTAGCATGAAGCATATTATTCCATCGCGAGGTATTACGTTGTTGCTCGCGGTACTTATTGTAGGCAGTGCGATTTTTCTTGCTTCAAATATCGCTTTTTTAACCATTGGACAGCTAAAGATTAGTCAAAGCGCGCGTGATTCTCATCGAGCCTTTTTTTCTGCTGATGCCGGACTTGAGTGCGCACGGTTATATTTTGCTCGCCGCGATACCGTTGATGCCACGGAGAGTTTCTGGGACTCTGCCGATCCATGCAATGACGCGAATACCGATAATGAGTGTGCGGGCACCCCGAGCACGGTGTGTGCGTGTAACGGAGATGCCGGAGCGCCTACGATTGATCCGGTGACGGGGAACCCGGCGGATATTGCGTGTGCCGGAGTGCCTATCGATGTTGAGTTGGTTGATTATACTGAGGTTGATGTTTCTCCTGATCCATTTTGTTTTACTCCCAACTATCACGATGCAAAGTATCGTTTTCGCATCGATACGCCAGAGGTCTGCGCGTTTGTTGAAGTTGAATCTACAGTGCCATATTTATCCGCTGATAGTTGCAATATTGATGCGGAGGCTCCTCAAATCATCATTACGTCTGATGGGCGGAGTTCCTGTAGTGGTGGGTCAAATGTTGTAAGTCGTGTGCTTCGCGGAGTTGAGTGTGCAGTGGGAGCGGACGATACGCTTTGTCAGCCCGAATAATATAATCATGACATCCTCTGAAGTGAAACAAAAGATCGAAAAGCTCCGACAACTCATCAATAAGTACCGCTATCAATACCACGTTCTCAATAAATTAGAGATCTCGGAGGAAACACTTGATCAATTAAAATACGAACTCAAGAAACTCGAAGATGAGTATCCTCAATTTATCGCGGCTAATTCTCCGACTCAACGAGTTGCGGGTAAGGCGCTTTCAAAATTTAAAAAAGTAACGCATAGCGCGCGCATGCTTTCACTCGAGGATGCATTTTCAGAGGATGATATGCGCGAGTGGGAAGATCGACTCAAAAAAGTATTACCCTCAAAAAAATGGCATTATTTTGCCGAGTTGAAGCTCGATGGACTCGCGCTATCTCTTGTATATCGCGATGGCGTGCTTGTTCGGGGGGCTACACGGGGGGATGGTGCTATTGGTGAGGATGTGACACAAAATGTGCGGACAATGGAGTCTATTCCATTAAGCCTTGAAACGTATCGAGATAGTTCGCGAAGTATGATAAGTCGAATGCTTCAAAATAAAGAAGTAGAGATTCGGGGGGAGGCATTGATTTCAAAAAAGGGTCTTATTAATCTCAATCACACACAAACTGAAAAAGGAGAAAAGCCATACGCAAATGCGCGAAATCTTGCCGCGGGATCATTACGACAACTTGATCCAAAGATTGTACGCGATCGACACCTTGAATTTATAGGGTACAGTCTTCTCGCGAGTGATGGAGTGACGCAACATCATGAAGAACATGAGGTAATTGCCACGCTTGGATTTAAGACCGATCCATACGCAAAAATATGTAAAAATTTAGCAGAAGTTTTTGAGTTCCATGCTCATGTTGCCAGTATCCGAGAATCATTCCCCTATGAGATTGATGGTATCGTTGTGTCGGTTAACGAGAGTGATTTGCATGCTCGGGCGGGTGTAGTGGGGAAGACTCCTCGTGCATCGATTGCATATAAATTTGCGCCCAAAGAAGCTATTACAAAGGTAAACGATATTATTATACAGGTGGGACGTACGGGCGTGCTTACGCCAGTTGCGGTTTTAGAGCCTGTGCGAGTTGGTGGCGTTACGGTGAGTCGAGCAACATTGCACAATGAAGATGAGATACGGCGGCTTAGTTTAAAAGTTGGGGATACGGTGATTGTAGGAAGAGCTGGAGATGTAATCCCAGATATCAAAAAAGTATTGATAGAATTGCGCAATGGGCACGAGCGCAGTTTTCATATGCCAAAAAAATGTCCCGTATGCGATAAATCAGTTTCAAGTGATGCGCGTGGGATTATTGTGCGCTGCACAAATAAAGCATGTCCAAGTCTCAAGCGTGAGCGAATATATTATTTTGTAAGTAAAAAGGCCTTTGATATTGATGGGCTAGGGCCAAAGACGATTGATGCGCTGTTGGACCAAGGTTTAATTCAGGATGCGAGCGATTTATTCGGTCTTCTTGAGGGAGATTTAGTGCCGCTCGAGCGATTTGGAGAAAAGTCCGCTTCCAATCTTGTTGGTGCAATAGCGGGGTCAAGAAAGATTTCTTTGCCGCGATTTCTTATTGCACTCGGAATTTTACATGTAGGAGAAGAGACGGCTCTTGATTTAGCCGAGCATTTTGGGACATTGGATCGTGTAGCGGGTGCGTCCGAAGAAGAAATTCTCAAAGTGAAAAATATTGGGTCTATCGTCGCACGAAGTATCGTTGATTTTTTTAAGGATGCACATAGTAAGGTTTTTTTGGAAAAACTTTCTGATGAGGGTGTAATTGTTGGTAAGACACCAAAACGAAAGCCTGGAAAATTAACGGGCACGTCCTTTGTATTTACTGGTGAGTTGGAGAGTATGAGTCGAGATGCTGCAAAGGCGCGCGTACGAGAGCTTGGAGGAGATCCATCAGAAACAGTCTCGCGCGAAACAAAATACGTTGTCGTTGGAGTTTCCCCGGGGTCAAAATATGCAAAGGCTCAGAAGCTAGGAATTACTGTTTTAGATGAGCGCGCATTTTTGAAATTGGTTGAATGACATGCTAGGGTAATGGGTATGATTACTCCCGAAGATGTGAAGCGACTCTTTGAGCTTGCAAAGATTGAGGTTACCGAAGAAGAGCTTGCACGTTTTCCAAAAGAGATCGATGCGATTCTTGAGTATATTCGCAAATTACAATCAGCTCCTCTTGGCGAGGTTTCTCCAACCATCTCTTTTGCGCCAGAAGATCGCGCGTTGCGTGTGGATGCGAATAGTGTCGAAAATGCAAAGCGTACAGATGCATTGAGAGATGCCTTCCCAGAATCATTTGAGCACTATCTGAAGGTAAAAAAAGTATTTGGAGGAGAGTAAATATGATTCACGACCTTCATAAAAAACTTATATCTAAAGAATTATCGGCGCGAGAGCTCACAGATTCTCATCTAGGTACCATAGCGGGAAAGGATCTCGCTATTCATGCGTTTCTTGAGGTGTATGAGGACGATGCTCGTAGGCATGCTGATCGTATCGATGCAAAGATCGCTAAAGGAGAGTCACTCGGCGTATTAGAGGGTATCCCGATTGCGCTCAAAGATAATATTCTCGTTGAGGGTAAGCGAACAACTGCGGCGTCAAAAATTTTAGAGAAGTATATTGCTTCATATGATGCAAGTGTTGTTTCAAAGTTAAAAACAGCAGGAGCTATTATTCTTGGTAAGACGAATCTTGATGAGTTCGCGATGGGTGGGTCAACTGAAAATTCTGCATTTGGCCCAACAAAAAATCCTCATGATCTTGAGCGTGTACCGGGGGGTTCATCGGGAGGATCTGCAGCAGCTGTTGCTGCTGGTATGGCACCCGTGGCACTCGGCTCTGATACAGGAGGATCGATTCGTCAGCCCGCGGGTTTTTGTGGCGTTGTTGGTTTCAAGCCGAGCTATGGACGGGTTTCGCGCTCGGGACTTATCGCGATGGCATCGAGCTTTGATCAAATAGGTCCTTTTGCGACTTCCGTAGAAGACGCGGAAATTGTTTTTCGTGCGATTGAAGGCAAAGATTCGCTTGATCAGACCTCGACTGATATTAAAGAAGAAGTAAGCGACAAGAAGGAGTTTGTTATTGGTGTTCCCGAAGATTTTTTGAAAGCGGGGCTCGACACGCGTATTCGCGGAGCTATGGAGGAGGCATTTAAAAAAGCAGGGAGTAAGGGGTTTCGATTTGAGCCTATTGCGTTACCAAATGCAGAGTATGCGCTTGCGTGTTATTACATCATTGTTCCCGCAGAGGTTTCAAGTAATCTTTCACGGTTTGATGGTGTGCGCTATGGAGTGCGAGGCGATGCCGCTAATCTTTTTGAAGGGTATAAAAAGACGCGTGCCGCAGGACTTGGCTCTGAAGTAAAGCGACGTATCGCGCTCGGCGCGTACGTGCTCTCACATGGATATTATGATGCATTTTATTTAACCGCTCAGAAAGTGCGGACGCTTGTTACGGGGGATTTTGAAAAGGCATTTGAAAAAGTAGATGCAATTGCGCTCCCGTCATCTCCCGCTCTACCTTTTAAGTTTGGCGAAAAACTTAATGATCCGCTCGCGATGTATCTTGAAGATATTTATACGGTTCCCGTTAATCTCGCAGGTCTTCCAGGTATTACACTCCCGATCGGTAAGGTGGAAAATTTGCCTGTTGGTATGCAATTGATTGGTAAACGATTTGCTGACTACGCGCTTTTGCGTACCGCGGGGGCATTTGAAGAGGCGATCGCTTGAAAAAGTAAAAAATAAGCGTATACTGTAATTCGCGGGGTGGAGCAGCCTGGTAGCTCGCAAGGCTCATAACCTTGAGGTCGTTGGTTCAAATCCAACCCCCGCAACTCATAAATAAAAAAGTTGGCACAATGTGTCAGCTTTTTTTATTTATGCATTCGTAGGGAGGCGGGAGGATTTGAACGGCATGCTGGGGGCATGCCGCGGGTTTGCGATAAGGCAAACCAAATCCAACCCCCGCAACTAATTAAAGAAGTGTTACCTTTGTTGCTCAGATATTGTTATATCCTTAAATGAGGTCCTTTCCTTTTGCGGGACAGATTGCTTTTGCCTTCAAGGCTATTTCAATCGGAGCAGTTCTTATAGTGAGCTTAGCTGCTAGTTTTTTCGTGCAGCAAGTAGTAAATGACCGGCTTGAATATCAATCGCAGGCCGTACAAAATAATTCGGGCGATACCTCCGCGGTACTCATTCACGGTAGGTTGTCTGGATTTGATAAAGAAACTGGTATTAGTGTTTACCGTCTTGTCGACAGAGTACTCAAGTATGCGATTTTGTTTATTTCACTTACATTCCTTGCATTTTTTCTGATTGAGGTCATGTATCATCTGAAGCTTCATCCTATTCAGTACCTGCTTGTAGGTTTAGGGCTCGCTGAATTCTACCTATTGTTGCTTGCTTTTATGGAGCATATTGGATTTTTTTGGGCATATATTATAGCCGCAGTAATGACCATCGGTCTTATCTCGCTCTATAGCAATTTTATTTTGAAAACAAAAATAGGCAGTATAACCATCGCAGTTTTTTTGACAGTTATCTATTCGTACTTACTTCTAGTTTTGCATCTTGAGACATTTGCGCTTCTCTCTGGTGCTTTGCTACTTTTTGCTCTTTTGGGTTTTGTGATGTTTGTTACGAGGAACCTTGATTGGAACAAAGCATTTAGTTCCGTTGTTGTTTAAGAGTAAACGATAATTACAAACTACTTTTTATTTAAAATAAAAAACCGCTTTGTGACAAGCGGTGGGTAGTTTTTATTTACTATAAATCTTCGAGTTTTTGAAGGGCTCCCTTGAGCGTTTCGCTACGGTCACCTCCGAAATAGAGGACTGCGAGCGAGGCAACCAATTGAATTGCTGGAGGGATCTGATTGATGTCAGTTGTTTGTCGAGCAAAACATAACCACGCACATAATTTGGCTTCCAAGCGTTTCCAGAGGAATATTTCGTAAGCTTGAGTATGTGTTGAAGGTAGCGGGTCGATCCCAGATCCCATGTTGGCGTTCCTTCCGACGCCAATTGAAGCAAATTTTTATAATAACTGCAATATAAAAGAAGGAGTCATAATTTTAGGTTATTTTTTATTTTGTTGACTCCATGCCAGTACTTGTTACCCTGTATAAGGAAATGATTCTTGATAGGGAGGAGCGAGATGGAACTCCAGGCTTCCCAGAGACAGGTCCACGATATTCCTCGAGAGAATATACATCCAGATCCTGATCAGCCAAGAAGGCGTTTTGATCCTATAGAGCTTCAAGAGTTAGCAGATTCTATTGAAGCGGCGGGTCTTTTACAGCCTATTATTGTGGTTAGGCATCCAACGATTCCGAATGCGTATCTTATTGTTGCGGGAGAAAGACGATGGCGTGCGCACGGACTTCTCAGTTATCCTACGGTTCCGAGTATCATACGTGATGACGGAGCTCATGAAAGATGGAAGCTTGCGTTTGTAGAGAATCTTCAACGAGCAGATTTAACTCCGATGGAGAAGGCGAGGGGCTATCGGCGATGTATCGAAGAGCAAGGAATGCCTCTTCGAGAAACATCCCAGCTTGTCGGTGCGTCAGAATTGACTATTAGCCTTTATCTTAAGCTCTTAAAATTGCCTGAAGAAGTGCAAGAGGCAATAGATAATGGAGCGCTAAGTATTGGCGCTGGACTCAATCTTGCGCAGCACAAGGGTGAGACGGCAGATCTTTTGCGTCTTGCTCGTCGGTTGCTTGCTGGAGATGAAGGGGCGGTAATTGAGATGGAGCGGATTACTACCTCCGATTTCGGGGCGCGAGTATCTGCCTCACGTCAACCAAAGACTCCCGAGGGTATTTTTCATCGCATTTTGCAATTTCGAGCGCGGACGCGATATTCGGGAGCGGCGATTCGTCGTTTTGCGGATTTATCGACTGAAGAAGCGCGGCGTCTCTGGGAAAAACTCGGACCAGATGAGCAAAGATTATTTGAAGCACATATGGTGCATCTGAAGGACGATATTGCCTTGTTCTTAGGACATCTAAATGTATTAAGAGGCGGTGAGAAGAAGAAGCTCCCCACTACATCACGTCCAGAGCAGGACTTTGGAAAAATAAGAAGACTGCTTGCATGTTTGCTCTATGATGATCAAGCCTGTACGCGAAAGCGAGTACGCTTGAGTTATGGGCTTGCGCAACGTCATTTGGCGGGCGCCGTTGACGCGACAGGAGTCCAGGATCGTGTCGTGCAGGCATTGCAAGAAGTCGAGCAGTATTGGAGGAAGGGTGTTACGCCCGATCTTACCCCGGGTGCAAGAGAATTTTGTGTTTTTGCCGCACGATTGCGCCGAGATTTCGGGAATCATTCAGATTTTTTACAGTTTATGTCAAGTCTCGTGACAGCTGATAGGGCTTCGGATCCAATCAGTCTGGCTATATTTTTTCCAGAACAGCGGCGTGTCAAAGCATAATCAATCAAAGCACAGACTCTGTGCTTTTTTATTTTTCGTTTTTAAAGAAGGTATCAAGTTCGGTGTATGTAAGTTTTGAGAGCTCTTGGATAGCCAGAGCTTGTTTTTGAATATTGGCGCCTTTTGTCATTATGCACAAAAAATAGGGATGTTCTGGATAATATATAATACCGCAGTCATGTAACTCGGTGCTTTGATTTACTTTTCGGATGCCAAATTTATGAGCCACAGAAATATCGGTGGGAAGTTGGGCGGGTATACCAATTTGAAACGTTGTTTTACTGAGAAGACGGAGCGCTTTTTCAGACATATCCGTATTTAAATACGAGGCGCTATAAAGCGTTCTAAATACTGCAGAGTATTGTTTTGCAGAGATATCATCCAGTACGTCAGTATTTTTTGGAAGTGCCAAGTTTAGCGTTGTAAATGTCTCTTCAAGTTTTGCGGGATCGCTCGAATCTAAAAGAGCATTGAGCGCGGCATTATCTGAGTACGCGATCATGTGCTCGATGAGTTTATCGATTGAGTATTTATTACCGGTTGTGAGCCGTTCTTTTTCTCCGACATTGATTTCTGGGTCATTGTCTATGGATGTATAGATAACTTGTTTTGTGAGTAAGGCGGGATTGTTTTCTGCTTGTTTAAAATAACTAATCATAATAATTACTTTTAACATGCTAGCAGGGGCGTAAAGAGCGTCTTCGTTAACTCCAAGCCATCGCCCATTATTGAGGGTGCGTAGGTATAGAGAGGCGTTAGATACGGAGTTCGTAGCTTCAAGGTCGTGTATTTTTTTCTCAAGATTTTCTTTAATGAGTTTTAGTTCTTGAAAATCGTCTTGGTCTCCAATCTCACAACCAAGAAGCGGATTTACAAGACCGCTTGGCGTGATGCCTTGGCGGATAATTCTACCACGGGCAGTTTTTAATTCGGAGCCGTAAGTGATACGTAGCTGCCAGCCGAGTCCAAACATCAGTCCTCCGAAGAGGACGATTAAGAGAAATTTTAAGAGTATACGCGACATTGATTATCATTATCCTTGTATTCTTTTAGCGAATCAAGGAGTTGAAAAGAGCGCGCTTAGTGATCAATAAGTCTTTTATGAAGCAATAAAAAACCGTATGATAAGTTACACGGTTTTCAGATGAGTTATAAGTCGCGAATGATTTGGGTAAGAAGCTTTGCCTCTTGTTGTCTCCGAGAGAGAATCTCAGAGGGTTCGTCATATGGGAATAGACGCGGTGCAAGTGACAAGAAGGGTGAGCCATTTCCCGCATGATTATTTGGAATAAATGACCATGCAAGTTCACGGAGGTGGTCTTCATTCAGTATCCCTACGGCTACGATTAGAGTCCCAAAGCTCTTGTGGTCAGCGGAAGCATGATCGAGAATAATCTTGGGCACAGTAGATTGAATTGCACTGGGACTGATATGGCCTCCACATGACCAGTAAGTTTTGATGCCAAGCCCATTGATAGCACAAACGAGATCGCGAATAGGTGGGTCTAGGTGATCGTAGCTTGGAGTCAAGGTAAGAGTTGGCAGCATGGCGGTCCCTTCTTTGGTCTAAAATGGTAATACCATATAGTTTAGAAAATGACAAGATAGGAACAGTATAGAGAGCTTTTAAATTGTATAAAATAAAACGGTGAGTTTTTGTGAGGGCTGTACGAGTTTCGTTGTGCATGCTAGTTTGTTCGGTAGAAAGTAGGGGGTGGTGTGACGAAGCGAGTAGTAGATATCAGAACGTTAAAATCGAACGCACAGACACAGGCTACAGAGGGCGGTCACGCGTTGGGCGAGTGGGAACTTGCAGATGGTGTATGGAGCAATCACTGTGTACAGGGTGTATGTGATGCGAGCGTGATATTTAGTGAGCGCATCGGTCTTTTAGTTGGATCGGCAAAATTGAAGGCGAGTTGCTCTTTTCGTAAGACTCAGTTATCTCGAGTGGTGTAATATAACACCACTTTTTATTTTATGGGCGAAGAAAATATTGACCATCAGTATAAAATGCAGTATAGATTGTGTAGAAAGGACTCTCAATGTCGCGAGCTTATCAGAGTTTTTATCTTGACTTACCGCATCAAGAGTCACACCGAGAGGCGCATGTTGAGTTGAGTGAAACTGCTTTACGCGTTTGGCCAGAGATCGTTCAGCAACTCAGAGACAGAGGGTATATTGTACTTCTTGGTATGAAACAGATCGCCTGTATCCATACGGAAATTATTTTGGGATTTAAGTTTGGAGATCAGGTATTGGGTCAAGTGAAAGATATATTCTATGAGCTTGTTCGCTCGCATTCACTTCCATTTAGGTCGGGTTCTTTTTTCATGGAAGAGCCTCCAAAAATTGATGACCTTTCTCGTAATGTTACTGAACCAATCACAGTGAGAATGAGAGACGAAGCGTTGAGATATTTGAGGGATGGAAGGGTTGTTCATGGGATAGTCGCTGGTATGACGATAGAATTGAGAGTAGTGAAAATATCTTGATTACAAGTGAGCAGATAGCTCACTTTTTTATTTTTTATAATAAAAAACCATAGCATCGTTGCTATGGTTTGTTCTTTTCTGCTGCTCTACGCAGTGCAGTGACTATTGAGCTCTCCATCACCATGGAGGTTATGCGTACTTCAGGGAGTCCACCCATACCGGGCGGTATGAAGCCAGGTTTCCTGTATTCAGGAATATCGCCCGCAAGAATTCTTCGTTCACAATATCCGTCAAGATATAAATGCCCGTCATCGCCTAGGCGAAACATAGAGTCTTGGGGCATGGTTGCGAGTTCCTTTCGGGGGGGGAGTTCTTTTTTAAGAGTACCATGTGTTTTTACTCTGTAAATGTTTTGTATAAAAATAAAAAAACCGGTCGATATAAGCAGTTTTATATATTAATCAACCCAATGTTCATGGGCATGTCGCATAGATATGCGTCGTGCCGTACGAAGTTTTTCAATGTCTTCGGCGACCATTTCGCGCCAGCGTTGCATTACTCCAGTCCAGTCTGCATTTTGGACTGCTTTGATGGCAGCGCGTTCTTCTGGAGTTTGATTACTTTTACGACTAGGCATTCTATAGACATTAAAACAAGTCAGAATGTTTTTAGCAAATCTTTACAGTTAGTATGCTTAGTGATAGGTTTTTTGAGGAGGTTACTTATGTCTGGAGAGTCGGTCATGCCATGCGATTATAAGCCTGGCGATCGAGTCAAAATTAATACTGGTAGTAAACATATAGCTTCTGTCGATGATTTCTTTGGAACTATTGTCGGACCTTCCACGAAGGATGGATGTTTTTTCGTAGATACTTCAGATGGACGCTTGGAGATTCATACGCAGCGCTTACAAAAAACTTGAAATAACCTTGCCCGTATATGCGGGCAGTTTTTATTATGGCTATACTGAATATATTATGAAATGGAGTGTATATATTCTTGAATGCAAGGATGGAAGTTTGTACACGGGGGTTGCAACCGATGTTCAGAGACGCTTTATAGAGCATAGAGATGGTAGGGGTGCGCGGTATACAAGAAGTCATGAGCCAAAAAAGATCGTGTACCAGGAAATTCGTAGTACACGGTCGGTAGCGCAAAAACGAGAGGCTCAGATTAAACGAATGACGCGCACAGAAAAACTTATATTGATCAAAGGAAAATAACGTAGTACCGTGCCTTTGGGAGGTGTGCGTATGACCGTAGAGGATATGCGACGTGTTCTGTCGATCTATCGTAGGCGATGGGCGGGTAACGAAATTCCTCAGTGGCGTATGGTTGGAGATGAAAAACCTGCTTCGCCAAAGTTGAAATACGCGCATGGTCATTGGATGCTCGATCAAATTGAGGGCTTTCTTGAGGATGGTAGAATGGAAAAGGCTTTTCGGTGGCTCGGGTTTGTCCAAGGAATGTTATGGAGTGAGGGCGTCTATACCCTCGATGAGCTCATGGAGCACAACCGTCCTCGAAAATAACGAGGCGGTTTTTATTTTGTATGAAAATTTTGTTATGATAATGGGTATGAAAAGTTCGATGAAAGGGTTTATTGATTTTATCCGCAAGCAGGGAGTGGTAGGACTTGCGATTGGTTTTCTTTTGGGAGGCGCGGTTTCAAAGCTCGTTACTGCATTTATTGATGATATTGTTAATCCGATCGTGGGCATCGCACTTGGCGCGACTGATTCGCTTGCGACGACAAATCTTACGATTGGACCCGTGGCGTTTAAACTTGGACATTTCGTGAGCGTCCTTCTTGATTTCATGATTGTCGCGTTTGTAATCTTTTTTGGTTTTAAAATGCTTGGGCTTGAGAAGCTTGATAAGCCCAAAGAATAATCAGGATTTTTAGGGGCAAAAAATCCCGCTTAATGCGGGATTTGTGTTACAGAATATATTACGTTGACCATTGAATTGCATGAGCAAATCGGATGAGTGACGCAACGCGCCATGGGCGCAGTATCGCAATGCTACCAATGGAACATGAGGATGCGCCCGCATCGCGCAAACGACTGATGCCGCGAATGGTGAGAACGCCACCTCCGGCGTTAATTGGTTTTGTGATACCAATATCACGCGCACGCTTGACCCAGTTGGTAACGATTGGGAGCAGTGGCGCTCCTGAAAGGCCGCCCGGTTGTCCAACGTATGCCATGAGAGGGGAGATTGCCCGACTGCCAAAGAGTCTTTCCCATGGTATATATGTAGGCAAGGCGCCAAATGGGATTGTATTTGAGACGCAAAGCCCGGCGCAAAATGAAGAGGAGGCAACGTCTCGGGCGATCTCGATGGGTGTGATCGCGGAGAGCTTCACCACGAGCGGTACATCAAAGAGACGAGTGCTAAGAGCTGCGAGAAGTGATTCCGTTTCTTCCGCTACATGTTGTATTGAGTGCGGCGTATTGGGACAGGATATATTTACCTGTAGTCCAAACGGCGCTCGGAAATTTTGTCGCTCATCGGTAATGAGTTCAGCAAATGTGATTGCTTCGGCAATGCGGTCCTCAGGCGTTTGACCAATCGCTGAGAATGAAAGAAAAAATGGTTCTCGTCGTGCTTGCCAGCGATTTGTTGCCAGCAGTGCGCGGGTACCGGGTCCTGAGAGGCCGACGGCATTGAGTACGACACCAGCGAAGGGTTTTACGATGATGCATTTGGGGTGCCATTCTTGAGGTGTGTAGCGCTCAGTGAGCGGCATGTTACCTTTGTTGGCGTGTAGGGTTGTCGTTTTTGCGACAAAAGTCATGTCATCAAAACTAAGTCCAAAGGGACGCCAGAGTGTATGGTTACTATAGCCTTCGCCAAAAAATCCTTGGACGCCTGACGCGCCCCACACTGGACCAAAATGAATCCCGCCGATGTACATGAACCCTCCTACTCAAGGTTCAATCTGCGCGGAGTGTAGCATGCGATTTTATATTGCTCAATTGACTTGTCTTTGCTATGGTTTCGTCGGAGGAAATATGTCGCTCGTACCTCGTTGGAAGTGTTCATTTTGTGATGCTTCGGGGGAAGAAGGTCGTAGACTTTTTCATACATACAGCACGGTGATATGTAGTCAGTGCGTGGGGAGTGTAAGTGGTTTACCGTCAGCTACTATCGATCCTCTGTTTTCAGCAAGCGGTCAGTGTGGTTTCTGCCTTGTCTCGGCTTCAGAAACAAAGCTACTGTATACGAAGAGTTCCGCACAGATTTGTACGGGGTGTATAGAGCTTTGTCAGAGTGTGATAGTAGAGCGTGATAAAACATGAGTCGGGACGCCGCTTCTTTTAAAGTAGGCGTTTTTTATTGCAAGCCTTATATTTTTTGTGTATTCTATATGAACATTACTTTTATGCCGGCATAGCTCAGTGGTAGAGCGAAGGACTCATAAGCCTTAGGTCGGAGGTTCGATCCCTCCTGCCGGCACAGGCAGAACAAGCAAACTGCTTTGCTTGTGTGAGGGGGCGAAGGGTTGAGCTATATGCGAAGCATAGCGAAACCCCGGAATTTCTGAGAAGGAAATCGATCCCTCCTGCCGGCGTATGGTTTCGGTTCGATAGGTAAGAATAGTGGGCGCGTGGTGTAGCCTGGTTAACACGTCTCCCTGTCACGGAGAAGATCGCCGGTTCGAATCCGGTCGCGCCCGCAATGAGCAGAATCACCTTGTTTATCAAGGTGATTTTTTGTAGCAGAAATAATGGCTAGAATTCTTACAAATTTAAGTTACTATAAAGTATGGAAAATACGATTCAGAGACATCCTAAGCTAGCTTTCGTATCATTTATTCTGGGACTTATACCGTTTGTTTTCGCTTTGTTTTTTGTTTCTTCCATCGCGGTTTTTGAGAATTTAAACTTGGGGAAATTTATTTTAATAGCAACCCCGCTTGGATTATTAGCGGGCGTTGCTCCTTTCGTTGGGGTATTTTTAGGAATTACTGCTTATCGTCAGAAGGATGTTAAAAAAGGCCTTGCCATCGTCGGTGTTCTTCTTAATGGACTTGTTATACTTTATAGTCTTGTCACTCCAATCATCGGTCAATTCATTTATAAAAAATACTATAGTGATATTCCGCTCGAGTATAATCGCATAAGTGTGACAATGCGACCATGCGATAAAGAAGTTTATACGCATACGAGTTTTTTTCGAGTTTTGGTAAATAATGCAGACAATACCTGTCACTTGCATTTTTATGCAAATAATCATCTGAAAGAAATCCCAAATGATATAAAAAAATTGAAAAACCTAAAAACCCTAAACGTTTATGGAAACGATATTGCTTCTGAAGAAATGGAACGAGTGAAGCAGTTATTACCAAATACTCGTATTATTTCTGAGCCGTCTATTTTTGACTTTGCGAATCAACCTAATTTCTGAAGCTTTCTCTGTTGTGTAGGGCTTTGCTCTGTCAAAACAGTTCTAATGTCTACCAACCCCCGCAAACATACCTATAATATCTGGAGGTTCGAAAATTATCTCTCTCCAACTAACTCCCTCATTTCTCGCAATGCTAACTCGGGAATTCTGAAGTATTCCGCCCACTTTATGGTTCTAAAATCGTCCGCCCAAGCCCGCAGTATAAAAAAAGAATGGCCTCAGGGCTGTTCTTTTTTTATTTTTTTTCAGTGCTAGGCTATAGGACAGAGAGGTTTTTGTATGACAGAGTCAATGCTTACGCGGACTTTTTTTCGAGCATTTTTCGGTGTATTGGTACTACGAGGCATAAGTCGTATAAAACATCATGGCGAAGGTTCAGAAGATACTCGAGTAAAATTTCGTAGAGCATATGGAGTGCTCGCTGCTCTAGAGGAGGCTCACGAGGATGTTGATTGTTTGATACGAATCTTGCGCCCCGATCCAATATCGGGAGCTATCAATCCTTTTGAATGGTATCTTTTAGAGCTTAATCCTGGATGGACTTTATCTCATGTCAGACTTCATGCTCATGCTGAGCCGTTCGGGAGTATCCCGCATCTACAGATTTTAGTAGAAGCAATGGCAGACGCGTATTTAGGCGGTTAAGGTGGTATCGGAACATGTTAGTAAATAAAAAAACGCCCGAAGGCGTTTCTTTTATCTTATCTTGTTAGTGAGTGTGGGGCATCGACTCTGTCATGTCCATTTGACCCGCAGGCATCATCATTGCGCTCATATCTGGCATCGGGGGTTCAGGCATAAGAGGTTCATAACCTTCGTATTGGAAGAGTGTTGTCATGCCAGCAGTCGCGTGGTGCACGTGATGACAGTGGAGCATCCATGGACCTGGATTATTTGCATCAACTAATATATCAACTGTTTCTCCGGGTTGGATGGTGATGGTATTACGTGTTTCGCGAGCGACTTTAGGAATTAAGTTTCCATCCTTCGCAACAACAGTAAAGTTATGTCCGTGCATATGCATTGGATGGTATGCAGCCGTACCTGCGTTAATAAATCGAATGAGAATTTTTTCTCCTTTTTTGACCATGACGGGTTCGGTCGCGGGGAAGGCATGTCCATTGATAGTAAAGAGATTGTAGTCAGGCACAGCTCCCATGGTTCCCGCGCCATGTACATGGCCGATCGCTGAATTTATCCCGCCAGCAAGTACGTTCCATTCATCGAGTACGAGCGTATATTCTTTATCGAAGGCTGGGAAGTCTTCTTTATCTTTTGGCGCTATGATAAACGCTCCTGAAAGTCCCATGTCCATTTGTTGCGCGGCGGTTGTGTGATCTGCGCCATGTGAGTGATAGAAACGAGTGCCGCTTGGGAGTGCGTTAAACTCATATGTAAATTCTTGTCCGGGTTTAATCGGAGCTTGTGTGAGATATGGCACTCCATCTTGCTGCCATGGTACGTCTACGCCGTGCCAATGAACGGAGGTATCAACGTTTAGCTCATTTTTTACTATGACACGCACTTTTTCTCCTTCAGTTGCGCGAATGGTTGGACCAGGAACCATACCGTTGTAGCCCCATGCATGAATAAATTTGCCAGGTTGATATTCCCAACGAAATTCTTGCGCGGTGAGACGAAATTCTTTTACTCCATCGGGTGAAATGATAAATGGAGCATCAGAAATCTCCCCAGTGCGAGTTTTGAGGGGAAGTTTTGCGATGTCACTAGCAGTTGGCATCATCATGGAGCCCATAGAATTGTTCGAGGTAGCCGTTGCTCCATGATGGGGTGTTACTAAGTTGAGGTATAAGAATCTCATAGGGAGATAATATACGAAGGTTGTAACTAAAAATATTGTCAGAAGAATATTGAAGCGAAATCGCCAGATAAGATCGTTCATTACTTTATTGTTTGGTTAGATTCTGTTATAGGACCTTGAGATTGTGAGGATGGAGCAGAAACCTCATCCTTTTTTTTGAAATATGCCCACCAGACAGGTATGAGCCAAAGAATGACGAGCACCCAGTTGCCCCAGGCTAAGGGAAGACCAAGGAGTCCCTGACCCATCTCGGGGCCATGGGAATGAGGCTGTCCTCCAAAGCCAAATCGAGCGATTACTTTTCCTAATAAGAATTCTTCGCCAGTGATTTGTTCAAAGAGGGTGTGTTGTCCAGAGTTGACCCACCATGCATGAGTAAAGAGCCCGAGTGTCAGAATGAAGCCTGCGACAAATACCATTGTCCAGCCAGTTGCGCGTTCAAGTTTTTCCTTACGAGCAACAAGCCAAGAGAGAGCGTTGACTCCGAGAATGCCAAGGAAGGCAAGAAGGATGAGAGGGAGAATGCGACCAATCGCATGGACTAAGAAGAGCGACCAACCGTAGAAAATATTTTGAGAAGTTGCGATCTCAATGAGAATGAGTGGAGTTGCAGGATGGGGGCATCCGACGCCGATGTTGCCGAGAAAAATTCCAAGTAAAAATGCCTTGATGTAGTCTTGTTGTTTTTGGATGAATGCGGGCGCTGCTCCCGTATAGCTTGGCATACGAAAATTTACGAGTCCGATTTCTCCAAGCGCAAAGATATACGCAAAAATACCAGCGACAAAGTAAACCCAATTTTTTACAGTCTCGAGTGGAGTATTGAGTTGTCCGACCGTTGCCTTACCGACAATTGCAGCCAGAACACCGTACATTGAAAGCATGAGGGCAACTCCAAGTCCAAAGCATAGCGCGATGCCGATACCTTTGATTGGTCCTTTGCCCATAGAGAGTGGCACGATAACGAATGCAAGAGGAAGTGTGCACGGAAGTACGATCATTGTGAGGCCCATCGCGTATGAAAAGACGTACCATCCGACTGCCGTGTCTGTTTGTTTGCCGAATAAAAAGACGTAGAGAAAACCAAAAACGATTAGAGCGATGAGACCGACGATCGCGTAAATAAGAAATGACGGTACTTTTTCTTTTGAATCCATGAAAATAAAGAGCTATTAATCAGCTGAAAGGACTTTCAGCTTTTCGACGAATTGTTTTTGATCGACGCCGCCGGACGCGAAAATTTCTCCATTGAGAATAATCCCAGGGGCGGAGAAAATCATATGCTTGGATACAAGCTCTTGGCCTTCCGGTGTTGTAACGCTTAAATCGCGTAGGGTAACATTGGGCCAATCTTTGGCGATAGTTTTCCAATATTCAAGAAACGCATGGCAGTGCGTGCACCCAGGCGAAGTGACAACATCGAGAGAGACTTGTTTCATAGCTATATTGTATCGCAGGCGTGTTGGTGATTAAAAGCGTGTTATCCCCATTGTTGAGAGAATCACGCGGATAGTATTTTGCTTGAGAGAGGGGTATTTTTCGGCTATTATATAAGGAATATGAAATCTCTTGAGGAGATACGAAAAGAAGCTCTCCGAATGCTTAGAGAGGTGCAAACTCTCGGTGATCTTGAGGCTCTTGAGTTAACAGTTTTTGGTCGTAAGCAAGGAGTCTTGACTGAAGTATTGCGTTCTCTCGCGGCAATGAAGGAGGATGCGCGTAAATCACTTGGGGCAGAGGCAAATGCATTGCGTCATGATTTGGAAAAGGTATTTTCCGAAAAGAAGGCAGAAATTGTACGGAAGAAGCGTCTCATCGATCTTGAACAAGAGAAAATTGATACGTCGTTCCCAAGTATTCGACGTGAAGAAGGTCATCTTCATCCACTTACTCAGCTTCGAATGCGTGTCGAGAGGATGTTCCAATCGCTTGGGTTTGAGGTTGCTGAAGGGCCAGAGGTTGATACGGAATATTATAATTTCGATGCATTAAATGTGCCCAAAGAGCATCCTGCGCGCGATATGCAAGATACATTTTGGCTCACAGAACAAGGATTAGGGGAGAAGTATTTACCGCGTACGCATACGAGTTCGGTGCAGGTGCGCTACATGGAAACTCATGAGCCGCCATTTCGGATTATCGTGCCGGGCAAAGTATTTCGGAACGAATCAACGGATGCATCTCATGATGTTGAGTTTTGGCAGTTGGAGGGGTTAATGGTTGGTAAGGATGTTTCGGTGGCAAATCTTAAAGATATTCTCGAAATATTTTTTTCAAAGATTTTTAGCACGAAAGTTTTTATTCGTCTTCGTCCAAGTTTTTTTCCGTTTACCGAGCCGAGCTTTGAGTTTGATATCACCTGCGTAAATTGCAAAGGCAAGGGATGCTCGGTTTGCAAGCAGTCAGGATGGCTTGAGCTTGGTGGCGCGGGTATGGTGCATCAAAACGTATTTGCATCCGCAGGCTATGCCAAGGGCGAGTGGCAGGGATTTGCGTTCGGCATGGGGCTTGATCGTATCGCTATGATGAAATATAAAATTCCTGACGTGAGAATGTTTCGGCAAAACGATATTCGATTTTTAGGACAGTTTTAATTATATGAAATATTCTTATCGCTGGCTTTCTAGTCTAGTAAAAAATATTCCGAAGCCCGAAGTACTTGCGGAGCTTTTGACGATGCACTCATATCAGGTGGAGTCGATTGAAAAGATTGGTAATGATTGGGTGCTTGATATTGATGTACTGCCAAATCGTATGCCGGACTCGGCGGGGCATATAGGTGTCGCGCGCGAAATTTCAGTGCTTATAAAAAAACCGTTAACGTTGCCGAAGATTGATCGAACGGTGGGGATGAAATTACCAAAGAATATACTATCACTCGCTGTCGCTCCAAAAGGAACGGCGCGCTATATTGCTTCCTATATAGAAGGGGTGAGCGTTAAAGACTCTCCTCTGGTTATTCGTGAGCGACTTACGATGTGTGGTATGCGTCCGATCAACAACATAGTAGACGCGACCAATTACGTGCTACTTGAATCTGGTCATCCAGTTCATGCTTTTGATTACGACAAGATCGTAGGTAAAAAAATAGAAGTACGTTTTGCAAAGAAAGGAGAGCGCATCACGTTGTTAGATGGGCAAGTTATCATTCTTATGCCGAAGCATCTAGTTATTGCTGATGGCGAGGGTCCACTCGCGCTCGCGGGGATTAAAGGGGGGTCGCGCGCAGAGGTGACAAAAGATACGAAACAAGTTGTGCTCGAGACTGCTGTTTTTGATCCGATTTTAATTCGTCAAACATCTCGTGAGCTTGGGATCACGACCGATGCTTCAAGTAGGTTTGTTCAGGGGTTGCCGTACGCCGAGCTTAATGTCGTCGCGCTTCGATTGAGAGATCTTATCTGCGATATTGCTCGTGGGAAGATGATAGGATTTTCTGATATTTCTCTTGTAAAATCTTCCAAGCAACCAACGGTCACGCTTCGGGTTGAGTATCTCGAGCGGTTACTCGGTGTTCGTGTCTCTGAAAAAGAGGTGGCTGATATTCTTGAGCGTTTGGGATGTCGTGTCAGTAAGAAAAAGGTTGGAGTATTTCTTGTTACCGCTCCGTCATGGCGCACAGATTTAGTGCAGGAAGAAGATTTGATAGAAGAAGTGGGGCGAATATTTGGGTATGAACGGATAACGTCAAAACCACCGCATGCGCCGCTTGTACACCCGCACGAGCATTCACGGCGCGCTGTTGCTGATGAGGTTGGGCGCTTTCTGGCGTCTAACGGTTTTTATGAGGTTTTAAATTATTCTTTTGCATCCGCGAAAGATGGAGATCTTGAGCTCGCAAATTCTCTTACCACCGAGTTCACGCATATGCGCGCTTCGATTTCGAGCGGACTTTTAAAAAGCGTAGCGACAAATTTGCCGTACGAACGGGAGTTACGACTATTTGAGGTAGGTAACGTGTTTCGAAAAGCAAAAAAGAGTCCGGAGGAGAAAGTTGTGTTGGGAGTAGTGCTTACGACGGCAAAAAAAACAGCAGATCTTTTTTATGAAGCAAAAGGAACGGTAGAGTCAGTGCTTGAATCACTTGGTGTTACAGATATTCTTTTTGAGGATATTGGAGATCATGTTGTCGAGTGGCCATATTCTCAAAAAAAACTTATACATCCGTATCGTTCTGTCTTTGTTCGCAAAGATAATAAGACACTCGGTGTGCTCTATGAGGTACATCCGGATGCGGAGCTTAAAATTCCTGCAGTTATTATCGAACTTGCGTTAGATATCGTTGATATAGTAGTAGAGGAAGAAGTCGCGTTTCAGGAGATTCCAAAATATCCAATGGTTGTTCGTGACCTTGCGATTTTAGTTTCGACCAATGATCGAGTAGAAGATGTTACGAGTACTATAGAAGGGGCGGGCGGAGCGTTCCTAGCCGATACAGACCTTTTCGACTACTATGAGGGGGATACAATTGGAGCGGGTAAAAAAAGCCTCGCATTTCATTTGATATTTCAGTCTCAAGACCGTACGCTGACGGACGAAGAGGTGGTACGATTTGTTGCAGATATTATCGCGGCGCTTCGAAAAGAGGGTTGGGAAGTTCGGTCCTAAATATACATATCATGGCTAAAGAAAAAGAAGACAAAGCAAAGAAAGATTCATCCTACGGCGCAAAGGATATTTTTGTGTTGGAGGGTTTGGAGCCGGTACGAAAGCGTCCCGGTATGTATATCGGTTCGACTGGCACCGACGGGCTCCATCACTTGGTGTGGGAAGTGGTCGATAACTCGATTGATGAGGCCATGGCGGGGTACGCTAAGAATATTGGTATTACGTTGTTGCCAAATGATCAGGTGCGCGTTGTCGATGATGGACGCGGTATTCCGGTGGAAATTCATCCGCAGACAAAAAAATCAACACTTGAGACTGTGTTGACCGTACTACATGCAGGAGGGAAATTTGGTGGAGAGGCGTACAAAGTTGCAGGAGGATTGCATGGTGTCGGTGTCTCCGTGGTCAACGCGCTTTCAGTAATGCTTAAAGCGGAAGTATGTAAAGACGGATCTTTGTATACCCAGGAATATTCTCGAGGAAAGCCAAAGGCGCAGGTGAAAAAAGTAGGAAAATGTGATGGCTCGGGTACCGCCATTACATTTGAGCCGGATACAGAGATTTTTAAGGAAACAAAATTTGATTGGCATAAAATCATCGAGCATATTCGTCAGCAAGCATACCTCAACCCAGGGGTAAAAATTTTGATTCTCGATGAACGAAAAAAAGATGAAGAAAAAGCGTATGGATTTTATTTCGAGGGGGGGATCAAGTCATACGTACGACATATCACACGCCACTTACAGCCGAAGCATGACAATATTTTTTACACATCCAAAGAAGAGGCAGATATTATTGTAGAAATTGCTCTGCAATATACTGATGATCTTGGGTCACGAGAACTTGGATTTGCAAATACGATTCATACCATTGAAGGAGGTACGCATATTACGGGTTTTCGTACCGCGCTTACGCGCGTGCTCAACGATTACGGTCGCAAGAATGGATACTTTGCAAAGGATGAAGATAATTTAACGGGTGATGATGTACGTGAAGGACTTGCCGCTGTTGTCGCCGTAAAGCTTCGAGAGACGCAATTTGAAGGACAGACAAAATCAAAACTTGGTAACCCTGAAGCAAAGGGCGCGGTAGAAAAGGTATGTGGTGAGGCGCTCGTTGCGTATCTTGAAGAGCATCCACAAGACGCGCAGGCAATTCTTGATAAAGTAGTACTTGCGGCAAAAGCGCGTCGCGCAGCAAAGGCTGCCAAAGAGACGATTTTGCGTAAAGGTGCCTTGGAAGGTATGACATTGCCGGGTAAGCTTGCTGATTGCCAGACAAGGGATGCTTCAGAGTCGGAGATCTTTATTGTTGAGGGTGATTCTGCAGGTGGGTCAGCAAAGCAAGCACGCGATCGTCGAACGCAGGCGATTTTGCCACTTCGAGGAAAAATTCTCAATGTTGAGCGTACGCGGCTTGATAAGATGCTTGCGTTCAAGGAAATTCGTGCGCTTATTATTGCTCTTGGCACGGCTATTGCCGATGAGTTTGATATCGCGCGACTTCGATATCATAAGGTCGTAATCATGACGGATGCTGATGTCGACGGTGCTCACATTCGTACGTTATTACTTACGCTTTTTTTTCGTTATTTCCGGCCACTCATTGATGCGGGACATATTTATATCGCACAGCCACCGCTCTATCGGATTCAGCGTGGACGAGTATTTCACTACGCATATTCTGACGAAGAGAAAGAGAGGATCATAAAAGAACTTCAAACAATAAAGGAGGATTTAAAGGAAAAGAAAGAAGAGGAAGAAGAAGCAGAAGAGGAGACTGAAGAGACACCTCCAGAAGAGGGGGCGGAGCGTAGTACGGGTGATAAGAAGATAAAAGGTATTACAATTCAGCGATATAAGGGTTTGGGTGAAATGAACCCGATCCAGCTTTGGGAGACGACGATGGATCCCGCCCGACGCATGATGCGAAAAGTGACGGTAGATGATGCTGAAGAAGCGGATCATATTTTTGATATTCTCATGGGTGAAGAAGTAGCACCGCGCAAGAATTTTATCCAGACAAACGCCAAGTTAGTAAAGAATCTTGATATCTAAGCGATGCGAGTTGTTCGAGATGCTGTACAGGTGACGCTTAAAGAGACGCAGTTTAAAATTCTCTTAATAACTTTTTGGGTTCTTTTTTTTGTGCTCATGTTTTTCTTGCCGGTAGATCTTGTACCAGGAAATGATGTCCAGTTTCAGGCGAGTCTTCTATCGCTCGCTGATTATCTGACAATGATTTTGATTGCGGGTGTTGCCGCATTATCAGTCGCGGTTCAGATGAAAATTTTTGTTTTGAAAATTGGGTCTTATCGCACACGCGCAAAGGATGTCGCTCTTGGGGGTGCAGGAGTAATGGCGGGGGTTATATCTTCACTTTTTGCTTCCGCTACGTGCGCACTTTGTGTTGGCGCATTATTTAGTTTTTTGGGGTTTGGGGTTGCGGTGTTTCTCGTTCAGTATCGTTGGTACATTGTTACGGGGGCTCTTTTTATGCTTTTGTCATCATTATATCTTGCATCGCGCCGTCTTATGAAAGGGTGCGAGGAGTGTTCTTTGAGTCTGTGAGAGTGTGAATAACCCCTTGCATTTTTTTGAGGAACTGGTATAGTAAGTTCATTAAAGGCCTTGGGGCCTTTTAAAAATGATCGTTTTTGATTTATAGGCATTAGTATTCAATATTCATGATTTCTCGAGTGACGACATATTTACGCGAAACACGCCAAGAAATGAAAAAGGTTAATTGGCCGACTCGCCGTCAAGCAACGCAGTTGACGATCGTAGTAATTATCATCTCGCTTGCAGTCGCATTGCTGTTAGGTTTTTTCGACTTTATATATAATTTTATTTTGAGCCAAATTATTTCTTAAATTTATGCCAAAGCAAACATCAGATTACGGGCGTAATTGGTATGCGGTTCATACGTATTCTGGATACGAAGATGCGGTTGCGCGTAATTTAAAGCAACGCGTAGAGTCTATGGGGATGGAAGATAAGATTTTTAGTATTATCGTTCCTACCGAAAAGCGTATTAAAATCAAAGCAGGTAAGCGGAAGACAATAGAGGAAAAGATTTATCCTGGATATGTTTTGATAGATATGATTGTGACAGATGACTCATGGTATGTTGTTCGTAATACGCCGCGCGTTACAGGTTTCGTTGGAGCGGGTACGACTCCGTTGCCACTCGAACAAGAAGAAGTCGATATGCTCTTGAAGCGCATGGGTGAAGAAGAGCCTCGCCACAAGATTGATGTAGTAAAGGGAGACGCAGTACGCATTACCGACGGTCCATTTAAAGAAATGGAAGGTAAGGTAGAAGAGGTTGACGAAGAGCGCGGAAAGATTAAAGTACTGGTATCGCTGTTCGGCCGGGAGACTCCCGTTGAGCTTGATCCGGTGCAGGCACGAAAAATTTAAATTATGGCAAAACAGATAAAAACAGTAGTAAAGTTACAAATCCCGGCAGGGAAGGCAACTCCTGCGCCTCCGGTGGGTACGGCCCTTGGTCCTCACGGACTTAATTTAGGTGAATTTGTTTCGCGCTTTAATGAGGGTACGCGCGAACGTGAAGGTGAGATCGTGCCAGTTGAAGTTACGATTTATATCGATCGCTCATTTGAACTTGTATTCAAAACAGCTCCTGCCTCCGACTTACTTCGTAAGGCGGCTGGCGTTGAAAAAGGATCCGGCAAACCTCTTCAAGAAAAAGTAGGTTCGATCACGGATAAACAATTGACTGACATCGCTGAGAAAAAAATGGTAGATCTCAACGCAAATGATGTGGATGCCGCAAAGAAGGTTATTGCAGGAACCGCTCGCAGTATGGGTATTACGGTAAAGGAATAATCTCAAGATTATTATCACAAAAAACAACCTCTAAAAATATAGAGGTTGTTTTTTTATTTTGATCGCTTAGATTGTATTTTTTGTCTGATGCGCTAGAGTGGGTGCGGAGTTTTTTCATGTCAACAAGAGATGAGCTTGTGTTGAGGCGGATTGCGATTATTGTTGCGATGGATAGAAATGGGGTTATTGGTTATCGGGGTAAGTTGCCGTGGCCAAAAATTCCTCCAGATCTTCAATGGTTTCGTAAGCATACAATGGGCAATCCAATCATCATGGGGCGAAGAACGTTTACTGACGGACTTAGCTCTAGGCCATTGCCATTCCGGACCAATATCATTCTGACACGCAACGCTTCTTTCGAGGCGCCAAAGGTCGAGGGATGTGTACGCGCAACTTCATTTGGTCAGGCATTACAGCTTGCCTGCCAAGCTGCGAACACTCATGCCGATGATACAGAATCAATGATATTTGTGATTGGTGGAGCGGAAATTTATCGTGAAGCGTTGCCGAGTGCGCAATTTTTATATCTTACGCGTATCGATGCCGAATATGAGGGCGATACAATATTCTCGGGATATAATGAACGAGAGTGGCAGAGAGTTCAGCCGGTCCAGCTTGTGCAGTGGAAGGGTACAATGCTTTCTTTCGATATTTATAGACGATGTGAATAGGGTAACCGCATAAGGTTGCCTTTTTTTATTGACGTGATAGAGTGCCGGCAGAATGAAACAGTACCTTGACTTGGTACAGCATGTGCTGACGCACGGCGTGCGAAAAGGTGACCCGCAAGGCGTTGGCAATATCGCAGTGTTTGGATATCAAATGCGCTTTAATCTGCAGGAAGGATTCCCACTTATTACGACGCGGAGTTTGAAGGGATCGTGGAAGGCGCTCGTACATGAGTTGCTTTGGTTTCTTTCAGGTTCGAGTAACGTAGATGACCTGAATAAACACGGCGTGCATCTGTGGGACCAATGGGCGACGCCAGATATTTGTCGTCAGCTCGGTCTTCCGATTGGTGATTTGGGACCTATCTACGGGCCACAGTGGAGATCGTGGCGTACGCGTGATGGTGGTGTGATCGATCAGATTGCAGGTGTGATCGCGGAAATCAGACAGTTCCCTGACTCACGGCGACTTGTGGTGAGTGCATGGAATCCAGAAGATGCTAATCGAGTATTCGTTGCTCCATGCCACTGCCTTTTCAAATTTTTTGTGGCGGATGGCAAGATTTCTCTTCATCTCTTTCAGCGGAGTGCTGACGTGATCATTGGCATTCCGTTTAACATTGCGTCATATTCACTTTTGCTTCATATGGTTGGGCAGGTGACAGGGTACAAACCATATGAGTTCGTACACACACTTTCCGATACACATATCTATCTGGATCAAATTCCATTTGCGGAAGAGCAGATGAAACGTGAACCGCGAGCTCTTCCCCAAGTTCTGTTGAATCCTGATATTAGGGATATCAATAAGTTTGCGTTTGATGACTTTACGCTTCTCGATTACGATCCACTTCCGGCTATTAGAGGGATCCCCGTTGCGCTCTAGAGTACGTCGAGTCGTTGTTGATGCTAGAAATGCTCGTGGGAGTGAATATCGCCGCGTACTCGCGACGATTGCAAAGAAGGGCGCATGTCCTTTTTGCCCGAAAAATTTTCGGTATCATAAACATTCAATTCTCGCTCGACGGAATGGATGGATTATTACGAGAATTAGTTGGCCGTATAAAAATACGCGGTATCACTTTCTGCTTATTGGAGAGAAGCATCGCGTGACGCTCGCCCAGATGACTGCGCGTGATATGGCGGCTCTTTTGTATCTTGCGCGGCATGTAGCTTGCCAATATCATATCCGCGGAGGGGCTCTTGCGATGCGTTTTGGAGATACGCGTCTTACGGGGGCTACTGTTGTGCATATGCATGCTCATTTGATTGTGCCGAAGCTGTGTCCTAAAAAAGGGCGCGCGTTAGTTGTAGAATTTCCAATTGGTTAAAACAAAAAACCTGCACTTTGTGCAGGTTGTTTTATTATTTCTTTATTGAACATAGATGAGCTCAACGCCAGATGCTTTCAGGATAGTCGCACCGTCGAATGAAGCATGACCTCCTCCGAAATAGCAGCGACGAATACCGGATAGGGCAATCATGCGTGCACAATCGGAACAAGGAAATGTTGTGACATAGATAGAGCGACCACCGAGTGAAATACCTCGACGTGCTGCCTCTGCGATAACTCGTTTTTCTGCATGAATAGCGGATGAAATCTCACTTCGAGTTCCAGCAGGAATAAAGTCTCGGATATCGCCAAACGCATAAGGAGCATATTCTGTTGGCAGGTGTATGTTATGAGCCGAAAGAGCGTCTTGATCGATTGGTACAACCGCTCCGACGTGTCGCCACCAGTCAGAACTTTCTCTCGACTCAAAGCGTGCTTGATGCATCCACTCTCGATCTTCGGGCGCTATGCTCGCACGATCATATCCGACGGGTGTCTTTGTGTCGACGTGACTTTCATCCCATCGTAAAAAAGATGTATCGAATGTAATGGATGCGTGAGGCCAATATCTTGCCGTAATCCGGCGCATAAGTGCCTCGTCAGCAGTAATGATTTTATAGCCATTGAGGTGACGAGCATTTCTTTTGCCAAGAACAGATACAAATCCAAAAGCGTAGATTGCTTTTACAGCCTTTTGTATTAGATCGGGTGGAAGAGCACGAATTTCGCGCTCGAGAAAGGCATGTTCGTCAGCAAGCGATCGGCCGACAATCCATAGTCCTTCCACGGAGTCTTGGTAGAGACTTAGTAGTCTAATATATCCGGCATGCAGAACAGGGATATAGAGCAAAAGGACAGACTTGGTTGGTTTTCTCATCGTCGATCCAAGATAGATATGAGATGAGGAAGCTCATGAATAAGTCTTTGAAATACATCGGTAGATGATGTATGTTCCGCTTGACGCGGAAGCACCTTAAGTGTGCCAACGAGTTTTGCGATTGCCTGTCGTTGTGATCTCGGATAGCTATCTTTTACTGCGATAAATATATCCGGATGCAGCGCACGCAAAAGTCCATATTGCCAGAGTCCTTGGATTGTAACGTCATCGATGATTGTTACGTAATCAACGAATGCTTGATAGCTTAACATCTCCATTCGTTCTGTTTCAGGTATGACTGGACGATGCGGCCCTTTATATCTGCGAATAGCTCTATCACTATCAGCGCCTACGATAAGAACGTCGCCAAAAGATTTTGCTCTTGCAAGATAGCGTAGGTGGCCGATATGGAGCATGTCCCACGATCCAATTGTTACGACGACTTTGCGATTAGCCGCGCGTAGACCATTCGTTACTCTCTTGAGTACACCATAATTGGTAATGATCTTTCTAGTAAAATGAGCAGATTGAGTAGGTAGGTCCATACGGACACATTCCTTTCTTCTAGGGCGATTCTAGTCATGGCAGCATGTTTTTGCAAGGGTGTCTGAAACTTGCTTTCGGAGTATTCGTTGGGGTATAATAACTTTCATTATTTTCCTTTATGAAAATACGACTTGCTGCTCTTGGTCTCGTTGTACTCGGTCTTGCCGCCGGGTATTTTGTCTATCCAAAATGGGGCGCTCCCGAATGGTTTAACGTTCCATTTCGACTCGGACTTGATTTGAAAGGAGGAGTACATCTGACCTATCGCGCCGATCTTTCAAAGATTGAAGATAGTAAGCGGGCAGAGGCGCTCGAGGGGTTACGTGACGTTGTTGAGCGTCGAGTAAACTTTTTTGGTGTTGCCGAACCGCTCGTAAGAGTGGAGCGGACGCGCGAGGAAGATCGTTTGCAAGTACAGCTTGCTGGCGTTTTTGACGCAAAGGAGGCGATCGCGCTTATCGGTGAGACTCCATACGTAGAGTTTCGTACAGCACAAGAGCTTAAACTTGGTACATCAACGGAGGCACAAGTAGTCTATGTTCCCACGGAGCTTACGGGACGCTTTGTTGAGCGGGCAGCTTTACAATTTGACCCGACGGCCGGCCCATTCGTTGAATTAATTTTTAATTCAGAAGGTGCAAGGCTTTTTGAAGAGCTTACCGCGCAAAATGTAGGAAAGAGCATTGCTATCTATCTTGATGGAGCGCCGATCAGCATTCCTGTAGTTCAGGAGAAAATTTCTGGAGGAAAGGCACGTATTACAGGTAGGTTTACTACCGAAGAGGCGCGTACACTTGTCCAGCGCTTGAATTCAGGAGCGTTGCCAGTGCCCATTGAGTTGATATCACAGCAAACAGTGGAACCGGCTCACGGAGAGGCGTCACTACGCCAAAGTTTCTTTGCTGCAGTTGTTGGACTTCTCTTTGTTATTGGTTTTATGATTGCGTGGTATCGATTGCCGGGATTAGTCGCAGTGCTTGCTCTTGGTGTATATACTGCCATTTCACTTAGTGTGTTCAAGCTCATTCCCGTGACATTTTCGACTGCAGGTATTGCTGGCTTTGTACTTTCAATTGGCATGGCAGTTGATGCAAATATTTTAATTTTTGAACGCATGAAAGAAGAACTGCGAAAAGGAAAGACGCTAGGTGCTGCTATTGAAGAGGGTTTTGAGCGCGCGTGGACGTCCATTCGAGATTCTAATGCATCAAGTCTTATTACCGCAGTTATTCTATGGTACTTCGGGTCTGATGCGGTGAAGGGGTTTGCACTTACGCTTGGCTTAGGTGTCGCGATTTCCATGTTCTCTGCTATTACGGTTACGCGCACATTTTTGCGAGCGTTTCACTCACGTAAACAGGGGGCGGGAGGTTTCTTCTATGCAAGTGGCTTTAATCTCAAACCATAATTTATGAGCATTGTACGATCACGTAAAATATTTTACATACTTTCCGCAGTTCTCTTCTCTGCTGCGGCTTTGTCACTTGTGACGCGTGGTATTAATTTAGGCTCTGATTTTACAGGAGATGCAGTATTATCTATACACTTTAACTCTGAGCGGTCAGCAGAGGCAGTCGGCCAAACAATTAAGAGCGCGGGCATTTCTCATTCGTCAATCCAGTTTAATGGATCTGACGCAATAATTCGTACAGAATATCTTACCCAAGAAAAACACGATGTATTACTCGAAGCTCTTCGTAAGGACGGAAGTGTAGAAGAAAAGAGTTTTTCTTCTACGGGACCATCGGTGGGTCATCAGCTACGGCGCAATGCTGTCATTTCAGTTACGATCGCGCTTATTGCTATCATTTTGTATATTGCCTGGGCCTTTCGTAAAGTATCTCATCCGTTGCCTTCGTGGATTTACGGTGTTGTCGCTGTTGTTGCGCTCTTCCATGACGTTATTATCCCGATCGGTGTTTTCTCATATTTTAGAATTCAAGTTGATGCGCTCTTTATTACCGCAGTATTAACGGTAATTGGGTTTTCCGTACACGATACAATCGTTGTCTTCGACCGCGTTCGCGAGCATCTGCGCCGTGGAGGTAAGGAAAAATTTGAGACACTCGTTGATCAGAGTCTCCGTGAGACGATTAGTCGATCGATTAATACATCATTGACCACGCTCCTTTCCATGGTTGCGGTGTATATTTTTGGTGGTGAGGCGACTAAAAACCTTGCGCTTACATTAATTCTTGGCATTGGGGTTGGTACGTATTCGTCAATTTTCATTGCCAGCCCTCTTTTGGTTTCTATCGCTCGCTGGCGTCATTCAGGAGCTTGACAGATATTCAGCTTGCGCGTATAATGCGCATATTCCGCACTGGTGTGTTTTGTCTGTTACGAACAAGGATGGGTCACGGTATGTATCGGACAAACCTCATCAAATCAATCCAATCGCGTGGTTTACTCTTATAGTAACCATTTTTAATAGCAAAAAACCCTGAACACAAGCGGAAGGGAGGGGTTTTTATGTCATATAAAGACTCTATGCAAAAAAAGTATTTTTCGCGTTACAAAGAGTCACTTGCGCCACTGCCACACTTAGCAGAGACGCAGCTCAATTCTTACAAGTGGTTTTTGGAGCATGGGTTTCGTGAGTTGCTCGATGAGTTTAATCCGATCGAGGATTTTACTGGCAAAGAGCTTCAGCTTGAATTTCTTGATTATACCCTCGAAGAGCCAAAGTTTGACGAGCATCATGCGAAGGCAAATAACCTCTCATATGAAGCTCCATTACGCGTTAAAGTACGATTGACTAATAAGCGTACAGGCGAGATTAAAACGCAAGAAATTTTCTTTGCGGATTTTCCTGTGATGACGAATCACGGTACTTTTGTGATTAATGGTATTGAGCGTGTTATTGTTTCTCAGCTTGCACGGTCATTCGGCGTGTACTTTACTGCTGAATATTATCGTGCGAAGCGTCGTTTTGGTGCCAAAGTAATCCCGAATCGCGGCGTATGGCTCGAACTTGAAAGTGACGCGGATGGAGCAATTTGGGCGAAGATTGATCGTAAACGTAAATTCCCGATCAGTATCTTACTTCGTATTTTTGGGCTTGCAACAAATGATGCCATTAGAAAGGCATTTGAACATATAACAGACGACGCGCTTAATTCTATCGAGGCGACTCTTAAAAAAGATACAACGACAACTCAAGACGAGGCGTATATCGAAATCTATCGCCGTATTCGTCCAGGTGAAATGGCCGCAATTGATAATGCGCGTCAATTAATCACGGCGATGTTTTCACCTGATCGATATGACCTTTCCGCAGTTGGGCGATATAAGATGAATCTTCGATTTAAGTCGCTTGGAGGAGGAAAGGAAGAGGTTCGCACGCTTACACAAAAAGATTTAATGTTAACGATTGGCGAGATTATTCGAAAGAATAATACTCCTGATGAGGTTGAAGATGATATTGATCATCTCGGGCATCGTCGCGTACGCGCAATGGGAGAGATGCTCCAGAATCGTTTACGTGTGGGGCTTGCTCGCATGGAGCGGAATATTCAGGATCGTATGTCCACACTTGAGCCAGATGCCATTACTCCCGTGCAGTTGGTTAATGCGCGTCCATTCATGTCGGTTTTGAAAGAATTTTTCACAACCAACCAGCTCTCTCAATTTATGGATCAAATCAACGTGCTCTCACAGCTTGAGCATAAGCGTCGTTTGTCTGCGCTCGGACCTGGAGGTCTTACGCGCGAACGTGCAGGTTTTGAGGTACGCGACGTACATCCGTCACACTACGGGCGTATTTGTCCAATTCAAACGCCAGAGGGTCCAAATATTGGTTTGGTAAGTCACTTGGCAACGCATGCGCGCGTAAATAATTTTGGTTTGATTGAGACTCCGTATCGAAAGGTGACAGGAGGAAAGATTACAGAAGAAATAGTTTATTTAACCGCACACGAAGAAGCGTTGTACGCAATCGCACATGCAGGTGTTGATTATAATGAGAAGGGACACTTACTCGATGAAGAAGTGGAAGCCCGTATTAAGGGACAGCCAAAACGTGTACCGCGCGAAGAAATTAATTTCATTGATGTTTCTCCCGCGCAAGCATTTAGTATTGCGACCGCATTGATCCCGTTTCTTGGTCATGATGATGCAAACCGAGCACTCATGGGTTCAAACATGCAACGCCAAGCAGTGCCATGTGTGAAGCCACAAGCACCCTTGGTGGCAACAGGATTCGAAGGTCCTGCTGCACATGACTCAGGTCTTTTGGTTCTTGCCGATGAAGATGGCAAAGTAACGTATGTTGATGCAAAAAAAATCACAATAAAAACAGGCCATCGTGATCGAGAATATAACTTGATTAGTTATGCTCGCTCAAACCAAGATACAGCACTGCATCATCGTCCCATTGTGAATGTTGGAGAACGCGTGACGAAGGGTCAGGTGCTTGCTGATAATTCCTCAACAGATGGGGGAGAGCTCGCACTCGGTCAAAACTTACTTGTCTCATTCCTTTCATGGGGCGGTGCTACATTTGAAGACGCAATTATTATTTCTGAAAAATTAGTTAAGCACGATCGCTTTTCTTCAATCCACGTTGAAGAATTCACTCTTGACGTACGTGATACGAAACTCGGTGAAGAAGTGACAACGCACGATATTCCGAATGTCGGTGAAGAAAAGCTCAAAGATCTCGACGAAGACGGTATCATTCGTGTTGGTGCAGAGGTGCGCGCAGGCGATATTTTGATCGGTAAAATTACTCCAAAAGGAGAATCAGATCTTACTCCCGAAGAACGACTCTTGCGCGCAATTTTCGGCGAGAAGGCAAAAGAAGTTAAAGATACATCGCTTCGCATGCCACACGGTAAGCGCGGACGCGTAGTCGGTATTAAAGTATTCTCACGTGACCAGGGACATCGATTGGAGACAGGTGTTATTAAGCGTATTCATGTTGAAGTGGCACAGCTCCGTAAAATTTCTGTCGGTGATAAGCTTGCAGGACGACACGGAAACAAGGGTGTTATTTCAAAAGTATTACCTGAAGAGGATATGCCACATTTGGCTGACGGTACGCCAGTAGATATTATTTTGAATCCACTCGGTGTCGCGTCTCGTATGAACCTCGGGCAAATTCTCGAAACTCATCTTGGGTGGGCTGCCGAGAAGCTTGGTTATCAGGCAATCTGTCCGCCATTTATCACTCCGACCGAAGAAGAAATCGCGGGTGAATTGAAAAAAGCAGGTATTCCAGAAAATGGAAAAGTGCCGCTCTATGATGGGCGAACAGGAGAGCGCTTTGATCGCGACGTGATGGTCGGCAAGATTTATGTGCTCAAGCTCAATCACATGGTTGAGGATAAGATTCACATGCGTTCGATCGGGTCATACTCTCTCATTACACAGCAACCTCTCGGCGGTAAGGCGCAGGGTGGAGGACAGCGTTTTGGAGAAATGGAAGTATGGGCGCTCGAAGGATATGGAGCCGCTCACACATTGCAGGAAATGTTAACAATTAAATCAGATGACGTATTGGGTCGTGCTGCAATTTATGATGCAATTGTTCGCGGAGAACGATTGAAGAATCCGAACTTGCCAGCTTCTTTCCACGTACTACTTAATGAACTCAAAGGTCTCGCGTTGAATGTTATGATTACTAATTTGCCACGGGCGCATTCAGATGAGATTTCAGACGAAGAAGATCGTTCTGAGACAACAGCTCGTCGTGTGTCGCGCGCCGAGAGAATCTAGGAATTCTATATGAACATGGATCATCAAGTAAGTGAATTCGGCTCTCTCACCATTCGTCTCGCTTCTCCGCAAGATATTTTTGGGTGGTCAGCAGGCGAGGTGACGAAGCCAGAAACGATTAACTATCGCACGCAGCGTCCTGAGCGTGATGGTTTGTTTTGTGAAAAAATCTTTGGGCCGACAAAAGACTACGAGTGTTACTGTGGTAAATATCGTCGCATTCGTTATAAGGGAATTGTATGTGACCGCTGTGGCGTAGAGGTGACGAAGGCGCAGGTCCGACGCGAGCGCATGGGTCATATCGAACTTGCTTCGCCAGTGGCACATATTTGGTTTGTTCGTTCAGTTCCATCTCGTATTGGTTTATTGCTTGATCTCTCAATTGCAGATCTAGAGCGTATTATTTACTTCGCAGGCTACATTGTTACTTCAGTTGATGAAAAGGCTCGCGAAGAGGTTGTGCGCGAGATCGAGCGTGAATATAAAGCAAAGTCAAAGGCTGCGAAAGATACGTCAGCATTGAAGGAAGGCCTTGATCGCGCTCGTAGCGAACTTAAAAGTCTTCAGTTACACGCGGTACTTTCAGAGGTTGAATATCATCGGTTGTCCCTTAAGTATGGAAATGTTTTTACCGCAGGTACCGGAGCAGAAGTATTGCGTAAAATTTGTGAAGGCACTGATCTCACAAAGCTTGCTGATGAAATCGATAAGGATCTTGAAGACGCTCCTCCGCTTCAGAAAAAGCGTCTTTTACAGCGTGTACGCATGGTTCGTGCCATGGAACGCGCTCACGTGCGTCCCGAGTGGATGTTTCTTACGGTAATTCCTGTTATTCCGCCAGATCTTCGCCCAATGGTGGCGCTTGATGGTGGACGACATGCTACGTCTGATGTAAATGATTTGTATCGCCGCGTTATCAATCGTAATAATCGTTTGAAGCGACTCTACGAATTGAAGGCTCCCGAAGTAATCACGCGTAATGAAAAACGCATGTTACAAGAGGCGGTTGATGCTTTGATCGATAACTCGATCAAGCGCGGCGCGGCTCCTGTGGCGTCACAGGCACAGCGCCGTCCACTGCGCTCACTTGCAGATATGCTCAAAGGTAAGCAGGGGCGTTTTCGTCAAAACTTACTTGGAAAGCGCGTTGATTATTCAGCGCGTTCTGTAATTGTTGTTGGTCCCGATCTTAAATTACACCAGTGCGGTCTTCCAAAGCATATGGCACTCGAACTTTTCAAGCCATTTGTAATCAATAAAATTATTGAGCGAGGGCTTGCCTTTAATATTCGTAGCGCAACGCGCTTAATTGATGAGGCGTCGTCAGAAGTATGGGCAATGCTTGAAGAAGTGATTGCTGGAAAATATGTTTTGTTAAACCGTGCTCCAACATTGCATCGTCTTGGTATCCAGGCATTTCAACCGCTCTTGATTGAGGGTAATGCAATTCAGCTCCATCCGCTTGTGTGTGCCGCGTTTAATGCGGACTTCGACGGTGACCAGATGGCAGTTCATGTTCCGTTGACCGAAGAGGCGCAACGCGAAGCCGCGGAAATTATGGCTGCGACAAAGAATCTTTTGAAGCCGGGTTCCGGTGATGCGATCGCCGTTCCATCTCAAGACATGGTTCTTGGATGTTATTGGCTTACGCAGATTGAAGACGGCGCTTCCGGTGAAGGAAAGATCTTTGCTTCAAAAAATGAAGCGGTACTTGCCTATGACTTGGATCAAATTGCACTTCGCTCGAAGCTCAAAATTTATCAAGGCCACGGCCAAGAATTCCTCGAGACATCCGTTGGACGTATTATTTTCAACACGGCTATTCCAAAAGATTATGGCTTTGTGAATGAAGTGATTGGTAAGAAGGCTATTACGAAGCTTGTTGGAAAGTTGCTTCGTAAATATGGGCAGGCAGAACTACCTCCAATCCTTGATAAGATTAAGAAGATTGGTTTTGATTATGTAACAAAATCAGGTATGAGCTGGGGCATGGATGATTTACGTGTACCAGAGATCAAAAAAGAAGTAATTGCTGAAGCTGAAGAGCGGGTACGTGTTGTTGAAGAACACTACGAAACAGGATTGCTCACTGATGATGAGCGCTATGAAAAGGTAGTTCAGGTTTGGTCTGAGGTGAAAGAGCGCGTATCGGCGCATATCCCAAAGACCGTTGATCCGGGAGGTCCTGTATTCGCTATGGTTGATGCAGGTGCGCGTGGATCATGGAACTCAGTAAGTCAGATGGCGGGTATGAAAGGACTTGTTTTGAACCCATCTGGTCGTACAATCGAACTTCCTATCCTCTCCAGCTATAAAGAAGGACTTTCGGTGCTCGAGTACTTTATCTCAACGCACGGCGCACGTAAGGGTACTGCGGACACTGCGCTTAAAACTGCAGTCGCAGGATACATGACTCGTCGTCTTGTTGACGTTGCTCAAGATGTTGTAGTCACCAAGGCAGATTGTGGGACTGAAGCTGGGATTCCTATCGAACGCAAAGATGCCGAATTGCTCGGACTCCATTTTTCACAGCGCATTTTTGGTCGTACACTTGCTGCGGATATCAAAGATCCAGATTCTAAAAAGATTCTTTTTAAGAAAGGACATCTCTTAACCGTAGAAGAGGCAGAACAACTCGATGATGTAAAAATTGATACAGTACAGGTTCGATCTCCGATCACTTGTGAGATTATTCGGGGTATTTGTCAGACGTGCTACGGCTATGACCTCGGTCATAACAATCCTATTAAGATGGGAGAGGCGGTTGGTATTGTTGCGGCCCAAGCTATTGGGGAGCCAGGTACCCAGCTGACCATGAAAACCTTTCACTTGGGAGGTGTTGCAGGAGCACATGGTGATATTACGCTCGGTTTGCCACGTGTAGAAGAAATTTTTGAGGTTCGCATACCAAAACATAAGGCTGTTATTTCCGAGCTTGAGGGAGAAGTTATTTCGATCGAAGATAAAGATCGGGAAAAGGTGGTTTTGATTGCAGGGGTAGGTAAGAAAGGCGCCACGGAGACAAAAGAGTACGCGGTTCCATTTGGACGATTACTTCGTGTCAAAAAGGGAGACAAGGTAAAACAGGGAGATCAGCTTTCTGACGGACCAATTGATATCACAGAGTTGTACGCTGTTGCTGGTCGTAATCGCGTTGAGCATTACATTCTTAATGAAGTCAGTAAGGTGTATGTGTTGCAAGGAGCTACGATCAATAATAAGCATATTGAGGTTATGATCCGACAGATGTTCTCGCGTATGCGAATCAAAGAGCCAGGTGATACAAAGTTTATTACCGGCGAGATCATCGAACGTGCAGAATTTTTGGCGGCAAACCTTGAGGTAAAAGAGCCTGCAAAAGCTGCCGAGATGCTTCTTGGTATCACGCGTGTAGCGCTCTCAACGTCGAGTTTTCTTGCAGCCGCATCATTCATGGAAACTGGTCGCATCTTGATCAAGTCCGCTCTCGAGGGGCGTGAAGATCAGTTACGAGGACTCAAGGAGAACGTGATCATTGGCAGTCTTATACCAGCTGGTACGGGATTCAATCACGAAGAGTAGTAGTATAATCACTATCTCAACAATAAAACCTCTGTAATACGGAGGTTTTATTGTTGAGAAGAAATCCTTTGCCCTGCAAGGCGATTTTCGATATACTAGGCTGGTGACACGAAAGAAAAAGAAAGATCGAATAGTAAAAAAAGAGCGAAAACCTCTCCTTCATCAAGATACCTTTGATAGTATTGTGGCAGTCTCCGCGTTTTTAGGAGCGCTTGCATTTGTACTTGCTCGCTTTGGGCTTGCGGGTAAGGCAGGCGAGCTTTTGTTCCGTGGGTTTGCGTTTCTTGTTGGCGGAGGCTATTTTTTAATACCATTCACACTTATTTTATTTGGCTTTGCGTTATTATTTTCTTTGAGAGAGCACGTGTTACGATCATCAATCGTAGGCGCATTGCTGCTTGTTGTTGCGGGTTTGGGGCTTGCGGATGTGCTGTTTGGTGTTCGGAGCGGAGGGTTTTTAGGAGAGGTAATCTCAAAGCCATTTCTCTATCTTTTTGACCGTTTATTCGGAGGAATTTTACTTGGTACGGGAGTTTTAATTGCCTTTCTTATTTTGTTTGGCGCTTCTTTGCGCCGTCGTGCAAAAGAAATAATGGAGGCGCAAGAGACGGCGAGTGTCAGTACGACGCTCACAATGGAAGAAGAAGAGGAAGAGGAGGAGGAAGAAACCAAAGAGCCTCGCTTTGCTCCTACACCCCCGCCCATGCCACCGAAACCAGTCAAAAAAGAAGACCCTGGGAAAACAATATCTCGCGAACTTCTTGCGAGTGTGACCGAGAGCGCAAAAAATTATATATTACCGCCGTTATCTTTGCTATCTGCTGATCAAGGTAAGCCGTCGGCAGGAGACGTAAAAGGTAATTCCAATATCATTCAACGTACGTTGAAAGACTTTGGTGTCCCCGTTGAGATGGCAGGTATTAATATTGGTCCGTCAGTAACTCAATTTACACTCAAGCCCGCCCAAGGCGTTCGACTATCACGTATTGTTGCGTTACAAAGCGAGCTTGCCCTCGCGCTCGCCGCTCATCCGCTACGCGTAGAGGCGCCTATTCCAGGGCAGGCACTTGTTGGTATTGAAGTTCCAAATCGCTCCGTAGCGCTTGTGGGATTACGTAATATGCTTGAGCAGGAAGAGTATCAGAAAGGAGGTCCGCTGACCTTCGCGCTTGGACGTGATGTATCTGGTAAGGCCGCGTATGCTGATCTTGCACGTATGCCGCATTTGCTGGTTGCAGGCGCTACTGGATCGGGTAAGTCTGTCGCGATTCATGCGATTCTTACAAGTTTGCTCTATAAAAATACACCATTATCTTTGAAGCTCCTTTTGATTGATCCAAAGCGGGTTGAGATGACACACTACCAAGATATTCCGCATCTTGTCGCTCCAGTCATTACTTCTGCAAAAGACTCAATTTCTGCATTGCGCTGGACGGTAAAACAAATGGAAGAGCGGTATAAAATTCTTGAGGGTGCACGTTGTCGTGATATTATCTCATTCAACTCTTCACAAAAGGATTTTATGCCATATATAGTTGTCGTGATTGATGAGCTCGCTGATTTGATGATGTCATTTGGGCGCGAGGTGGAATCTTCCATTGTTCGAATTTCTCAAATGGCACGAGCTGTTGGTATTCACTTGATCCTTGCGACCCAGCGTCCTTCCGTGGAAGTTATCACGGGGCTTATTAAGGCGAACATTACGAGTCGTATTGGTTTCCAAGTTGCATCTCAAATTGATTCACGAACAATTCTCGATATGGCAGGGTCGGAAAAGCTATTGGGTAGTGGAGACATGCTCTATCTTGCGGCAGATATGGGGAAGCCGAGGCGTATACAGGGCGGGTTTGTGTCTGAGGCAGAGGTGAAGAAAGTCACAGAGTTTATCCGCGAACAGGATATGAATGTTATGTATAATGAAGAGGTTACGCAGATGAAGAAAGATCCATCACATGGTGGAGGAACTGGAAGTGACGATGATGAGGAGGACCCGCGATGTGATGACGCGCAGCAGCTTATTGTTGAAACAGGTAAAGCGTCGATTACATTCTTACAACGACATATGAAGCTTGGGTATGGGCGGGCGGCTCGGATTATGGATCAGTTAGAGCGTAGAGGCGTTATCGGACCGGGCGAGGGTGCTAAGCCTCGCGAAATTTTAGTACCACATGGACAGAGTGCTTCACAGGATGAGGGCTATGGTATCGAATAAAAACGATATTTCATTTGCGGTTTCTCGTTCCTATCCGCCACGGCATAAAGGGGTATATGTGATGAGCGTTTTATTTTTCTTAATGTTGGGTGGGGGGTATATTGCTTTCCGGTCTTCTTCTGTATTTATAGCTCCTACGCTAGAGCTTATAGAGCCTCAAGATGGTGCTAAAATTGGCGCGCAAGAGATTTTAGTGAGCGGACTTGCAGAACCCAAGGCTCGCATTATGATTAATGGGATGGAAGCATTTAGTGGCGATGACGGTCAATTTGCTGTTACAGTGCCAGTTCAAGAGGGGTACCATATTATTGATGTGCGAACAAAAAATCGAGTAGGCAAAGAGGCACGTGTTGTACGCCGAATTATAGTTCAGTAAACTAATATTATGTTTAAAAAGAATAAAGACAAAGATAACGAAAAAAAGGAAATGCGATTTAAGGATGTCGATTCTGCGGTGAAGGCAATTCAGTCAAAGTATGGAGATGGTTCTATTATGCGATTAGGCGATGTTCCTAAAGTGAATGTCGAAGCTATTCCTACGGGGTCATTCTCTCTTGATTGGGCACTTGGTGTAGGCGGAATTCCTAAAGGTAGGGTGGTAGAGATTTTTGGCCCTGAATCATCGGGCAAGACAACACTTACACTTCATATTGTGCGTGAGTGTCAGAAACGGGGGGGAACCCCGGCGTTTATTGACGCAGAGCATGCACTTGATCCTGAGTATGCAAAAAAGATTGGAGTAAATGTGAAAGAACTTTTAATTTCACAGCCAGACACAGGAGAGCAGGCACTTGAGATCGTGGAAAGTCTTGTACGATCAGGCGGCGTTGATCTTATTGTGATAGACTCTGTTGCGGCGCTAACCCCGCGTGCTGAAATTGAGGGGGATATGGGCCAGCAGCATATGGGGTTGCAGGCACGTCTTATGTCTCATGCGCTTCGCAAACTTACTTCAATTGTCGCAAAGACAAATACAACTGTAATTTTTATCAACCAAATTCGTATGCAGATTGGCGTTATGTTTGGTAACCCAGAGACGACACCAGGGGGGAAGGCGCTTAAGTTTTTCTCATCAGTGCGTATTGATGTTCGGAAAGCAGCGCAGATTAAAAAAGGAGAAGAGATCATTGGAAATCGTGTAAAAGCAAAGGTAGTAAAAAATAAGGTAGCGCCACCTTTCCGTACCGCGGAGTTCGATATCTTTTATGGGGAGGGAATTTCCTACGAGGGCGATTTGCTTAACTTTGGTTTAAAGCTCGGTATTGTAAAGAAGAGT